>NZ_CP147776.1:3068445-3682134 GCF_037300705.1 Massilia sp. W12 | reverse complement strand
GCATGGTGTGAGATCTTCGTCGCATTTCAAGCGCCATATTGCAATGCGCAAAAAAGCGCTGAATCTGCTTGCCAAAGCGCGGGAAATTTTGTTATAGTGGTTTTCGCCCCGCACAGTGTGGGGCGTTTTTCCGGTTCAGCCTGCTTTTATGCGGCATTGCGCATTGTGATCATGACTAAATTCTTCTTCTTTTACTTTTACTTTAGCTTTTCCAGTCGTCAGGCGGGGAATTGCGGCCAGCTTATGTAAAAGTAAAAGAAGCAGACCGAAAACAAACCGCCAGCGATGGCGGTTTTTTTTTTACCCCGCGCACTGAGAAAATCGCAAGCAGAACCCAAAGAATCCAACTGAATTGAATTGAACAGAGAGGCCAAAAGATGATGCGTCGCACCGATGACTTACGAATCCGCGAAATGAAGGAGTTGATTCCGCCGTCCCATTTGATCCGCGAATTTTCCGTGACAGAAGCTGCCGGCGAAACCGTCGCCAATGCGCGCGAAAAGCTGCATGCCATCTTGCATGGCATGGATGACCGTGTGATGGTGGTGATCGGGCCATGCTCAATCCATGACACCAAGGCGGCCATGGAATACGCGCGTTTGCTCAGCGAACAGCGCCAGCGCTTTATCGGCGAGCTGGAAATCGTGATGCGGGTATATTTTGAAAAACCGCGCACCACCGTGGGCTGGAAAGGCTTGATCAACGACCCCTATCTGGATAACAGTTTCCGCATCAATGACGGGCTGCGCATGGCGCGTGAAATGCTGCTCGATATCAATGAATTGGGTTTGCCGGCTGGCACCGAGTTTTTGGATGTGATCAGCCCGCAGTACATCGCTGATTTAATTTCCTGGGGCGCAATCGGCGCACGCACCACGGAGTCGCAAGTGCATCGCGAATTGGCGTCCGGCTTGTCCTGCCCGGTCGGCTTTAAAAATGGCACGGATGGCAATGTCAAAATTGCCGCCGAAGCGATCAAGGCCGCATCCCAGCCGCATCATTTCCTCTCCGTCACCAAGGGCGGACATTCGGCGATTGTCTCGACCAACGGGAATGAGGATTGTCATGTGATTTTACGGGGCGGCAAAACCCCGAATTATGATGCCGCCAGCGTTGAAGCGGCTTGCAGCGATCTGGCCAAACTGGGCCTGGCTTCGCGCCTGATGATTGACGCTTCACATGCCAACAGCTCGAAAAAGCCGGAAAACCAAATTCCGGTGTGTGCCGATATCGCCAGCCAGATCGCGGCCGGCAATACCCGCATCGTTGGCGTGATGGTGGAATCGCATCTGAAAGCCGGGCGTCAGGATCTGGTTCCGGGCAAGGAACTGGAATACGGCAAATCCGTCACCGATGGCTGCATTGATTGGGCCGCCAGCGTGGCGGTATTGGAAAATCTGGCGCAGTCCGTGCGCGAGCGCCGTTTGCGGGTGATCGGCGCAGAAAAATAAACCTGTCCATGGTGAAAAAAACGCAGCCATTGCGGCTGCGTTTTTTTATGCCCGCCTTGCCTGTTCGGTGCGGGCAATAAAAAACCCCGCCTTGCGGCGGGGTTTTCACATCCACAACGACAAGATTAGAACTTGTAGCTGCCTTGGATGTAGAAGGTGCGACCCAGCGAGCTTGCATAACGCGGATCGTAACCCAGTTGGTGAGAACCGGTGTTACGCAGCGACAGCGGAGGCTCTTTGTCGAACACGTTGATGATACCGCCGGTCAAGGTCAGGTTCTTGTTCCAGCGATACACGGTTTGCCAGTCGAGCGTGGTGTAGTCAGGCACATCCAGACGGATATCAACCGGGGTGCCGGACGGTTGCTCGGTCACAGCGCCGTTAGCCTTCTTGTGCTCTTTGTCCTTGTAACCGTTCTTGTAGTTCACGGTAGCCGAGTGGGTCCATGCTGCATTGTCCCAGGTCAGGTTGAACTTGAAGATGTTACGGAACTGTACTGCGGAATCCGGGCCGTATTGATCCAGGCTGGTGGACCAATCAGCATCGTTGCTCGAACGATAGCGCGATTTCAGCAGATGGGTGCCTTGGAAGGTACCGACCAGACGGCCATCAAACACTTTACCGGAAGCGCTGAACTCATAGTCCAGACCTTGGTACTGAGCGCTTGCCAGGTTGGCCGGCGCCAGCAGGTAGGCCAGATAGGTTTCGCCACCCGGCTTGGTCTTGGTGGTGAACAGCGAGATGTGTTTAGCCGGATTGGCGAAGTATTCGGCTTCGTCCACAGCTTGAATCGCATCTTCGATTTCCACGCTCCACAGATCCAGCTTGGCAGTCATCCAATCAACCGGTTGGAAGCCCACGCCGATAGACCATTGCTTGGATTTTTCCGGCGCCAGATTGGCATTGCCGCCACGGAAAGCTTCAACCTGAGCCTTGGCGTATTTGTTGCGGCCGTCAGCTTCTTTGCCGATAACCGGGCAGAAGGAAGCCAGCGGATGCGAACCCAAACCGTTTTCAGCAGTGATCGGGCAAGCATAGGTGCCGCCGCTGACGCCCCAGTCTTCACGGGTGCCGGCGATTTGTTGCATGGTGCCGACTTTGAAGCCGGTGCCGTATGCAGCGCGCGCATAGAATTGCTTGCTCGGCGTGAACTTCATCGAGACCTTGTAGGTGCTCTTGGACTGGGTGCTGCCGTAGGTTTTCTTCTCAACCGTGTTTTCGGTTGCGCCGATGGAGTCATAGCGCAGCGAAGCGGAAGCTTCCAATTGCTTGGTGAACGGCAGGTTCATTTCAGCAAAGGCGCCCCAGTTGGAACGCTTGAAGCCGTCATCGACCTTCGGATCTTCAAACAGAATCAGCGCGTCTTCCGCCACTTTGGCGTAGTCAGTGCCGTACTTGGTGTGACGATAGTCAGCGCCAAACGCCAGCGCAGCGCTGCCGCCGCCCAAGGCGAACAGTTCGCGCGAAGCGGCAAAGTCAGCTGCAGTCATGCGCACGGTCTGGGTGGAGTAGTTACCCTTGAATCCGGTGCCCAGCAGCAGTGCTTTCTGGTCAGCCGGCATTTCGCCCAGCTTGTACTTGAACACGTCCAGCTTGCCGGAGTTGATCAGCGTGGTGAATTCAGCATCCAGCGGGAAGCCGCCGGTGTAGTCATTGGTTTGTTTGTTCTCGGAGAACACCAAACCGGCTTTCAGATCCCAGCCCATGGCTTCGCCAGCCACTTCGCCTACCCAGTGGGTGGCTTTGGTGCCGTAGTCATAGGAACGGCCGCCCATTTCAAACAGACGATACTTGACCAGCACCGATTTCACATCAGCGTCTTGTTCAGCGGTCAGGTAAGGTTTGATGTACGGAGCGTACAGCGGGGAAGCTTTGGTGATGCGGAAGTCAGCCGGATACGGTGCGATACGCGCATTGATGTGCGCATCGGTGTAGGAGAACGTGCCCTTGGCGGTGAAACCGGTCTTGCCCAGTTTGATGGCGCCGTTGGCGAAGAAGGCGTCACGCTTTTGTTCCGGGTAGATTTCCACGGTGGAAGCGTAGTCGAAATAGCACTGACCGTCGCCGAAAGCATCAACGTTGCGCGCTGCGCAGCCGCCGTTTGCCAGCGCGAACGGATTCAGATTCTTCGGCACCGGGGTGCTGTTGAAGGTCACGGTTGCATTCGGCGGAATGCCACGGGAAGAACCGTTGAAGAAGCGCAGGGTCTTGCCGCCGTGTTGGAAGTTGATGATACCGGTCTTGGCGAAGTCGCGGTCAGCAGCTTTCAACTGTTTGTTTTCGTCGTGCGCATAGGAAACCATGGCGCTGAAGCCGTCAGCTTCCAGATCGCCCCAGCCCTTGCTCAGGCCCAGATTCCAGCTTTCGCCTCCGGTTTTTTGCGGCTTGGAGGTCTTCAGGGTGATTTCAAAAGGAGAAGCGCCTTTTTTCAGGATGAAGTTGACCACGCCGGCGATCGCGTCAGCGCCGTACACAGCGGATGCGCCGTCGGTCAGCACTTCGATGCGTTCCACTGCGGACAGCGGGATCGAGTTCAAGTCAATGGTGCTGCCGGAGTTGGCCGGAGCGATACGGCGGCCATTCAACAGAACCAGGGTGTATTGTTCGCCTACGCCATGGATGGAAGCGGTGGTGATGCCGCCGCCGCCGCCGCCAACCGAGTCAGTCGCAGCAGTAAAGCCTTGCATTGCCGGCAATTGCTGGATGAAGTCGGTAACGGAAGACACGCCAGTCTTCTGGATGTCTTTTTGGCTGAAGGTTTGCACCGGCAGCGTGGTTTCAGAGGTGATGCTGCGACGGATGCTGGAACCGAGCACTTCAACCTTTTGCACTTCCTGTGCAAAAGCGGTGTAGGGCACGGCAACCGCCAAGCCGCCTGCGAACACCAGACGCAGCGTGCGGGACAACACGGTTTCTTTGATCATGCTTACTCCTAGGGTAAAAGACGCAACCTGTACGAAGCGGATGGCTTCGACCAGATTTTGTTTATGGATTGTGACTTCTATCGCTTGGTCGGCGCGTTTGAAATTTAAATGCAGGACTAAAATTTCTAACCCCGCTATCAGACCATCGGGTCGGTTACATGTCAACAAGAAAACTTACAATTTTGCGGAAAAACAACACATTTTCTTAACATCTATCCACGGAGTTTGGCGATTTTTGGCGAATTTCATGGATTTTGCTGCAGAAATGCGTTTTTTTGAGAGTTATTTATAACTCGGATTGGATTTAAATTGCTGCAATGCAATAGTGGATTTCAAGAGAGGGGATGCAAAAATCTGTTATCAAAATGTTGCTGTGCAAAAGAAAAAACCGGCGGGTTTTCACCCGCCGGTTGTAACTATGTCACTGAACTGCAACAAGCAGATCAGAACTTGTAACGGGCGCGCAGATAATACGTGCGACCCAGAGGATTGACATTCTTTTCATCGTAACCAACCTGGAAGCCGGCCGATTTACGCGAAGACGGCGGATCCTGGTCGAAGATGTTGCGGATACCGAAGGTGATGTCCAGGTTCTTCACGCCATTCCAGCTGACTTGGGTATCGAAGGTGCTGTAAGCGCCCACGGTGCGTTCAGCCGGATAATCCGCGCCGATCGAAGCCGGATCCGTAAAGTCTTTATAAGAAGACGTGTAGTTATGGGTGATCGAAGCCGACCATGGTTTCATATCCCATGCCATGGTCAAGCCATGACGCCAGCGCGGCACAGAACCGAAGTCCTTATACGCGCCATTGTCGCTGACCGAAGCCAGGCCCGGATATTGATAACCGTGACGGGTGTAATACGTGCCGTCCAGGTTGACGCTCCAATTCCCCATGCTGGCGGTTTTGTGCTTGTAGTTCAGGTTGATGTCGATCCCGGATGCGAAAATCGAGGCCGTGTTTTCGTAAGGCAGGAACACATAGGCCAGCGGGAAATTCACATTGGTCGAACCGGACATCGCGCCGGTTTGCTTGCCATCATCCACCCAGCCATTCTTGAACGGTTTGCTGCCGTCAGCGGCAGTGTAGTTCGGGTCATAGCGGTAGAAATATTTCTGATTGGCGACCGGATCGCTCATCACCTGGATCTCAGATTTCTGAATGATGGCGTCGGAAATATCCACTTTCCAGAAATCCAGCGAGCCGCTCAAAGTGCTGGTCGGCTGGAACACAAAGCCCAGGGTGTATTGCTTGGACTTTTCCGGTTGCAGATTCATATCGCCAACGGTGGCGGTGGTGAGCTGGATTTCGCACTCATCCTGAATCACGCCAACCGGGGTGCTGGTGTTGCTGATCGGGCGGCCATTCGGGCAGCGCAGCGGATCGCTGAAGCTGCCGCCGGTCGCGCCGCCGGATGTGAAGGGACGCAGGTTTTCATACAGCGTCGGGGCGCGGTAGCCCTGGCCGTAAGAAGCGCGCACCATGATTTCCTTGCTCGGCGTGAAGCGCAGCGACAATTTCGGGCTGACTTTGCTGAAAGACACGCCGAAATTATTGTTCAGGCGGTCATAGCGGGCAGCGGCCTGGATTTCCAGGTCTTTGTATACTTGCCAGCTCAATTCGCCAAACAGGCCGAGCACATTCCGGCTGCCGGTCACGCCAGGCACCGGGCCGTCGCCGCCCACCGGGTCGCCGGAGGCCAGCACCGGGAGGGAGATCTGTTCCAGATCTTCACGGCGGTACGATACGCCGGTCGCCAGCGCCACCGAGCCGCCATTCGACAGCTTGGCCAGTTCGCGCGAGATGCGCAGATCGAATTCCTTGGATTCGGAAACCGCTTTGCGCTGATCGCCGTACAGGCGGGCCGATTCCAGCGCCGCCATCGACTTGGCGTCCTGCGCGCCGAAGATATTGATTTCACCGGATTCCAGCAACGGGGTCAGCTTGGCGTAGCTGTATTGGCCCGGGCCGAAGGAAACCGTGCCTTCATTGCGCGAGAAAGTCAGGCCGGTGTCATAGTCCCAGCCGGCGAACTCACCCTTGGCGCCGAGCAGCCAGCGCTGATTGACGGTGACAGTTTCGTCATGACGGCCGCCGCCCGGCACGGTACGCCAGCGGCCTGCGATGGCGCCGCTCGGCGTCACATCCATATCCGCATTCAGTACGGTGTCGCTGGCCAGCACAGTGCCGTCCGGCATTTTATGGCCGGCTTTCAGCGTCATGCCCTTGGGCAGCGTCACTTTGCTGGGGTAGAAGCGGCCGCTTTGCGGGTAGCCGGCAAACGGGTTGGTAAATGGCGCCGGCGAGTAAGCCGAAATCAGATAGTCGCGCGTGATTGCGCCTTCAGCGTACAGCTCATGGTTTTCACTGAGCCTGTGCACCAGACGGCCAACCAGGTTGTCATGGTCCACTGCCGGCACGATGTCGATGTATTTCACATAGTCGGTGCCGCACTCGGTAGCGTTACGCACCACCAACGCCATTTCCGGGAAATCGCAGTTTTTATGACGGTAAGGATTGATGCTGGTGTATTGATTGCCCAGCGTGTCCTTGAAAGTCAGATTCGGGATGCCGTTACGGGCTGAAGAATTGTTGATGCCCAGATCATCGCGCTTGGCGGTGTTGGCGAAGCTGCGGTCGCGCGCACGCAGTTTTTCATTTTCTTCGCGGTTTGCGCTGAGGAAGAAATTGAATTTATCGGTGTTCAGATCGCCCCAGCCGCCGGAGAAATTGATGCTGCGGGTGTTGCCGCCGCCGGATTGGCTGACGTTGGTGGCGTACACGCTGGCTTCCATGCCACGGAAGTCTTTGCGCAGAATGAAGTTGATGACGCCGGCGATTGCGTCTGCGCCATACAGGGAAGAGGCGCCGTCGCGCAGCACTTCCACACGTTCAATCGCGGAAATCGGGATCGAGTTCAAGTCAACCGGCGAATTACCGAAGGCATAGTTGGCGACGCGGCGGCCATTCAACAGCACCAGGGTGTATTTCGGGCCGAGCTGACGCAGATTGGCGGTGGACGCATTGCCGGTCACGCCAACGTTGCTGGCGACCACGGTGCCGCCAAAGTTGGACGGGATCATCGCCACCAGATCTTGCGCCGTGGTGGCGCCGGTGCGGTCGATGTCTTCACGCTTGATCACAGTAACCGGCAGTTGTTCGGTCTGGGTGCGCGGAATTGCGGTGCCGGTAATCACCACACGTTGGGCTTTTTCTTCCGGCTTGGCGTCTTGTGCTTGTACGGAATAGGCAAACAGGCCAAGGCCAAGCGCCACGCCGCCCGCAAAACTGGTGCGGACTGCGCGTGACAAAACTGTTTCAATCATCATCCAGACTCCTTGGGAAGTGATGCGCGGCTTGATTCTTTGGGGACATTGCCGCGCTGTTTGTAGTGTGTCGATACACCGAAAGAGGTGTTCTTCTGTAAAGCTTACGTGTGCGCAAACTTGAGGACAGATAGGATCATCAAATCAGGATTTCTGTCAACTGTTGGTGCATAAGTCTGTGCGTGGAAACAACAGTGTTTCAGGATGGCAAATTTCTTTCAGGGACGGTTTTTTTCATGCTGCGCTGCGATAAGGCGCGCCGCAGGGAAAACCGATGGCCTCGATGCAGCCTCAGGCTGTGGCGGATTTTTTGTTAAGGGACAGAGATTTAGGCGTTGGCGGAATGTACAGCAGTTTTATATTGCGTTGCAGCAAAAACAAATTGAAACATTTCCAGCCCTTTGCCAAATTTTCCTCATATCTGCATTTCTGCCCATTCACTGCGCCGCGAATATGCGCTATCGTTACGCCTTTTTTGGCCACATGGATTTTTGCGGCGGCTTTGTTGCGCGCAAACATGTTGACGGATTAACAAGCCCGAGACCCGGGTGTAGCAAGGAGGCGTGGTCTGGCATGCAAGCTTTAATGGGAAAAATTGGTAAATATATAGGTGCGGGCGTACTCGCCGCAGCTATCTCTGTTTCCTTCAGTCCGGCCGCTCTGGCCGCAGCAAACAATGCAGATCCGAACAAGGTCTTGCGCGTGGCGTTTCCGGCGGCGGACGCCGGCTTTGATTTGATCAAAACGTCCAATCAATACTCCAACTGGGTTGGCGAAGTGATTTTTGAAACACTTCTGACCTATGATTATCTGGCGATGCCCGCCAAACTGATTCCCAAGACGGCAGTCGCCATGCCGCAGGCAGAAGATGGCGGCAAAACCTATACCGTGCACATCCGCAAGGGCATTTACTTCACGCCTGATCCTGCCTTCAATGGCAAACCGCGTGAATTGACGGCGGAAGATTACGTTTATACCTTCAAACGCGTGCTGGATCCGGCAGTGCGTTCGCAAGTCACCAATTTCCTCGATGGCAAACTGGTCGGTCTGGATGAGCTGGCCGAGGCGGCCAAGAAAACCGGCAAGTTTGACTATGATGCCAAGATTCCCGGGATTGAAGCGCTGGATCGCTACACCATCCGTTTCCGCTTGAAACAGCAAGACTACAATTTCCTGTTCACCCTGGCTTACAGCGGCTTTGGCGCGATGGCGCGCGAAGTGGTGGAAAAATATGGCCAGGATATCGGCATGCACCCGGTCGGCACCGGCCCGTATATGCTGGAAAAATACGTGCCGGGCAGCAAGGTGATTTTGAAGGTGAACCCGGATTACCCGGCGTTTGAGTGGAATTTCCAGGCCATGACCGAGCGCGACAAAAAGCTGGCGCAGCAGGCCAAGGGCAAGAAGTTCCCGCAAATCGGTCGGGTGGAAGTGAATATCATGGAGGAAGAGCAGCCGCGCTGGCTGGCCTTCCAGGATAAGCAGATTGACCTTGATATGCTGCCGCAAGCGGTGGCGCCGGGCGTGATGAACGGCGACAAACTCAAGCCGGAATACGCCAAGCAAAACATTGACCTGTTCCGCGTCACCGATCCGGAAATCACCTACTGGTCCTTCAACCTGAAAGACCCGGTGATTGGCGGCTACAGCAAGGAAAAAATCGCCCTGCGCCGCGCGCTTGGCATGGTGTACAGCATTGATGAGGAAATCGAAAAAGTGCGCAAGGGACAGGCTGTGCGCGCCCATCAAATCGTACCGGTCGGGATTCTCGGGCATGATCCGAAATACCGCAGCAGCAATGGCTACAACATCGAGCTGGCGAATAAATTGCTCGACCGCTTCGGCTACAAGCGCGGCGCCGATGGCTTCCGCATGACCCCGGATGGCAAACCGCTGACGATTGAAATCCGCTCCGAAGCCACTTCCACCTCCAAAATCTTCCAGGAAATCTGGAAGCGCGGCATGGACCAGGTCGGTCTGCGCGGCAACTTCACCACCGGCAATTTCCCCGACAATATGAAGGCGGCGAAAGAGTGCAAGATCCCGATCTGGGGCAGCGCCTGGGGCGCCGACATTCCGGACGGCGAAAACTTCGTGCAATTGCTGTACAGCCGCAATATCAACGCCAGCAATAATTCCTGTTACGAAAACGAGCACTACGACAAACTGTATCGCCAGGCGATTGCCTTGCCGCACGGGCCAGAACGCTACAAGCTGTATCAGGAAATGAACCGCCAGATGGAAGGCGACAACCCGATCACCCTGCAAACGTCACGCATCCGCAACTGGGTCATCCAACCCTGGGTCAAGGGCTTCAAGAAACATCCCATTTTGCATGGCATGTGGGAACTGTTGGACATCGAGAAGCACTAAGGCACGAATCAAAAAAAGCGCCGGTTTCGCGCCGGCAGCTCCCGGATCTGCAATCGAGAGGAAAAAACAAGTATGAAACTGAAGTGGATTAGCCAAGCCCTGCTGGCGGCGGCGCTGGCTGTGCCGGCCGCGCCCGGCTTTGCGACCGAAGGCCCGGATATGAACAAGGTCTTGCGCGCCGTGTTCCCGGCCCCGGAAACCGGGTTTGACCCGGCCCTGGTGCGCGACCTGTATTCCGGCAATGTGGTGCAGGCGATTTACGAGACGCTCTATACCTACGACTATATGGCGCGTCCGGCCAAGGTGGCGACGAAAACCGCCGAAGCCCTGCCGGAAATCAGCCCGGACGGCAAAACTTACACGATCCGCCTCAAGAAGGGGATTTACTTCGCTGACGATCCGGTGTTCGGCGGCAAGAAGCGCGAACTGACGGTGGAAGATTATGTGTATTCCTTCAAGCGTCTGTTCGATCCGAAGCTGGCTTCCCCGCATATGTGGTTGTTCGAGGGCAAGGTCAAAGGTCTGGATGAATGGGCTGAAGCCGCCAAAAAGGCCGGCAAAGCCGATATGAACGCCAAGATCGAAGGCTTTGAAGTGGTGGACAAATACACCCTCAAAATCCATCTCAAGCAAACTGAATTCAATCTGGCCATGATTCTGGCGCACGAGCCGACCGTGGCGGTGGCGCGTGAAGTGGTGGAAAAATATGGCGATGCGCAGGGCGGCGTGATGGCGCATCCGGTCGGCACCGGCCCCTATCGCCTGACCAAATGGGTGCGCGGCGCCTCCATTTCGCTCGAAGCGAATCCGAATTACCGTGGCAAGATTTGGGATTTTGAGCCGGGCAGCGACCCGGAAGACCAGCAATTGGTGGCGGAAATGAAGGGCAAGCGCCTGCCGCGCATCGGCAAGGTGGAAATCGCCGTGATGGTGGAAGATCAATCGCGCTGGCTGTCATTCCAAAACAATGAATGCGATCTGGTTGAGCTGCAAGGGCCGCTGGCGCCGAAAGCCATTGTGGATGGCAAGCTGCGTCCCGAATTTGCAGCCAAGGGCGTGCGCCTGTCGCGCATCATCGATCCGGAAATCAGTTACTACTACTGGAATATGCGTGATCCGGTGGTGGGCGGCAACAGCAAGGAAAAAATCGCCCTGCGCCGCGCAATTGCGATGGCGCACAATGTGGATGAGGAAATCCGCATCGTCTGGAACAATGAGGCCGTGGCCTTGCAATACCCGATCCCGCCCGGCGTAGTGGGACATGACCCGAATTACAAGAGCATGCTGCAGTACGATCCGGCGGCGGCGAATGCCTTGCTGGACAAATTCGGCTACAAAAAAGGCAAAGACGGCTACCGCACCATGCCGGATGGTAAGCCGCTGGTGATCAAATACACCGCGCGCGCCGATGGCCAGGGCCAGCAGCAGTCTGAAATGTGGAAAAAATCCTTCGACAAAATCAGCGTCCGCATGGAAGGCGATAAACGCCCCTTCCCCGATATTCTGAAAGCAGAAAAAGAATGCCAGCTGATGACCCGCACCAATCCCTGGATTGCCGACTACCCGGATGGCGACAACTTTATGATGCTGTTCGCCGGTAAAAACATCCATCAAAACAATAACGGCTGCTTCCAGAACGACGAATACGACAAGCTGTATGCGCAATCGGCCTCGATGCCGGCAGGCCCTGAGCGTGACGCCTTGTACCGCAAAATGGCGCGCATCATGGAAGTCTATGCCTCCAACCGCATCGGTTATGCGCGTTACCGCAATATGCTGGCGCAGCCGCATGTGCAGGGCTATAAGAAACATCCCATCCTGCATCAGGAATGGCTGTACATCGATATCGATCCCAAAAAAGCCGCGACTTCCGGAAAACTATAACCCGCTCCCAGGAACCCCATGAAAATGTCGTCCCTTTCCCTGTCCATCGCCAGCGCTATGCTGGCCATGGCGCTCAGCCCGACAGCGCTGGCGGCAGACGCCAAGCGTCCGCTGTTGCCTGTCCCCACTGAAAAGCAAATCGCACCGATGTGCGAAGCCGCGCTGAAAAAAGCGCAAACCCAGGTTGCGCGCATTGAAAAAAGCGCCGCGCCGAAAGATGCCGCCGCCAGCCGCAAGCTGTACGCCGCGCTGGATCAAGTGCAAATCGCGATTGAAGATCTGGTCGGCGGACTGGACTTGATCGCCAATGTTTCGCCAGATCCCAAAGTGCGCGCTGCGGCAGAACCCTGCCTGGTCAAGGTCAATGCCTGGGGCACCGAGCTGTTCCAAAATGACAAGCTGTATCAATTGGTCAAGGCCTCCACGCCCGGCGACGAAGTGGACGCCAAACTGCGTCAAGACCTGATCGACGGTTTTGAAGATACCGGCGTGGGCTTCCCCAAAGAGAAGCAGGAAAAAATGAAAGAGCTGGCGAAAAAGCTCGATCTGCTGTCGCAGGAATTTGCGCGCAACATCCGCGACAACAAAGAAAAGCTGACTTTCACGCCGGAAGAAGTCAAGGGGCTGCCGCAATCCTGGCTGGATGCGGCCAAGAAAGATGAGAAGGGCAATTACGTGGTCGGCTTTGAATACCCGTCCTACAACCCCTTCATGGAATATGCCGATAATGAGGAAGCGCGCAAGCGTTACCAAATCGCTTTCGCCAATCACGGCACTGAAAAGAATCTGGGCTTGCTCAAGCAGGCCATGGAATTGCGGCGCGAGCTGGCCGCCATGTTCGGCTTTAATAACTACGCCGACTATGTCACGCGCCGCCGCATGGCCGGCTCGGCCAGCGCAGTGCGTAAATTCCTGGATGAAGTGCAGGGCGTGGTGACCTCGCTGGAAAAGAAAGAATTGGAAGAACTGCGCCAATTCAAAGCGCAAACCCTGGGTACGAAACTGGAAGAAACCAGCTTCAACCGCTGGGATTTGATGTACTGGCAGCAAAAACTGAAAAACGCGCGTTACAAGCTTGATCAAAACGCGCTGCGCCAATATTTCCCGACCGGCGCGTCGGTTGACTGGGCGCTGGATGTTTCCGCCAAACTGTATGGCGTCAGCTTCAAGCAAGTCAAAGTGCCGACCTGGCATCAAGATGTGCAGTACTACGATGTGTTTGACGCCAAGAGCGGCGCGCGCATCGCCGGCATCTATCTCGATCTGTTCCCGCGCGAAGGCAAATACGGCCATGCCGCCGCCTGGCCTTCACGCGGCTCTTCGACCCTGATCAAGCGCACCCCGATTTCTGTGCTGGTGACCAATTTCGACCGCAAAGGTCTGGATGGCGGCGAACTGGAAACCCTGGTGCACGAATTCGGCCATGTGCTGCACGGCGTGCTCTCGCAAACCCGCTATGTGCGCCACTCCGGCACCAGCGTGGAACTGGATTTCGTCGAAGCGCCGTCGCAAATGTATGAAGAATGGGCGCGCCGCCTGGAATCGCTGGCGAATGTGTCCAAATTCTGCAAACCGGCTTGCCCGACCGTGGATGAAGAATTGGCAAAGCGCATGACAGCTGCGCATAACTACGGGCGCGGGATCCGTTTTGGCCGTCAATTGGTGTATGCGAACTTCGATTTGCAAATCCATGACGACAAAGCGAACGATCCGATGGCGGTATGGCGCGCGGTGGAAGGCGCCACTCCCCTGGGACATGTTCCGGGCACCCACTTCCCGGGACAGTTCGGCCATGTGATGGGCGGCTATGGGGCCGGCTATTACGGCTATATGTGGTCAGAAGTGATGGCGCTGGACATGCTCTCGGCATACAGCGGCAAAATCATGGACCCGGCAGTCGGTATGCGTTACCGCAATATGGTGTTAGGCCGTGGCGGTGAAAAGAAAGGCCGCCAATTGGTTACTGACTTCCTCGGCCGCGAGCCGAACAGCAAGGCATTTTTTGCCGAAATCTCCGGTCAACGCCTGCAATAAGGAGCGAACATGCTTTCATATATTCTGAGGCGCTTGTGGCAGATGCTGCCCACCATGGGCGGCGTGGTGCTGCTGGTGTTTTTCCTGTTTAACTGGGTGGGGGGCGATCCGGCCTATATTCTGGCCGGCAAAATGTCCAACCCGCAACAAATCGCCAATATCCGCGCCCAGCTCGGTATTGACCAGCCTTATTACGTGCAGCTTGGCATTTTCGTCCAGCAAATCGTCACCTTTGACTTCGGCGCCAGCTGGAGCACCGGCGAAAAAGTATCAGCTGTGATCGGCTCCCGTCTCGGGCCTTCGCTGACCGTGCTGATTCCGCTGACCATTCTGGAAACCGTGATCGCGATTGCGCTCGCGCTGGCGGTGGCCTATGTGCGCGGCACCCTGACCGACCGTACCGTGATGGTGCTGTGCACCGTCGCCATGTCGATCTCGATTCTGGTGTACATCATCGTCTTCCAATATGTGCTGGCGTATAAATGGGGCTTGTTCCCGGTGCAGGGCTGGGGCGACAACTTCTTTGAAAACCTGTTCAAATTCGCCGCACTGCCGATTTTGATCGGTCTGGCGGTCAGCATCGCGCCTAACTTACGCTTATTCCGCACCTTCATTCTGGATGAAGTCAATCAAGACTATGTGCGCACCGCACGCGCCAAGGGCATGAGCGAATCGCGCGTGATGTGGGTGCACGTCCTGCGCAACGCCTCGATTCCTATCATCACCCATGTGATGTCGAATCTGCCGGCCTTGCTGATCGGCGCCTTTTTGCTTGAGCGTTTCTTCTCGATTCCTGGCGTGGGCCGTGAAATTCTGCTGGCGGTGGAGCGTTCCGACTTCCCGGTGATCAAGGCGATCACGGTGTATGTCGCAGCGGCCACCATGATCTTCAATCTGTTGACAGACTTGATGTACAAAGCTGTTGACCCGCGCGTCCAACTGAAGTGAGGCAGGAGTAATTCATGACAAATAACGCACAAATCCAGGTATCCCCCAGCTTATGGGCGCTGGCCTGGCGCCGACTGCGCGCCGACAAGGTGGCGATGGGGTCGATGGCGGTCGTGATCGCCTTCCTCTTGATGTTAGTCGCCTCGGCCACCGGCCTGATCGCCTCCGACTGGGAAGCAGAAGTCGCCGTCAACTATGCGCCGCCGACTTTTGTCGGCCCGCAGACGGCGGCTGAACGCGGCGTCACCGAATCCAATACCGAAGCAGAAGAGGTGCCGGAAAATCCCCTCGATCCGCTCAAAGATGTGATTCGCGAATTGCGCGCGCAAACCAGCCCGGCTGCTTCCGGCGCGATTGCGGAAAACGTCGATATGTATGGCGTGACAGACCCGCTGGCCAAGGAAATGGCTGAAGTGCGCGCGGAACTGGCCAAAGATGGCAAACAAGCCAATGTCAAACGTGCGGAAACCCTGCCGTTCGGCGCTGACAAATGGGGCCATGACATCATCAAGAAAACCATCAAAGGTTCGGAAACCTCGATTGTGGTCGGCTTGGCCGCCGCCTTGTTCGCCACCGTGCTGGGCACCCTGTTTGGCGCACTGTCGGGCTATTACGGCGGCAAGATCGACGATTTCTTCAACTGGTTCTACAGCATCTTCACTTCGATTCCTTCGATTCTGATGATTCTGGCGGTGGCTGCCGTGCTGCAAAAGAAGGGCGTCATGACCATCGTGCTGATTCTGGGCTTGACCGGCTGGACTGGCGCCTACCGCCTGATCCGCGCCGAATACATGAAGCACAAAGCGCGTGAATACGTGATGGCGGCAGACGCCATCGGCGCCTCCGATATGAGCAAGATGTTCGGCCATATCTTCCCCAACGTTTCGCATGTGGCCCTGGTGCAAATGTCGATTCTGGTGGTGGGCTTCATCAAGGCGGAAGTGATTCTGTCCTTCCTCGGTTTTGGCGTGCCGGTCGGCACCGTGTCATGGGGCAGTATGCTCAATGAGGCGCAAAACGAGTTGATCCTCGGCAAGTGGTGGCAATTGGTTGCCGCCACCAGCGCGATGGCGGTTCTGGTCACAGCCTTCTCGCTGTTTACCGATTCGCTGCGCGATGCTCTCGACCCGAAACTGAAATGAGCCAAGGATCAGCCATGACGCAGAATAATCAATCCCAGGAACTCCTGTTGTCGGTGCGCAATTTGCGCGTGCGCTTCAAGACCGACAAGAAAAACACATTTGAAGCCGTGAAAGGGATTTCCTTCGACATCCCGAAAAACTCCACGGTGGCGCTGGTGGGCGAATCAGGCTCGGGCAAATCGGTCAGCTCGCTGGCCGTGATGGGCCTGTTGCCGGAAGAAACCACCATCATTGACGCCGGTTCCAGCGCCATGTTCGGCGGCCGCAATCTGTTTGATCTCAGCATCAAACAGCGGCGCGAACTGTGCGGGCGCGACATTTCCATGATTTTCCAGGAACCGATGTCGTCCCTGAACCCGGTGTTTACCGTCGGCTTCCAGCTGTGCGAAGTGTTGCGCCTGCATATGGGCATGAACCAGAAGCAGGCGCGCGAACGCGCCATCGCCTTGCTGGAAGAAGTCGGGATTCCCGACCCGCACACCAAGATCGACTCCTATCCCAGCCAAATGTCGGGCGGGCAGCAGCAGCGCGTCATGATCGCCATGGCGATTGCCTGCGAACCCAAGCTCTTGATCGCCGACGAACCGACTACCGCGCTGGACGTGACGATTCAAAAGCAGATCATGGATCTGATCGCCGCGCTGCAAAAGAAGCATCATATGTCGGTGCTCTTCATCACCCACGATCTGGGCCTGGTGGGCGAGATTTCTGACCATGTGATCGTGATGCGGCACGGTGAAGTGCGCGAAACCGGGCCGGCGCGCCAGGTTTTCCTCGACCCGCAAGACTCCTACACCAAGGCGCTCTTACACTGCCGCCCGAATCTTGACCACCGCCCGATGCGTTTGCCGGTGATCGACGACTATATGAGCGGCAAACTGGTGCAGGAAGGCCCGGATCGTCCGCGCGGCTTCAAGCCGGACGACGAAATCGTGCTGGAAGTGAAAAATCTGGCCAAGAGCTTTTACTTCCGCGAAGGCCTGTTCGGTCAGCGCGAATTCAAAGCAGTGTCGGATGTTTCCTTCAAACTGCCGCGCGGCAAAACCCTGGGTGTGGTGGGCGAATCCGGCTCCGGCAAGACCACCGTCGGCCTGACTCTGCTGCGTCTGCACAAAGCCACCGCCGGCCAGGCCTTGTTCCACGGCAAAGATTTGATTTCGATGTCGGATCGCGAGTACAAAGATTACAAGCGCCGCATCCAGATCATTTTCCAAAATCCGTACGCGTCCCTGAATCCGCGTTTCACCGTGGGCCAGATCTTGCTGGAGCCGATGCGCATCCACAATATCTACAATAACGACGTCGAGCGCACCGAGCATGCGCATGCCCTGCTCAAGCGCGTCGGTTTGCCGGAAGTGGCCTACTACCGCTACCCGCATGAATTCTCCGGCGGCCAGCGCCAGCGTATCGCGATTGCTCGCTGCCTGACCATGAAGCCGGAAATTCTGGTGTGTGACGAATCGGTCTCCGCGCTGGACGTCTCGGTGCAGGCGCAAGTGCTGAATCTGCTGCAGGATTTGCAGGATGAATACGGCATGAGCTATATCTTCATCTCGCATGACTTGTCGGTGGTGAAATACATCTCGGATCAGGTGATGGTGATGAACAAGGGCAAAGTGGTGGAAATCGCCAATTCCGACGATCTGTACCACAACCCGCAAGATCCCTACACCAAGATGCTGCTCTCGGCGATCCCGAAGGGCGTGCAGGTGTGAGCTTGCTGAAGTGAAAAAACGGGTGGCGCGGCCACCCGTTTTTTTGCGGCAGGCGCGCAGAGACAATACTTGCGCCTCGCAGCTGAGGTCGTCGCGCGCAGCGCTTGCACTCTGTTATGCTGTATTTTTCAGATGCCGACAGGAGCGACCGTGCAAGCATACCCCCTGACCTCGCTGGCGACAGTCTTACTGGCCGTCCTCATGATTTTCACCGTGCTGCAAGTGGCGCGCGCACGGCGCAAGAGTGGCATTGCGCCGCCGGCCATGACTGGCGACCCCTTGCTGGAGCGCGCTTTGCGCGCGCAAATGAATACCCTGGAAGGGGTGGCGATTTTTCTGCCCTTGTTGTGGCTGCTCGCTATCTGGTGGACGGATCAGATTGCGGCGATTTGCGGCTTGCTATGGTGTGTCCTGCGTCTGTGGTATGCCTTGGCGTATGTCAAAGCGGCGCGTCAACGCATTTTGCCCTTCGCCCTTTCTTTTACCCTGATCAATTTGAGCGTGATAGGCGTGCTCGCCGGCATCATCCGTCATTGGTTCTGAGCGCTGCGGCTGCGCGTTGTGCGCAAGCGCAGCGCATACTGCCGCATGCCGGTAAAGGCGCGTCTCTGCAGCGTGCGGGCAAGCCGGGTTGCCGTTAGCGGCAATCCGGCTTACTGCATCAGCCCTGTTTGCGCCGCCGCGCCAACAAACCCAGCGCGCCCAGACCCGCGAGCAAACCGGCCCAGGTTTCGATTTCCGGCACAGCGGCCGTGACGCGCGCATTGTCCAGGCCGATGTAATAGCCGGCAGTGTTGCCGACAAAAGAAATCTCAGTGGTATTCCCGGTGGCGGTAAAGTTCAGGCTGAAATGCTGCCAGGAGCCATAGTCGCTGACATTGGTGTTGCTGAACAATTGCGAAGCATTGCCGGCAGAGGCGGTGAGGGAATTCGGCTGGCCCCAGTTGTAAAAGGAAGAGCTGCCCAAATCAAACTCCAGCACATATTGTTGCCCGGCCACGGTTTGGATGGTTTGCGTCAAACCGCCCTGATTGCCGTTCTGATTGAGCCAGCCGGTCAAATCGACAAAACGCTCACCTTCGGCGGCGTGCAAATTGTATGGATTGCCCTGGCCGATCCAGGCCACTTCCGGCCCGATCACGCGCCAGCCCGGCAGATAGGTCGAGCCGGTGGTGAGCGCCATCGAATTGGCGTCGCCGCGATTGTTTTGCAGCGGCGCGCTGCCTTCAAAACCGCCATTGATGAGCAGATTGTCAGCTTGTGCGACGCCGCCGGCGAGCGCCAGCGCGAGCAGTAAAGTCAGTTTTTTCATGAATGATCTCATTGTGTGGAAAAGGTGCTTGAAGGAATGAAACAATTTCAAGTGGGCAAATAATATCAAAACACGGTGCAAATCATGGGAAAATTGCAAGATTTTCGGCGCCCGCAGGCGCGGCGGCGGGCCGTCGCGGCCCGGCCTGCTATCCGCCTGCATCTGTTTTAATCCGCATCGCCTGCAATAACACGGCCAGCGCCTGCGCGTATTCCGGCCAGCCATAAGCTTGCGCTTCGGCATAACAGGCGTGCGCCAGTTTCAAATCATGCACATCCTGCAGCCTGGCTGCTGCGCGTAATATATCCGGCCAATCGGCTGGCGCCAGTGCTTGCGCTTGCGGCATGGCTTGTGCGGGTTCCGCTACCAGCCAGGCCAGGCAAACCGCTTGCCAAAAAGCTTGCAACATGGCCGGCAGCAGGGCTTTGCGTTCGGCTGCCGGCAAGTGGCAGAGCAAACGGCGCAGCGCACTGCCGCCAGTCACCAGATGCAAGCGGGTTAAACCGCCGGCATGCAGCCAGGCGCGAATCGCACACTGTGCGATGGCCGCCAGCGTCGCCGCCAATACCGCCTCATCATCACTTTGCAAACTCCTCAGACGCGGCAGGCGCGCCAGCAAACCGGGTCTGGCCCCGGCGGCGTGCAGCGAACGCGTGATGCTGGATGGATCGCAGGGCAGGGCGCCGATTTCAGCTTCCAGCCAGGCCAATGCGCTGGCGGGATCGTCAAATAGCGCGCCGCTTGGCGCCTCATCTGTCGCGGCCGGCGTCCAGGCGGCGCACACCAGCCAGGCCAGACCGGCGGCGCACTCGTCCAGATGTTGCGCATCCAAACCGTGCGCCAGCCGGATCAAGCCATGAAACGCCGCGCCCGAGGGACAGAAAGGCATGCCATGCAAGACTTCCAGCAAGATGTTGCGCACACCATGTGCGCGCATCTGCGCAAGAAAATACTCACGCAAACCGGGAAAAGCGCTTTGCTGGCCGATGGCGTTGCGCCAATCCGGCATATCCGGCAGCGCGCTCAGCGCTTCTGCTGCCGGCGTGGCGCGGCGGCGCGCCGCTGCCCAGGCCGCCAGCGCATCGCCGCTGGCGTCAATCGCCGCCAGCGCGCCCATGGCCATCGGCAAATGGGTATTAATCTGTGCGCGCGCCAGGCCATAGGCCGGCAAATCATCCAGCAGCGCATGCAGGGCGGCGTGCTGCGCCAGCGGGCGTAATTGTCCTTGCGCCTGCAGGCTGAAAATCGGGTGGCTGCTCATGTTGTCCCCTTCTCAACGCAGATTGTGATCAAACTGCCATTCCTGACGCGCGAGCAAATCCGCGCAACTGTTGTGCGCACCCTGCGCCTGCATTTCAGTTGCCGCCAAAGCAGGCAGCAATAAAGCAAACCAGTGTTGAATCTGTTCCATGATGAACTCCTGTGTTGAATCTGGCGTCATTGTGCAAGTTAAAGTCAACTTGAGCGCAAGCGTTTTTTTGCGCATAATCCGCAAAAGATTTCATGCTGGCGGGGCAATCCCTGCTCCAAGTCTCAAACCACACGCCATTCACCGCAAAGGCCCCACATGTCCGCCATGCCCAATCGCAAAACCGCCCAGCCGGAAACCGGCGCAAGCCCGGCTGCCGACCATCCAAGCGGCCCGAATCTGATGCCGATCAGCGAAGTGGCGCGCCGCTCAGGGCTTGCGGCCAGCGCCTTGCGTTATTACGAAGAACAGGGTTTGCTGCACAGCAGCCGTTCCAGCGGCGGCCAGCGCTTATACAAACGCGAAAGCCTGCGCCGCATCGCCTTCATTCGCGCCGCCCAGCAAGCCGGCTTGAATCTGGAGCAAATCCGCGCCGCCTTCGCCAGCCTGCCGCAGCAACGCACCCCCACGCCGGAAGACTGGCGCCAGCTCGCCGCCTCCTGGCAGCCCTTGATCCAACAAAGAATTGACGCCCTGATCGCCCTGCGCGACAGATTTGATTCCTGCATTGGCTGTGGTTGTTTGTCCCTCACCAAATGCGCGCTGTACAACCCGCAGGATCAGGCGGCGCAAGAGGGCAGCGGGGCGCGCTATTTGCTGAAAAAATGGTAGCTATTCAGCTTTAAACGCTGTGTATGGCGAGTGGTTTTTTTACGAATACATTATGCACCGTCGTCCCCGGGCGCCTTTGTCGGGGATCTTGTGCAATCACTCTGCGGCATGCTTCAGTCGCTCAGATCGCCCACTGCCGGGGTATCATCAAACACTTCCAGCTCATCCTTGCGCTTGATCCATGAGCGGATTTTTCCCAGCGTGCGATTGTCATGCTCTTCCCACAGTATTTCGGCGCCATCCTGCAATTCTTCATGAATCGCCAAGAGTGATGTCAGTCCTTCAAAAACCCAACGGCCCTTTCTGTTTTTGCTTCCTTCAAACTCTGAACCGCAATCCTGCTCCGCCAGCGCCAGCGCTTTTTCGTAAGCGGCTTCACGATCAGGCGCTTGCAAAATGATGGTGTTTTCCCAGGCCCAGCAGCGGCTTTTCAATGAAGGATTCGGCTCATCTTCCCATGCCGCCCGCATGATAAAACTGGCAATCCACCAGCCATGGGGTGAGTGGTTACGATGTGGTATACCGTCTTTCATAAAATTCTCCTGACTCTGTCTCTCTGCAAATTTAGCACGATCTGCCCGAATCCCTGCTTGCATTTGCTTGCAGATTTCATTGCATTGTTACATCCCCTGCTTGGCAGTCCCGCGCTAGCCCACACTGCCAAGCCCTTAGCCCAAACGGGCTAGGCGGCCAGCCCATCCGGCTAGGCCGTTTGCACCCGTTCTCCCTGGCCGCCCTGAGAATGCCTGTGCTGAATTAAAACATGCAAACTGTATGCATATTTTGAGGGAGCAAATAACATGGCTGCAGACAATACCCAAAAGGCAAGTGCGCCGGACAGCCGGGGCAAGGCGTGGTCGGTGCTGATCGTCAGCACACTCTCATTCACTGTGTGTTTTATGGTGTGGATGATGTTTGGCGTGATCGGGATTCCGGTCAAAAAAATGCTGAATCTCAACGCCACCGAATTCGGCCTCTTGACCGCGATGCCGGTCTTGACCGGCTCGCTGGTGCGGGTGCCGCTGGGCATCTGGACTGATCGCTACGGCGGACGCATTGTGATGGCTTGCCTGATGGCGGCTACCATTCCCGCCATTTGGCTCATGGCCTACGCCACCCAGTATTGGCACTTCCTGACCATAGGCTTATTTGTCGGTCTGGCCGGCGGCTCGTTTTCGGTCGGCACGCCATATGTCGCGCGCTGGTTTCCCAAGTCGCAGCAGGGTATGGCGATGGGCGTGTACGGGGCCGGTAATTCCGGTTCGGCGGTGAATAAATTCATCGCCCCCCTGATTTTGCTGGGCTTTGGCTGGGCTGCTGTGCCGCAAGTGTATGCCGCCATCATGCTGGGGACACTGCTGCTGTTTTGGATGTTCAGCCACAGCGACCCGGCGCATCTGGTTCCCTCCAATGTCAAATTCGGCGATCAACTGCGCGCCCTGAAAGATCCGCGCGTCCTCAAATATTGCCAGTACTACAGCATTGTCTTCGGCGGTTATGTCGCGCTGGCGCTGTGGATGGTGCAGTACTACATCGGCGAATTTGGCTTGGATATTAAACAGGCGGCTTTGCTGGCGGCCTGCTTCTCCTTGCCGGGCGGGGTGTTGCGCGCGGTGGGCGGCTGGCTCAGTGACCGCTACGGCGCGCACAGCGTCACCTGGTGGGTGCTGTGGGTGAGCTGGATTTGCCTGTTCTTGCTGTCTTATCCGCAAACCGATTTCACCATCAGCACGGTCAACGGGCCGAAAACCTTTCACCTCGGCTTAAACGTCTGGCTCTTCACCGCCCTCATGTTCATCTTGGGCATTGCCTGGGCTTTTGGCAAAGCCAGCGTCTTTAAATACATCGCCGATGACTATCCCGCCAACATCGGCGCCATCAGCGGCATTGTCGGTTTAGCCGGCGGTCTGGGCGGGTTTGTGCTGCCGATCATGTTCGGCGCCTTGCTTGATTTGACCGGCATCCGCTCCAGCGCCTTCATGCTCTTGTATGGCGTGGTGTGGGTGTCTTTGATTTGGATGTACTGGACAGAAGTGCGCCGCACCGATGTGGTGCGCGGCGCGGCATGATTAACCCGGGAGCATAACAATGACTACGCAAAGCATGCGTCAAGCAGCCGCCAAAAGCAGCGGGCCTGACATCGCCGACTGGAGACCGGAAGACCCGGCCTTTTGGCAAAGCACAGGCCAGCATATCGCGCGCCGCAATCTGTGGATTTCGATTCCCAATCTCTTGGTCGCCTTCGCGGTCTGGCTGATGTGGGGCATCATCACAGTGCAAATGATGAACCTGGGCTTTCCCTTCAGCCAGGCTGAGCTGTTCACCCTGACTGCGATTGCCGGCCTGATGGGCGCCACCTTCCGCATTGCCGCCTCCTTTTTCATCCGCTTGGCGGGGGGACGCAACACGATTTTCTTCACCAGCCTGTTGCTGATGATTCCGGCTTTTTTGACCGGGCTGGGCTTGCAGGATAAGCAGACGCCGCTGTGGTATTTCCAACTGTGCGCCTTCCTGTCGGGCATCGGCGGCGGCAATTTCGCCTGCTCGATGTCGAATATCAGCAGCTTCTTCCCCAAGAGCCGGCAAGGCACGGCGCTGGGCTTGAATGCCGGCCTGGGCAATTTCGGCGTCACCAGCAGCCAGATTTTGATTCCGCTGGTGATGATGGGCGGCATTTTCGGCGCGGCGGCAGGCAGCCCCATGGTGCTGGTGAAAGACTCCGGCTGGCTGCTGGGCAAAATTGTGGCCGGCACGCCGACCTGGGTGCAAAACGCCGGCTTTTTATGGGGCTTGCTGCTGATCCCGATGGTCGCCGCCGCCTGGTTTGGCATGAATAATCTGCAAACCGTCACCCCCAATCATGGTGGAACCCTGAAAGCCTGCGCCAAGATTTTATATCTCTGGAGCTTGACCGCCATCGTCGGCGCCATTGGTTTGTATCTGTATCTGCCGGCGCCTTCCGGCCTGGGTGTGTTGAATATGTGGCTGGCCTTGCCCCTGATCCTCGGCGCCAATCTGCTCTTGATGAAGCTGGCTGCGTTTGGCGAAATGAAAGCCAATATCAGCAAGCAATTTGAGATCTTCCGCAATAAACACACCTGGAGCATGACCGCTTTATACATCGTCACCTTCGGCTCCTTTATCGGTTTCTCGATGGCGCTGCCGCTCTCGATTACGGTGATCTTCGGCTTTTCGCATGTGCCGGACGCATCCGGCGTACTGACGCACACCCTGAAAAATCCGAATGCTCCTTCGGCCCTGACCTGGGCTTGGATCGGGCCTTTTGTGGGCGCATTGATCCGTCCCCTTGGTGGATGGATCTCGGATAAATTCGGCGGCTCTATCGTGACCCAGATTATTTCGCTGGTGATGGTAGGCGCCTCTGCCGCCGTCGGCTGGGTCATGCTGCAAGCCTGGCAGTCGGCACAACCGGAACAATATTTCCCGCTTTTCATGGGACTGTTTGTGCTCTTGTTCGCCGCCAGCGGCATCGGCAATGGCTCAACCTTCCGCACCATCGGCGTGATTTTCGACCGCCAGCAAGCAGGCCCTGTGCTGGGCTGGACTTCGGCGGTTGGCGCTTACGGCTCTTTCATCGCTCCGGTGGTGATCGGCGCGCAAATCAAAGCCGGCAGCCCGCAGCTGGCGATGTATGGCTTTGCCGCCTTCTATGCCGTCTGTCTGCTCTTGAATTGGTGGTTCTACCTGCGCAAAGACGCGGAAATTCACAACCCTTAAGCCCCGAACCTACGAGCGCGCCGCATGTGCCGGCGGCGCCACAAATGGAGAAATATCATGAGTCATTTCCTCGACCGCTTGCAATTTTTCAAGCTGCCGCAAGAAGAATTCGCCAACGGCCATGGCCGCACCACGGCGGAGGATCGCAGCTGGGAAGACGCCTACCGCAACCGCTGGGCGCATGACAAGGTGGTGCGCAGCACACATGGCGTGAACTGCACCGGTTCTTGTTCCTGGAAAATCCATGTCAAAGGCGGCATTGTGACCTGGGAAACCCAGCAAACCGATTACCCGCGCACGCGCGCCGATTTGCCGAATCACGAACCGCGCGGCTGTGCGCGCGGGGCCTCCTATTCCTGGTATTTGTACAGCGCGAATCGGGTGAAATACCCGATGATCCGCGCACGCCTCTTGAAACACTGGCGCGCAGCGATGCAAAACGCCAAGTCGCCGGTGGACGCCTGGGCGGCGATGGTTGAAAACGAATCCGCCAAGCGCGAGTGGCAAAGCCAGCGCGGCCTGGGCGGTTTTGTGCGGGCGACTTGGGATGAAGTGAATCAAATCATCGCCAGCGCAAATGTGTACACCGCCAAGAAATACGGGCCGGACCGGATTATCGGCTTTTCACCGATTCCGGCGATGTCGATGATCAGCTACGCCGCCGGCAGCCGTTATCTGTCCTTAATCGGGGGCGTGTGCATGAGTTTTTATGACTGGTACTGCGATTTGCCGCCAGCCAGCCCGCAAGTCTGGGGCGAGCAAACCGATGTGCCGGAATCGGCGGACTGGTATAACGCGGGCTATATCATCGCCTGGGGCTCGAATGTGCCGCAAACCCGCACCCCGGATGCGCATTTTTTCACGGAGGTGCGCTACAAAGGAACCAAGACCGTGGCGGTGACTCCGGACTATGCCGAAGTCAGCAAGCTGGCGGATTTGTGGATGCACCCCAAGCAAGGCACTGACGCCGCGCTGGCCATGGCGATGGGACATGTGATTCTGAAAGAATTTCACTTCGACAAAAAGAGTGAATACTTTGACGATTATCTGCGCCGCTACACCGACATGCCAAACCTGGTGATGTTGGAAGAAAAAAACCTGGCCGATGGGCGCACCGTGCTGGTTCCGGGACGCTATCTGCGCGCCTCAGACTTTTCCGACAAGCTGGGACAGGACAACAACCCGGAATGGAAAACCCTGGCGTTTGATATGGAAAATCAAATCGTCACGCCGCAAGGCTCGATCGGTTTCCGCTGGGGCGCAGCCGGGCGCGCCGATGCCGGGCGCTGGAATCTGGAACAACGCGAAGGCCGTGACGGCGCCCAAGTGCGCCTGCGTCTGAGCTTGATGAACGATGTCGAGCCGGACGCTAAGCACGAACAGGGTTGGCAGGTGGGCGATGTGGCGTTTCCCTATTTCGGCGGACGCGATACGCCGCATTTTGATGCGAATAAACAAGTGGCAGCCAAGGATGATGTGCTGCTGCGCAAGGTGGCGATGCGGCGCATCCGCTTAGATGATGAGCGCAGCGCGCTGGTGGCCACGGTGTTTGATTTGAACGCCGCAAATTATGGCATTGCGCGCGCCTTGCCTGGCGAAACGGCGGCCAAGAGTTTTGACGATGACACCCCCTACACCCCGGCCTGGCAGGAAAAAATCACCGGCGTGCCGCGTGCGCAAGTGATCACGGTGGCGCGCGAGTTTGCCGACAACGCCAATAAAACGCGCGGCAAGTCGATGGTGATCATCGGCGCCGCCATGAATCACTGGTACCACAGCGATATGAATTATCGCGGCATCATCAATATGCTGATGCTGTGCGGCTGCATCGGCCAATCCGGCGGCGGCTGGGCCCATTATGTGGGACAGGAAAAATTGCGCCCGCAAACCGGTTGGACTGCGCTTGCTTTTGCGCTGGATTGGGTGCGCCCGCCGCGCCAGCAAAATTCGACCAGCTTCTTTTACGCCCATACCGACCAATGGCGCTATGAAAAACTGGGGGTGGAGGAAATCCTTTCGCCCTTAGCCGACCGCAAAACCTTTGGCGGCAGTCTGATTGACTACAATGTGCGCGCCGAGCGCATGGGCTGGCTGCCCAGCGCGCCGCAATTGCAAGCCAATCCGCTGACGCTGGCTGCGCAAGCGCGGGCCGCCGGCGTTCCGGCTGCCGAGTATGTCGCCAAGGCGCTTGCCGATGGCAGCTTGCGCATGAGTTGCGAAGACCCCGACCACCCGCAAAACTGGCCGCGCAATATGTTTGTGTGGCGCTCAAATCTGCTCGGTTCCTCGGGCAAGGGACATGAATACTTCCTCAAGCATTTACTGGGCACAAGCCACGGCGTGCAGGGCAAGGATTTAGGCCCGGACGATGCGCGCCCGAATGAAGTGGAATGGCATGACAAGGCCCCGGAGGGCAAGCTGGATTTGCTGGTGACGCTGGATTTCCGCATGAGCACCACCTGTCTGTATTCCGACATCGTATTGCCGACCGCCACCTGGTATGAAAAAAATGATTTGAACACCAGCGATATGCATCCCTTCATTCATCCGCTGTCAGCCGCAGTCGATCCGGCCTGGCAGAGTAAGAGCGACTGGGAAATTTACAAGGGCTTCGCGAAAGCATTCTCAGAAGTCTGCGTCGGCCATCTGGACGTGGAGCAGGAAGTGGTGTTGACCCCGCTGATGCATGACAGCCCGGCGGAGCTGGCGCAAGCCATGGGCGTGGCGGAATGGAAGAAGGGCGATTGTCCCTTGATTCCGGGCAAGACCGCGCCGCAAATCAGTGTGGTCACGCGCGATTACCCCAACACTTACCGCCGCTTTACCGCGCTTGGCCCCTTGATGGAAAAAGTTGGCAACGGCGGCAAGGGCATCAGCTGGGATACGCAGGATGAAGTGCTGCAACTGGCGGAATTGAATGGCCGCGTGCAACTGGCCGGCCCGACCCAGGGCATGCCGAAAATTGAAAGCGATATCGACGCCTGCGAAGTGATTTTGCAGCTGGCCCCGGAAACCAATGGCCATGTCGCCGTCAAGGCCTGGGAAGCGCTGTCAAAAGTGACGGGACGCGAACATGCGCACTTAGCGCTGCATCGCGAAGATGAAAAAATCCGTTATCGCGATGTGCAGGCGCAGCCGCGCAAAATCATTTCTTCCCCCACCTGGTCCGGCCTGGAGAGTGAAAAAGTGTCGTACAACGCCGGCTACACCAATGTGCATGAGCTGATCCCCTGGCGCACCCTGACCGGGCGGCAACAGTTTTATCTGGATCACCCCTGGATGCTGGCGTTTGGCGAAGGCTTTTGCGCTTACCGTCCGCCGGTCGATTTGAAAACCGTGGATGAGATGATCAACCGCAAGCCGAATGGAAATAAGGAAATTCTGCTGAATTTCATCACCCCGCATCAAAAATGGGGCATTCACAGCACGTATAGCGACAATTTGCACATGCTGACCTTGAATCGCGGCGGCCCGGTGATTTGGCTCTCAGAAGATGACGCCCGACAAGCCGGGATTGAGGATAACGACTGGGTTGAACTGTTTAACAGCAATGGCGCGATTGCGGCGCGCGCGGTGGTCAGCCAGCGCGTCAAAAACGGCATGGTGATGATGTACCACGCGCAGGAAAAAATCGTGAATACGCCGGGTTCGGAAATCACCGGCGCGCGTGGCGGCATTCATAACTCGGTGACGCGGATTGTCACCAAACCGACCCACATGATTGGCGGCTATGCCCAGTTCAGCTACGGCTTTAATTACTACGGCACGATTGGCTCAAACCGTGATGAATTCGTGGTGGTGCGCAAGATGCGCAAAGTGGATTGGCTCGACGGCGACGCCGCGCAGATCCAGAAATAAGCACAGGTATTGAGGAGAATCACATGAAAGTACGCGCCCAAATTGCAATGGTGCTGAATCTGGACAAGTGTATCGGCTGTCATACCTGTTCTGTCACTTGCAAAAATGTCTGGACCAGCCGGCCCGGAGTCGAATACGCCTGGTTCAATAATGTCGAAACCAAGCCCGGCATCGGTTATCCGAAAGAATGGGAAAACCAGAATCGCTGGCAAGGCGGTTGGGTCAGAAAGGATGACGGCAGCTTGGAACCGCGTCAGGGCGGCCGCTTAAAACTCTTGATGCGCATGTTCGCCAATCCGGCCTTGCCGCAGATTGATGACTATTACGAGCCGTTCACCTTCGATTATGAGCATTTGCAAAATGCGCCGGAGGGGCGCGCCGCGCCCACCGCCCGCCCGCGCAGCCTGATTACCGGGCAGCGCATGGAAAAAATCGAATGGGGGCCGAATTGGGAGGAAATTCTCGGCGGTGAATTCGCCAAGCGCAGCAAGGACGCCAATCTGGACAGTTTTGACGCCGCGCAAAAAGCCATGATCGGTAAGTTTGAAAACACCTTCATGATGTATTTGCCGCGCCTGTGCGAACACTGCTTGAATCCGGCCTGTGTCGCCTCTTGCCCTTCAGGCTCGATTTACAAGCGCGAGGATGATGGCATCGTCTTGATTGATCAGGATAAATGCCGTGGCTGGCGCATGTGCGTTTCGGGCTGTCCCTACAAAAAGATTTATTACAACTGGCAAACCGGCAAGGCGGAAAAATGCATTTTCTGCTATCCGCGCATCGAAGCTGGTCAGCCCACCGTCTGTTCGGAAACCTGCGTGGGCCGTATCCGCTATCTGGGCGTGATGTTGTATGACGCCGACCGCATTGCCGAAGCCGCATCGGTGACGGATGAAAAACAGTTGTACCAGGCCCAGCTCGATATCTTCCTTGATCCGCATGATCCGCAGGTGATTGCGCAAGCGCTGGCCGATGGCGTGCCGGAAGCCTGGCTGGAATCAGCCCGCAACAGTCCGGTGTATAAGATGGCGATTGAATGGAAGGTGGCGCTGCCGCTGCACCCGGAATACCGCACCTTGCCCATGGTCTGGTATGTGCCGCCGCTGTCGCCGATTCATGGCGCGGTGCAAGCCGGCCATCTGGGCGTGAATGGCGAGCTGCCGGATCTGCAGCAAATGCGCATTCCGCTGCAATATCTGGCCAATCTGCTCACCGCCGGCGACACCAAGCCGGTGGAAAACGCACTCACCCGCATGCTGGCCATGCGCGCTTTCATGCGCAGCCGCCATGTCGATCAGGTGGATAACCAGGCCGTTTTAAAACAAGCCGGCTTGAACACGGCGCAAGTGGACGAGATGTACCGCATTATGGCGCTGGCGAATTACGAAGACCGTTTCGTGATTCCGAGCGCGCATCGGGAATATGCGGAAAACGCCTTTGATGTGCGCGGCGGATGCGGCTTTTCGTTTGGCAATGGCTGTTCGGATGGACAGACCGGGTTGAGTGTGTTTGGCGGCGCCAAGCGGCGCACGATTCCGATTAAGAGCATGGATCCGGCGTAAAGGAGATGTCATGGAAAACCCGATGCCGTATCAGTTGCGCGCGCTGGCGCGTTTGCTGAATTACCCCGGCGCAGAATTGCGCGCCCAATTAGAACCCTTGCAAGGCGCGCTGCAACTGCCATCTTTCAGCGCGCAGACGCAAGCCGGTTTGCGCAGCCTGCTTGATTATCTCGGCCACAGTGACAGTCTGCAAATTGAACAAGACTATGTCGCCACCTTTGACCGGGGCCGCGCCACTGCCTTGCACCTGTTTGAGCATGTGCATGGCGATTCGCGCGAACGCGGCCCGGCCATGTTGGATCTGGCCGCCACCTATGCGCAGAAAAATGTGTTTCTGGCGCCGGGTGAGTTGCCCGATCATCTGTGTGTCGCGCTCGAATTCGCATCGGTTTGCGAGGCGCAGGAAGCGCGCGATTTTCTGGCCGAAACCGGCCATATTCTGCAAGCCATCTATGCCGCTTTAGTCAAGCGCGCCAGCCCCTGGGCCGGGGCCTTGGCGGCGGTGTTGGAATTGGCCGGCGTGGCGCCGGATGCGCGCGCCGGCGCCGCGCCGGACAACGCTGAGAGCCTCGACCAAAGCTGGCAGGAGCCGCCGGCTTTCGGCGGCTGTGACAGCGCCGGCCAATTGCGCGCGGACGGCAGTATGCCGCTCAATTTCTATCCTCCCACCCGTAACCGCCATGGAGCACGGCCATGAACGCCATTGATCATTTCGTCTTCGGGATTTATCCCTACATCGCGCTGGCGGTGTTTTTGCTGGGCAGCCTGCTGCGCTTTGAGCGCGACCAATACAGCTGGAAGAGCGATTCTTCGCAACTCTTGCGCGCCGGCCAATTGCGTATCGGCAGCAATCTGTTTCATCTGGGCGTGCTGTTTTTATTCTTTGGCCACAGCGTCGGCATGCTGACGCCGCATTTCATGTACGAGCCTTTCATCACGGCGGGACAGAAACAATTGCTGGCCATGATTTCGGGCGGCCTGTTTGGCGTGCTGGGTTTTATCGGCGTCTCACTGTTATTGCACCGGCGCTTATTTGATGTGCGCATCCGCGCCACCTCGAAAACCAGCGACATCATGTTGCTGCTGCTGTTATGGCTGCAATTCGCCCTGGGCCTGGCCACCATTCCGCTCTCGGCGCACCATCTGGATGGCAGCGTCATGCTGAAGCTGGCGGAATGGGCGCAAAGGATTGTGACCTTGCGTGGCGAAGCCGCGCCGCTCTTGAGCGATATTGATTGGGTGTTCAAGGCGCATATGTTCTTAGGCATGAGCATTTTTGTGGTCTTTCCGTTCACCCGTTTGGTGCATGTCTGGAGCGGGTTTGCCTCGCTGGCTTATCTGGCCCGTCCCTATCAACTGGTGCGCAGCCGCCGTCTGGGCCTCAAAGCGCGCACCCCGCATGGTGAATAAGGAGATGGATATGCATGCCGCAAATCAAATTCCGAGCGTGAATGGCGTCTTGCTGCTGGCCCCGGGCGAGACGCTGGACGCGCCGCATGTGCAACAGCGCGCCTGTTATGAATTGCTGCGCCAGCGCGCCCTGCAGTGCGGCCTGCTGACGCCGCAGCAAGGCGGCGATGAGCAAGCGCTGCAAACCGCGCTGGAAGCCTTATTGCAGCAGGAGGCGCCGATTCCGCAGCCGGGTGATGCCGAATGCCGGCGCTATTACCAGGCGCATCTGGAGCAATTCCGTCAGGGCCAGGCGCGCCATATGCGGCATATTCTGTTTGCCTTGACCCCGCGCACCCCGGTCGATGCGCTGGCGCAGCAGGCGGAGCAGGTTTTGCTGGAATTGCTGCGCCAGCCGCAGCCGCCAGGCCGCTTTGCAGAATTGGCGCGTGAATATTCCAACTGTCCCTCCGCCCGGGAAGGCGGCGATTTGGGCTGGATCGAACCTGCCGCACTGGCCCCGGAATTGGCGCAGCAGATTTTTTTGCGCGCCGATGCGCCGCGTCAGGCCGGCATACATCCGCGTCTGTTGCATAGCCGTTTTGGTTTGCACATCGTCGATATCCTGGCCTTGCGCGTTGGCGTATTGCCGGAATATGAACAGGTGGCCCCGCGCATCGCCTTGCAATTGCAGCGCCAGGCCGAGGCCCGCGCGCTGCGGCAATATGTCAGCGTGCTGGCGGCGCAAGCCGAGTTGTGCGGGGTGGACTTGGATGCCGCCGCTTCACCCTTGCTGCAATAAGGGGGATGCCAATGGACACGCCGCCGCCCTTGCCGCAAGCGCAGGAAGATGACGCCCTGTTGCAAAGCCTGCGTCATTTTCATGCTGATTATTTTCCCTTGCACCAGCAGCGTTTTCAGGATCTGGTGGCGCAGGGACAGCATCCCACTTCGCTCTTTATCGGTTGTTCCGATTCGCGCGTAGTGCCGTATTTGCTGACCGGGGCCGGGCCTGGCGAGTTATTTATTGTGCGCAATGTCGGCGCCCTGGCGCCGCCATGGGAGGGCGCACATGGCTGGCATGGAACCAGCGCGGCGATTGAATATGCCGTGCTGGTGTTAAAAGTGCGCCGCATCATCGTTTGCGCGCACAGTCATTGCGGGGCGATACGCGCGGCTTACGAAGGCGTGCCGGAGCAGGCCCCGGCCCTGCGCAGCTGGCTGGAATTGGCGCAAGACGCGCTGTTGCCGGTGCAAGTCTGCGATGAGGCATTGCGCCGCACCGAGCAGCGCAGCGTGGCCCTGCAATTGCAACGATTGCTGGACTACCCCATGGTGCGCAGCGCGGTCGAGGCCGGGCAACTGAGTTTGCACGGTTGGTATTATGTGATTGAAGAGGGCGAGGTGTATGTGTTTGATGCGCGCAACGGCAGTTTTGTCGCCGCCTCCAGCATCGCGTCGGGGCAATTTACTGCAACAGGGAAAACAGAATGAATACACAAGTGCGGGAAGAAGAAGCAAAACAGGCAGCCTTGCTGCAGATGGCGCAGGATGGCGGCTTGCGCAGTTTACATTTATGCGGGCGCGCGCTGTTGCCGGTGGTGCAGGGCGGCATGGGCGTCGGGGTTTCCGCCGGCGGCTTAGCTGGAACCGTCGCCAGCCTGGGCGCGGTGGGTACGATTTCCTCAGTGGATTTGCGCCGCCTGCACCCGGATTTGATGCAGGCGACCCAATATTTGCGCGATCCGGGCAGCGCTGCCGAGGCCATCAATCTGGCTAATCTGGTCGCGCTGCAGCGCGAAATCGCGCGCGCCCGTGAGCTGTCCCAGGGACGCGGCTTGCTGGCGGTGAATGTGATGAAAGCCTTGAGCGCGTATCCTGAATTGGTGCGCACAGCGCTGGAAGCCGGGATTGATGCCGTGGTGGTGGGGGCCGGCTTGCCGCTGGATTTGCCGGAACTGGCGCGCGATTTTCCGGACACTGCCTTGATTCCGATTTTGTCGGATGCGCGCGGCGTGCAGCTGATTTTGCGCAAGTGGGAAAAAAAGGGACGCTTGCCGGATGCGATTGTGATCGAACATCCGCGTCTGGCCGGCGGCCATCTGGGCGCGGCCAAGGTGGCGGATTTGCAGGATACGCGCTTTGATTTTGAGGTGGTGCTGCCGGAAGTGCGCAAATTCATGCAAAGCGCGGGCTATGAGCGGCACATTCCCCTGATTGCGGCGGGCGGGGTGTCTTGCCATGCCGATATCAACCGCTTGCAAGCGCTGGGCGCGGATGCGGTGCAACTCGGCACGGCCTTTGCCGTGACATGTGAATCTGACGCCGAACTGGGGTTTAAGCAGGTTCTGGCGCGCGCCAAGCCGGAAGATATTGTGGAATTCGTCAGCGTCGCCGGCCTGCCGGCGCGTGCAGTGCGCACCCCCTGGCTGGACAAATATCTGCGCATCGAACCCAAATTGAAAGCGGTGGCGCACGTTAAAAAGCATTGCAATATGTTGTTTGATTGCTTGGCGCAATGCGGTTTGCGCGACGGTAAGAGTGAGATCGGCCAGTTTTGCATTGATCAGCAACTAGGACATGCCCTGGAAGGGGACAAACAGCGCGGCTTATTCTTCCGTGGCGCCGGGCGCCTGCCGTTTGGCGAGCAGATCAGACCGGTGCAGGATTTGTTGCAGTGGCTGATGAGCGCTGCGCCAAGCGCCGCCAGTGCGGCCTGAAGCACCGAGGCGCATCCGCCTGCCTGTGTCACCAGACTCTTGCGCCGCTGCCGCCGCCGCTATCGTGGATGTGGGAGCGGCTTTTGTCGCGAACAAGGCCGCGTCACAGCGCCAGCGTCATACCCGGCTGAAGCAGCCACCAGCCCAGCCACATCATGTCACTGTCAAAAGCAACAGCTTGCCATTTCCACCAGGCATGCTAGCCTGAGCGGGCTTCATGCTTCTGCGCTCCATACCATGCATTTAATTGCAACTCTTACCGGAGGTTTGTATGTCGAGTACCGCCAGCACCGCCAAGTCAAAAAAACCAGCCGACACTGCCATTGTGCGCGCCGCCATCCATCCAGCGATTGGTTTTGCCCGCGTCGGCAATAGCAAGACCGAACATTTCATTGCGCAGCAAGTGACTGAGCCTGTTCCCAAACCGGCTGATTATTACCGTGACAAGAGCGGCGCCTTAAAACGCGAAGGCGTGGAATTCCGCATCTATGGTTATAACGCCGCTGGTGAAGTGGTGGCCGAGCTGACCAAGAGCAATGCCGATATCACCTGGTCTGCGCATGCGGTCAATCGCAAAGCCGCCTGGTATCAATGGCAGATTGCGATGGATATTCCGGAAGCGGCGACGGTGGTTTTACCGCGCCGCAATGCCAAGGTGCTGGGGCCGGCGCGCCAGTCCTTGGTGATTGACGGCGGCGTGCAAACACTGTCTGCAGCCAAAGGCGGCAGCGCGCAATTTGTCGGCAATTTCACAAATGTGCCCGTCACTTTGGGTGAAATTCGCATCATCGAAGAAGGGCGCTTGCTGTTTTTGGGCGGTTTTGGCCGCTCCGAGTCGCCCACCGGCGCGCCGATTTACAACCCGGCGGATGGCAATTCCTTCATCAATGCCGATGACTGGTTTGACGATACCTCAGATGGCCCGATTGAAGCCAAGGTGCTGATCAAGGGCGTCGAGATTCCAGTTGATGGGGCCTGGGTGGTGACAGCTCCGCCAAACTATGCGCCGCAAGTCAAGGCTGAGCGCACCTTGTACGATTTATTGTATGACTTGTATGTGCGCAATGGCTGGATGCAAGCGCCAAGCCTGCCTTCATTCACCCATGATATTTATCCCACGCTGCAGCGGCTGACCGATTTGCAATGGGTGAACCAGGGTTTTCTGGTCGGCTTTGGCTTTGGCAGCCAGATGGATTTCAGTGAACCGGACTTGATTGCGCGGCTGCACACCAAACAAGTGGATGGCTATGATTTGCATCAGGAATTCCGGCGTCAGATTTTCAACAGCTTCCGCAGCCCGATCCAGACCGATGGCAATCAAATGCCCTGGCCCTGGGTGTATGGCGATGCGATGACAGTTCCGGCGGGCGACAGCCCACGGCAAAACTCGACGATTACCGAAACCCAATACTATTTCCTGCAACGCTGGGTGGAAGGGAATTTCATCGACGATTGGGCGGAAAAGAAAAAGCCGCCGACGGCGATTAAAGATTTGCCGCTGGAGTTGCAGCCTGCCATGCTGGACCGCGCAGCGCTTGATTTCGCCCTGGCCGACGCCTTTCACCCCGGCTGTGAATTGACCTGGCCGATGCGGCATTTGACGATGTACTACAAACCATTCCGCATCCGCCGCCGCGCCCCCGGCAGCCCGCCGACCGACTATGGCAAAACCCTGGATCAGCAACAATGTTTAGCTGTGAATGGCCCGCTGTATGAGCAAAGCCCGGGCGATTTGAACCGCTGGATGGGTTTGCCCTGGCAGGGCGATACGGCCTGGTGCCGTTCCGGCTATCAAACCACATACGATCCTTTCGTACCGACCTTCTGGCCGGCGCGGGTGCCGAATCAAGTCTTGAGTGAAGCCGATTACAAGATCGTGATCGACAGCAAAAAGCCGCTGGGCGAGCGGCTGGAAGCGTTTAACCATCGCAGCGATTGGAATGAAGCGCTGGGCCCGGGCACATCGACTGCGCACCAGATGGAAGAAATGGTCAAATTATTTGGCTCCATGGGTTTGCTGATCGTGATGGATGGGGTCAAGAATTCCCCCCATTTTCCGCCCAAGATGATGGTGGCGACATATGGCCCGGGCGTGCAAGCGCCGGTTCTGCAAGCCGAGCAAAATGCGCAGGCTGAGGGACGGGAAAGGAATCTCCGCAGCTTGCCGCGCGGGGCCAACTTTGCCGACCATGACGACGCAGAGGCAGCGCCGTTGCCGGGTTCGCGCCGCAGATGAAGCAGTCTGCGCAAAGCTTTGATGTGGCGATTGCAGGCGGCGGCCCGGCCGGCGCCGTCTGCGCTTTGCTGTTGGCGCGCGCCGGCTGGAGCGTCTTGCTGGCCGACCAGCGTGAGGGCGGCGCAGTGCGGGTTGGCGAGGGCTTGCCGCCCGCCGCCAAATCGCTGTTGCAGGAACTCGGGCTGTGGCCGGCCTTTTGCGCCGGCGGCCATCGCGAGAGTCCGGGCAATTTTTCGATTTGGGGCAGTGACACACCTTATGCCCAGGATTTTGTGCTCGGCTTGGCCGGTTGCGGCTATCAATTGCAGCGCGCCGCGTTTGACGCCATGTTATTGGACGCCGCGCAAAATCAGGGCGCGCAGATTTGGCGCGGCGCACGGCTTCAGTGTCAGGGACAGCACAATGGGCGGCACACCGTTTGCCTGCGCCAGCCGGACGGGACCGAAAGCAAACTGCAAGCAGACTGGCTGATCGACGCCAGCGGCAGAAGCGCAGTCCTGGCGCGCCAGCTCGGCGCGCAGCGCGTGGCGCATGATGATTTATTAGCGTTTTATAGCGAATGCGCCGGCAGTCCGGATGACGCCGATGCGCGCAGCATGGTGGAAGCCGTGCCGGATGGCTGGTGGTATAGCGTATTGCTGCCTTCCGGGCGGCGCCTGTTTGCCTTTTTCACCGGGCGCGCGCATCCGGCGCGGCAGCAATTATTAAGCGAAAGCGCTTGGCGCGCGGCTTTGCAGGCGACGCCATATCTGGGCGGCATATGGCGCCGTTACGATTACCGCGTATTGCGCGGGCCGCAAGGCTGCGACGCCGGCAGCGCCTGTTTGAACAGCATCGCCGGCCCGAATTGGCTGGCGGCGGGCGATGCCGCGATGTCGTTTGATCCGCTGTCTTCCCAGGGCATCGCGCACGCCATCGACAGCGCCATGCACGCCGCGCGCAGCATGCTGGCCGCCGCAAATGGCGATGCGCAGGCGATTCCCGCTTACGCCATGCGCCAGGCCAGGGTGTACGCGGCATATTTGCTGCACCGCCAGCATTTTTATCGCCAGGAAACGCGCTGGCCGGAGCAGGCGTTTTGGCGCCAGCGGCATGCCTTGCCGCAGGGCTTGGCGGCGGCGCTTGCCTGACCCCGCGTCAATCACGATCCAGGCGCCGCTTGATTTGTGGCAGGGGGAAGCCCTCAGTCCCGCATCAGCGTTTGCCTATGCCCCGGCCTTGTTTGCGACGGTAGTCGCGTCCGCCACAATACATCAGACTGTTTGCCGCTCCGCCTGGCGGAATTTCCGCATCGCCCTATGCTTTGCCAAAAAAGCACTATCATATCGGCTTCCCATTGCCTTACATTCGCTATGATTCCCCGCATGCTCTTGATCTGTCTGCTGTTGATGAGCAGCGCCCAGGCCGCTGAAAAATACGGCAAATACGGCAAACCTGTGCCGCCGCCGGATACGCCTTACGCCAGCCGCGACCAATTGCGCGCCTGCATTGCGCAGGAAGACCGCTTACAGGCTTTGCGCCGCACCACGCGTGATTTGGAGAAAAACAATCAGGCCGATTTGCGCGCGGTGGCGCGAAGCGGTGAGGCTCTGCGCCGTGCGCAAGCCGATGTCAACCGCGATGATCAGGCCGCCGTCGCCGCCCTGCATCAACAATTGGACGAACATAACGCCCTGGCCACGGCTGTCAATCAGCGCGCCGAAGCCATGCAGGCCAAGGCCGATGCGCTGCAAGCCGCGCATGCGGCTTATCAACGCGATTGTTATCACCTGAAATACCGCATTGAAGACCGCAAAGCCGTGATTCAGGAAAAAAATCAGGTTTGGCAGGAGTGAAGAAGCGTGTGGAACAGCAGACGGCGCGTGCCGTCTGCCGCTTGTAACAATTAAGCTTGTTTGCGCTTGGCCAGTGCCGCCAGACCCAGCAAACCTGCCAGCATCATCATATACGTTTGCGCTTCCGGCACTGCGGCTACAGCATCTTTGGTGCGGAAAATAGCATAGCGGCCATCGCTGCTGCTGTTATAGAAAACATTGTCATGCCACATCCAATTCGCATTTGGATTATTGACGGACGCGCCCCAAGGGTAAGAATTGTAAGAAACTTGGGCTTGCGGATTGGCCCAGGTCGCATTGGCGACGGCGCTTTGCACGGCAGTCTGACTGGCGTCATTGTTCGGCGCAATTGCATATTGCCAGCTGTTGATACTCGAGTACAGCATGCCGCTTGGGGTGTTGAAAACGCCTTGCCAGGCTTGCGGACCGCCCCAGTCGCGCGCCGCGATAAACAGATGTTCGCCCGGGGCGACGTTGAAAGTGAAGGAATAGGAGATGTTGTGGTTATTGCCCGTGCCGCGCAGGGTCAGATTGGCGCCATCCGCGCTGCCGGTATACAGCCAGAATTCATTATCGACGGTCAGTTGCGCGCTGACGGTTTGTGCGGCGGCTGCGTCGCAGCAAAACGCCAGGCACAGGCTGGCGGAGATGATTGCAAGTTTCATTGTGTTTTCCTGATGATTGAATGTGGAACCGGCGTTGCTGCATGCTTGCCGTGTGATTGTATTACTGAGGGAGTGCAATCAAGATGAAACGTGGTGCTGTGAGTTTTGCTTGGTGCGCAAGCAGAGCAGGGAAGCACCTGACTGACACGGTCTAAAATGTAACAGCATTGGTGTAAAAAGTAAACAATTGTTAATGGAATGCTGTCGCAATGATGCGCCCCGGTCGCGTTGCAGGATTATTCCACCAGATGATGCTTGATCGCATAGTGCGTCAATTCCGCGCTGTTTTTCAGCTTCATTTTCAATAGCAGACGGGAACGGTATTCACTGATGGTTTTGACCGAGAGCGAAAGCTCTTTGGCGATGGTGCTCACGGTTTTGCCGGACGCAATCATGGTCAGGGTTTGATATTCGCGGTCGGATAAGCCTTCGTGCAGGTTTTCATTGTGGCCTTCACCCAGGCTGCGCGCCAATTCCTGCGCCAGTTGCGCGCTGATATATTTTTGCCCGCCCGCCACTTGACGCAAGGCCGCCACAATTTCTTCCGGCTCCGCTTCCTTGCTCAAATAGCCGGCGGCCCCGGCTTTCAGGCAACGCATCGCATACTGGTCTTCGCGATACATGGAAAACATCAAGACCTGCAAGAATGGATTGTCTTTGCGGATTTGCTTTAAGACTTCCAGACCGCTTTTATCCGGCAGCGCAATATCGAGCAACATCACATGCGCATCCGGATGGCTGCGCGCCAGTTTCACCGCCTCCAGCCCGTTTTCCGCCACCCCCGCCACTTGCATATCCTGCTGGGTTTGCACGATGTGCGCCAAACCGGCGCGGATCGCACCGTGATCGTCCGCTAATAACACTCTGATCGAATGAAGCTGCCCCATGCCTGTCACCTTGTTTGGAGTGCCGCCGCCACCCTGGCGGCATGGCCTTGCCTAAGCCGGTTGCAAGGGCATGCTCAGACAAAGCGCTTTGCCGCTATCCCGCCCGTCTTGCTGCAGGACTTCCCAATGCAATTCACCGCCCCAGGCATTGATGCGCTCTTGCATGCCGTGCAAACCCTGGCCTTTCGTCCCGGGTTTGCTGCTGCATGGCTTGACTGCCGTTGCGCCATTATCAGTGATTTTGAGGGCGATGCTGTTGTCAGCAAGCCGCAATTCGACGCTGGCATGCGCCGCTTTTGCGTGTTGCGCGATATTGTGCAAGCCTTCCTGCACGATGCGGTATAGGGCAAGGGCTTGTTCCGGGTGCATCTGCAGGGCAGGTGATGTTTCCTGATTGGAAAGTGATTGCTCTGTGGAAAATTCCAAATGACAAACAATGCCCGTGTAAGCTTGCCATTTTTCACACAGATTTTTCAGGGCGCTTTCCAATCCCTGGCTTAATTCCGGGGGGCGCAAGTCAAAAATCACTTGTTGTAATTGATGCTTGCTGTCTGAAATCAATTCGCGTAATTGCAACAGTGTGTGCGCCTGTTCTGGTGTGGCGGCGGGAATTTCGTGGCTGATTTTCACCAGCAAGAGGGCGGCGGCGGTCAGATTGCCGCCGAACGCGTCATGCAAATCCTGGGCTATGCGCAAGCGCTCCGCTTCACGCGCCTTGGCTGCTGTTTGTGCTGTCTCCCGCTTCATTTCAAGCTTTGCCTTTTCATTGGTATTCACCCAAGCAGTAAGCCGCATCAGACGCTACAATACCAGGATGAATAAAGCATTTGTCAAAGAAAACACAGAAGACGACGAGGAAGACGGCGCACTGCCGCCGCTGCCCGCAGGAACGAAGAACTACATCACCCCGGCCGGCTATCAGCGTATGAAAGATGAGCTGTTGCAATTGATCGACATCGAGCGGCCTGAGGTGGTGCAAGTGGTGTCCTGGGCCGCCTCGAACGGCGACCGGTCGGAAAATGGCGATTATCTGTACGGCAAGCGCCGTCTGCGCCAGATCGACCGGCGCATCCGTTTTCTCATCAAACGCATCGAATCGGCGGAGGTGGTCGATTCCTCGGTGCATCATGGCAAGGATCAAATCTATTTCGGCGCCACAGTCGTGTATGAAACGGCGGATGGGACGGAACACAAAGTGCGCATCGTCGGGATTGATGAGATTGACCCGATTCACGGCGATATTTCCTGGATCTCGCCGGTGGCGCGCGCGCTGAATAAGGCGCGCGAAGGCGACGCCGTCAGCCTGCGCACGCCGTCCGGCCTGGAAGAATTGACGGTTCTGGAAGTTGATTACCCGGCCCCCGGCGCCGCTTGAGATTGCCTTTCACTGACAGGATGCCACATGCCTCTGCCATATGATCCCGCCGGCTTCGCGCAACGCCAACTGGACGCCTACAACGCGCGCGATGTACAGGCTTTTGTGCGCGAATACACTGCCGATGTGCAACTATTCCGCCTGGGCGAAGCCAGTCCGTTTTTAAGCGGGCGCGAAGCGATGGCGGCGCATTACCGCGATAAGCGCTTCAATCTGCCCTGGTTGCACGCGGCCCTGCTCAATCGCATGGTGTTTGGCAATAAAGTGATCGATCAGGAAGCGGTGCGGATCAGCGCAGACGGCCCGCTGCTGGAATGCGCGGCGATTTATGAGGTGTGCGCAGAGGGGATTTGCAAAGTGTGGTTTGTGGCGGATCGCTGAGCTTGGCGCGCTGCCTGTATGTGCGCAAGAAAAACGCCGGCTTTACGCGTTTCAGCGCTGGCGTCACCGGCATAGCGCGGTTTGCTGCGTATGACCGGTGGAATCTGGCGGACGCTTCACGCGGCAAGCGGCAGGAACAGATTTCTGTATGCCTGCGAATGCCGGTGTGGGCGCCCTGGCTTAACAGCAGTAGTGCTCAGATCACGGCGCTTATCGCGCCGCGCTGCATTTACCCGGCTTCGCCATTTCAAGTTTAGTAACAGCTTTTTTGCCTTCCTCTTCAGGGATTTGCTCTAATCCGGCGCCGCCCACAAATACGCCCATCTTGATGAATTGACGAATGAAATAATTTTTCCCGGACTCGAACATTAATTCAAGGGTATTGGGAGAAAACTCCGATTCGGTATCGATTTTATGCGTTTTGCCGCCGGCAACTTCAGTGTAGAAGAACACATCCGGCGCGCTTTCACCGATGCACTTGCCATCAACCCACACGTCTTTCTTGAGCGCCTTGCCCACAAAGCTGTCACGATAAATATATACGCCAGCATTGCCCTGACTGGGGGCATTGAATTCTTTTGCCTTTGCAGATTCTGCTTTGGAAGCCATATCCACAGATGCACACCCGGAAAGCGCCAGGGTGGCGGAAAGCATCAAGACAGGGATGATTTTCATTGAGATACCTCGATCAGGTTGTTGAAAGGTTGAGCTGATTGGCGCCCGCTCCTGGCGAATTCATGACAGCGCTTCGGCGCCTGCGGCCCGCGACAAGCGGTGCGCGATGACGAAAGGCTGAAGTCTTGGTCTTGGCTTGGACATCCCGGATCTGCACGGCTGCTTAAAAGCTGAAGCCATGAACGAGCAGGATGCGCATCAGCGGCAACCATGAAGTGCGGCATATCCTGGATGTGAAGATGGTATAACTTCATGGTTTTGAAAGAATGTTATTGTAATTACAGGGAATGTAAAACATATATTATACGCTGCTAAAGGCGCTTGCCCGGAGTAAAGAAAGTGTATATTTTTCAATATGAAATTCCCGGAAAATCAGCAGCTCTCAGGCGATGTCAAAAATTTTTGTATCACGCGTCGGGCCGGCTGCAGTAAGCGCGCATTAAATTCTGCGTGTACACAGGATGAGTATGCGCCTGAGGTCAGCTGCAAATTGCCGCCATTTGCAGCAAACAGCGCCGCATCATTTCCTGACCTGAGCCATCATCCTGTGTGCCGCCAAGGCGGATATTGCTTCAGATATCAGTACAGCCCCAAAACTGAACACTTCTTAAAAAAAAATAAATTCCGGCGTAGCAAATTCTGGCGAAAGCATGGCCAGCTTTGTGAAAATCTTTTCTTTTGCCAAGTGTGATTTTTTAGATAAGTCGCATGCCTATAATTATCTTGCAACAGCACGTTGCAGGAGACGAGCAGCACCTTTCCCATACCAACAAAACCAGTATGCCGACATGCTTCGGCAGGCCGGTTCACAATCGAAAAAAATGAAAACAAACTTCCATATCCATACGCGCCTGCCGTATCTCGGCGCATGCTTATTACTGTCCCTTGGCCTGCCGCTGGCGGCGGCTGAACAAGAAGCCGCCGCGCCCGGCGCAGTCAGAGTGGCGCCTGACTCGAAAGCCAATGAAGGCTGGCGGATTGTGCAGCGGCAAAAATGGTTTGCCGAAAGCCGCAGCCTGCTCGGTGAAACCAATGCCCGCAGCCACCGCGATGAATCGGTGCGCAGCCTGCAGGTGCGCAGCGCCGCCATGCGCCAGAAAGCCATGGCGAATGGCGAAACATGGGTCGAAATGGGGCCTTCATCGATGAATATGTCCGGCTGGAGCATGGGACGGGTATCGGGACGCAACAATGCGATTGTGCCGCACCCGCAAGATGACAATACGCTCTACTTCGGCAGCGCGGCGGGCGGGGTTTGGAAAACCACCGATGGCGGCACAAATTGGACACCGATCTTTGATCAGGTCGGCACCATGCCAATCGGCAGCATCGCACTCGCACCGCAAGACCCGAATCAAGTCTGGGTCGGCACCGGCGATAAAAACGGCGGCGGCTGCAGTGGATATTTCGGCCAAGGCGTCTTCATGAGCAGTGATGCGGGACAAACCTGGCAAGCCAAAAATGGCAGCGGCGAAACAGCTATGCCCTTATCCATCGTGAATGGGGTGGCGGTTGCGCCGCTAAACAGCCAGGTCATCCTGGCCGGCGGCCTGGGCGCCTGCGATGCCGGCGGCGTGCTCAATGGCGGCGGCTTGTATCGCAGCAGCGACGGCGGCAATAGCTGGAACCGGGTCTTGAGCGGCAAAGTGGAAGACATCGCATTTGTGCCGGGCAGCAATACGGTATATGCGACCTCTGCCGGCGTGGGTTTGTTCAAATCCACCGATGGCGGCGCGACCTGGGCGAATACCAGCAATGGCATGACAATCGGCACAGGGCGCATGCGGATGGCGATTGCGCCGTCCAACCCGCAAGTGATGTATGTCTTGATGGGGTCTGCGCTGTATCGCAGCGCTAACGGCGGGGCCTCCTGGAGCGCAGTCAACAACGCAGCCTGCGAAGGCCAATGCAGCTACAACCTGGCGCTGGCGGTGCATCCCACCGATCCCGACAAAATTCTGGTCGGCAGCATCCGTTTCGCCTTGTCCACCAACGGCGGCACGCGCCTCACCACCCTCACCAGCGGCTGGGGCACATCGCAGAAAGTGCACCAGGATACCCATGTGCTGGTCTGGTCAAAAAATAATCCCGGCCGCTTCTGGGTTGGCAGTGACGGCGGTATTTGGCGCAGCGACGACAGCGGCGCCAACTTCATCAATATGAACAGTAATTTGAACGTGACCCAGTTTTATGATGTGGCGGTTGACTTCAGCAGCGAAAACCGGATGTTCGGCGGCGCGCAGGATAATTCCTCACTGGGACGCACCACCAGCAAGGTATGGGGCTTAACCTACGCCAGCGGCGACGGCTTCATGAATGCAATCGACCCCAGCAATACCAATACCGTATTGCAAACCAGCTATCCGAGCGGCAGTTATCCCAGCATTGTGCGCTCCACCACCGGCGGCGCGGGCGGATCGTATAAAGATCTGCCGACCACCGGCCTGAGCGCTTCTGCCAACTTCCCATGGGTGACGCCGCTGGCGACTGCCGGCTCCAAGGTGTGGGTGGCTTCCGATACCTTGTATGTCGGCACAACCTCGGCCAGCAATTTCAGTTGGAATGCTTTGAGCGGCAATATGGGCAGCGCCGCCACCGTGATTACGCCGAAACAAGTCGGCAGTAATTACATTGCCTTTGTCGGCACCTCTGGCGGCAAGATTTTTTATAGCGGCAACGCAGCCACAGCCGGCAGCGCCGTCAGTGACGTGACCGGCAATTATCCAGGCGGCCGGGTCAGCGATATTGCGATTGATCCGACCAGCAACCAGCGCGTGTTTGTCACGCGCGCAGGGTTCGGGGCCAGCCGCCTGTATCGTTCAAACAGCGGCGGCACAAGCTGGACGGCGGTGGGCAATGGCTTGCCGAATGTGCCGGCCAACAGCGTCGCAATTGATCCGTTGAATGCACAACGGGTGTTTGTCGGCACCGATATCGGCGTGTATGAAAGTGCAGATGGCGGCGATAACTTCGTACCGTTTTCCACCGGCTTGCCGCTTGGGGTGGTGGTGCAGGATTTGGAAATCAACGCTAACCCGCACGTCATGGTGGCGGCCACCTATGGCCGGGGCGCATGGAAAGTGGCCTTGCAAGGCGGCACGATGAACCAGGCGCCGGTCTCGAAATTCAGCGCCAGTCCGTCCCAATTGAACGTGAGCTTTACCGATCAGAGCACCGATGTCGATGGCAGCGTGGTTTCACGTTCATGGAATTTTGGCGACGCCAGCTACAGCACCGAGCAAAACCCGGTGCATGCGTACGCCACAGCCGGGACATATACGGTCAGCTTGACCGTCACCGACAATTCCGGCGCCACCAACAGCAGCAGCCAAACCATCACGGTGACAGGCGGCGCTGCCTGCACCGGCACAAGCTTGACTGGCAACTTCAGCGGCGCCACCAACCAGTCGCAGTTTTTACCGGGCGGCTCTTACTATCAAAGCACGGTGGCGGGCACGCATAGCGCCTGCCTGGTGGGGCCGGGATCTGCCGACTTTGATTTGTATCTGGAAAAATGGAGCGGCTCGAAGTGGGTGCAAGTCGCCAAGAGCGAAGGCGCGAGCGCCAGTGAGAAGATCAGCTATAACGGCACGGCGGGTTACTACCGCTACCGGGTGATGAACCCGGTCGGCGTCGGGTCTTATAGCCTGACGTACAGCAAGCCGTAAAGCTTGGCATGGCGCAGGGCAGGGCGATGTGCAGACATCGCCCTGCTTGTGAATACTGTCTCCGCTGGCGCTGCCCCCGCCCGTTTGACAGGCCGCAAATCAAGTCAAACCTTGCGGCGGCGCGAGAGCAGAGCAAGCGCCGCCAAACCGCTCAGCAGCATGGCATAGGCGCCGGCTTCAGGAATTGCCGTGACCTTGAACGCTTGAATATTGTATTGCCCGCCGTTATCCGCAAAAATCCCATCCGACACGCCAAACTGCAGACGGCCGGCGTTTTGCGGCACATTCACCACGAAATGGTAGCGGTGATCTGTGCGAAAAGCGGGTATGCCGCCGTTGACCGCGCCAACGCCATCAATGAAGTTGATGTAGTTGCTGATATTGCGCGCCTCACCGGAGTAGGGCGCTAAATCGGCGCCATTCCAGCCCAGATTGAGTTGATACCACTGGCTATCGTAAGGCGTGCCGCGCGGTACGCCGTGGAAGGCGTCATTCAATTCCCTGCCAGCGCTCCAGCCTGTGCCGCTGACGATGATTTCCACCAGGCCCGAGTATTGATGGACGGTGGCGGTGCTGGGATTGATGAACAAGGAGGTCAGAGATTCAGAAACCCCGCTGCGGATAAAATTGCTGCTGATGTCATAGGTTGCGGCCTGTGCTGAAAATGCGCATACAAGGCTGATTGCGCCTGCAGCAAGAACCGTGCGTTTCATCTGCCTCATACAAACTCCCGGTGAATGATGAGTGAACCCTGAAGCTTCAGATTATCAGCACGGACATGGCCTCGCAAGGAAATATTTTCTCGCGAGCAATAAAAAGAAGGTGGCTATTCAGCCCTTGCACCGGCACTCCCGCGAAGAGCCTGCCTTCGCATGCTTTAGCCGAAGGGGAATAAAGTGGTGGCGCGGAGTTCAAACGGTGGCTGTTGGCACAGCGCTGGATTCCGGCTAAAAACATGTGGGAATGACGGGAGGCTTACTTCACCCGGACTCACTCAGATGGACGCCCCGGAATGTCGTCAACTGCAGTTATCAACAGTTTCACATCCCTTATGCCCAATCCAAACATGCTTACCTTCTTATTGTCCAAGCTTTGCCAACTCAACTGCCCGGGATATGCTGCCCGTGCATGATTATCAGGTGACCCCGTATCGTTTCAAATTGCTCCATTCGAGTTCTTGGCGCTATTTGATAGTTTTTTTGTATCTATTCAGCCACTGCGCTAACAAGTCGGTTTATATACCAAGCGGGTTGCAGCTTCATTGTGCCGGGCTTGTCGAACCACGGTTTTCCATGACCAACCATGCCCTTCGACAGGCTCAGGGCGAACGGAATCTGCTTCGTCCATCCTTATGAAGGCTAAGCAGTCACGTATTTTTCTTGAAATTCTTCGCCTGCATAATGGATGGAATGCAGCCGATTTTTCATGATCTGCCTATTGATTTCTTATTTCCGCATCGGGCTTAACAAATCAACCGACTTCACCAACTTTTCATAAGGCGTCATATTGAAACCCATTTCTTGAGCTAGTTGATAACTTTCACGCAAGGAGACAGCGGATTTCATGTATGACAATATGATATCATCCATATCACCAGCGGCTAATTCATCATCCTGAATTTGATCCCGTTCGGCAATCAAGCGCCAGATCTTTTCATCCAGTGCTTCAATGGCTGCGATTAAAGCAGCTACAGTAATTTCAACCATGATATATCCTTTCAAATTTTACGACCAAGTTCCACTGCTCTGACAATCGCATTTCTGGCCAAATTATCCAATGCGCCAAGATAGGCGTCTTTAGTCATCATTCTTGCTTTGCTTTCAATCTGGAAATGATTGGCTTCGAATCGTTGATTGTAATTTGTCGGCCCTGAACAATTCAAATTAAGGTCAACAAATGCAATCTGCGGTCAGACAAGGTTTTCCCTCAGGAAATCTGAAGCTGCAAAGAAACGCAAGGAAGGCCAAAAAAAGCCGGAGCTTTCGGAGGATCATGCGCAGATTGTGGCCGCAGCCGCATAACAAAGCATGAAAGGCATCACCATCAGCGCCTTTCAACCAATTTCTGCTCAATCTTCCGTCATTTTTCATATGTCCAATCACCGGTTCAATTGCGCTTCGCCGTCGGATATCCCGCCGAAGTCGCGCTGTGATGTTGCGCTTTAAACGTCGATGGAAGACTTTAACGCCGCTTGGCGCTGTGCCGCCGCGATAGCCCAAATCTGTAAATGCCTCTTTTGGAAGGGTATCTGTCAGGATGGCCGCTTGTTCCAATGCTTCGTATAAAGTATGGCCATCGTATGGGTTGCCGGGCATACTGCGCATCCCCACCACCAAGCCTTCTTTGTGTGTCACCGTAATCGAAACCTTCACACCGAATTCATATGGCTGCCGGGCCTTTCCTTTGGAGATGCATTCAACTTCCGGCGCATGCAGGCTATAAAGTTTATTCTTGTCATTTTTTTGTTGCGTCAGCAGGCGCTTCGCTTTGGCCAGCAAGTCGCTGGCTTTCTGCTTCACGCTCTCAGACTTGTTGGCGAGCTTGCGCTCCACATCCCGATAAACGCGCCCCACCAGCGTCTTGAGCTTCTTTAAACTGCCGCGCATGCGTTTGAACTGCTTGGCGTGAGCATAACGCGCTACTTGCCCGGCTAATTTTGGCGCCTCACGGTTATAGTTTTGCCGCAAATCCAACTTTTCCTCAATGGCAAATTTGACCAGATGCTGCCTGGCGCGCTCCAGCAATTTTGCGTCGGTTGGCCACGTAATCGCTTTTTCTTGCACTGTGCTATCAACGATCACCTTCTCAAAGCTTTTTTGTTCCACCACCTTGGCTTTTTCTGCTGCTTTGATTGTCTGCGTCAGCATCCATTCCAGACCTTTTTCTCCAATCCGTTTGCGCCAACGCGTCAGCGAACTGGGGTCAATTGGCGGGTGATGTTGAAACCAAATTTCCCCGCAAAACAATTGCCAATATGGATTCTCAACCCATCCCCACACAACATCTTCGTCAGATAACGCAAATGTGTGTTGCAGATACAAAAGGCCTGCGATCAGGCGCGTAGAAGTTGCTGGTCTGCCTCGCGATGACGGGAAATGCGTCGTCCATTCCCTCTCGAACACGCTCCAATCCATCAAATCGGCCAACTTCACCAATGGATGTTTGGGGTTGACCAACTCATCAAGCCTTTGTCGGAACATATCCGCGCTTACTGTCCCCGTCGGTTTCGGCCCCATTTGCCCCTCCGCTTTTTGCCGGAAATGAATTCTATTTTAATCATTTCTTGCAATTCTGCGGTCTCCATTCCTCAATTTTTTTCAATAAAATCAGGAGGTTGGGAATTGTTCAGGGGAGACTAATTTGTAAATCTTACAATCAGTGATTCGGGAATTGTCGTGCCTTCTGGCAATTCAAAACATATCCAGTATTTTTTTGGAAAAACTTCCGCTCGATCAAATAAAGATGTGCCGCCTCCTGCATGCACCCAATTTACTCCTTCCTTATCTTTACTTGAAGATACATCCGCCTTGCGGGTTTTTCCATTGGGTAATTCCCGATCCTCAAAGTCAGGGTATAAAATCTCAGGCGCCGGTTGACTTTCTATGATGGTGCCATCAGGAAAATCTTCCTTTCTGATTGAACGATATAAATTTACATCTGTTTTGCTCACAACTATCTCCTGTAGGTAAATGGTTTGATTAGGTCACATTTTTTGTGATAGAAATTGATCAAGAAGGCATCAGTTACTATTGAAAATGTTGGAATGTTAGAACTGACCCCCTGGTGGCTCTCAGCCCCTACGTTTTTGGTCTGAATTCGGCTGAACAGTCACGTTTTATCTCTATCATTAGCCTCATAGTTCTATTTGATGGCTCTTTTCTTAAGAAATGAAGGTATTTTAAGAAAATCCTGATGTGACGGACTTTTGTAAATTAGCCATCTAGTTCTTTGTGAGTTGTGCAAAAAATGGGATTAAGGAATTTTTTTTCTTTCATCTGAGATTGTAAAACCTTCTGGCACTGGTTTGAATGGATCGTCGTCGCTTGGCCATCTTTTGGCGCGGCTTTGAAATTTTCGCAAAATTTCAACATCAATTTCTACAACTACTATATGTTCATTTTCACCACCACGTAATCTACAAATATCTCTTTTGTAATTTTCCTTGGCTGGAGCGCGAACTCTGCTATCTCCATATGCTCTATTATTTACTAAAGTAATATAGGCATGAACATCCAAACTTGCAGAATCAATAAGTGATGTAAAGCTTTCCAAATCCTGATTCCAGGATAAAACCATCATACAGTCAACTTTTCCTTGAAAATGGTGCCGATAGGCAATATTCTGCAGCTCTGAGCAAACTAAAACCCCAAAATAGAAATCATTATGATTGTATATTTTTTTAGGAGAAGGAACTGTTTTTTTATTTGAGCCATCATCGGTCTTATACCAATTTAAGCCAAATAAATGAAGCAATTCCTTTTCCTCGCCGGGGGCCGGCATCGATTTCCTTTGTCGAAATTGAATCGCTGAGAATGGTTGATTATTTTCTTGCATTAAAATCAATGCAACATCACTATAGATTTCCCCTTTATTATTTCTTTTGTAATCTAAACCTGCGATTAGATTAATGTTGGAATTTAACAGTATAGTTGCGATAGTTGGCAACCATTCTTCTGGAATCGATAGTTCTGGAAAAATTAAATATGTCGGTCTAGGGTTTGCAGAAATAGCTTCATTAACAATTCGCCGGATTCTATGATATCTTTCTAGTGATAAATCTGGATTATCATTGGCTCCGGCCATCCAACTTTTTTGTGTGGTTAAAATGTTACATATTCCAAGGCGGATTTTTTTATCTTTCCTATTTCTCTTATATCCTACATTTACAATATCACCATCTTGCTTTGATGTTATTGAAATATTTTTAAATAATACAGAATTCTCGCAAATTTCGTTTTCAGTAGGAATTGGTGAATCGTTAAAGCTAGGTTTTCTAACTTTTAAAAGATTGTAAAATATACCAATTTTCTCTTGGTCGGAATGGGATTTTAAAAAACTATATTCCTCAGCTCGGCTTACATGAAATATTAATAACTTTATATTAATATCTGCTGATGACAGTGGTTCGAGTTGAGGATGTTCCGTGTTTTTCTTTATCCCTAAAAATGATGCGGATAATCTGTCGGCGCTATTAATAATGTAGCCCTTGGCTAAATTTTTACTTTTAAATATGAAGCTATTTATCACTTTGAGGCAGGTGATTCTATCAATCAATTCTTTTTGTATATTTGATCTATAGATTGTTTCTTGAATTAGCTCCTTTATCCATTTGGTTAGATTATGCCATATTCTATCGCTATTCTGTAATATAACTTCCTTTCCATTTATTATTAAAGCTTTATCAGTCTTTGACTTTAATAAATTTATTGAGTTAAATGCTGAATTGCAAATTGTTCCAACCTGGCTTACATCCCCGGCGGAAATCGCTAATGAAAGTATTCTGGGTAAATAGTCTATATGATCAAAGAGGCGATCAAATCTTAATATATGATTCTGTGTAAATTTATAGAATTTTTCACGCTCTTCTTGCCAGTATTGAGGTGGAATGTTATTTGCGATAGTTTCTACTGCTTTAAGTTGTATTGCCCAGCTCATTCTGCGAATTGACAAGTTATTTATATTACTTAGAGACTCGCCCTTATCAAATGCACCTGCTGTCGAAAGAACCCTTGCGGAGGCTGTTGATTCTAAATGTTCAGGAGAGGGCATCAGCCGTCGTTCACTTGAAAGTTTTGATAGTTCTGCTTCAATATTGGCGAGCAGATCTAACCCAGGTTGGCCTTCAAGGTAAAATAGTTTCAACTTGGTTTCATTTAAAATTAAATTAGACTCTCCAAATTCAGATCCTTGATTAATTTTTACTTTACCGTCTGACGTTTTCTGGATGCAGCTAATTTTAGAAAACAACGACTCTAAAATTTCTTTTCTTGTTGGAATTCCTCCATTTTTTTTAATTACCAAAAAATATCGTCGACATATCTTCCATAATATGCTGGATTGAGTTCCTCCTCAACCTCACTATCGAATTTTAATAGTTGTAGATTGGAAATTATTCTTGATATTGATAATCCCATAGGTAATCCACCCTTGAACTCAATGTTATTATCAGCAAGGATGTTTTCCCCAGCTAAGTTGCTCCAATGTACTAGAAATTTTGAGAATTCACGTGTAAATTGCTTCTCCCAAGAAGTAAGGTTTATCCCACAAGAATCCCAAAAGATTTCTTTGCCAAAAAAAGATGGATCAATATTATGGTAATAACTTGAAATATCCATAATTACTACTGAAACTCCGGAGCCAGATGTAATTTCTTTCTGAATCATGTTGAAGCCTTTTTTTCTCCAATTAATGTATGGAGAATAATATGGTTGAAATGAACCAATGGTCCCGATATTATACTCATAAGAATCTGAATCTGTCTTTTTTAATCTTCTTAAACGCGAACCATAGATATTTCGTAAGCGCCCAACGCCCCCATCTCGATCAGACCTGAATCACAGACCCAAGCGGCAATAGCTCATCCAAGCGATTGGCTGGCCAAGTGGGCAATTTGTTGAGCGTATCAAGCAGCCATTCGTATGGATCAAGGCCATTAAGCTTTGCCGTGGCCAGCAAAGACATGATGCAAGAGGCGCGATGGCCGGCGCGTTCTGTGCCGTAAAACAGCCAGTTCTTGCGCCCGATGGCCACCGGGCGCAAGGCATTTTCCGCCGCATTATTATCTATCGGCAAATCCCCGCTGTGTGCATAGCGCACCCGCGCAGGCCATCGGCTGAGGGTGTACACGATCGCTTTTTGCAAGCCGGAGGACGGACTGGCGCGGGCGCTGGTTTCATTCAGCCAGGTCTCGAATTCCGCTAACAGAGGCAGACTTTTTTCCCGTCGCAAATCCGCGCGTTGTTCTACGCACATGTCTTTTGCTTCGCGCTCAATTTCATATAACTGAGCAAAGCGATGCAAGGCTTCGGTGGTGATGGGCGTTGGACGTGCTGCGTGCAAATCGAAGAATTTGCGCCGCGCATGCGCCATACAGCCCAGCTCCACCACGCCGCCAGCAAATAATGCCTGATAGCCGGAATACGCATCCGCCATCAAATAGCCGCTCCAGCCCGCCAGCATGTTGCGCGCGTGCTGTCCCTGGCGTGATGGCTGATAGTCATACACCACAATCCGTGGCCCAGGCTCCATATCGTTGCTGCGGTACACCCATTGATAGCCGCGCTCGGTTTTGCCGGTTTTCGGCGCTAATTGCGCCACCGGCGTTTCATCGGCATGCAAGCAGCGCCGCTGTCGCAACAATTGCGCCAAGCGATCCGCCAACGGCGCCAGCGCCACGCCTGTACGTCCTACCCACTGCGCCAGCTTGGTGCGGGACAGGGGCACATTATGGCGCTCACCGATCTGCTCCAGGCGATACAGCGGCAGATGATCGAGATATTTCGACACCAGCAACCAAGCCAGCACATCGTGCTCAACGCCGCCGCCGTCAATAATCGACGGTGCGCTGGGCGCCTGATGAATGGATTGGCAAGCCTGACAGGCATATTTCGGATAGCGGTGACGCTTGACGCTGAACACTGCCGGCTGCACCGATAATTTTTCTGTGACATCTTCGCCAACTTTGCGCATCGCTTTGCCGCATTCCGGGCAGTCGCAACTGGCCGGCTCGTGCAACACGTCTTCGCGCGGCAAGTGCGCCGCCAGCGGCAGGCGACCAGGGCGCTTTTGTTTGACCGCTTCTTTTTTTGGGGACGCTGCTGCGAGCTTATCCAACTCGGCTTGCAGCGCCTCAATATCGGCATCCAAATCTTGCTCAAACAAATCGCGCTGCGTGCTGTCAGCCATGCGCTCACTCTTGATGCCGTAACGCATGCGGCGCAAGTACGTGACTTCTTGATGGAGTTTTTCGTTTTGCTGGCGCAGTTGATCCGCATAGCTTTGCACTTGTGCGGCTTGCTGCTCTGCATGTGTGGCGCGTTGTGCGAATGCAGCAGCTTTTTGCTCTGCCTGCGTGGCTTGCTCAATGAGCGCCAACAGCTCTTCCCGTAGCGGGGACGGGATGCCTTCGGTGTGTTGCAAGCGGTGTTTTTGCGCAATGAAATCCATGCCTGAAGTGTAACGCTTTCAAGCGCTTTTTCCTGCGTAAACACCATCTTTTTTGCGGTTTCTTTCATGGGATTTTTTTACCTGATCAAGAACCAGTCGGATCGTTGCCAAAGCGCATTTCAATACAGCCAGGCGGGGATGTGGGCAGCGCTCAGACGGCGCCAATCCACGCCTTTACACAGCCATTCCCATTGTTCTGTGTTGAGCAGAAACACTTGCGCGCCCGGTTCCGGCCAGGTGAAGCCGCCTTGATGCAGACGGCGCTGGCACAGCCAAATGCCGCTGGCGTCAAACACCAGCGCCTTGAGGCGATTGTTGCGCCGGTTGCGAAACACGTATGCAGCGCCATCCGACGGCGTGCGTCCCAAGCTGTGCTGAATGCGCGCGGCCAGGCTATCGATGCCGGCGCGCATATCCATCGCTTCTTGCACCAGCCAGATTTGCTTAGGCTGCGGCCAGCTCACGCCAGTTCTCGCAATAAAGCAGCCAGCCATTGCGCCGGAACATGCAGCGGAATATGCAGCCGCTGCGCGCCGCATTCCAGCGTCAGATTGCCGCTGATGGGGGCAGAAATGGCGCCAGTTGGCGCTTGTGCGGCAACCAAGGTCAGCGGCGCGCTTTCAGATCCGCTGCGGCTGCGCTTGATCCAGTATTGCAGGACCGGCAGATTGATTTCGTGCTGCCGGCAATACGCGCTTTGCGTTTGCCCACTCATGCGCCACGCCCGCACGTGCGCGAGCCATTCTTCTCTGCTTTTCTTCGGTGATTTGCTTTGCATACTTGCCCCTCCTGTTTGATGGGCACAGCATGCGCGGGTTTTGTGGGCTTGGGGAGATGGGGCGGTTGGGCGCTTACGATATTTCTGCTTAGTATTGCATCGAACTTATGACCAATTTTGTTGATCCAGAGTGCTGATAATATATGAGTGTCAATCTCAAAACTTCCAATTATGCGAAACTCGGGAGAGATTGTATTTGTTTTGCAGAGCGTATCAATATATTCAGACGTATTTGATGTGAAAAATTTGATAGATTCGTCAATCGGATTATTCTCGCTATTAGATTCTTTAGTTGAGATTTTTATTGTTTTTGGGTAGGCAATTGCTAGTGGTTTATTTTCCATGAAATTTGAAAAAGATGAACTTTCATTTAGCGAATGTAGTTTTTCTAATAAGAGATTTAAGTTTTCATATAAATTTTCTTCATATTTTGCAAATTCAATAAGTTTCCCTGAGGGTCTTTCGTAGAAGCAATCTGCTTTTGCTTTACGATAGGCCGAGAAAAGATGGTGCAATTGTAGTTGCTTCCATTCATTGATTTCTACGCTGTATTCTTCCACTATGTTGCTCCTATAATCTGATAGGATCGTTTTGGTATGATGTAGAAACGGTGTCGGTACTAACTGGCTAAATCTTCTCTGCGCGATGCAACCCCAAACTCACAACCTCCGCAAACTTCATTGCAGCTACAAACCACAATATACCAGAACTATTCCTCAAAAGCTTGCTTGACGCATGATACAATTAACGCGGAGTTGTGTTGGTGCGCTGGACTGATGTATGTTACCCGGGCGAATGCAGCTTCATCTGAAAGCCACCCTTCGGGGTGGCTTTTTTCTTTACTCAGACTGATTTTTTCCTTGATTCGGCTTGATTTTGTCCCCCTTGGGGATCACGGAGAATAGTTCGGCCCGGGGCTTGCGTTGTGTCAGCTCATAGATTGCTTCGTCCAGCACCATGTTGCCATAGCCATCCTTGCGCAAGCTATTGCTGCGAGTGGCAGTCATGCGGCTATTGATGATGACGACAGCGGAGTCTGCTGTTGCTGAACTGATTTGTGTGATGACATCCTGGATGGTGTAAGCGTCGCGAACTACCCTGCTTTTATAGAGATGCGAGCCGAGAAATACAATTTCCGGGTTTTCCAACGGGGGGAGATTGTTTGCTGCGCGACTTGCATTAATCGTCGCATATTGGCTTGCGCTGAATTTTCCGATGGCGACAGCCCTTACTTTGCCGCCCCGCGCACACTCTTCAAGATTGGCCTTGATCAAATAAAGCGCATCCTGGTATAGCGGCATAGCCTACTGCAACCCCCGCTCATACCCCCCACGCTCACGCAGCACCCTGGTCACCCCCTCCACCTTGCGCACATTGCGGATCAAGCGCGCCAGATGTACGCGGTCGGTGACCTGGATGGTGAAGCGCAGTTCGGTCATGCCGTGTTCTTTGTCTTCTTCCATGCTGACATTGCTGATGTTGGCGTCAGCGTCGCCGATTTCCGCCGCCACGCGGGCAAGATTGCCTTGCTCGTTGGTCACCAGCAGCAGGATGCGGCAGTCGAAGCGGCGGTTTAAGTCTGCCGCCCAGCGCGCTTCAGTCCAGCGCTCCGGTTCTTTGCTCAGCCAGCGTTTGGCGATGGCGCAATCGGTGTTGTGGATCAATAAGCCCTGGTCGCGGTTGAGCTTGCCCACCACATTGTCGCCCGGAATCGGCATGCAGCATTTGGCCAGTTGCACCGCCATGCCGTCTTCGCCGTAAATCACCACCGGGTCTTGTTTGATCGTGCTGGTTTCCAGCATGGGTTTGAGCAGGGCGGCGCTCTTCGGGTCGTGTGAGACCAGCACAAAGATGTGGCGCGCAACCAAAGCGGCCATGCGTTTGCCGACGCCGATGTCGGCATGAATGTCGGACATCGATTTGGCGTTGGATTCGTGCAGAAAACGATCCATCAAATGCGGCGGCAGACCTTCCAGTTTGTAAGGCTGCAGCGATTGATTCAATAACTGTTCGCCGGCGGCCATGGTGTCGGCAGTCTGCAAGCCGCGCAGATAATGCCGGATTGCCGAACGCGCTTTGCCGGTGCGCACAAAGGTCAGCCAGGCAGGCGAGGGGCGGGCGTGGTCGCCGGTGATGATTTCCACGATGTCGCCATTGTGCAACTCGGTGCGCAAGCTGGCTTCTTCGTGATTGATTTTGACGCCGGTGGTGCGGTCGCCCACATCGGTGTGAATGCTGTAGGCGAAATCAATCGGCGTGGCGCCGCGCGGCAGTGCGATGATCTTGGTTTTCGGCGTGAACACATACACCGAATCCGGGAACAGATCGACCTTCACATGCTCCAGGAATTCGGTCGAGTCGCCGGTTTGTTTTTGAATGTCCAGCAGCGATTGCAGCCAAGCATGGGTGCGCTGTTGCAAGTCGCTGATGTTTTCATGTTCGCTTTTGTACAGCCAGTGCGCCGCCACGCCGGATTCGGCGACGCGGTGCATGTCCTGGGTGCGCACTTGAAATTCCACCGGCGTGCCATACGGGCCGACTAAGGTGGTGTGCAGCGATTGATAGCCATTCAGTTTGGGAATGGCGATGTAATCTTTGAATTTGCCCGGCATCGGTTTGTACAGGCCGTGCAAAATGCCAATCGCCACATAGCAATTGGCGAAGCTGTCCACCACGATGCGAAAGCCATACACGTCCAGCACCTGGGAGAAACTCAGATGCTTATTGCGCATTTTGCGGTAGATGCCGAACAGGGTTTTTTCGCGGCCCTGGATTTCCACCCGCATGCCGGCGCGCGCCAGCGTGTCAGACACCGAGTGCAAGATCTTGTTGACCACTTCGCGCCGGTTGCCGCGCGCTGCGCGCACCGCTTTTGCCAGGGTGCGGTAGCGCATCGGGTAGAGGTGGGAAAACGCCAGGTCTTGCAGTTCGCGGTAGATATTGTTCAAACCCAGACGGTGCGCAATCGGCACATACACGTCCATGGTTTCGCGCGCGATGCGGCGTTTTTTGTGCGCCGCCATCGCTTCCAGCGTGCGCATATTGTGCAGGCGGTCGGCCAGCTTGATCAAAATCACGCGCACGTCGCGCGCCATGGCCAGCAGCATTTTGCGGAAATTTTCCGCCTGCGCTTCGGCCTGGCTTTGGAATTCGATTTTTTCCAGCTTGGATAAACCATCCACCAGCGCCGCCACAGGCGCGCCGAAACGTTCGATCAGTTCTTCTTTTTTGATGCCCTGATCTTCCATCACATCGTGCAGCAGGGCGGCTTGAATCGCCTGCACATCCAGCTTCCAATCGGCGCAGATTTCCGCCACGGCAATCGGATGCGAGATATACGGCTCGCCGGATTTGCGCACCTGGCCCAAATGCGCTTCGTCTGAAAAGCGGTAGGCTTCGCGCACCCGTTTCATTTCGGCTTGCGACAGATATTGGGCGAGTTTTTCCAGCAGAGTGGAGACGCTGGCGACAGAGGCGGGATGGTTTTCCGGCGCGGCGGTGGCGGCAGGCGCTGGCTGAGCGCGCCGCCCGTTTTTGCGGGCGGGGGAGGCAATCGGGGCGTCAGCGGAGCGCATGCCGGTGGTGCAAAAAAACAGGGGCCGGCGTTATACCGGGACTTTTTTCAGCATTTCCAGACCGACTTTGCCGGCGGCGATTTCACGCAGGGCGATCACGGTCGGCTTATCTTTGGCTTCGACTTTCGGCGTATGGCCTTGCAGCAATTGGCGCGCGCGATAGGTGGCGGCCAGGGTCAGCTGGAAGCGGTTGGGAATGGTGCGCAGACAATCTTCAATAGTGACACGTGCCATGATGACTCCGAAAAGGGGATGTAGCGTAAAAACAATAATCAAACAGCAATGCTGAGCTGAGCCGGATTGCCATGAAATAACAATTTCGACAAGGAAAACATGCATAACATGTTTTCGCCGCATTGCAACACATCAATAGTATAACGGAAATGTCACATACGCCCCGCCTTTTGTGAGAATGCAACAAGCGGCGTGGCGCACTGTGTGGCGGCCGGGCTGCCTCAGTCGTCGTGGATGCCGAGCTGGGTGAACAGATCGGCGTTGCGGCGCGCCTGCTGCTTCATGCGGCAGCGTGCGGCGCGCACGATGGCGCGCAAATCGGACAGGGCGGTGTCAAATTGTTCATTGATCAGGATGTATTCAAATTCCGGCGCATGCGCCATTTCGCCGCCGGCGCCTAAGAGGCGGCGCGTGATCACATGCGGTTCGTCCTGGCCGCGTTTTTTCAGGCGTTCTTCCAGGGCGGCAATTGAGGGCGGCAAAATAAAAATGCTGATCGCCTGCGGGAATTGTTTCATGACCTGACGCGCGCCTTGCCAGTCGATTTCCAGCAGCACATCAGCGCCTTTGCGGATTTCATCTTCGATCAACAGGCGCGAAGTGCCGTAGTAATTACCATGCACTTCAGCGGATTCGATAAATTCGCCATGCGCTTTGCGCGCCAGAAAATCTTCCACCGAGGCGAAATGGTATTCGCGCCCGTTTTCTTCGCCCGGGCGCGGCGCGCGCGTGGTGAAGGAGATGGAGAGTTTGATGCCAGGCTCTTCTTTGAGCAGGGCATTCACCAGGGTCGATTTGCCGGCGCCGGAAGGGGCGGCGACGATGAACAGGCAGCCGCTGAAATGTTGTTCTTGGCTCATGGGTTTTCCTTGCTTATTCCAGATTCTGTACTTGTTCGCGCATTTGTTCGATCAAGAGTTTGAGCTCCATCGAGGCGTCGGCCAATTCCTTGGCGGCGGCTTTGGAACCCAGGGTATTGGCTTCGCGGTTTAACTCTTGCATCATGAAGTCCAGGCGTTTGCCGACCTGACCGCCTTTTTTCAGGATAGCGCGGGTTTCCGCCAGGTGCGCGGTGAGGCGCGAGAGTTCTTCGGCGATGTCGATGCGGATGCCATACAGCGTCACTTCCTGGCGGATGCGTTCCAGCACTTCCTGGCGCGATAAAGCCGGGCCATCGCCGGCCAGGCCGAGCGCTTCATGCATGCGTTCGGTGGCTTTTTGCTGAAATTGGGCGACGATCTGCGGTACCAGCGGGCTGATGCGGGCGACAATTTCTTCCATCGCATCGATCCTGCTGCACAACATGGCGACCAGGGCTGCGCCTTCGCGTGCGCGGCTTTCGACAAAGGTGGTGAGCGCGCTTTGCATTGCCTGCATCACATCCTGTTGCAGACTTTCCTGCGACAACTGGGCTTCTTCCAGCACGCCCGGCCAGCGCAGCAATTCGCCCATGGACATTAAGCGCGCGTCGGGGAAGTTGCTGCGTACCTGATCTTGCATGCCGCGCAATTGATTGAGTAATTCATGATTCAGCGCCAGGCTTTGGCCTTGCGCCGCTTTGCGGCCAAAGCTGACCCGGCATTCCACCTTGCCACGCGTGGCGCGCGCCATCAGGGCTTCGCGCAAGAGCGGTTCCAAAGAGCGCAAATCATCGTTGATGCGAAACTGTAAATCGAGAAAACGTGAATTCACGCTCTTGATTTCAATCGTCAAAGTGCCACACGCGCTTTCGCTGGTGGCGACCGCATAGCCGGTCATGCTGTGCACGCTCAAATTTGCCTCCGCGTTATAGGCCCGAAAGGAGTAAGCTGATGGCTGACGCCGGCTTTTTTTCCAGGCCCTTCTTTACAAAAGATGGAATTATCCACACAATCCGGTAAAAACACGCTCTGAACATTATGGCTGCACAAAATAACGCCCCCCTGCCAGATGGACTGGAAATCGCCGGATACCGCATTGTAAAGAAGATTGCGTCCGGCGGGTTCAGTATCGTGTATCTGGCGTATGACGCTGAGGGTAACGCGGTCGCCATCAAGGAATACCTGCCCAGTTCGCTGGCGCTGCGGCGTGAAGGCGAGCTGACCCCGGCGATTGCACCGGGCAATCTGCCGATTTTCCGCATCGGCCTGAAATGCTTTTTTGAAGAAGGGCGCGCCCTGGCCCGCATCTCGCATCCGAATGTGGTGTCGGTGGTGAACTTCTTCCGCGCCAATGACACGGTGTATATGGTGATGGCGTATGAGTCCGGGCGCTCGCTGCAAGACCATATTTTGCGCCAGCGCGACAAGGGCATGCAGCCCATCCTGTCGGAAAAATTCATCCGTAAAGTCTTTAATCAGGTCATCAATGGCTTGCGCGAGGTGCACGCCAACAAGCTTTTGCATCTGGATTTGAAGCCGGCCAATATTTATTTGCGGGTGGATGGCACGCCGATTCTGCTCGACTTCGGCGCGGCGCGCCAAACCTTGAAGGCGGATGTGCCCAAACTCTATCCGATGTACACGCCGGGCTTTGCGCCGCCGGAGCTGTATGTCAAAAACTCCCAATTAGGCCCCTGGTCGGATATTTACAGCGTCGGCGCCACCATGTTCGCCTGTATGAGCGGGGCGCCGCCGCAAGCCTCGGATCAGCGTAAAAACGGCGATAAGATGGACGCCTACTATGAAAAGCTGAACGGTTTATATACGCCGGAGTTGATCAATCTGGTGCGCTGGGCTTTGATGATTGATCCTTTGCAACGCCCGCAAAGCCTGTTTGAGATGCAAAAAGTCTTGCTGCAATACACCCCGCCGCAAGCCGAGCAGGAGCAACAGCAGTCATTGGGACAAAAAATCACGCGCAAGATCAAAGGCTTATTGGGCAGCTTGAGGCGGCGCGACAAGGCGCGCGGCACCACGATACAAGAGCATACGCAATGAGTTTTGCGCAATCGCGTATCATTGCCAAAGCGAGCCGGTTTGGCGCCTGAAACGGCCCCGGTCTGACGCAACAGAATAGAGTGAGCGGCATGCAATTTTCCGTATATCAAGAAAGCCTGATCGGCGGGCGCAAAATCAACCAGGATCGCATGGGTTACAGCTTCACGCGCGATGCGCTGTTGCTCCTGCTGTGCGATGGCATGGGCGGGCATTTGCGCGGTGAAATGGCGGCTACCATCGCCATGCAAACCATCGCCACCCTGTTTCAACAGCAGGCCACGCCTTATGTCAAAAAACCGGAGCGCTTCCTGGAAGATGCGTTTTTAGCGGCGCACCGGGAAATCCACCGTTACCGCGCGATCAATAATTTGCCGGAGACGCCGCGCACCACCATTGTCGGCTGTCTGGTGCAGCACAATACGGCGATTTGGGCGCATTGCGGCGATTCGCGGCTGTATTGGATGCGCAATGGCCAGATTCTGGCGCGCACGCGCGACCATTCGCGCCTGGAAACCCTGATTGCGCAAGGCAAGGTCGATCCTTCCGAGCGCGCCACCCATCCGGACCGGAATAAATTATTCAATTGCATCGGTGCGCCGAATCTGCCGATTGTCGAAATTTCCCGCCGCGCCAGTCTGATGGCCGGCGACATCCTCTTGCTGTGCTCGGATGGCCTGTGGTCGGTTTTGCCGGACCATGTGCTGGCGCAGCGTTTTGCCGGCAACACCGTGATGCGCGCTGTGCCCGATCTGCTCAAGAGCGCGGTCGGCATCGCCGGTAAAAACAGCGACAACGCCACCGCGCTGGCCGTGATGTGGCAGGGCAGCAAGGAGCTGGAAGACATCACCAGCATTTCCACCCATACCTTGCCGGTGGGCGCGGTTTCGACCACGATCCAGGCCCCGCAGGACAATATCGCCCAGCATGCGGCGGAAGATGATCTGTTTAATGATGATGAAATTGAAAAGGCGATCGAGGAAATTCGCGGCGCGATTCAAAAATCATCCCAAATCACCTCCAGGAATTCAAACTGATGAATGCTTTTTGCCGTCCCAGCGGACGCAGCCCGCAGCAAATGCGCGCGGTGCGTCTGACCCGTCAATACACCCGTCACGCTGAAGGTTCGGTGTTAGTCGAATTCGGCGACACCAAAGTGATCTGCACCGCCAGCGTGGAAGAAAAAGTGCCCGGTTTTTTAAAAGGCAAAGGGCAGGGCTGGTTGACTGCCGAATACGGCATGCTGCCGCGCTCAACTCACAGCCGCATGGATCGCGAAGCCGCGCGCGGCAAGCAAAGCGGGCGCACCCAGGAAATTCAGCGCCTGATCGGGCGCTCCTTGCGCGCCGCCTTTGATTTGAACAGTTTTGGCGAGCGCACCCTGCATCTGGATTGCGATGTGATCCAGGCCGACGGCGGCACCCGCACCGCCTCTATCACCGGGGCCATGGTGGCTGCATATGACGCCTTCGCCACCCTCAAGGCGCGCGACTTGATTCCGGCGATTCCGCTCAAAGCCTTTGTCGCGGCGGTTTCTGTCGGCGTGTTTCAGGGCGTGCCGGTGCTGGACTTGGATTACCCGGAAGACTCGGATTGCGACACCGATATGAATGTGGTGATGACAGACGCCGGCCACTATGTCGAATTGCAGGGTACGGCTGAAGGCGCGGTGTTTGACCGCGCGGTGATGAACCAATTAATGGATTTGGCCGAGGCCGGCATCCGCGAATTATGCGCGCTGCAAAAACAGGCGCTCGGTTTGGCGGAGTGAGCATGAGTCAGATTCTGGTGCTGGCCTCAGACAATGCCGGCAAGCTGCGCGAATTTGACAGCCTGTTGGCCCCGCTGGGTTTTCTCGTCAAGCCGCAAAAAGAATTTGCGATTCCCGCCGCCGAAGAGCCGTTTGGCACTTTTTTGGAAAACGCCCTGGCCAAAGCGCGCCATGCCGCACGCCTGTCCGGCCATGCGGCGTTGGCGGACGATTCCGGCATTTGTGTGCCGGCTTTGGGCGGCGCCCCCGGCGTGCATTCGGCGCGCTATGCCGGCGAACCGAAATCCGACGCCGCGAATAATCGCAAGCTGTGTCAGGCGCTGCAGGGCCATACCGAGCGGCGCGCGTATTACTACTGCGTGCTGGTGTTTGTGCGCCATGCCGATGATCCGCAGCCCCTGGTTGCGGATGGCGTCTGGCATGGCGAAATCGTCGATATCGCACGCGGTGAAGGCGGGTTTGGTTACGATCCGTATTTTTGGCTGCCTGAGCTTGGCTGCAGCGTTGCGGAATTGGATGCAGCGCGTAAAAATCAACTTTCCCACCGTGGCCAGGCCATGCGCGCGCTGGCGGCCCGTTTGCAAGACGCATGATTCCGATTCTTCCCGAAGGCGCGGCCAAGCCGGACGCGCAAGCATCCCCGGCAGATGCCGCTCACGCCGGCGCGGCGCAGGCCGCGCAAGCCTGGTTAAAGCAGGGCAGTTTGCAATTGCGCAGCCTGCCGCCGCTCTCGCTGTATGTGCATTTTCCCTGGTGCGTGCGGAAATGTCCGTATTGCGACTTTAATTCACATGAAGCGAAAAACGGCATACCGGAGGCGGAATATCTGGCGGCGTTGCGGCGCGATTTGGAATTGGCCTTGCCCCTGATCTGGGGGCGCCCGATTCACAGCGTGTTTATCGGCGGCGGCACGCCCAGCCTGCTGTCTGCGGCGGGCATGGAGCGCTTGATGTCGGATTTGCGCAGCCTCTTGCCCCTGGCGCCGGACGTGGAAATCACCATGGAAGCCAATCCGGGCACGTTTGAAGCGGAAAAATTCGCCGCTTTCCGCCAGCTTGGCGTCAACCGTCTCTCCATCGGCGTGCAAAGTTTTGATTCGGCCAAGCTGCACGCGCTGGGCCGCATTCACGACGGTGAGCAGGCGCGCGCCGCGCTGGAAATCGCCAGCCGCCATTTTGATAACTTCAATCTGGATCTGATGTTCGCCCTGCCCGGGCAGAGTCTGGCCGAATTGCAAGAAGATCTGGCGCAAGCCCTGTCATGGCGTCCGCCGCATCTGTCTTATTATCATTTGACGCTGGAGCCGAACACCCTGTTTGCCAAATTTCCGCCCGATTTGCCGGATGATGATCTGAGCGCGGATATGCAAGAGCTGATTTTTGCGCAAACCGCCGCCGCCGGCTTGGCGCATTATGAAGTGTCGGCCTATGCGCGACCCGATTGCCAGGCGCGGCATAACCGCAATTACTGGGAATTCGGCGACTACCTCGGAATTGGCCCCGGCGCCCACAGCAAGCTTTCTTTTGCGCACCGGATTGTGCGCCAGATGCGTTACAAGCAGCCGCAAACCTGGATCACGCAATGTCAGGCCGGTGCGCCGCTGCAGCAGGAACACGAAGTCGGGCGCGATGAACTAGGCTTTGAATTCATGTTGAACGCGCTGCGCCTGGAAGACGGGTTTGCCCTGAATCTGTTTGCCGAGCGCACCGGCTTGCCGCTCTCTGTGATTGACGCTGCACTGCAGGATGCGCAGCGGCGCGGTTTGCTGGAAGTCGATCACCGCTGGATCAAGCCCAGTCCCCTGGGTAAGCGCTTCCTGAATGATTTACAACAGTTGTTTTTGCATGATGCATAAACGCCACGCCCGGCGTGGCAAATTTTTCTTGCTAACAAGCAATTTGCTGTGCATGATGAAGTGATAAAAAGCAAATGCGTTGCGCGCAGGCATGCCGAAAACGGCATCAATTCCAACAAAATGCACAAGCCGCGCAGCTCGCACAAGCTCAGCCAGGAAATGCTTGATATGATGACGCAGCAGGGACGGTTTGTATGGCGGCGCGCCATGCCTTGTATTTGAGGCGGAGGCGGTCGGGGCTGTGCTCTTGTAAGATTTGCCAACAGATTAATGCATCATCGGAAATGCTAAGATGAATCAGCCTGGTATTCATGCACTGCCTATTGCCGGTTTGCAGCCGGTGGCGAATATGAAGCAGCATTGGGTGGCCGCATGGTGCCATCTGCCCGCGCGCTTTCCAGGCAGCCAACTGGCCCCCTTGCTGGCGGGCGATAATGGTTTGTTTGACGCCTTGGGCAGTTTGAGCCTGATCCTGCCTTGTCCCGATCCTTTTTCCTGGAACAGTATTGAAGTCGATAAACTGCCGCATGGCCGTTTGATTCTGGCGCTGCCGGCTTCGCGCTGCGGCGTGCCCAGTCTGGAGCCGCAATTGCGCTCTTTGCAATCGGCCGGCGCGCGATTTGTGGTGGCCGGCTGTCTGCCGCCCGGGTTTAAGATTGCGCCGCAGATTGAGGCCATGATGTTTGATATGAGCATCGGCCAGATCGCGCTGGCGCGCGACACCATGAGCCAGATGCGCGGCGCTCATCTGGCCAGCCGGGTTGACAGCAATGCGCAAATGCTGGAATGCAAGGCGGCCGGCTTTTCCTGGTTGTGCGGCGACTACGCCTTGCAACCCGGCGGCATCAAAATGGAGGCCACTTCGCGCAGCCGCTTATTGAAACTGCTGGCCCTGGTGGCGCGCGACGCCGAGGCGCGCGAGTTGGAAGTGCTGTTGAAACAGGATCTCGGCCTGTCTTTTCATTTACTCAAGCTGGTGAATTCCGCCGCTTTCGCCCCCGCCACCCCGATCACCAGTTTCACCCAGGCCATCAATGTGCTGGGGCGCCGCCAGTTACAGCGCTGGTTGCAATTATTGCTGTATGCGCGCAGCGATGAAAGCGGGGCCGCGAATCCGCTCTTGCCCTTGGCCGCCTTGCGCGCCAGTTTGATGGAAGGGCTATGCCGCGCCAGCGGCGGCGATGCGGCAATGTGTGAAAAAGCCTTTATGAGCGGCATGTTTTCCCTCTTGCCCATGGCGCTGGAGGGCGCTTTGGATGAAGTCATCGCCACCCTGAAACTGGATGAGCAGGTGGTGCAGGCGATTTTGCGCCAGGGCGGAGAATTGGGCCGCTTGCTGGATCTGGTGGACGCCGCCAGCCGTGGCCGCAGCCTGCCCGATAGCGGCGATATCAGTCCGGCTGAATGGTGGCAGGCGATGGGACAAGCCTGGCGCTGGGCCAGTGTTGTGATACGTGAAGCGTGAGGGCGCGATGCGTTGCGAAGCCACTCCCCTGGTCGTCAGCGCAGATTTATGTGAGCTGGTGATGCGTCTGGACGGCGAAGAATTGCAAGTCGCCTTAAGTCTGGTGGCGCAACGTGTGCTGGAAACCGGCAACGCCGGCTATCTCGGCCGCGCCCAGCTGCACACCTTGACCTATGAAGAAGAAATGCATTGTGCGGATGTGTGCGTCGGCGGGCAAACCATGGGGCGCTATTGGATGTACGCCTTGCCCGGCAATCTGCAGGCCGGGCATTTGCAAAGCCTGGAAGCGCTGGCCCATCTGACCGGGCAATTATTCAGCGCGCGCAGCCAGTGGAAGAGCATAGGCTCGAACCTGGGGCAGATCGAAGCGGAACTCTTGCGTCAATCGCAAATTCTGGACCAGATCCAGGAATCCGTGATCACCATGGACATGATGGGCTTTATCACCAGCTGGAACAAAGGGGCCGAAAAAATGTTCGGCTACAGCAGTGAAGAGGCGATCGGGCGCAATATTCTGTTTTTATACGACGATGAAGACCAGCATTTTGCCGATGCTTTCATGGATGCCGGCGGCAGTGAGATGGAAGTGCGGCGGCGCAAAAAATCGGGCGAAGTGTTCTGGGTCAGCCTGTCTTTATCGCCGCTTTCTGACCAAAGCGGCGAGCCGGTCGGCCTGATCGGCTTTTTGACCGATATCACCGAGCGCAAACAGGCGGCAGAGCGGATTCATCATCTGGCGTATTACGACGCCCTGACCAATCTGCCCAACCGCACCATGCTCTCCAAGCTGTTGAGTCAGGCATTGGCCGAAGGGCGGCGCGATCAGACCCAGGTGGCCTTGCTGTTTCTTGACTTGAACCGCTTCAAACCCATCAATGACACCTTGGGCCATGCGGTGGGCGACCGCTTATTGCAGGCCGTCTCGCAGCGCTTCCGTCAGGCTTTGCGCGAAGAGGATATTGTGGCGCGCTTAGGCGGCGATGAATTCGTGGTGGTGCTCAAGGGCTTGGAGCAGCATTATTTCGCCGCCGTGGTGGCGCAGAAATTGCAGCACGCCCTGGCCGAACCTATCCATATCGACAGCCATGAATTGCTGGTTGATGTCAGCATCGGCATCAGCATTTTTCCGCAAGACGGCAATGACAGCGACAACCTGTTGCGGCTGGCTGATATGGCGATGTACCGCGCCAAACGGCATGCGCACGAACACGGCGTGCAGGAAGCCGGCTATGCCTTTTACTGCCAGGACATGAATCAAAACATGTTGGAGCGTTTGCAACTGGAAAACGGTTTGCGGCGCGCCCTGGCCTTGAATCAGCTGGTGGTGTTTTATCAGCCGAAAATCGATTTATTCAGCGGCAATATCGTCGGCATGGAAGCGCTGGTGCGCTGGTTGCATCCCGAGCGCGGTCTGGTGCCGCCGGGCGAATTCATTTCTCTGGCCGAGGAAACCGGCTTGATTGTCACGATCGGGGCCTGGGTCTTGCAGCAAGCCTGCATGCAAGCGCGCGCCTGGCAGGAAATGGGCTTGCCGGCGCAGCGGATTGCGGTGAATGTCTCGGCGCGCGAATTCTCGCCGCAATTGCCAAACCGGGTTGAACAGGCTTTGCAGGAACATGGCATCGGCCCGCAATGGCTGGAGTTGGAAATCACCGAAAGCACGCTGATGCAAAACGTGGATCAGGTGATCAGCATCATGGATCGCATCAAAGCGCTCGGCGTCACGCTGGCGCTGGATGATTTCGGCACCGGTTTTTCCAGCCTGTCTTGCTTAAAGCGTTTTCCAATCGCCTGTCTGAAAATCGACCGCTCCTTCACCACCGGCATTCCAGACGATGCGAATGATTGCGCGATTGCCGCCACCATCATCAGCATGGCCAAGCAGCTTAAGCAAAAAGTGGTGGCGGAAGGGGTGGAAAATGAAGCGCAGCTGCGCTTTTTACGCGATACCGGCTGTGACCAGATGCAGGGCTATTTATTTTCGCCCCCGGTCACCGGCATGGCGATTGAAAAAATGATGCTGGAAAAAGCCCATCTGGATGTGGGCGAACGCGGCGACCGCCGCAAAGCTGAACGCCGCCGCGCCGACGACTAATCCAACTGCCGCAAATACTGCGCCGGCAGCGGGCCGCACAGCCAGACCCCGTTGTCGGCCTGATAAAAGGCGATGCCGGCGGCATGCGCGGCGGCTGCATCGACTGCAAAAATCACTGGCGCGCCGTGACGCGCGCCCACCGCTTTGGCGGTTTTCAGCTCGCTTGATAAATGCACATGCTGGCGCTGACCGGGGCGCAAGCCTTGGCGCAGAATGCTCGCCACAAAACGGCTGGCCGTGCCATGGAAGAGCTGCGGCGGCGGGATCTGCGGCGCATATTGCAAATTCACCTGCTTGCTGCTGTGACCTTGCGCGGCGCGGATTTTGTCGCCTTCGGGCGAGAGGGTGAAGCGGCGCTTGTCATTGCTTTGCACCACATGCAGCAATAATTCATGGGAAATCGTGTGACCGTGACGCGCAGCTTTGGCTAACAGCGCCTCCACATCCGTCCAGCCATCGCTATCGAGTTGCACGCCGATCGATTCAGGTTGATGGCGCAGGATGAAACTCAGGAAACGGCTGACATCAAGCGTGGTTTTTTCAGAAAACTTCGTCATATTCTTCTTCTGCTTTTTGTTGTTGTTTATCATTTGATACGCGCCCGCAGCTTGCGGGCGCGGCGTAGCATAACATGCAATGCGTGTTGGCTATTTATGACTTGTTTTGCGTCTTGACCTGGGCCAGCACTTTTTGCTGCGCGATCCAGGATTTCACCTGCTCCTGCATCACATCCAGCGGCAGCCCGCCGCTGGCCAGCAGCATATCGTGGAAACCGCGCAGATCAAATTCCTTGCCCAGCGCCTGTTCCGCCTGACGGCGCAGGGCGCTGAATTGGATCTGTCCCAGCTTATAAGTGAGGGCTTGCCCCGGCCAGGCGATATAGCGCTCAGTTTCACTCTGAATGCTGACCTCATCCATGGCCGAATGATCGCGGAAGTAGCGCTTGACCTGCTCGCTTGACCATTTTTTGTGATGCAAGCCGGTATCCACCACCAGACGGATGGCGCGCATCATTTCAGCCTGCAAATGGCCGTAATAGCTGTAAGGGTCTTGATACGCGCCGACTTCACGCCCCAGGCTTTCGGCATACAAAGCCCAGCCTTCAATAAACGCGCCGTAATGCCCATGGCGGCGGAAGGTTGGCAGATCCGTGCTTTCCTGCGCCAGGGCAATCTGGAAATGGTGTCCCGGTACGCCCTCGTGCAAGGCGGTGGATTCGATTTGCAGCAGACTGCGTTTGGCGAATTCGCTGGTATTCACCACCACCCGTCCCGGTTTGCTGCCATCCTCCGGCCCGTGCTGATATTGCGCGCCCGGCGCGCCGTGTTCGCGGAATGACTCAATTGCTTCAATCACCATCGGCGCTTTCGGCAGACGGCCAAACAATTTATCCAGCTTGGGATACATTTGCGCGGTGTAGTCGCGATAGCGCTGCAAGATATCCTCGCGCGAGGTGGCGAACAGGGCGGGGTTGTTTTTGATCGCCCGGTTGAACGCCGCAATGTCCGGATGCCCCATTTGCTTGGCGATTTTCAGCATTTCCGCTTCAATCCGCGCCACTTCCTGCAAACCGATCTGGTGGATTTGCTCGGCATCATATTGCGCCGTGACACCCTTGATGCGATGCGCATAACGCGCGGCGCCATCCGGCAAACTCCAGATGCCTTCATCCTTGCGCGCTTTGCTCAGATAGTCCTGCTGCAGAAACTGCGCCAGCTGACGGTAAGCCGGCGTCACATGCTGGCGGATCGCTTGCAGCACCTCCTTGCGCAATTCCTTTTGCATGGATGGGCTGATATCGGCGGGAAACTTCGCCAGCGGTGCGGCATAGGGGGATTTTTCTTCCGGCATATCGGCCAGATCAAGGCATTGCTTGGCGGCTTTTTCGACATGCCGGCGCAGCGGCGTGAGGCCCTTGGCCATGCCCAGCCGCATGTTCTGGATATTGTCTTGAAACACCGTCGGCAAGGCTTTTAAGCGCGCGATGTAATCGCGGTAATCCTTGGCGCTGGAAAAATCCAGCCTGGATGGCAGTTGCGCATATTCCAGATGCGGGCCGGAAATATGTGACAGCGGCATTTGCCAGGGCGTGAAACGGGCGCCGTCCAATTCATGCTGCAATTGGCGTTGCAGCAGCTGCAAACTCAAACGGTCCGGCGCAGACAGCGGTTTTTTATCAAATGCCGCCAATTTTTCCAGCAAGGCGCGGCTCTTTTGCAACTGTTTTTCCTGCGCAGCGGCGGAGGCGTCGCTCAATTTGTCATTCAAGCGCTTATCGCCCAAGGCGCTGGCGGTTTCCGGCTCGCTGGCCAGATAGTCTTCCCAATAGGCGGCAAACAAGGCGTGCAGCGCTTTGTGCGATGCCGCTGCGCTGTTGCTGTTTTCAATCACCGTGGCATTGACTGCTGAGGGAGGCGGGCTGGGATCGGGTGCGGCTGAGGCATGCAAGGCAAACAGCGACAAGAGGATGGCGGAACAAACGGGAACATGACGCGCAACGGGCATGACGGATCTCCAATGGCGGATAGTGAGGGGGCTGCAGCAGCACAGCAAAAGATGAGCGCGTATGACGCGCCGGGGGGGAAATGGTTCAGAAAAAAATGGCTTGCCGGGCGGCAAGCCATCTGCCGCAGACAGGCTTATTTGCCGTAAAAATGCGCCATGCCGCGCGCCACATAGGCGCGCAGATTGGCATGCTGCTCGCCGCGCGTGCGCAAGGGCGTGTCGAAGGCCGGGCATAACAGGCTGTTGATAAACGCCACCACGGTCGCGTCTGTGGCGCTGGGTTTGTCCCCTAATATCCAGTGTTGATCGCCCAGCAAGGCCGCCAGCGCATCAATGTCGCGCCCGGTCAGGCTTTCCAGATCCGCGCGGCTGTGGCGCCCCAGACCCTGCGCTTCCAATTGCTTTCTCACCTTGCCCAAAATCAGCGGAAACAAAAACGGTTGCAGCAAGCCGGGAATCGCTTTGGCCAACAGCGCTTTCGGGCCGCGCTTGAAATTGTCTTCCTGCAACCAGCGTGATTCCACCACGCCCCAGTACAAATGCTCTTCCAGCATTTTTTCAATCGTCCAGCCGAGCGCTTTTTGCTGCGCGCTGCAGCCGGGAAAAAAGTCGATCTTGTATTGCTGCTCCAGATAATCGCGGATCAAGGTCGAATCCGCCACAATCCGCCCGCCATCTTCGATATACGGCAATTTACCTTTCGGCGCCCGCCGCATATTGCCGCGTTTGAGTTGATATTCCAGCCCGCTGAGTTTGAGCAAAAGTTCTGTTTTCACCACAAACGGACTGGCGTCCGGCAGCCCGTAGGCCGGGCCAAAAGTATAGAGCGTGATCATGCGAATCCCAGTGAGAAAAAACCCCTTGCAGGGCGGCTGGCAGCATCTTAGCATGGCAGACTGTCACCCGGGCGGGCGCGTCCCGTTCATCACCAGCAAGGAGAAGCGCATGACTGATCTTTTCGCCAGCGCTGCGGCGCACGCCGGCGCCCGTGCGGCGTCTTGTTTCGCGCCCGACTACCGCGCCGCGCGCAGTCTGTTTTTGCAATCCCGCGCGCAATTGCCATTGCACAGTTATTTGCATCCACTGCGCGGGGCGCAAGGCGAAACCCTGGCGCTGGATGTGGTGCTGGCCGGCGCGCCACAGGCCGATAAAATCCTGCTCATCAGCAGCGCTTGTCACGGGGTGGAAGGATTTCACGGCAGCGCTTTGCAATCTGCGCTCTTGCAAGATGCCGCCTTGCTGGCGGCGGCGCGCGCCGGCGGCGTCACGATTTTGCTCTTGCACGCCTTGAATCCATGGGGTTTTTCCCACTTGCGCCGGGTGGATCATCAAAACATTGACTTAAACCGCAATTTCATCGACTTCGCCGCGCCGCCGGCGAATCCGCAATACAGCGAATTGCATGCCTTGCTGCTGCCGCCGGTCTGGCCGCCGGATGCGGCAAATCAGGCGGCCTTGGGCGCCTGGATGCACAACCATGGCCTGGCGGCGTTTCAAGCAGCCATCTCTATGGGACAGTACAGCCACCCCGATGGCATGTTTTATGGCGGCGCCGCGCCATCCTGGAGTCAGCAAACCTTGCGCGCCGTGCTGCGTCGCTATGCGGCGCATGCGCGCGAATTGGCATGGCTCGACATCCACAGCGGCCTTGGGCCGCAAGGCGTGGCGGAGCGTATGTTTGACGGGCGTGAAGATGATCTGGCGGCCTGCCGCCGCGCACAGGAATGGTGGGGGGGCGAAACCCCGGTCACCACCCTGCATGACGGCAACTCCAGTTCATCGCGGCTGCATGGTTTGATGCATGAAGCGGCCTACCAGGAGTGTGCACAAGCCAGATTCACCGGGCTGACGCTGGAATACGGCACGGAAGATTTATTATTTGTGCTGCAAGCCTTGCGCGCTGATCACCGCTTGGCGCAGCCGGCGGCAATGGCGCTGGCGCCTGCGCAGGCCGCCGCCATCCGCGCCACATTGCGGCAGGCGTTTTACAGCGATAATGAGGCATGGCGTCAGGCCGTCATGCGCCAAGGCATGGAGGTGATTGTGCAGGGCGTGCAAGCGCTGGCGGCCTTGTAAGCGCAGCGCTCAATCCGCCGCCACGCTGAGCCACAGCAGCGCGCCGCCCTGCGCCAGATTTTGCGCGCCGATTTCGCCATGCAGATAATGCGTCACCTGGTTGTAGGCCACATGCAAACCCAGGCCCAGGCGGCCGCTGCCGGAGGTGAACGGCTCGAAAATGCGCGGCAGCAAATCCGGCGCGATGCCGCAACCATTGTCGCTCACGCCGATGCGCACGCGGCGCCGTGCGCCATCCATGATTTCCACCGCTTCCAGTAAAACATGGCCCAATTGTCCGGCCGGCATCGGCGCGCCGGCGCTAAACGCGTGATGCACACAGTTTTCCAAAATCCGCGTCAAAGCTTCGGTCAGGGCCGGCTCGCATACGGTGACATGCAATTGCTGTTCGCAGCGCACTTCCAGAATGCAATGCTGGGCCGCCAGTTGCGCTTGCACCAGCTGCGCCGCATCTTGCAGATAAGCGGCCAGCTGCAGGCGGCTGGGCGGGGCCGGTTTTTCGCTGCGGATTGCGACCGATTGGAAGGTGCGCACCAATTGCGCGGCGCGCCCGGCCCCCTGTTGCGCCAATTGCACATATTCCAGACTTTCCAGCTGCTCGCGCGCCAAATCCGTTTGCGGCGGCGTGCTGTGCGCCAGCTGCGCATGGCTGGCCTGCAAGCGCTCTTGCAAACCGCTCAAGGCCATCAGGGTGGTGCCAAGGGGCGTGTTGACTTCATGCGCAATCGAGGCCAAGAGATTGGCCTGGGCCGCCATTTTTTCACTGCGGATCAAACGGCTTTGCGCCACCTGCAACTCTTCATGCGCCTGACGCAAGGCGCCATGGGCTTGCGCATTGCCGATGGCAATCGCCAGATAGCTGGCCAGCACCCGCAAAAATTCCATTTGCGTCTCGCTGTAAGCCTGTGCGCGCAGGCTTTGCACGCTCAAACAGCCCAGCACCTGCTGTTCTTGCATCAGCGGCAGATACACCAGAGTTTCGGTGTGCGCGCCGACTTGCGGCGGCAAGACCTGATCCAGATACTGCCCCAGTTCGCTGGCGTGATTCACCCACAATTCACGCTGCTGCAAGACACACCACACCGCTGGCCGGCCCGCCTGCGCCAGCGGCGTGCTGCAGGGCGGCAAGCGCTGGCCGTCTTCGATGTCATACACAAAATCAATCCTTTGCTCAGCCGCATTGAATAAGCCGATGCGGAAAGCATGCGCATCCAGACGGCGCCCGATTTGCGTATGAATCCGCGCAAACGCCTGTTCCATATCCAGCGTGGCGGTCAGCTCCTGGCCGATTTTTTCCAGTTGCAGCATGTCGGCGGTGCGCCCATCCAGCATCGCCTGCAAGCGGCGCGCTTCGATGCGCGTATGTTGCAAGCGCCAGCGGTAGCCGCCATACAGCAACAGACTCAGGCTGCACAGGGCAAGCGCAAGAAACCATCCGGTTTGCCAATACGCCGGCATGATCAGCACCGGGATTTCCAGCGTATTGCGGCTCCAGGCCCCGAGCCGGTTGGTGGCGCGCACCTGCAGGCGGTATTCGCCCGGCCATAAATTGGTGTAGCTGACATAGCGCTGGCTGGCGTCGGTGTAAATCCATTCCTGGTCATAACCCAGCAAGCGGTAGGCGTAGCGGATATGCTCAGGCTTGGAATAATCAAAGGCGGCGAACTCAACCCCGAAGCTGCGCTGTTCCGGCTTGACCTGCAAGACCGGGTGCATCAAACCCGGCTGCTGCGGCGTTCCGCCCAGGCGCAGCTCGGTGATTTGCAGCGGCGGCTCATAGCGCCAGGGCGTGAAGCGGGCCGGATCAATAATCGCCATACCCTGCGCGCCGCCAAACAACAGCAAACCGTCCTGCGTTTTGGCATACGAGGCAAACCAGCTGCCCTCCAATTGCATGCCGTCCGCCGCGCTCAATTCATACCAGCGCAAGGTGGCCGGATCCAGCACCAGTCCCTCAGTCCACAACAAACCCTTGCTATCTTCCAACAGATTTTCGCCCACCGAGCGGCCGGGGCGGCCCATCTGTTCGCTGATGTGGGCAAATTCAGCGTGCAAGCCTTCCAGCCGCTGCAAACGCTCCAACCCCAGCGCGGTATCGACCCACAACTGGCCTTTGCTATCGAGCAGCAAGCCATTCACCCGGTTGGAAATCAGGCTGGACGGGCGGTTATCTTCATGCGCATACAAATCCAGGCCGGCGGCGCCGGGGGCCAGCATCCACAAGCCGACATGGCTGGCGGCGAACAGGCGGCCAGAGGCGTCCTGCGCCAGCGCATGAATCTGTTGCTGCATCGGCGCGCCGCCCTGGCGCTTGAGGGCGACGAAGCGCTGGCTTGACGCATCCCAGCGCGCCAGCCCGGCGCGCGTGCCGACAAAAAAATCGCCGTTTTTGCCATGCAGCATGCACATGATGTTTTCATCCGGCAAACCGTGCGCGCGCCCGAACAATTGCCAGTGCCGGCTGTTTGGCGCCAGCCGCGCCAGACCATGATTGCGCGTGCCGGCCCATACCGCGCCATCCGGCGCTTGCGTCAAACTGCCGATGCGCGCCTCCGGCAGCAAGCCGGGCGTGGTCTGGCCCGGCAGCGGCGGGCGGTGCGCATCCACCACTCCCAGACTGCGGTCTAACACCTCGATGCCAAAGCCGGCCACGGCCAGCCACAGCCGCCCATCGCGATGCGCCAGAATCGAGCCGATCGAGGACGCGCTGATGCTGTTGCGCTGATTCGGATTGTGTTGCAACAGGCGGATCGCCTGATTCTGCGATTGCAGACGCTGTAAGCCGCCGCCAATGCTGCCGACCCAGATCAGCCCGGCCCCGTCCTGCGCCATGCTGGTGACATCATTGTGTCCCAGGCTGTTGAGCTGGGCCGGATCATGCCGCCAGTGATCCAGCACGCTGGCGTCAGCCGCGTGCAAGCGTTGCACGCCATCGCCATTCCAGGCCACCCAGATTTGCTGCGACGCGCCTTCCAGCAATTGGCGCACGCTGCCATGCGGGGTGCTGTCGCGCTGCGCCTGGCGCAAGGGCAATTCGCCTTCCTCCAGCCAAAACAAACCGCGCCGCTGCGTGCCGATCCACAGCTTGCCATCCGCCGCCGGCAATAGCGCAGTCACCGATTGGCCGTGTAAAGCCTGTCCCGCCTGTGAATCGAAAGCGCGCCAATGGCGGCCATCAAAGCGCTGCAACCCCCCCGGGCTGCCGAGCCACAGGCGGCCATGTTTATCCAGCGCCAGACTGCGCACACGCTGATCCAGCAAACCATCCGCCACCCCCCAATTGCGCAAGCTTTGCTGTTCCGGCGAATACAGACTCAAACCCTGCTCGCTGCCGATCCAGACATGGCCGGCGGCGTCGCCGGTCAGCGCATTGATTTGATTGCCCGGCAAACCGGGTTGATTCGCGCGGTGTTGCAGGCGCGTGAAGCGCTCGCTGGCGGGATCGAAAATGCTCACCCCGTCGCTGCTGCTGCCGACCCACAAACGGCCATCCGGGGCCAGCCACAGGGCGGACACATGATTGCCGGCCAGCGAAGCCGGATTGTGCATTTCATGCGTGAAACGGCGGAAGCGGTAGCCATCGTAGCGGATCAAACCATGCTGGCTGCCGATCCACAACCAGCCCTTGGGATCGACCAGCAGCACGGTCACATTGTGTTCGGGAATATGTTCGGCATTGCCGATTTTTTGAAAAGACACCTGCGCCTGGGCAAACGGAAAATCCAGCGCCAGCGCGCATGATGCAAACCAGAGCAGCGCGGCGCCCGCCATCAGCCGCGCGGCCCGGCGCAGCGCAGCCACGCCCGTCAGCCATCCGGCGCAAGGGCAAAAAGCAGGGCGCAAGCAAGCGCCAGCATGAAGACAAAGCACAAAGTCCTCCGGCAAACAGGACAGACCGGCGCCAGCCGGCCTGCCGCTTCATTCTACTGCACAGATGTTGCCGCAGGGAACTTTTTACATGCCTCAGCTTGGCCCGCCTTGCGCCAGCGAGAGCAGGGTTTGCCGCATTTCCTGCCCCAGCATGCTCACTGTGGCGCGGGTGAAGGTCTGCGGGCTGTATTGGAAGTACAGCGCCAATTGCTGCTCCCCATCCGTCCCCGGCCCCAATTGCGCATACAGCAGCAAATCAAATTTAGGGCAGGGCGGGCTGCCGGGCAGGGCGCGCAATTCCAGCCCGGCCAAGGACGGTGCGAGCGGATTTTCCAGCAAAAACAGGATCTGGAAAAATGGATGGCGTCCGGCGTGCGCCGGCTCGCCCAGCTGGCGCAGCAGCGGCGCCAGCGCGGCATTTCCATGCGCCAGCATGTCTTGCAAATGGCGATACACCTGCGGCAATAATTCCAGCCCATCGACCCCGCGCCGGCACTGCAGACGCAAGGGCGCGACGGCAGAGAAAAAGCCCACCACATGTTCCGCCCCGGGTTGATTCCGATTCGCCTGCGGATAGCCTATCGTCACATCTTCGCAATCCGCATGGCGCGCAATCAGCGCTGCGTACACACTCATCAAGAGCATGAACAGGGTGCAGCCATGTTGCTGCGCCACCTTCATCAAAGCGGCCAGCGTGGCGCTGTCGATTTTTTCCAGATGCGCCCCGACCACTTCCTGACAAGCCTCGCCGGGCGCATCGGCTAACTGCCGCACTTGCAGCTTGGGCGGCAGCGGGGTCAGATAACGCAGCCAGTAATCATGCGCCGCCTGTGTGCCGCCATGCCCGGCTTCCCAGCGCGCATAATCGCAATAATCCAGCTGCAGCGGCGCCAGCTGCGCCGCCGGATCGGCGTACAGGCTGGATAATTCCTGCACCAGCAGGGCCAAGGCCGGGCCATCCACCACCATATGATGCAAGACGATTTGCAATACCGCGCGCGTCTCATCGAGCAGCAGAATCTGGGCGCGGATCAGCGGCCCGCGCTGCAAATCGAATTCCCTCAGTTCGTATTCCGTCAGCATGGCGCGCCACTGTGCTTCGGCCAAAGCGCCGCTGGCGATTTGCGCGCGCAAATCATGGCGCTGCAGCGGCAGCGGCAATGGCGGCTGGCACAGCTGGCTGATTTTGTCGATATTCTGCGGTTCTGCCGCATCATAAATAAAGCGGCATGACAGCATCGGATGGCGCGCCTGCAGCGTATGCAAAGCCTGCTCCAGACGCGGCAGATCGAGCGCGCCTTGCAACAGCCAGGTGAGCGCAGTGTTGAACACATTCTGATGCGCGGCAAACATATGCCGCAGCTTGAAAAAGCCGTTTTTTTGCGCATTCGTCAGCGGCGCGGGCAGGCGCTTATCGCTGGCCGTCACCCCGGCCTGCGGCCCCTGGCGCAGCGCCGCCTCCAGGCAGGCGCACAGGCTGGCGATGCTGGCGTGCTGGAAAAAGTCGAGCAGGCGCAAAGCGCATTGATAAGTCTGATTGATGCGCGCCACAATTTGCGCCGCCAGCAGCGAATGTCCGCCAAGTGAAAAGAAATGGCTTTCCAGCCCGATGTGCTGGGCCGGCAGATGCAGGGCTTGCGCCCAGATCTCGCGCATTTCGTGTTGCAGCGGCGTCAATGTCTCCTGCGGCGCGGCCTGCTCCAGCGACGGCGCCTGCGGCAGCGCCAGATAATCAATCTTGCCATTCGCCGTCAGCGGAAATTCCGGCAGACAGATGAAATGGTTCGGCATCATGTAAGGCGGCACATGGTCTTGCAGCAGGGCGCGCAATTCCTCCGCTGGAATATGGTGCGCCGATTGCAGATAGGCGATCAGCAGCGCATCATGCTTGCCGCGCTGCTGGCTGCTGACCACTGCATCCTGCACCAGCGCATGGCGGCGCAGCACATGTTCAATCTCGCCCGGCTCAATACGGTAGCCGCGCAGCTTGATCTGGCGATCGAGCCGGCCCAGGAACAGCAACACCCCGTCCTCGCGCCAGCGCACCAGGTCGCCGCTGCGGTACAGGCGCTGACCATCGCGCCAGATAAAGAATTTTTCCTGCTCCACCGCCGCACGCTGCCAATAGCCCTGGGCCAGACATTCGCCGCCAATGCACAACTCGCCCGGCGCGCCCTGCGGCAGCAGGTTTTGCTTGGCATCCAGCACATACATGCGCGCATTCGCCACCGGCTTGCCGATTGGAATCTGGGCATCCTGCGGCGCCAGCATGGCCGCATCCAATTCCTGCATCGCGCACCAGATGGTGGCTTCGGTCGGGCCATACATATTCCACAGCCGGCCACATTTTTCCAGCAGCGTGCGGGCCAGATCCAGGCTGAGCGCCTCGCCCCCGCTCAAGGCGGTGAGCTGCGGCATGCCAGCCCAGCCGGACAGCAGCAGCATTTGCCAAAACGCCGGCGTGGCCTGCATCAGCGTCACCTGATGCTGTTGCAAATAGTTGCCCAGCGCATGCAAATCGCGCCGCATCTCCGGCGGCGGCAGCAAAATCGCCGCGCCCCAGGCCAGCGGCAGATAAATTTCCAAGCCGGCGATATCAAACGCCAGCGTGGTGTGGGCCAAGGCCACATCTTGCGGCCCGAGTTGCAAATTGGCTTGCATCGCATGCAAAAAATTCACCACAGCGGCATGCGCCACCCGCACCCCCTTGGGCTGGCCGGTCGAACCTGAGGTGTACAACACATATGCGGTGTGATGCGTATTCACCGCTGGCAGGCTGGCCGCCGCATCAATCGCTTGCGCCTGCAAATTTTCCAGCAGCAAAAGTCTGGCCTGATGCGGCGGCAGGGCCGCTTGCAAGGCCGCGCTGCTGAGCACAAAACGCATGCCGCTGTCTTCCAGCACAAATTGCAAACGCTGCTGCGGGTAATCCGGGTCCAGCGGAATATACGCCGCGCCGCATTTCATAATCGCCAGCAGCGCAATGACCATCTGTGGCGAGTGCTGCAAACACAGTCCGACAAAATCGCCCGCCGCCACGCCATTCGCGTGCAGCGCCAGCGCCAAATGGTGCGCGGCCTGCTCCAATTCGGCATAGCTGACAAGGTGCGCGCCGGCAATCAGGGCGCGCGCCGCACCGTTTGTCTGCGCCTGGCGCTGCACCAGCTCATGAATACAGCCGGGGCCGCTGAGCGTGAGTTCGGTATGGTTCAAGCTTTCGCTCAGATAGCGGCTGTGCGCCTGCGGCATGCAGGGCAGGGCGTCGAGCCGGGTGTGCGGCGCCGCCAGCGAATCGAGCATCGCCTGCAACACGGTTTGCCATTGCGCATGCATGCGCGTGAGCGCGCCGCTGCTGAATAAATTCGCATCGTAATGCCATTCACAGACCTGGGATTGCGGGCGCAACATGATTTCCAGCGCGGGCAGACTGGCCAGCGGCAGCGCGCCATCACAGCACAGCAGCAGGCTGACCTTATCCAGCAACTCATGCACCGGCAAAGACGGGCTGTGCCGCATCTGCCGCAACAGCGCCAGATGCGCCTCCAACTCCTGCAGCGCCTGGCCCAATTGCGGCGGCGCATGCCAGGCCAACGGCAGCACATGCGGAATCTGCCCGGGCGCGCTGGCCGGGGCATAGCCCAGCGTGATGCGCTGGCTGGCGCAATAGCGCTGCAACAACGCCATCCAGGCCGCCGCCAGCAGGGTGTCGGGCTGCAAATGGGCCGGCCCCAACTGGCGCGCGCAGGCCGCATCCCAGTCAAATTCCCAGGCCAGGGCCAGCTTGCGCAGCGCCGGCGCTTGCTTGCGGCGCGGGAAATCGGCTTGCAAATGCAGCGCCTGATAAGCCGGCTGGCGGCGCCAGAAATCACACGCCGGGCCGGCTTGCGGCTGCAGCATCGCATCCAGCGCATATTGCATGCCGGGCGCGCTTTGCTGTTGCGCGCCGATGGCGGCATCGAGCTGCGCCAGCAATTGCGCGGCATCCGGCGCGCCCAGACAGGCGGATTCGGCCACCCCGCTCTGCGACAGATCGCGCAGCGCCGCCGCATAACGCGCCTGCAACACCGCATGCGCGCCCAGCGCGCCGGGCTGGGCGCGGCGCAAAGCGGCCAACAGCATGGCCTCGGTGGCGGCCTGTCCCAGCAAGGCATAGGCCCAATGCAAAGCATGTTGCGGTGCGCCGAAAGCGCTGTGCTGCCGCACTCTGTCCAATAAAGGCTGGCAGGCGTCCTGCAGCGTCCGGGCCAGTTCCGGCGCTTGCAAATCCTGGCTTAAAAAGCGCAGACAAGCCTCGCCCTGATTCACCAGCGTGGCCCCGAGCGCCATATTCAAGGTTTCGGTCGGCCCCTCGCTGATGCGCATGGTGCGCGCATCGCGCAAAATCTGCGGCAGGATATTGTTTTCCATATAGCCGCGTCCGCCCAGGGTTTGCAGACTCGCATCGGCGCACTGCCAGAGCGCATCGACCGCCGCGTTTTTCAGCGCAAAAAACGCTTCTTGCGGCACAGCCTGTCCCATATCCAGGGCCGCGCCGAGCTGCCAGCACAGCGCTTGCACGGCTTGCATGCGCGCGTTGAAATCGCCCAGCCAGCTGCGGATCACCGGGTTTTCGATCAGCAGACCGGTGGCGATTTTGCGCTGGCTGGCGTAGCGGATCATCAATTGCAAGCAATGGCCAAGCGCGCCGATGCTCTTGGCCGCCAGCATCAAGCGGCCCACATTCAAGGCTTCCTGGGCCAAGGCCATGCCATCGCCGACCTGTCCCAGCAAAGCATCCTGCTGCAGCACCGCATAATGCAGGCGGATATCGTTTTGCACCATGCCGCGCAAGCCCATGGTCGGCGCTTCGGACTCGATATGCACGCCCGGCCCCTGCAGCGGCACGGCAAATGCGCTCGTACTGATTGCGCCATTTTCGGCGCGGGTTTTGGCGAACACCGTCAGCAAACTGGCCCAGGCCCCGGAATCGACCCAGATCTTGCGCCCGTGCAAACGCCAGCCGCCAAACGGCAGCGCCTGCGCCGTCATCTCAATCGCCCAGGGATTGGCGCCGGCGGCGGTTTCGGTCAAACCGAAGCCGCACAGCTGGCGGCCAGCGGCGAATTGCGGCAAAAACTGCTGTTTTAAGCGTTCGCTGCCGTGATGCTGCACGGCATACAAGCCGTTGGCGTGGGTCGAGACCAGGGTGGCCAGGGTCAGATCCAGCGCGCCCAGCTGGCGCATGACCGCCAGCGCATCGCAGGTGGATAAACCGAGGCCGCCATAGGCTTGGCCGATTTGCAAACCGAACAGGCCGCGATTGCCAAATTCGAGCGCGATATGCGGCGGAATACAGCGCCGTTCGTCGATCAACATGGAATTCACCGAACGCGCGCCGAATTCGCGCAACCACTGCAGCAGCGGGGTGATGGCCGGACTGTGATGCATGATCATCCTTTCATGGGCGGGGTAGGGGAAAAGGCACTGCGTCACTTTTTTTGTTGGCGCAAAGATATTGCCAGATTGAAACAGATTTGTGTGTATTCGCAACGCAAAATCCAAAACTGTAAACCATCAGTGGGCTTTGCTACAATCGCCCCTGCCTGTAGCTGATTGATGAAATGAAAGAAAACAAGTGATGAAATGGAATGCATTGAAAGCTGACACCTGGCGCATTTATGGCCGTTTTTCCTGGGGCTGTGTGCTGCGCGGTTTTTTCAGCAACCGCACCTACCGGGTGATTTGCACCCTGCGCCTGTGTCAGGCGGCGGCGCAGGGCGGGGCCTGGAAGCTGGCGCTGATTCCAGCCAAAATCCTGCACCGTTGGGCCACGCACCAGGCCGCCATGGATTTATCCTGGCAGACCGCAATCGGCCCCGGCATTGCGCTGACCCATGGTTGGGCGCTGGTGGTGAATCCGGGCGCGCAGATTGGCCGCAATGTGACCTTGTTTCATGGCGTAACCCTGGGCCGGCGCGACCGCATTGCCGCCGACGGCAGCCGCCAGACGGAATTTCCGCAGATTGAAGATGAAGTCTGGATAGGCGCGCATGCGATTATTGTCGGCGGCGTGACAATCGGCCGCGGCAGCCGCATCGGCGCCGGCGCCTTCGTCACCGAAGACGTGCCGCCGTACTCGGTCGTGACCGGCAACCCTTCATCCATCGTAAAACAAGGCTGCACCCCGGACGTGTACAACCCGGCCCCGGCGCAGTGGCTGGGTGAATGAGCGGGCGCCAATTTCTTTGCATGGCCAGCGGCTTGTCTATTTGTTGTGGCAGCGAATCTGTCGCGAAAACCGGCGCGGGTGTTGCCGAAGTGTTGATGCGGGGCCATGGGCTTCAATCGCCTACGACAAATCAAGCAGCAGCCGGTAAACAGCCGGTAACGGCGCCAGCCAAGGCCCGGGCAGCTGGGTGCAAGCGCGCAAGGTCTTGCCGCGCTTCAATCGCGCGGCAAGACCTGCAGGCTGCGCCACGCCGCTTCCAGGCGCGGCGCGGGACCCGTCTTTCGGGCGCGCTGTTGCAAGCGTTTCAGCAATTGCGCCAGGGCGGCGTCTTGCAACGTTAAGCTGCCTGACTGACTGGCATCCAACAGCGCAGTCCGCAGCGCTTGCATGGTCTGGTCTTGCGCGTCAAAGGCAAGGTACAAATACCACTGCAAACCGGTATCCGCTTGGGTCAGCAAGCGCTCTTGTTGCGCTCCCGGCAATTGCAGCAACTGCCCGGGCGGCGGCGCATAGATGTGCACCTGTCCCTTGGCGTGAAGATGCAAGACCAGCCATTGCGCCGGTGCGGCGGCGCGCGCCACTTCGCGCAGCGCTTGCCCTTGCTGCAAGATATCGCCGCGCCCCGGCGCCTCCACATCCAGGCTGATCACCGCAGTGCGCGCCGCCGCCGCCGCATTGCGCAACGCATGCCAGAAGGCGAGCGCATGCACATGCTGCAGAAAATCTTGCTGCGCTGGCGCATCCAGCGCGGCCCAGCTCAGCACATCGGCTTCGTCGCTGTCCTTGATTTGCAAACCGCCGCCATAGCGGCTGATACTGAATTCCGCAGTTTGCGCGGTATCGGACTGCATTGCCAGCAAGCCTTGCTGGCGCCATTGCTGCAATGGTTTTTTCAGCGCCTGCCACAGCGCTTTATCGTCTTGCAGCGCGCTATCCACGCGCAGCCGCAGCGGGCCGCGTTCGCTGGCCGGCGCGCTGGGCGTGATGCGGCGCAATAAGACCGGCGCAGCCAGCAAGCCATTATTGTCTTCACTGGCGCGCGGCAGGCGTTGTGCACTGTGGCCGTAAGGGCGGCGCTGCATGAATCCGGCGGCGGCGCTTTGCACTTCTTCCAAGCTTAAAAATCCATCGCGGTTGGCGTCGGCGTCAAGCTCGCCGTGCAAGATGCGCAACAGGGTGTCGCTCAAGGCGCCATGCGCGGCGCCATCGCGGCTGCCGCTGAAGGGATCGCCGCCGCCCGGCAACTCCACCGCCACCTCACCGGCAGCCGCTGCGGCCAAAAATTGCACTTGCATATAGGGATAGGGCGAGGGCTGGAGGCGGATCGCGCGCTCACGTTCGGCCAGCGGTTTGCGGCGCTGATGCTCCAGCGAGGCTAAGCGCGGTGTGAAAGCGGGCAGGGCGCGTTTGGCAAAACGCGGATCGCGCACATATTCGCCGGAATAACAGGCGTCAGCGATCAGCCAGACCGGATTGCGTTTTTCCAATTCCAATAAAATCGGCTTCAAATCCCGCCGCCCGATGAGCAGATTTTCCCCATTGCGCTTGGCGTCCACCGGCAAAAACGCCCCGCTGTCATGCGGCAAGGGCGCCAATTCGGCATCCCATTTGCTCTGGCTATCGTGCGCGCTGCTGCCGTGGCCGGAAAAATAAATCAAGATACTGTCGCCCGGCTTGCTGCGCGCGGCCAAGGCGCGCAATTCGTGCAAAATATTCTCCCGGGTCGCCTCGGCATGCGGCTGGCGGTTGAGCAAGACTTTGATATCTTCTTTGGCGAAACACCAGCGCTTGTGCAAAACATCAGCCAGCGCGGCGACATCGTTCGCCGCCCCTTCCAAGGGTTTAAAACCGGCGTCAAACTGCCCGGCCCCGATCAATAAAGCGATTTGCCTGGGCCTGCCCGGCCCCGGACAACCATCCGCCAAGCGCGCCGCCTCCTGCGCCGTGCACAGCAGCGGGGCAGTGAAAAGCAGCGTGGACAGCGCCAGCCCAAAGCGCTTAAATAAACCAGCAGCCCGATTTTGGCCGGCAGGAGCGGCTTTTGCCGCGAAAGCAAAACCGTCGGCCTGATTCAGTATTGTGGGAGCGGCTTCAGCCGCGAAAGCAAAACCGTCAGCCTGATTCAGTATTGTAGGAGCGGCTTCAGCCGCGAAAGCAAAACCGTCAGCCTGATTCAGTATTGTGGAAGCGGCTTCAGCCGCGAAAGCAAAACCGCCGGCCTGATTCAGTATTGCAGGAGCGGCTTTAGCCGCGAATGGCGTTTGCCATGTGGCGCGACCTGGTTCGCGGCTAAAGCCGCTCCTACCGGGTGTTGCCTTGGTCTTGGTTTTTTGCCAAAACATCATCGCTGCACCGCAATCGGAAAATCCTGCACCGATTGCGGCGCCAGGAAGCTGGGATGTTGCGCATCGCCGCTTAAGGCCGGCACCCGCTTTTCCAAATACCGGCGCAAGCTGCCATGCGTGATCTTGCCCTGTTCCGCTGCCGCGCCGCGCAAGCCTTCCAGTAAGGCGGCGGTAAACACCCCATTTTGCAAGGCGCTTTTTTCCAGAGAAAACTCGCGCCCGGTGCTGGAGGCGAACACCACCGCCCCGCTTTGCGCGCTGCCCATTTCATTCACAATCCGGGTAATGTCAAAACTCTCGGCGGCTTTTTTCCCGCCGCCTGAGCGGCAAGCATCTAAAAACACCAGCGCTTTGCCGCGCAAACTGCTGACCAATTCCAGCACTTCTTCATGCCGGATCGCACTGCCGCGCAAATTATCCGGTTTCACATCTGCGGGCAGGAAAAACAGCTTGCCATTGCCGGCCATCTCGCCATGCCCGGAAAAAAACACCATGGTCACATCATCACTGCCCTTCACCTGCTCTTCCAGCGCTTGCATAGCGCGCGTAATCGCATCGCGCGTGGCGTTGCCATTCAGCAGGGGAGTGATGTGCACATCGCGGTACAGCACCCCTTTTTGCGCCTGGAAAAATTGGATGAAATCCTGCGCATCCTTATGCGCAAATTGCAAAGGCGGAATGCCCTTGGGATAGTCGCTCACGCCTATCGCCAAAATGCGCAATAGCGGCAGGCGCAGATTGGCGGCGGCGCTTGGCGCCCGGCCCTGCCAAGTCACGCGCACCGGCAGCGGGTTGGACACGCCATATTTATTTTCAGCAAACAATTCCACCGTGCAATCTTCCCGTGGAATGCTGATTTCCTGGTCAAACTGGCTTTGTGCGGCAACTGACAGATTCGCCTTCACGCCATCAATCCGCACAAACCAGCGCTTGATCGGCGCATCGGCGGCGCTGTCGGCGCGCGCTTGAATGCGGATGCGTTCGCTGCTGCTGCGGATATCTGCCGGGGTTTGCAAATGCAGGGTGGGCGGCAGGCTTTGGGCAATACTTTTGTTGTTCAGCGCCTGGGGCCGGTTTTCATTCGCCAGCCGCAGCGCTTCCCCCTCATCCAAGGTGTCCAGCACCAAATCAATCACATCGGGGCGGTAAAAACGTTCACGAAAACGCGCCGCCGGGTAAAAATCCGCTGCTCTATCCGGCCCCCGGTTGATATGCCAGCCTATCAATTCTTCCGCCCCGGGGCTGGCGTCGTAATAGCCGCCAGGCGTCCATAAGACCCAGCGCTTGCGATCCCCATGCGGGAAAAAAGCCAATAATTCCTGGCCGTCAGATAAACGATGCCAGCGCAAAGTGCCATCGCCATACGCCACCACCACCACCCGCCCGGCGCGCGGGATGTTGACGCCCCAGGACGCACCGGGAACGGGCTTTTCCCATGCTTGTTTGCCGCTGGCGTCAAATTGGCGCAAGCTCCAATCGGCGCCCAGCACAAAGCGCTCAGCCTTGGCATCCAGCGCCAGGCTGCGGGATGTTTCACCTTGATGAAGCGTTAAAGCCAGGTCTTTGAGCACGGGGCGGGTGTTGTCCTCCCAGTTTGTCAGCGGCAAACCATCGGTGCGTGGCGCATGGCCGGTTTTGAGCTGGCCCGGGCTGAGTTTTCTTTGCGCCATATCAAATTGCCATGGCTCCCTCCCCATGCCGGCAAAGCCAAAAGACAGGCTGCGCCCTGTCTCATCCACTAACAGCGCCGCATTCCTGTTGCCGAATAAATTGGCAATGCTGGCGCGGCTTTTTGTTTGCATGCTCTCTTGCAGCACACCCCAGGCAGGGTCAGATGCAGCCAGCAGCCAGCCGGTTTGCGGCAGGGGCTGGATATCCATCACCGTATTTTCACTCACGGCAAGATCGCTGTAAGCGCCACGCCCGCCCTCAGCCCATAGTCGCAGCATGGTTTTGCCATCTTTTTTCCAACTCCCTGTGGCCACCAGACTGCGCCCGTCGGCGGAAAAGGCGACGCGGCCTAAATTACCATTGTCCACCCCGCTGACATCGGGTGCATACAGCTTTTCCAGGCTGTCGCCATCCAGCACATCGACTTGGCGGCTATCGCTATAGCCTACCGCCAGGCGCTTGCCATCCGGCGAGAAATGCAGTTGAAAAGGCAGTTTGCCGCTTGGCGCCGCCACGCTTTGCTTGCGCTGCAAACCTGCCTGGCTGATCTGGTATAAGCGCAGTTTGCCATCAAAGCTGCTGGTAGCCAGCCAGCCATCCTGACGCCATGCGGCGCCATAGCAGGTGCCGCCATAATCCCTATCGGCCAAGGGTGTTTGCGCGGCGCCTTGTTGGCTGTCATACACGCGCAAGCCTCCATTCCACAGACAAGCCGCCAGCCAGCGCCCGTCCGGGCTGTAGGAAAGCTGACTCACAACATTCGGCAAGCCGCTAAAACGTGCACGCATTTGCCCACTGCTGCGCGCAAACAGATAGATACTTTGATGGCTGTCAGTCGCATTGGTAAAACCGCCCAGCGCAACCGTTTCCCCATCCGGCGACAGCGCTACCGCATACAGCTTGCCTTCATCCCCTGGCCCTATCGGCACGCGCAAGGTTTGCAAGAGGCGGCCTGTGGCGATTTCCCACACGCGCGCGGTTTTGTCATCGCTGGCGGTGACGGCGTAGCGGCCTTGCGCATCTGTGGCGATGCGCTTGATTGGCGCCATATGCGCCCCGGTTTCCAGGCGTAGATAGGGTTGGTCTTTTTCTTCAGCAACTGCCGCTGCGAGAGTAGGTGCTGTGCCAGCAGCTTCAGCTTTTATCCCTCCAGCCAATAACATCTGGCAACACAGCAAACCAGCCAGCCATGGCCAGCCCCACCCCTTGTTCCGTTGCGCCTCATTGCTCCGCATCGCCTTCTCCCCGGCTGTCTTTGCTTGATTCTAACAGCGCATGATGTGTTGAAAACGGATTGTGGCTAAGCTTGTTGTACCAAAATCACAAGCGGGCAGGGGCGGATTTTTTTTGGGGGGATGCGTGCATTGCGCGTGGCGATGCCAGCGGCTTGTCTCCTTTTGGCAGGAGCTGCTTCAGTCGCGAACATGGCCGTGACATTGTGGCAGGAGCGGCTTTAGCCGCGAATCAGGCCGTTGTTCCGCGCAGACGCTATTCGCGGCTAAAGCCGCTCCTACAGCAAGAAACAGCGGGATTGGATATGCGCTGCTCAGGCAAAATACACCCCCCGCTAGTTGTCGTAAAACGTCATTTCATGAAGGCGCGCCATTCCTTGTGGGAGCGGCTTCAGCCGCGAATCTGGCCCTTGTTCCGCGCAGACGTCATTCGCGGCTAAAGCCGCTCCTACCGGGGGATGCGCCGTGCGCTGTGGCTTGCGCCAATTCCTTTGGGTATCAACCGGTGTCGGATGCCGGGCATCGCTGCGCTCAGCGCCAGCCTGCATAAACCCATAAAAAAACGCCACGCGCACTTGCATGCGCATGGCGTTTTTTGCGCTGGCCAGCTTGCGCCAGCCAGGTTTTTCCAACGATTACGCCGCGAGCAACTGGCGCAGCACGAAAGGCAGAATCCCGCCGTGCTTGTAGTAATCGACTTCGATCGGGGTGTCGATGCGCAGCAGCAGTTGCACTTCTTTCTTGCTGCCGTCGGCGCGGTGGATCACCAGGGTCGCTTTTTGTTGCGGCTTGATTTCACCGTCCAAACCCTTCAGATCAAAGGTTTCATTGCCGGTGATGCCCAGGCTTTGCACGCTGTCGTCGCCGATGAATTGCAGCGGCAGCACGCCCATGCCGACCAGGTTGGAGCGGTGGATGCGCTCGAAGGAGCGGCAGATCACCGCCTTCACGCCCAGCAATTGGGTGCCCTTGGCCGCCCAGTCGCGCGAAGAACCGGTGCCGTATTCTTCGCCGCCGAATACCATGGTCGGCACGCCAGAGGCTATGTAACGCATGGCGGCGTCATAAATCGACATTTGCTCGCCGCTCGGCTGGTGAATCGTGATGCCGCCTTCGACTGCGGAACCGTCGGCTTTCGGCGGAATCATCAAGTTCTTGATACGCACATTGGCAAACGTCCCGCGCATCATGATTTCGTGATTGCCGCGACGCGAGCCGTAGGAGTTGAAGTCGGCTTTCAATACGCCGCGCTCCAACAGCCATTTGCCTGCCGGCGAGCTTTCTTTGATCGAGCCGGCCGGGGAAATGTGGTCGGTGGTGATCGAGTCGCCAAACACGCCTAAAGCGCGCGCGCCGGAAATGCCAGCCGCTGCGGCAGCCGGTTGCATGCCGAATTCAGCAAAGAACGGCGGCTCGGCGATATAGGTCGAATCCGGCCAGTTATACACTTGGCCCGACACCGACGACACTTTTTCCCACAGCTTGCCGGGAGCGTTTTTGACGTCAGCGTAGTTTTCTTTGAAGTTCTTGGCGCTCATCGCGAACTTCAACAGGCCATTGATTTCCTCGCTGCTGGGCCAAATCTGTCCCAGGTACACATCTTTGCCGCCCTTGCCCTTGCCCACCGGCTCGCTCATCAAGTCCACCGTGACATTGCCGGCGATGGCATACGCCACCACCAGTGGCGGCGAAGCCAGGAAGTTGGCGCGGATGTTCGGGTGAATCCGGGCTTCAAAGTTGCGGTTGCCGGACAGCACCGCAGCAGCCACCACGTCATTCGCCACAATCGCTTCGTTCATGGCCGGGGTCAGGTCGCCGGCATTGCCGATACAGGTGGTGCAACCGTAAGCGGTGACGCCAAAGCCCAGTTTTTCCAGGTAAGGCAAGAGGCCGGCATCTTCCAGGTACTTGGTCACCACGCGCGAGCCGGGGGCCAGCGAAGTCTTGATGTGCGGCGCGACTTTGAGGCCGGCTTCCACCGCTTTCTTGGCCAGCAGGCCGGCGGCCAGCAACACGTTCGGGTTGGAGGTGTTGGTGCAGGAAGTGATGGCGGCAATCAGCACGTCGCCGTTTTTCAGGGACACGCCATCGCTGTTTTTGTATTCCGCGCACAGGTCTTCAGCTTTCTTGTTAAAGCCGTTTTCCTTGGTCGGTTTGGTAAACAGATCGGAGAAGGTGGATTTCACATTGCCGATTTCGATGCGGTCTTGCGGGCGTTTCGGGCCGGCCAGCGACGGCGTGACGGTGGACAGGTCCAGCGTCAGTTCACGGGTGTAGTCGATCTGGCCCTTTTTCGGGATGCCGAACATCTTTTGCGCTTTGAAGTAGGCTTCAAATGCTTCGATTTCAGATTTCTTGCGGCCGGTGCCTTTGAAATAGTCGATGGTTGCTTCATCGACCGGGAAGAAGCCCATGGTGGCGCCGTATTCCGGGGCCATATTGGCGATGGTGGCGCGGTCGGTCAGCGACAGCGAGGCGGTGCCTTCGCCGAAGAATTCGACAAACTTGCCCACCACTTTTTCTTTACGCAGCATTTCGGTGATGGTCAGCACCAGGTCGGTGGCGGTGCAGCCTTCGCGCAGCTTGCCGGTCAGGTTGACGCCGATCACGTCCGGGGTCAGGAAGTACACCGGCTGGCCCAGCATGCCGGCTTCGGCTTCAATGCCGCCCACGCCCCAGCCCACCACGCCGATGCCATTGATCATGGTGGTGTGGGAGTCGGTGCCGACCAGGGTGTCGGGGTAGTACACGCTTTCTTTCTTATTGCAGTGCACGCCGCGCGCTAAGTATTCCAGATTGACCTGGTGCACAATGCCGAAGCCCGGCGGCACCACGCCAAAGGTGTCAAACGCCTGCATACCCCATTTCATGAACTGGTAGCGCTCGTTATTGCGCGAAAATTCCAGTTTCATGTTCAGGTCGAGCGCTTTCTTTTCGCGGAAATGGTCGATTTGCACCGAGTGGTCCACCACCAGATCGACCGGCACCAGCGGTTCGATCTTTTTCGGGTTTTTCCCCATTTTGGAGGCGACATTGCGCATTGCGGCCAGGTCGGCCAGCAGCGGCACGCCGGTGAAGTCTTGCAGCACGACACGCGCCACCACAAACGGGATTTCATCCACGCGCTCTGCAGTGGGCTGCCAATTGGCCAATTGCTTGACGTGTTCTTCAGTCACTTTCTTGCCATCGCAGTTGCGCAGCACAGATTCCAGCACCACACGGATCGACACCGGCAGGCGCGAGATTTTCACGCCCAATTGCTTTTCCAGTGCTGGCAGAGAGTAGAACTTGCCCTTTTTGTCGTCGGTGATTTTGAAATCTTTCAGCGTATTCAAAGTGTTGCTGGCCATGACTTCTCCTTATGTGTGATAAACCCGGCTGCAGCGGCCAAAGCTGCCTGGCTGGCCGGGGAAAAACGGCAGGCGGATCGCCTGCATGATCTTAAACTGCGGGTTGTGCTGCGGTTGCGGTCGGCTGCGCCGGTGCTGCCGGCGCAGCCGGCGCGCCAGCCTGCTCGGTTGCCGCCGGCGCGGCTGCCGCTGCCGGCTGGGCCGGTGCGGCGGCGCTGTTCACAGGCGCCGGCGCGGCTTGTTGCCGGGCTTCCAACACCTGTTCCCGGCTCTTGCATTCATTCGCCAGTTGCTGGCCTTTCTTGGCGTCCAGCAAAATGCCTTTAGCCGGAATGCCGATCCATACCAAGCCGGCTTGCGTGTTTTCAAAGCGCGCCGCGCCGGTGGAGGTGGTGATGCGCTTCATGCTGAGCAGGCGGTTTTTCCAGCGCAGGGCGGCGCGCTGCTCATCGTTGACGTATTGATAAAGGGTCAGGCTGGCCCCGTGTTCGCAGTGGTAGTCCACGCCTTGTGCGCCTTGCACATCGGGCGCGGCTTCGTTTTCGCTGGTGGCGGGCGCGGCGGTTTTTTTGCCGGCCTTTTTGCTGGTCTTTTTCTGACTCACAGCAGGTTTTTCGGTGGGCGCAGCCAATGCCGGCGCGCTTAAGGCGAGCGGCAGCGCAAGGCACAAGGTGCGCGTAATCAGTGCAAACAGGGAGTCAGCCATCATTTCTTCCTTCAGTCTTGGCGCTATCAACATGAGGGCGCCGGGTTCATTCATTTACAAACAAGCTTTGCGCAGCTTCCGGCACATGCATGCCTGCCGCCTTCGCGCGTTGCAAAATTGTCCAATAATAACGGTAGCTGGCGCGATCGTGCAGTCTGCCGTTTTGTTGTATCGGCCCCCATTGCGCCTGCTGCGCATCGAGCAGAATCGCGCAGGCTTCCGTCACTTCCGAATTACGCGGGGTGAACGCTTTGACGATGGGCTTGATTTGATTCGGGTGGATGCTCCACATACGCTGATAGGCGAATTCCTGCGCTGCGCGCGCGGCGTCGTGTGCGACCTGGGCGCTGTCTTTGAATTCGGTGCAGACATTGTGTGAGGCGATTTTGCCGTGCGCATGACAGGCGGCGGCGATTTCAAGCTTGGCGCGCACCACCAGCGGGTGGCTGAATTGGCCCGGCGAGCGCATCGCTTGCGCCGGCACCGCGCCATGATGGGCTGAAACAAAATCCATAATCCCGAAAGACAGGCATTCGACTTGCGGCAGGGCGGCGATGCGCCAGGCATCGTGCAGCGCGCCATGGCTTTCAATCAGCACATGCAGCGGCAGGCCGGGCGGCGCGTATTGCGCGATTATGTCGAGTGCGGCTTGCACATCATCCAGTCCTTCCGCTTTGGGCAACACCAGATAGGCCAGGCGCTTGCCGGCCAGTTCGCAAATATGCGCCACATCGTCGCGGAAATGGCGGCTGTGCACATCGTGCACGCGGGCGCCAATGCGGCCAAACTGGTTTTCAGGGGAGGCGATCAAGCTGCCGATCAGGCGCGCGTGCGCGGCTTCATCGCCGGCGGCGGCGCCGTCTTCACAATCAAAGGTGAGATCAAAAATCGGGCCAAGCTCTTGTTGCAGGGCCAGCGACTTGCGCATCAGCTTTTCCGCACCCGCGTAATGGTCGCACGGGGGCAGGATCAGCGGGCGGCGTGTGCCCTGGAATAAAACCTCGGCGGCATGCATGCCTGGCGTTCCTCTCGTTGCTGGGTGGGGAGGCGGTAAGCGGCGCCGAGCCGCCTGCCGCCTGGCGCCGGAAATCGCCGGCGCCGCTTTCAAACAGGATCAACCCAGCAGATGGGCCACGCCTGCGCGTTCTTCTTCCAGCTCAGCCAGGGTCTTGTTGATGCGCTCTTGCGAGAATTCATCGATAGACAGGCCTTGCACAATGGTGTATTCGCCGTTTTCGGTGGTGACCGGGAAGCCGAACATCACGCCTTCCGGGATGCCATACGAACCGTCAGACGGAATGCCCATGGTGGTCCATTTGCCATTGGTGCCCAGCACCCAGTCGCGCACATGGTCAATTGCGGCATTGGCGGCGGAGGCAGCGGAGGACAGGCCGCGCGCTTCGATGATCGCTGCGCCGCGTTTGCCCACGGTCGGCAGGAACACGTCGCGGTTCCATTCGTGATCGTTGATCAGGTCTTTCACGCTGGCGCCGTCGATGGTGGCGTAACGGTAGTCCGCGTACATGGTCGGCGAGTGGTTGCCCCAGACGCACAGTTTTTCAATCGCAGCCACCGGCTTGCCGGTTTTGGCGGCGATTTGCGACAGCGCGCGGTTGTGGTCCAGACGCAGCATGGCGGTGAAGTTTTTAGCCGGCAGCGAAGGCGCCGATTTCATCGCGATATAGGCGTTGGTGTTGGCCGGATTGCCCACCACCAGCACCTTCACATTGCGCGAAGCGACGGCGTCCAGCGCTTTGCCTTGCACGGTGAAGATTTGCGCATTCGCTTCCAGCAGGTCTTTGCGTTCCATGCCGGGGCCGCGCGGACGGGCGCCGACCAGCAGCGCCACATCGGCGTCTTTGAATGCGGTCATCGGATCGGAATGCGCAGTCATGCCGGCCAACAGCGGGAAAGCGCAATCGTCGATTTCCATCATCACGCCTTTCAAGGCTTTTTGCGCTTTTTCGTCGGGGATTTCCAGCAATTGCAAAATCACCGGCTGATCCTTGCCCAGCATATCGCCGTTGGCGATGCGGAACAGCAGGGAATAACCGATTTGACCGGCGGCGCCGGTGACAGCGACGCGCATTGGGGCTTTAGCCATAGTAGATCTCCAGATCAGGAAGGATGAAACGGTAAATACGGCAAGTCTGGCGTGCGTCAATCAGCTTGATCTGATCACGACGCGCCGCGCCGGCGGCGGCAGAGCGCTTTACGCGCCTTGCATCTGGGCAAAAATATCCTATCTTTTGCATGACCGGCATTTCCTCGACAAATGACAATGATACCGTTGAACCGGCTTGCTGTGCAGTGAATACAGGATTTGGCGTCAGCCTGACGGCGCAAACAGCGCGCAGCTTTGCACAGTTTTGTAATCTTTGGCGCAAGCCTGAAACGCCCGTCAGTTTAGTCAGTGAACGGTGTTTTGTCAATTGATATCTTATGTCTTATATAAGACATCTGTTTTTCTGGACGGGGCGGCGCTTTTATGATCAAATCTGGCCTTATGAACCCAGACCTGACCGATCCAGTCCCCGCGCCAGCGGGTAAAAGCGAAGCGTCCGCCGCGAATGCGGTCAGTGCGCTGCCGCCTGTGTATGCCCCGCTGTATCAGCAGATCAAGGCTTTGCTGATGCAAAGTCTGCAATCCGGCAAATGGAAGCCGGGCGAATTAATCCCCAGTGAAACCGAGTTGGCGGCCCGCTTCAAGGTCAGCCAGGGCACGGTGCGCAAAGCGATTGATGAATTGGCGGCGGAAAATCTGGTGGTGCGGCGCCAGGGCAAGGGCACTTTTGTCGCCACGCACGAAGAAGAAAAAGTGCAGTTCCGCTTTTTGCGCCTGTCGCCTGACGCCGGCAACCGCTTGCAACCGGAAAACCGGATTCTTGAGGTGCGCCGCCTGCGCGCGCCGGCTGAGGTGGCGCGCTTGTTGGCCTTGAAAGCCGGCGATGCGGTGATTTTCATCCGTCGCCTGCAATGCTTTGCCGGCGCGCCGACCATTGTTGAAGAGATCTGGCTGCCCGGCAATCTGTTCAAAGGGCTGACGCTGGAGCGGCTGGCGGAGTACAAGGGGCCGATGTACGCCCTGTTCGAGCAGGAATTCGGCACGCGCATGATTCGCGCCAGCGAAAAGCTGCGTGCGGTGGCGGCGGAAGGGCGCATCAGTGAGTTGTTACAGGTGGATGCCGCCACGCCGCTGTTGCATGTGGAGCGGGTTTCCCTGACTTACGGCGAGCAGCCGGTGGAATTGCGGCGCGGCTGGTATTTGACGCGTGATTATCACTATCATAACGAATTGAGTTGAGTGTATATTTCATGGGCGGAGCAAACTTGGCGGTGTTTGCCGCTGAAATGCCGGCGGCGGCAGGAAAATGGAAGAAAAAACGATGCACTGTGGAATTTTTTTGGTGTATCGCACAAAAATCGGCGAAAATTGCGGGTTTGGTGTTTTTGCGCCGTCCGTGTCACTCTTGAATATTTAGGGGGAATCCATGTCTGAAGCCATCCAAGGCAACGGCAAAAAGAAACGGCCTGAGTTCCGCAACATCCATGTGACAGAAATCATTGGCTACCGCTTGCCGCTGGCGGCCTTAGTCTCGATTCTGCACCGGATCAGCGGGCTGCTGATGTTTCTGCTGCTGCCTTTTGTGTTGTATCTGTTTGAACAAAGCCTGACCTCGGAAGGCACTTATGAGTATTTGCGCTTGAACTGGTTTGCCCAGCCATGGTGCAAACTGCTTCTGCTGGTCCTGGTCTGGGGCTATCTGCACCATTTCTGCGCCGGCATCCGTCACTTGATCATGGATCTGCACATCGGCCTGGATAAAATTTCCGCCCGTCACTCAGCCGCCAGCGTGTTGGTGATCAGTCTGTCGCTGACCGCTTTGATCGGCTTGAAAATCTTTGGAGTATTCTGATATGGCACAAGATAATATCGGACCCAAGCGCTTAGTGGTCGGGGCCGGCTACGGTCTGCGTGACTGGCTGGCGCAACGCCTGACCGCCTTCATCATGGCGCTCTACACCCTGATCCTGTTGTTTAACGTACTGACCGCGAAAAGCTTCGGCTACCACGGCTGGGCCGGTCTGTTTGCGCAACAGTGGTTCAAACTGATCTCCTTCGTTACTTTTTGCGCGCTGCTGTACCACGTCTGGGTTGGCGTGCGCGATATCTGGATGGACTATGTCAAGCCGGTAGGCGCACGTCTGTTCCTGCATATGTTTACCATCGTCTGGCTGGTCGCTTGCGCCGGCTGGATGATTCAGATCCTGTGGAGAGTGTGATCGTGGCAGCTATCAAAACTGCAATTCCAAGCCGCCGTTTCGATGCGGTGATCGTCGGCGCCGGCGGCTCCGGCATGCGCGCTTCGCTGCAATTGGCCGAGGCAGGTCTGAATGTGGCGGTGTTATCCAAAGTGTTCCCGACCCGCTCGCACACCGTCGCCGCGCAAGGCGGCATTGGCGCTTCGCTGGGCAATATGTCGGAAGACAATTGGCACTGGCATATGTTTGACACCGTCAAGGGCAGCGATTGGCTGGGCGACCAGGATGCGATCGAATTCATGTGCCGTGAAGCGCCCAAGGTGGTGTATGAGCTGGAGCACTTCGGCATGCCGTTTGACCGCAATCCGGACGGTACGATTTATCAGCGCCCGTTCGGCGGCCACACCGCATCCTGGGGTGAAAAGCCGGTGCAACGCGCTTGCGCTGCGGCTGACCGCACCGGCCACGCCATGTTGCACACCCTGTATCAACGCAATGTGCGCGCGCGCACCCATTTCTTTGTCGAATGGATGGCGATTGACCTGGTGCGCGACGCGGAAGGCGATGTGGTGGGCGTGGTGGCGCTGGAAATGGAAACCGGCGATGTGATGCTGCTGGAAGCCAAGACCACGATTTTCGCGACTGGCGGCGCGGGCCGTATCTGGGCCGCATCGACCAATGCCTTTATCAATACCGGCGACGGCATGGGCATGGCGGCGCGCGCCGGCATCCCGCTGCAAGATATGGAATTCTGGCAATTCCACCCGACCGGCGTGGCCGGCGCAGGCGTCTTGATTACCGAAGGCGTGCGCGGCGAGGGCGGGATTTTGCTGAACTCCAACGGCGAACGTTTCATGGAGCGTTACGCGCCCAAGCTGAAAGATCTGGCGCCGCGCGATTTCGTCTCGCGTTCGATGGACCAGGAAATCAAAGAAGGCCGTGGCTGCGGCCCGAATAAAGACCATGTGTTGCTGGATCTGCGTCATATCGGCGCCGACACCATCAAAAAGCGTCTGCCCTCGATTTTGGAAATCGGCCACAAATTCGCCAATGTCGATGCGACGCGCGAACCGATTCCGGTGGTGCCGACGATTCACTATCAGATGGGCGGCATCCCGACCAATATCCATGGTCAGGTAGTGGTTCCCAGCGCCACTGATCCGAATGCGAATCAGGTGGTGAATGGTCTGTACGCAATCGGCGAATGCGCTTGCGTCTCGGTGCACGGCGCGAACCGCCTGGGCACCAACTCGCTGCTCGATTTGCTGGTGTTTGGCCGCGCCGCAGGCAACCATGTGGTGGCGCAAAACTTGAAGAGCCGCAGCAATAAAGATGTGCCGGCGGAAGCTGTTGACCGCGTGATGGAACGCCTGGCGCGTCTGGAAAATTCCACCGGCGGCGAAAAAGTGCAAAGCGTGGCCGGCGAGATCCGCAACACCATGCAAAAGTATTGCGGCGTGTTCCGCACCGATGCGCTGTTAGAAGAAGGCAAGAAGCAAATCCTGGCCCTGGACGAAAAGCGCAAGCATGTTTCGTTCAAGGATAAATCCAAGGTCTTCAACACCGCCCGCATCGAAGCGCTGGAGCTGGAAAACATCATCGAAGCCGCCAAAGCCACCATCGTCTCGGCAGAGGCGCGCAAAGAAAGCCGTGGCGCGCATGCGCATGACGACTATCCGAAACGCGACGATGACAGCTGGATGAAGCACACGCTGTGGTTCTCGCATGACAACCATCTGGAGTACAAGCGCGTGGTGACCAAACCGCTGACGGTGGAGACAATTCCGCCGAAAGAACGCACCTTCTGACGCTTCCAAAGTACTTAGCCAAGGGTAGAAACATGCCACGTACAATGAAATTCAAGATTTACCGTTACGATCCGGATAAGGACGCCCGTCCCTATATGCAAGATCTGGAAGTGACGTTGCAAGACACTGACAAGATGCTGCTGGATGCCTTGCAGCGCATCAAGTCGGATGTGGATGATTCGCTCGCGTTGCGCCGCTCCTGCCGTGAAGGCGTGTGCGGTTCGGACGCGATGAACATCAATGGCAAAAACGGCCTTGCCTGCACCACCAATTTGAACGAGTTAAGCGAGCCGGTGACACTGCGCCCGCTGCCTGGTTTGCCGGTGGTGCGCGACCTGATCGTCGATATGACGCAATTTTTCAAGCAATATCACTCGATCACGCCGTATTTGCAAAATGACAGCATTCCGCCGGAAAAAGAACGTCTGCAGTCGCCGGCTGAACGTGAGGAATTGGATGGGCTGTATGAGTGCATTCTGTGCGCCAGCTGCTCGACCTCCTGTCCCTCGTTCTGGTGGAATCCGGATAAATTCGTCGGCCCCGCCGGCCTGTTGCAAGCCTACCGCTTCATTGCGGACAGCCGCGACCAGGCTACCGGCGCCCGACTGGATAATCTGGAAGATCCATACCGCTTATTCCGCTGTCACTCGATTATGAATTGCGTCGATGTCTGCCCCAAGGGTTTGAACCCGAACAAGGCAATCGGCAAGATCAAGGAATTGATGTTGCGGCGGGCGGTTTGAGGTCAGGCATGCAAGAACGCCACCAGGATGATGCAACCCGTCGCGCGCGACTGCGCTGGCGCGCGCGGCGCGGTTTGCTCGAAAATGACCTGATTCTGACCCGCTTTCTGGACGCACACGAGTTGGAGCTGTCGGATGAGGATGTGGGGGCGCTGTCCCAATTGCTCGACCTGTCTGATAACCAATTGCTGGATTTGCTGCTTGCACGGTGTGCGCCGGAAGGGACACTGGCCACGCCGTCAGTGTTGCGCCTGCTGACGCGTTTGCAGGCGGCGTAACCATCAGCGCGGTTTTTGCGGGTGACAGGCTGACAGCAGCCTTGACACTTGGCCCATGCCTGATATGTTGCATGCATGGGCTGAAAAACCCGCAGGAGGCGTGGCAAGACATTGCAGTTGGTATGGACATTTTTTTTATATTTAGACTCACCCCTTGATGAAGGAAGAGCCATGAACAAATCCGAGACCAAAGCAACCCTGTCGTTTTCTGACGGCAGCCCCTCGATAGAATTTCCGATTTACAAGGGAACCATCGGCCCGGATGTGATCGATATTCGCAAGTTGTACGGCGAAACCGGTAAATTCACCTATGACCCGGGCTTTATGTCCACCGCCTCCTGTAATTCCGCCATCACCTATATCGATGGCGACAAGGGCGAATTGCTGTATCGCGGTTATCCGATCGAACAGCTGGCCGTAAATTGCGATTTCCTCGAAACCTGCTACCTCTTGCTTAATGGCGAACTGCCGAACGCCACTGAAAAGAATGATTTCGTCAAGACCGTCACCTATCACACCATGGTGCACGAGCAGATGCAATTCTTCTTCCGTGGTTTCCGTCGCGATGCGCACCCGATGTCGGTGCTGGTCGGCACTGTGGGCGCGCTGGCTTCCTTCTACCACGATTCGCTGGATATCAATGACCCGCACCATCGCCGCGTTTCCGCGATCCGTTTGATCGCCAAGATGCCGACTTTGGTGGCGATGGCGCATAAATACTCGATGGGCCAGCCTTTCGTGTATCCGCGCAATGACCTGTCTTACACCGCCAACTTCATGCGTATGATGTTCGCCACCCCGTGCGAAGAATACAAAGTGAATGATGTGCTGGTGCGCGCGCTGGATCGTATCCTGATCCTGCACGCTGATCACGAACAAAACGCTTCCACCTCGACCGTGCGCCTGTCCGGCTCCAGCGGCGCGAATCCTTTCGCCTGTATCGCCGCCGGCATCGCCTGTCTGTGGGGCCCGGCGCACGGCGGCGCGAATGAAGCCGCACTGAACATGCTGCGCGATATTGGCAGCGTGGACAAGATTGGCGAATTCGTCAAAAAAGTGAAAGACAAGAGCTCGGGCGTGAAGCTGATGGGTTTTGGCCACCGCGTGTACAAGAACTACGACCCGCGCGCCAAGCTGATGCGCGAAACCTGCCACGAAGTGCTGGCCGAGCTGGGTCTGGAAAACGATCCGCAATTCAAGCTCGCGATGGCATTGGAAAAGATTGCGTTGGAAGACGATTACTTCGTACAACGCAAGCTGTATCCGAACGTCGATTTCTACTCCGGCATCGTGCAATCCGCACTGGGCATTCCGGTACAACTGTTCACCGGCATTTTCGCCATGGCGCGCACCGTGGGTTGGATCGCGCAATGGAATGAAATGATTTCCGATCCGGAACAGAAAATCGGCCGTCCGCGTCAATTGTTCTCCGGCTCGCCGGTGCGCAATGTGCCGCCGATGTCTGAGCGCAAATAAATTGCAGCGCCGCATGCGGCGCTTGCACAATAAAAAACCCGGCAAACGCCGGGTTTTTTATTGCTGACAACAAGCCTGATCAAGCTTGTTTGCGGCGGCGTGAGAACAAGCCCAGCATCGCCAGACCGCCCAGCATCATGGCGTAAGTTTGCGCTTCCGGCACGGCGTTGGCAAACACATAGCGGTCAGTGTCATACAGGGCATTGAATTTGAATTTGACCGTATTCGCATTCAGGTATTCGATCCCGGTCAGACGCGCTTGGCCATTGCTGTAACGGCCCTGGCTGGAATAGGACTGCAGCATCAGCGGTTGCACGGTGGAATTGGCGAAGGACAGGGTGAATTCCGCCGGTACGCTCATCGAAATATTGCCGCCATTCGGCTCATGTGCACGCGTGCTTTCAGTCCAGAACAGCGTAAAGCCATTGTCAGACACATCGCCGTTCAAAGTCCAGCGGTGACCGAAATTATCAACGCTCAATGCGCTGAATTCAACGCCGGCGCCGACCTGGGCAGGGTTGCTGAAAACAGGCGTGCCAAATGCATTGTGAGAGAAGCTCAGACTCGCGAAATCGCCGTTATAACCGGCGTGTGCGAGTGCGGGCAGGGTGGCGATAGCGGCAGTGGCGAGCAAGCGTGCAGCAAAGTTCAATTTCAGCATGTAATCCTCAGTATGGTGGTGCATCGTCTGCTTCTGAAGGCAGACATTGCGTGACGGTGAGTCTGTCGGTGCAATCCCGGCATGTGATTGTTTCTAATTGTTTCCGGTATGGCAAATGTAGCAGGGTTGCAATTTTGGTGTCAATGACTTTTCACAGGAAAATGGCAATCTTGTTGCTGTCAGAGCGCATATTACTCTTCACCACTTTCAGACATGTTTGTCAACAAACATGGCGGGCCGGCTCGCCATCAGCTTCCCAGGGAGAGCACAGATCCAGTGTTCACGAATGAACTTCAGTGAGTCATGTGCACTGCTTGCTGTTTTGAAAAAAAGGGGACAAACAAGCGCTTTGCAAGCAGAAAGAACGCGCGTCGCTGCTTGTATAATTTTCAGACTGCTGCCTCTGCTGCACTTGAGCTGAGCGTGCAAAGCTGCAATAACGGGAAAATGCAGTCAGATGCTGTATGATTGCCATCAAGCCAAACTTGTTGCAAATGATACAGCCCAAGGAGGCCTGCACCAGAGCTGGATGGATGTGCAATCGAGCCTCAGCTAAGCCATATGTATGACAGGTTAAGCCGTGTTCGTATTGAGCGGCTAATGGTATGACGGCAAGTTGTAACGATGCCGTCCGAACGCAGGCATCAGGTTTGGATGGAAGTCCCGTCACGTATTATGGCTGTTTGCAGTGACGACATAATCCGGTTTGCTGCAGCGAGCGGTTTGGCATGGACTGACTATGAGGCATTGGATGCGGGAAAAGTGCTCAAGTTGACAGCCCGTGCAGCGTTGCAAAAAATGTGAATGCATGAGGGAAGCAAGATGGCGTAACACAGCGGAAAATTGTTGAAGTTAAACTGACAGCGTACGCAAATTTCAAAAAAAGCGACGCAAAATTATCCAGCCGGCAACTCGGGAAGAAGGTGTGTAGCATGCAACTCACATTGAAAAATTATAATATATATAACTTAGATGTATTACAAGGGAGTCTGGAGGGTGTGAAAGAAGGTGTAAGGTGGAATTACATCTTTGAATTGACGGGATGGTGCGCAATCGGGGGGAGGAACATAGAGCGTATAATTTTTGAGGTAGATGACAACCCTATATCGCCAATTAACGTCGAGCTTCAAGATAGGCCTGATCTTACCGCCAACGATATTAATGGTAAGGGATTCTCAATTTGGCTGCCTTTTTATCTTTTCACAAGAGAAGTGTCAGTATGTAAGCTGAAAATAATTGCGGATGATGGCAGTTATTATCACTTTGTTGAATTTGAGTTACATGTAAATTTAACCAAATTCCGCAGAAAGAGCCAGTATAAAGAGGTGCGTATTGCTCCATTGTTCAGTATGGGGCGGAGTGGTTCATCAGGTTTAATGAAATTGATGAAGGATAAGGAATATGTCAATATTCCAGGCACTGCGCCGTATGAAACAAGAGCCGTGACTTATTTGTGCGCACGCACACTCTTAACAATTCGAACATTGAGCGCACAGTTCTGTGCAAACTTTACCGATCTGATGTTCTTTAAAAATGACATGATCTTCTTCGATGCGCCGGCAATAGCGAAAGCGCAAAAAGAAGAAGTTGATGCAATAATTGTCAATTCTGCATTGAATGGGCTTAACAAAGGGATTTCGGATTATCTTGAAATGGCGGAAGAAGATCAATACTATGTTGAAAAAATTTCAAGTTCCGGAATTGAATGTTTGTGCTTGCTTAATTTGCTGTATGAAACAAAAGGTATAGTATTGATTCGCGATTTAAGGGATTTGATCTGTTCAACCCGTCAATATAAACTACGCTTCCCAAATTCAGATTTTACAGATTTCAGTACAGAGCAGGAGTATAAAGAACTCCGGGCAATCGCACAACAAATGATATGTGTGTTGAAAACATTCCCGCAGTGGCATGTGGTTCGCTATGAGGAGATGGTTAAAGATCCGGGCAAAGTGAGCAAACAGCTGGATCGCTATTTCGGCAAAAAAGCGAAGAAAAAACAAAAACGGCAAACGGCAGGAGGGGCCGCAGAGTTTGAAAAAGAACATGTTACCTCTGAAACAATCGATTTGAGCGTGGGGCGCTGGAAGAATGATGCGTATTTCATGGAAAGAATCGAGTGGTTTAATATGTACTTGAAAGATGTTAATGAGCACTTTGGTTACCAATAAGCACAGCAAGGAAGTTGGATGACGCATTGCGTCTATTGGCATGAAGATATGCCGTGTTAATATCAAACAACGGCAATGTGCGTGGATAAAATTTGCTCGGCGTGAAACCAGTGGGCAATGAAGATAGCAGAGTCCAAGCCAGTATCAACCTTAATTATGAGAGCATGATTAAGGTTGAAGCATTTGATTGGCCGGAGTGGCTCGCTTGTGATCAGTATTGTGGTTGACTGCAGGAAACAAGGTGAGGCAGATGTTGCCTTGAATTACTAACATGCTTTTTTGTTTTGCGGATGATTATGGACAGTGATGTGGAATTCAACTATTGTATCCAGCATTTTGAAGGTCAGACTTTAATAGGTTGGGTGTACAGTGAAATCGGCGAAGCAACAGTCGATTTGATGGTGGGGGATGTCTGCTTGCAAACCTGTGTGGCAAACATATATTCCAAAGAGGCTAAAGAAGAGTTGGGTGAGCCATTTCGTGGTTTCATGTTTGACTTCTCGAAAGTCGGCGTAATGCCGGACGCTTTCCAATTGAGAATAGAGCGGGATTCAATTGTTGGCTGGGTAGATGTGGTTGCTGCCGATATTGTTAAGCGTCCGCGTAGCAAAGGGAACAAAAAACTTATCGAAGTTGAAAACAAACGCATTGCGGTTGTTGATTTGGTGGAAATGATTTGCCTCAGTAAATTGTTGGATGTTGTGCATTTGACTCGGCAAAAGGTGGAAACTGCGAACATTGTGGAATTCGTGGAAAAGTACATCGAAGATAAAAAATTATGGCCTTTGTCGATCAATATTCTCTTTTGGGGACAATGGTATAGCGATACTTATCTGAAAGGGATTCCTGTCGCACCTTTGGTGCATTATTTGATGACGAATGGCGTAAATAGTAATCCCAATCCTATTTTTGATACTCCATGGTTTATGCGTGAGTATGAATTAACGCCTGAATTATATGATTTTGATAATCACAGAACTCCGCTGCTGGATTATATGGAGAACCATGATCAGTATTATGCGACAAGCGTAATATTCGATGGGCGATATTATCTCGATCAGAATCAGGATGTACGTGAAGCAAAAGCCAATCCGCTGTCACACTTTTTCTTGCATGGTGAGCAGGAGAAGCGGAAGAGTTCGCCATATTTATCACCCGAAAAGCACGGCAAAACAGTTGGTAATCCGTTGATTTTGCTTTGGGATAATATTCAATTTGGCGAAGAAGCATACGATGAATATGAAAATGATTATCGTATGATGAAAAAGAAAATTGATGCAATAGCCCCATTTATCGGAAAACGTGCGCCTGACAGTGAAACTGTTGCTGATTCATTTGAAAAAATGCAAGAGGCAATCAAGGAGCGCTTTAATAATGTCAAAGCAGCTGAATATCAAATTGACATTATCATCCCTTTTTATAATGGATTTGATTATCTGCAAACCTGCGTTGACAGCATCTTAACCTCTGAAAACGAGAGCTTGTATCGTATTTTGCTGGTGAATGATGGCTCAACTGAAGATAGTTCTGTATTGGAAAAGTATAAGCAATTTAAAAACGTAAAAATTCTGGAAAAAGAGAATGAAGGGTATCTCTTATCTTGCAATTTCGGGGCAAAACAGGCTAAGGCTGAATATCTGGCGATTATAAACAGTGATGTGGTGGCGCCGGATTATTTTGTTGATGATATGTTGGCGATTCTCAAAAAACATCCACAACTGGGGGTGTTAGCGCCAACCGTGTTTTACCCAAATGGCGTTATCCAAGAGCAAGGTGGCTTTTTCAATGAGAATGGTGAGGCAAAATGGATAACTGCCTATCAAAAAGGTGAGAATGCCGATGAATATAAGAAAGTTGAATATGCATCGGGGGTGGCATTCTTTTTGAAACGAAGCACTTGGGTTAAACTGAATGGTTATGACCCCAAATATGCACCTGCATATTGTGAAGACACCGACCTGTGTATTCGCGCCCAAAAAATCGGCTTGGAAGTCGGCGTTGCGAAAAATGTGTTGTTGTGGCATGCATTGTCTCAAAGCTATAAGCAAAAAAGCAGCTTTTCCGCAGAAGATGCATTGAATGAGGAAAAGCTTAAAAAGAACAAGCACTATCTGTCGGCGACTAATACGATTAAATTAGTGGAAACACATGAATCGTTCTTTGCTGAACGGAAGGCGCCTCGTGTTATTGCTTTTTATTTGCCGCAATATCACCAAATTCCTGAGAATAATAAATTCTGGGGACGCGGGTTTACTGAGTGGAGAAATGTCACCAAGGCATTGCCTGTGTATAAAGGACATGCTCAGCCAATTTTGCCGACTGCGACCGGTTTTTATGACTTGAATTGTGAAGAAGTCGAAGAATTTCAGTTTTCGATTGCGCGGAAATATGGCATTGATGCCTTCTGTTACTATTTTTATTGGCTGGATAATAAGCATATCCTGAATTTACCGCTGCGCCGCAGGGTGAGCGGAAAGCATAAATTCCCGTTTTGCATCTGTTGGGCCAATGAAAACTGGACACGTGCTTGGGATGGTCAAAGCAAGAGTATTTTGATGGAGCAGAAGTACGACCGTGAGTCAATGACTGCAATGTTTCAGGAAATGATTAAATTGCTTGACGTGCCTGAGTATATTACTGTCAATGGTAAGCCACTGGTTTTGATCTATAATCATCGGGCGATCCCTGAATGTAAACAAAATCTGGCTTTCATGAGGGAATACTTTATCCACAACGCTAAATGTGAACCATACATTGCTCTGGTTGAGTCGTTTTCAACGTTTGACTCTACATTCCATCCTTCAAATTTTGAAGCGGATGCATTGGTGTCATTTGCACCACATGGTTTGGCACAGGGGTTGCCGAAAGAACGTTTTGAGCTACTTGAGCCGGAAAATTTCGGTGGTGGTTTTTATGATTATGAGCAGACGGCAATTAACTTCCTGCGGAGACAAACTCCGAATTACACCAAAATGCAATGCGTGATGCCTGGTTGGGATAATACGGCCCGTCGTGGTCAAGATGCGGGAATTTTTCCAAACAGTGCGCCAGGCAAATATCGGGCATGGTTGGAAGCTGCGCTGCACTTGCAGAAACAGACCACTTTAGGCGACGAGCAGTGTGTCTTTGTGAATGCATGGAATGAATGGGCGGAGGGGGCAATTCTTGAACCATCGGTACAGAATGGTTATGCATTTCTGGAAGCTACTTACGATGCAAAAATGAAAATCAAGAAGTTTTACTGAGGACTTACATGATTAAGATTATTGGACATCCCTTCAGCAGTATCGGCATGGGCGAGCATCCGCGCGCAATTTTTCAATCCCTGCTGAGCTTGGGCGTGAATGCGCAGTTGGTCAATGTTTATCCGGAATATACCGGTGATCTTGGGACAAACAGCTACAAGCGGTTTGTGCAACACGCTTCATTCAGGTTAAGTGAAGAAATCAATATCTTTGCCATTAATGCCGATGAGGTTGATGGCGCTTTGTCCCGACTGTTTTCCCGAGGTGATAATAAACAGCGCTTCAAATCGGCTTACAACATCATCTATCCAGCCTGGGAGTTGTCAAAATTTCCGGAAATATACTATAGGGCGCTAAGAGATTTTGATGAGGTCTGGACACCATCTGCATTTGTGCAGCAATCGATTGCAGGTTCAAACACCAGGAATATGCCAGTTGTGAATATGCCCTTGGCGGTTGATATTGCCGACCCCTTGTTTTATCGGCGCACAGACTTACAGATGAGTGAAGATGCGTTTGTGTTTAGCTTCTTCTATTCAAATTCATCCTATGTGCAGAGGAAAAACCCTGAACTTATTTTACGAGCATTTGATATGCTGGTAAATAAGTTGCCCGACCTTGATTTACAGTTGTACATTAAAGCCAATCCTAGTGGCGCTGAAAAATGGCAGTGTTTGCCAGAGTTGGAAGCCTTGGTGGAAAAATGCGATAACCGCAACCAAGTAAAAATCGTGGTTGAGGAATGGTCGCCTGATAAGGTTTATAACATGTTGCGTCTGTCCGATGCCTTTATATCATTGCACCGCTCGGAAGGGTTCGGACGGGGAATGGCGGAAGCGATGTTTTTTGAAACACCGGTGATATGCACGGGCTATTCCGGCAATATGGATTTTTGTAACAGTGGCAATGCTTTCCTGGTGGAACATGAATTGGTAGCGCTGCAGGCCGGCGATTATCCGCATTGGAAAGATCAGGTTTGGGCTGAGCCATCCCTTGAATCGGCCTGCTTGCAGATGGAAGCTGTGATTTTCAATGAGAAATTGAAAGCGCAAAAGATCAAAACCGCTAAGAGTGAACTGATGCGTAACAACTCTTTTGCGGCAACCGGCAAGCGCTATCTGGAGCGTTTATTGGCGATTCAAGCCACCAAGGCGCCGACCGCGTCTGCTGCTTGAGCAGCACAGTTCTTTCGCCGCAGCCAGGCATAACAGTTTTTTGTGGAGTGACTTGATGAGGGAATGCAGCAAATCAATCATGCGCCGTTTGGCGGACCCCAATTTTATTAACCGTTATTTTAAAGGTCACGGTTTGGATATCGGCGGTAAGCCCGACCCGCTATCGCTCTATGCTGAGCTGTTTTGCCAGGTGCAGTCGATTCGCACTTGGGATTGGGATGATGGGGATGCGCAACAGTTGGCTGGGGTGCAGGATGCTGTGTATGACTTTGTACACAGCAGCCATTGCCTGGAGCATATTGTCGATCCGATAGAAGGAATTAATAATTGGTTGCGAGTTCTGAAGCCGGATGGTTATTTAATTATCACGGTTCCTGATGAAGATTTGTATGAGCAAGGAGTTTTCCCTAGCACTTACAATCTTGACCATAAGTGGACTTTCACTATATTCAAGCATCAATCCTGGAGTGCGCGTTCAATCAATTTGATCGAAATGGTCAAGACATTGGGGCCGGCAGCTGAGCTGGTGCGCTTGGAGCAATTGTCCTCGACCTATCGCTTTTCTCTGCCAAGAAGTGATCAAACCCGAACTCCGATTGCCGAGTGCGGCATTGAAATGGTTATCAGAAAGCGTCCACTGCATGAAATTGAGGCGCATGGACGCTGGCAAAGGACTGCAGAGCAACCGCCGCGCGAGCTGAGAATTCATCTGAATCAATATAAAAATGATCAGATGACTTTGAGAAAAGCGAATGTGGACAATCCACCGTTCACCGACGAAGGCGATATCTAATGATGGCGACAATTGTGCGTGCCCGGGCGCCATTACGCTTGGGCTTGGCTGGTGGTGGAACGGACGTGGCGCCATTCTGCGATCTTCATGGCGGGTATGTCTTGAATGCGACCATCGATCGCTATGCGCATGCAAGCATCAGTGTTTTGCAGGAACCACAGATTCGGTTCAATGCGACGGATCTTGGCATGTCATCTTGCTTTGAGCTGGATGCAGGGATGCCGCATGATGGTGTGTTGGACTTGCATAAGGCAGTCTATCAACGCATGATGCGCGAATACAATGGCGGCGTTGCGATTCCTCTTGAATTAACCACCTACTGCGATGCGCCGGCAGGCTCGGGATTGGGATCTTCTTCCACCTTGGTGGTAGTGATGATCCGCGCCTTTGTAGAGTTATTGAATCTGCCGTTAGATGATTATGCGGTGGCGCAACTTGCTTTTCAAATTGAGCGGGTGGATTGTGGTCTGCAGGGAGGGCGGCAAGATCAATATTCAGCAACTTTTGGCGGCTTTAATTTCATGGAGTTTTATGAAAATGGCCGTACAGTTGTGAATCCATTGCGGATCAAAAATTGGATCATTTGCGAGTTGGAAGCATCGATGGTGCTGTTTTACATTGGCGTCTCGCGTGAGTCTGCCAGAATCATTGCAGATCAGAGCAGTAATGTGAAATCAGGCAATGAAGATGCGCTTGCTGCAATGCATGAATTAAAGCGTGAAGCTTTGAAAATGAAGGAGTGCCTGCTGAAAGGTGATTTTGATGGAATCGTTGAATCATTATTGCAAGGGTGGGCAAGTAAAAAGCGTTCAGCAAAGACTGTTTCCAATCCATTAATTGATGAAATTTATCAGGCGGCATTAAATGCCGGTGCATTGGCAGGGAAAGTGTCAGGGGCCGGTGGTGGTGGTCATATGATTTTCTTTGTCAAACCTGAACGGCGGATTGAGTTGATTCAGGCATTGAAGAATTTCAATGGTCAAGTTAATAATTGCAACTTTACAAAATATGGAACGCAAGCATGGCGAGTATAGTGCATGAATTTATCATTGGGCAAATCAATCAAGCCCGGGATATTGCTGAGAAAATGGCGGCGGATCAGGCTTTGGTCAATACTGTGGCCGCAGCGGCGGCTGCTTGCGTGACTTGTATGCGCAAGGGGGGGAAAATCCTTTTAGCCGGGAATGGTGGCAGCGCTGCAGATGCACAGCATATTGCCGGCGAATTTGTCAGTAGATTTGCATTTGATCGGCCAGGTTTGTCCGCGATCGCATTAACCACCGACACTTCGATCTTAACCGCTATTGGCAATGATTATGGCTATGACTTATTGTTTGCGCGGCAAGTGCAGGCGCATGGCGCGCAAGGTGATGTGTTTATTGCGTATTCCACTTCGGGTAAATCCAGAAACATTATCCGCGCCTTGAGCGAGGCGAAAAAAGTTGGCTTGACGACAATTGGTTTTACCGGCATGCGAAAAGGAGAGATGGCGGAATTGTGTGATTACCTGTTCGAGGTTCCATCGGTGGATACTCCTAAAATTCAAGAGGGGCACTTGATTTTGGGTCACATTTTATGTGGTATTGTGGAGAACGAAATTTTCGGGTCAGATAAGTGATGGAAGCAATTATTTTAGCAGGCGGGTTGGGCACCCGCTTGCGGCATTTAGTGCCTGATCTGCCAAAGCCAATGGCTGTGGTTGGTGGCAAGCCGTTCCTTGAAATTGTGTTGCAACGCTTGGCGGCTGCCGGTTTTGAGCATATCGTTTTGTCTATTGGCTACATGTCCGAAAAAATCATTAGTCATTTTGGCTCGCAGTTTCAGGGAATGCGGCTAAGTTATGAGATCGAAACTTCACCTTTGGGCACAGGGGGGGCTTTGCGCAATGCCTTGGATGTGTGTAAAACTGATCATGCTTTTGTGTTGAATGGTGATTCTTATTTGGAGTTGGATTATCAAGCTCTTGAAGATATGTGGTGTGCACAGCGTATGCCCGTAATTGTCGGACGGCGCGTGGAGGATGTGGCGCGTTATGGTCAATTAGTAGTGGATGGAAAGCATGTGCTTGATTTTTTGGAAAAAACAGGGCAGGGCGCGGGGGTGATTAATGCTGGCTGCTATGTCTTGCCAAAAACAATACTGAATGATTTTGCCAGAGATAGTGTTTTTTCTTTGGAGTCAGATTTTTTAGCGCCGCAAGTACGCTTGCAGGATTTTTTGGTCTACGTGGCTGAAGGTTATTTCATTGATATTGGCATTCCACAAGACTATTTACGTGCGCAACAGGAGATGGCCGGTGGAAAATTTGCAGCCTGAAAAAGGTTTATTCCTGGATCGGGATGGGGTTATAAACATAGATTACGGTTATGTTTATCGGCAAAGTCAATTTGAGTTTGTCGATGGCATTTTTGATATTTGTCGTGCTGCGGTGCAGCGTGGATATAGTATATTTGTAGTAACAAATCAGGCTGGAATAGGGCGCGGGTATTATAGCGAACAGGATTTCGAAGAATTGATGAGCTGGGTGCGAGCGCAATTTGCTGCACAAGACTGTCCGATCCGCGAAGTGTATTACTGTCCGACGCATCCTGAATTTGGTGTGGGCGCTTATAAATGCGCCTCTCTGCGCAGAAAGCCGCAGCCAGGCATGATTTTAGATGCGGTGCGGGATTTTAAGGTTGATTTAGCAGCGTCAATTCTGGTAGGGGATAAAGAAAGCGATATTCAAGCCGGTCTGGCTGCAGGAGTCGGCAGAAATTTCTTATACGCCAGCGGAGAGGGGCGGCGAGAGCTGCAGACTCGTGCGGACGCGGTGCTGACTGATTTGCGGGATTTACTTGCCTTATTGTAGCGGGCAAAGTCCATATGCCGTTCTCATGCTGCTGGAGTTCGCGTCCAGCCTTGGACGTGCGGATACAGACTGAGAGGATTTTATGTACGACCAGCAAACCAGGGAATTTGCCCGGGAAGAAGAAAACCGCATCGCCTGTCTGGAATACCGGATGGTGGAGCACAGCGATGGCCGTGGCGATGGTCGTGAGGAGTGCATGCGCGATTATGCGCGCGTGCTGTATTCCTCTTCCTTTCGCGCACTGCAGGGCAAGATGCAATTGCTGGGCGTGGACGCCAACCGCTTCAACCGCAACCGTTTAACCCACAGCCTGGAAGTGGCGCAAATTGCGCGCTCGATTGCCGCCAGCCTCGGGCTGCAGCAAACCGTGGTGGCGGAAACCTGTTCATTGGCGCATGACATCGGCAACCCGCCATTCGGCCATCATGGCGAAGATATATTGCATGAGCTGTGCGGCGCGATTGGCGGTTATGAGGGCAATGCGCAAGCCTTCCGCACCTTGCGCACTTTGGAACGCAAACATCATGCCTACGACGGCTTGAATCTGACCGTGCGCACGATGTTTGGCATCACCAAATATTTTTACCGCGCCAAAGACAATCCGAAAAAATTTCTGTATCCCGACGATTATCAATTCCTGCAAGAGCAATTGGATGCGCATGGCGTCACGCTGCGCAAAAGCATTGATGCGCAAATCATGGATCTGGCCGATGAAATCGCTTACGCCGCGCATGATCTGGAAGACGCCTTGAGTTTTGGCATTATTTCATTGGGCGAAATCGTGCATGAATTTTGCATCGATCCTTTATACAGTGAGGGCTATCTGATTTTTTCCGAGATTGCGTGCGATGTGCAGGAAGAAGCGTTGCGCGCCAAGCGGCTGGGCACCTCTGAAGAATATTCCATCGTCTTGCGCAAAGAATTGACTTCGCGCATCGTCAACCGTCTGTGCCGCGATATCAGCGTGGTCGGCGCGGCAGGGCAGGAGCGCTTGGGCTATCGCCAGCTGGGACAGCTGGCGCGCGGCCTGAAAGTACTGCTGTTTCGCGCCGTGACGCGCAAGCGCGATATTCAGTTTTATGAAAAACGCGGCGAAAAAGTGATACGCGGTTTATTTGCCGCCTTGACCGATGCCGGCTTCAATCGCGGCGGCATGCTCTTGCCGGCGGAATTGCGCGTGCTGCAAGACCGTTTTCCATTGCAGCGTCTGGTGGCCGACTATATTTCCGGCATGATGGATGCATTTGCGGCGCAGGAATATGAGCGCCTGTTCGGCCCGAAAAGCCTGGAAGTGCTGTGGCAAGCCTGATGGCGGCGGCGCGCAAATGCCGCTTGTGCCGCTTTGCGCAGCGTTGCCATGGATAAATCCTGATACAAAGAAATTGCTTTTGGCACAAGCCTGTTTATGCTATCCTTGTGACTGAATGCTCTCATCTGGCGGGCATTTTTTTTCGCCAAATGATTGTCAAATTCTGTGCAAGACAAGAGGCAAAAAAAGCGCTTTGCGTTTCCGCTGGAATTTCGAGCTGTGACTCCTTCCCCACATACTTGATGAAGGGCGGTCTGTGACAAAGCGCTTGCAGCGTTGCAGTCCCTCTCCCAGTGCGGGGGATTGCGGCGCTGTGGCAGATGTTTGCCGCAGTCCCCCGATGTGCAATCCGCTAACCGGTCAGGCCGTGTCGCGGAAGGTTAGATTAACCCGCCCCATACTCGCGAAGCGCGAAGAAAGGTGAGCAAAAAATGATGCAGCAATACAAAGCCAATTCCTACCTGTTTGGCGGCAATGCGCCATACGTCGAAGAACTCTACGAAGCTTATCTCGACAACCCCGGTTCGGTGCCCGATAACTGGCGCGCCTATTTCGACGCGATGCAAAACGTGCCCGCCGTGGACGGCTCCAGCCGCCCTGACGTGGCGCATGCCCCGGTGCTCGCCTCCTTCGCTGAGCGCGCCAAACAAGGCCCGATCCGCACCGTTTCTGCGGCGGCGGATGCGGAAATGGCCAGAAAGCGCATCGCTGTCACCCAACTCGTCGCCGCTTATCGCTATCTGGGCAGCCGCTGGGCCAATCTCGATCCGCTGCAGCGCCAGGAACGCCCGGTGATTCATGAACTGGAGCCGTCTTTCTACGGTTTCACCGATGCCGATATGGACATCGTGTTCAATATCAGCAATACCTACTTCGGCGGCGAAACCGCCAGTCTGCGCGATTTGCTCAACGCACTGCGCGACACCTACTGCCGTTCCATCGGCGCAGAATTCATGTATATCAGCGACCCGTCGGAAAAACGCTGGTTGCAACAAAAGCTGGAATCGATCCGCTCCACTCCCAGCTTCAACGCTGAAAAGAAAAAGCACATCCTCGAACGTCTGACCGCCGCTGAAGGTCTGGAACGTTATCTGCATACCCGTTACGTTGGTCAAAAGCGCTTCTCCCTGGAAGGCGGCGAAAGCTTTATCGCCGCAATGGATGAAGTGATCCAGCGCGCCGGTGAGCGCGGCATTCAGGAAATCGTGATCGGCATGGCGCATCGCGGCCGCCTGAATGTGCTGGTCAACACTCTGGGCAAATCGCCGGGGGATCTGTTTGAAGAATTTGAAGGCCGTCATGGCGACGACCTGCCGTCCGGCGACGTCAAATACCATCAGGGCTTCTCGTCTGACATCGCGACTGCCGGCGGCCCGGTGCATCTGTCGCTGGCGTTCAACCCCTCGCATCTGGAAATCGTCAACCCGGTGGTGGAAGGCTCCTGCAAGGCGCGGATGGAACGCCGGGGCGATAAAGACGGTTCGCAAGTGTTGCCGGTGCTGGTGCACGGCGACGCGGCATTTGCCGGCCAGGGCGTGGTGATGGAAACCCTGAATCTGGCGCAAACCCGTGGTTACGGCACCGGCGGCACAGTGCATATCGTGATCAATAACCAGATCGGTTTCACCACCTCCGACCCGCGCGACGCCCGTTCCACGCTGTATTGCACCGACGTGGTGAAGATGATCGAAGCACCGGTGTTCCACGTCAATGGCGACGACCCGGAAGCAGTCGTGCTGGCGACCCAGTTCGCGCTCGACTATCGCATGGAATTCAAGAAAGACGTGGTGGTGGACATCGTTTGCTTCCGCAAACTCGGCCACAATGAGCAAGACACCCCGGCACTGACCCAGCCGCTGATGTATAAGCGCATCGGCCAGCATCAGGGCACGCGCGCACTGTTCGCCGAGCGCTTAACCGCGCAAGGCACGCTGGCGCCGAATGAATCGGATGAAATGATCAAAACCTACCGTGCGGCGATGGAAGCCGGGCGCCACACCGTGGATCCGGTCATCTCCAACTTCAAGAATAAGTATGCGGTGGATTGGATGCCCTTCCTCAACCGCAAGTGGACGGATGTGGCTGACACCGCTGTCCCGCTGACCGAACTCAAGCGCATTGCCGCGCGTTTGACGGAAGTGCCGGAAGGCTTCAAGGTGCATCCGCTGGTCGAGCGCGTGCTGGGCGACCGCGCCGCCATGGGCCGTGGTGAAATGAATCTGGACTGGGGCATGGGCGAACATATGGCTTTCGCCACCCTGTTGGCTTCCGGCTATGCTGTGCGCCTGACCGGCCAGGACGCCGGGCGCGGCACCTTTGTGCACCGTCACGCCGTGCTGCACGATCAAAACCGTGAGCGCTGGGACGCCGGCAACTATGTGCCGCTGCAAAACATCAGCGATAAGCAAGCCACCTTCACCATCATCGACTCGGTGTTGTCGGAAGAAGCAGTGCTCGGCTTTGAATACGGTTATTCCACCGCAGAACCGAATACCCTGACCATCTGGGAAGCGCAATTCGGCGACTTCGTCAATGGCGCGCAAGTGGTGATTGACCAATTCATCGTCTCCGGCGAAGTGAAGTGGGGCCGCGCCTCCGGCCTGGTGATGATGCTGCCGCACGGCTATGAAGGCCAAGGCCCGGAACACTCTTCGGCCCGTCCTGAGCGTTTCCTGCAGCTGTGCGCAGACAACAATATTCAAGTGGTGCAGCCGACCACCGCCGCGCAGATTTTCCATCTGCTGCGCCGCCAAATGATCCGCATGTTCAGAAAGCCGCTGGTGATCCTGACGCCGAAATCCTTGCTGCGCAACAAAGACGCCGGTTCGCCGCTGTCTGATCTGGCCAAGGGCGCTTTCCAGACCGTGATCGGCGAAGTGGACGAAAAGATCGACGCCAAGAAGGTCAAGCGCGTCATCGCCTGCTCGGGCCGTGTGTATTACGACCTGGTGAATGCGCGTAAAGAACGGGCGCAAAACGATGTCGCCATCATCCGCATTGAACAGCTGTATCCGTTCCCGCACAAAGCTTTTGCTGCGGAACTCAAGAAATATCCGAATCTGGCGGAGGTGGTGTGGGCGCAAGACGAGCCGCAAAATCAAGGCCCGTGGTTCCAGACCCAGCACAATATTTTTGAAAACATGGAAGCCGGCCAGCGTTTGGCGTATGCCGGCCGCGCAGCCAGCGCCTCGCCTGCCGTGGGTTACTACGACAAGCACTATGCGCAGCAAAAGGGCTTGCTCGACACCGCGTTTTCCAAGCTCAAAGGCTTTGTGCTGACCAAATGACAATTTGCGTCAAGCGCAGGCACAGGCCGCGCTTGACGTGTTTAACTGAATTTTGTGCGCGACCCACACCCCGTTGCGCCGTTTGAAGATACCGGAGAATTACATGGCAATCATTGAAGTGAAAGTACCGCAATTGTCGGAATCCGTGGCGGAAGCCACTTTGCAAGCTTGGCATAAAAAAGCGGGTGAAAAAGTTGAACGCGACCAGAATCTGGTTGACGTGGAAACCGATAAAGTGGTGCTGGAACTGCCTTGCCCTGGCGCCGGCGTGCTGACCCAAATCGTCAAGGGCGATGGCAGCACCGTGGTGGCAGGCGAAATCATCGCTTATATCGATACCGAAGCCAGCGTCGGCGCCGCACCGGCCGCCGCCGCCGCACCGGCTGCCGCAGCAGCTCCGGCCAGCGCCGACAAACCCGGCGCCGGCAGCGCCATGCCGTCCGCCGCCAAACTGATGGCGGAACACAAGATTGACCCGGAACACCTGGAAGGCACTGGACGCGACCGCCGCATCACCAAGGGCGATGTGGTGCGCAAGCTGGAAGAGGGCGCCGCCGCCCCGGCTCCGGCTCCGGCTCCGGTTGCAGTGCAGACCAAAGCCCCGCTGCAGCAAGTCGCCGCCCCCAGCAACCTGGATTTGGGCGACCGCCCGGAACAGCGCGTGCCGATGAGCCGCTTGCGCGCCCGTATCGCCGAGCGCCTGGTGCAATCGCAATCCACCAACGCCATTTTGACCACCTTCAACGAAGTCAATATGCTGCCGGTGATGGAGTTGCGCAACAAATACAAAGACAAGTTTGAGAAAGAACATGGCGTCAAGCTGGGCTTCATGTCCTTCTTTGTCAAAGCCGCTGTCGCCGCCCTCAAGAAATACCCGATTTTGAACGCCTCGGTGGATGGCAATGACATCGTGTACCACGGCTACTTTGATATCGGCATTGCGGTCGGTTCGCCGCGCGGCCTGGTGGTGCCGATTCTGCGCAATGTGGATCAAATGAGCATTGCTGAAATCGAAAAGAAAATCGGCGAATTCGGCGTCAAAGCCAAGGATGGCAAGCTGACCCTGGACGAATTGACCGGCGGCACCTTCTCCATCAGCAATGGCGGCGTGTTCGGCTCCATGCTCTCGACCCCGATCATCAACCCGCCGCAATCGGCGATTCTGGGCGTGCACGCCACCAAGGAACGCGCGGTGGTGGAAAATGGCCAGATCGTGATCCGCCCGATGAACTACCTGGCGATGTCTTACGACCACCGCATCATCGATGGTCGCGAAGCCGTGCTGGGTCTGGTGGCGATGAAAGAAGCGCTGGAAGATCCGGCCCGTCTGTTGCTCGATCTCTAATCACACAACAGCATCAAACGCCGCCGCCAGGCGGCGTTTGACTGCTTGCCGGAAAGCAGGGGATGGCAAACCCCCATTATTTATTCAGGAAATGCAATGAGCCAACAATTTGATGTCGTAGTCATCGGCGCAGGCCCAGGTGGGTATATCGCCGCAATCCGCGCCGCGCAACTGGGTCTGTCGGTGGCCTGTATCGACGAATGGAAAAACGCCGCCGGCGGCCCGGCCCCGGGCGGCACTTGCACCAATGTCGGCTGCATTCCGTCCAAAGCCCTGCTGCAATCGTCGGAGCATTTCGAGCATGCCGCGCACGGCTTTGACGAACACGGCATCGGCATGGACAATCTGCGCCTGGATCTGGGCAAGATGCTGGAGCGCAAAAACAAAATCGTCAAACAAAACAATGACGGCATTTTGTTCCTGTTCAAGAAAAACAAAGTCACCTTCTTCCATGGCCGTGGCAGCTTCGCCGGGCGCTCGGAAGATGCTTACGCCATCAAAGTCAGCGGCGACAAACCGGCCGAATTGATCGCCAAACAAGTCATCATCGCCACCGGCTCCAACCCGCGCGAATTGCCGGGCGCGCCGTTTGATGAAAAACGTATTTTGTCGAATACCGGCGCGCTGGCGATTGACGCCGTGCCGGAAAACCTGGGCGTGATCGGGGCCGGCGTGATCGGCCTGGAAATGGGCAGCGTGTGGCGCCGCGTCGGCGCCAAAGTCACCGTGCTGGAAGCGATGCCGGCCTTTTTGGCGGCGGTCGATGAGCAAATCGCCAAAGAAGCGCAAAAGCTGCTGGTCAAGCAAGGTCTGGACATCAAACTCGGCGTCAAGCTGGGCAAGATCAGCGCCGACGATAGCGGCGTCTCGGTCGAATATGAAAACGCCAAAGGCGAAGCGCAAAGCCAGCGTTTTGACCGCCTGATCATCTCGATTGGCCGCGTGCCCAACACCATCGGCCTGGATGCCGAAGCCGTCGGTCTGGCGTTGGATGAGCGCGGCTTCGTCAAAGTCGATGACGACTGCAAAACCAATCTGCCCGGCGTGTGGGCGGTGGGCGACGTGGTGCGCGGCCCGATGCTGGCGCACAAAGCCGAGGAAGAGGGCGTCGCCGTGGCGGAGCGTATCGCCGGCCAGCATGGCCATGTGAATTTCAACACCATCCCCTGGGTGATCTACACCTCGCCGGAAATCGCCTGGGTCGGTAAAACCGAACAGCAATTGAAAGCGGAAGGCGTGGAATACAAAGCCGGCACATTCCCGTTTATGGCGAATGGCCGCGCGCGCGCCCTGGGCGACACCTCCGGCATGGTGAAATTCCTGGCCGACGCCAAAACCGATGAAATTCTGGGCGTCCACATGGTGGGGCCGATGGTCTCTGAATTGATCGCCGAAGCCGTGGTGGCGATGGAATTCCGCGCCGCCGCTGAAGACATTGCGCGTATCTGTCACGCTCATCCGTCCCTCTCGGAAGCCACCAAGGAAGCCGCGCTGGCGGTGGATAAGCGCACCTTGAATTTCTAAAGCATGAACGTCACCGAGTACTACCAGGATGCGCTGGCGCGGCGTGCATATCAGGCCGACCCGGCGCAACTGGCGGCGGTGGCGCGCCTGCAGCAGGCGTTTGATGAATGGACGGCGTATAAAGCGCGCCGCTCCAACAGCATCACACGCTTGTTAGTGCGTCCCCCCTTGCCGCGCGGCGTCTATTTGTGGGGCGGCGTCGGGCGCGGCAAGTCGTTTTTGATGGACAGCTTTTACTCGGTCTTGCCGCTGGTGCGCAAGACCCGGCTGCACTTCCACGAATTCATGCGCGGCGTACACCGCCAGCTGGACGAACTCAAGGGACAGCCCGACCCCTTGAAAGAAGTCGCCAAGCGCGTCGCGCGCAAATACCGCATGATCTGCTTCGATGAATTCCACGTCTCCGACGTGGCCGACGCGATGATCATGTACAACCTTTTATCCGCCTTATTTGAGCATGGCGTGTGTTTCGTCATGACATCCAATTACCGGCCTGACGACCTGTACCCGGATGGCTTGCACCGCGACCGCATGCTGCCCACCATTGCCCTGCTGAAAGAAAAGATGGATGTGGTCAATGTTGATGCCGGGATTGATTACCGCAAGCGTGTGCTGGAACAAGTGGCGGCGTACTACACCCCGCTCGGGCCGCAGGCCGATGCCGCGCTCACGCACGCCTTCGATGAAATCGCCGAAGTGGCCGACGCCAAGCCGGATATTGAAATCCTGGGCCGCAAATTGCGCGCCAGACGGCGCGCCGGCAGCATCATCTGGTTTGATTTCGCCACCCTGTGCGAGAGCGCGCGCTCGCAAAACGATTATCTGGAATTGGCCAGCCTGTATCACACGATTATCGTCTCCGGCGTGCCGGAAATGACGCCGGCGCAAGAATCGGCGGCGCGCCGCTTTACCTGGCTGATCGATGTCTTGTATGACTGCAAAGTCAAACTCTTATTATCAGCCGCAGTCGCGCCCGAACGCTTATATGTGCAAGGCGCGATGGCGAATGAATTTCAGCGCACCGTCTCACGCATCATCGAGATGCAGTCGGCGGAATACATGGCGACCCAGCAAAGGCTGGTGGCGCAAAATCTGGTCTGAGGAGCGCGCATGAAACGGGCAGTGGCGGGACTGATGGCCGGTTTGACCGGTTTTGCGCTGAACATGCCAGCGCAAGCGCAAAGCGATGTGGCGCAGGATGTGCAAAAACTGTTGCAACAATATCCCGGCCAGGTTTTCACCAATCTGGATGCCGCCAACGCCGCGCAAGAACAGGTCGCGCAATTGCGCAACGCCTTGCAGCAGCGTTTTCAAGCACAGGAAGCCGCCTGCTTGCCGCAGTTTTTCGCCGCCGCCTGCGTCGAAAACGCCAAAGAGGAATTGCGCCAGCAGCAAGCACAGCTGCACAAACTCGATATCGCTGCTGCGCGTTACAAGCGGGAACAGAGCTTGCAACAGCGGGAAAAAGAATTGAGCGAACGCCAGCGCGAACACCTCGAAGCCGGCCCGCGCATTTTGCAAGAGCACCAAAAACGCGAACAGGAGCGCGCCGAACGCGAACAGAAATGGGCGCAGGAAGACAGTGAAGAGCGCGCCCGCGCCGCCGCCAAACGCGCCCAGGAAAGCCAGCAAAGACGGGAACAAGCCGCCGCGCGGCAGCGCCGCCATGCCGCAGAATTGGCGGAAGCCGCCAAAAAGCGCGCCGATAATGAAGCCGAATATCTGAAAAAGCAGCAGGATTCAGAGCAACGCCAATTAGACCTGGCCAAGCGCAAACAGGAACGCTTGGAAAAGCAGGTGGAAGACAAACGCAAACAATTGCAAGAGCTGGAAAAACAGCAGGAACGCGCCAAGGCGGCGGTGGCCAGTCAGGGAAAATAAGGGGCGGGGCGCTGCGCCGGCAGAGTGCGCCCGCCAAACCGCAGTGCGGTTTGGCCTTGGCCGGCTGGCGCAGCCGGGAAGCGGCTTAATAACGCCGCAGCGCCTGGCACAAACGTTGCGGCGGCTCATACGCCACCGGCCAGAACTCAACGATTTCAGCAATCACATCATTTTCAAAGCGGAAAAAACTGATGCCCAATTCGTGCTCAGGTTTGCCGCGCTGTGGATGAAAGGCAATCCGCGTCACACCGCGCACGCCATCCACCACCAGTTCCTCAATTTTGCATTCCCAATCACCGGGCCAGGTGCTGAACAACTCCAGCAGACTTTGATCGCTATCAAGCCGCTCGCGCGTTTGCGGCAAGCGGTAATGTAATTCCGGGCTGAGCAAGACCTGCAAACCTTGCCAGTCGCGCCGATTGCTGCAATCCCAGAACCGTTCCAATAAATGATGATAGCCAGACATGTGTCCCTCATAAAACAAAACATACAAGTGATGAAATTATAACATATATGCATGTAATGTGTTGTGAAGTCCAATCATATCCATCCCAGTCCAATGCCGCCAGCCGCCAGGCAAAAGACCAGGGAATACAGCGCCGCCACCACTTTTACCTGCCGTTTGCGGCATGGCATGTCATACACCCAATACCCAACCAGAAAAAAGGGCAGATAGCCAAACAGTAAAATCGGCAAAGGAAATGCGGCCCCCCACCAGGGCCATTCCCACACCAGCATGCCCCAGTGATGTAAAGCCAGTTCCACCATCACGCACAGCGCGGCATTCACCACGGCAAACAGCAAACGGTTATTCACGCCCAGGATTTTCATGCCCGGATCTTTGGGCAGCAGCATGGTGGCGACCAAACCCATCAAGGCGAAATTGAAAGCGATTTCCAGATTCAAGCCCATGAAAATCAGGTAGGAAGAGGGGTGCCCAATCCCCCAGATCGGCGCAAACTGCGTGAAATGAAACACCAGCCCGTTCATGATTTCATTCAACCAATCCATGGCCCAAAACGCCAGCGCCGCCAGCACGCGCGACCAATTGCCCTGATCCGCTTCGCGCGCATAGGCATAGATCACGAGCAATAACAAAGGAATCATATGCCAGCCCATCTGGCTGCCATCGCGCAGCACGGACAGGCTGTGTTGACTGGTGGGGCTCATTTTTCAGCTCTCATGAAGGGGGTAAGGCTGGCAATGATAGCAGTGTGCGGAAGGCTGGCGGCATGCTGATTGCCGCTGATTGCAACAATATGCGGCAGGAGGGGGTATAAGCAGGGGGGGGGGGCACAGTTTGCAGCAAGTAACGAGGGGATTGGCGCTGATGTCAGGCGGGGAGGGGCTTTGCCAGCAAAGCGCAAGGAATCAATCTTGGCCGCTTAGTCTTGAAACCGGCGCCAGCTTAGACGCTCACATCACGCCAGTCAGCAAATGCATCGAGTGCGCTGACTTTATCCGCATCTAAAAACGCCGCCGCTAAGGCTTGCGCGAATTCCATTTCGGAGGCTGATAAGCGCTGACGTGCTTGCGCCAACATGGCGTCAAAATTCCAGTTGTAGCGTGCAAAATTTTGCATCAGGCAGGAATGAAAAACGCGCAAACTGGCGCTGGCGTCTTTGCCTTGCATGCGTTGGGTCAACCACAGTGCATAATGCGTTTCGGCACGATTGGCGGCATCGGTTTCATTAAAATATTGCGATGCTTGCAATAGGGTTTCTTCGCCTTTTGCAAACTCACCTTGCGCTGATAAAAGCTGGCCGTAGTTGCAAAGGTTGTTTGGATGCTTGGGATCCGCCTCAATGGCGCGCAGGTAAAACGCTTGTGCTTGTGGCAGATCGCCTTGCTTTTCGAGCATGATGGCATAGTTACCAAGAATTCCTGCGTGCTTGGGATCCGCCTCAATGGCGCGCAGGTAAAACGCTTGTGCTTGGGGCAGATCGCCTTGCTTTTCGAGAATGATGGCGTAGTTACCAAGAATGCCTGCGTGCTTGGGTTCCGCCTCAATGGCGCGCAGGTAAAACGCTTGTGCTTGGGGTAGATCGCCTTGCTTTTCGAGCATGAGAGTGTAGTTACCAAGAATTCCTGCGTGCTTGGGATCCGCCTCAATGGCGCGCAGGTAAAACGCTTGTGCTTGGGGCAGATCGCCTTGCTTTTGCAGCATGAGGGCGTAGTTACCAAGAATGCCTGCGTGCTTGGGATCCGCCTCAATGGCGCGCAGGTAAAACGCTTGCGCTTGGGGCAGATCGCCTTGCTTTTCCAGCATGAGGGCGTAGTTGCCAAGGTTGCCTGCATCATTTGGATCCGCCTCAATGGCGCGCAGGTAAAAAGCTTGCGCTTGGGGCAGATCGCCTTGTTTGTGCAGGAAATTGGCGTAGTTGCCAAGAATGTCTGCGTGCTTGGGATCCGCCTCAATGGCGCGCAGGTAAAAAGCTTGCGCTTGGGTCAGATCGCCTTGCTTTTCGAGCATGAGGGCGTAGTTGCCAAGGTTGTCTGCATCATCTGGATCCACCTCAATGGCGCGCAGGTAAAACGCTTGTGCTTGGGGTAGATCGCCTTGCTTTTCGAGCATGAGGGCGTAGTTGCCAAGGCAGATCGCGTGCTTGGGATCCGCCTCAATGGCGCGCAGGTAAAACGCTTGCGCTTGGGGCAGATCGCCTTGCTTTTGCAGCATGAGGGCGTAGCTGCCAAGGTTGTTCGTGTGCTTGGGATCGGCCTCAATGGCGCGCAGGTAAAACGCTTGTGCTTGGGGCAGATCGCCTTGCTTTTCCAGAAAATCGGCGTAGTTGCCAAGGTGGTCTGCATCATCTGGATCGGCCTCAATGGCGCGCAGGTAAAACGCTTGTGCTTGGGTCAGATCGCCTTGCTTCTGCAGCATGAGGGCGTAGTTGCCAAGGCAGATCGCGTGCTTGGGATCCGCCTCAATGGCGCGCAGGTAAAACGCTTGTGCTTGGGGTAGATCGCTTTGCTTTTCGAGCATGAGGGCGTAGTTGCCAAGGTTGTTCGCGTGCTTGGGATCCGCCTCAATCGCGCGCAGGTAAAACGCTTGTGCTTGGGTCAGATCGCCTTGTTCGTGCAATAAACTGGCGTAGTTGCCAAGGTTGTTCGCGTGCTTGGCATCCGCCTCAATGGCGCGCAGGTAAAACGCTTGTGCTTGGGGTAGATCGCCTTGCTTTTCGAGCATGAGGGCGTAGTTGCCAAGGTTGTCTGCATCATCTGGATCCACCTCAATGGCGCGCAGGTAAAACGCTTGCGCTTGGGTCAGATCGCCTTGCTTTTCTAAAAAATAGGCATAGGCGCCCAAAACACGCGCATCCTCAGGCTTTGCTGCACACCATCTCTTCAACAAATCTATAGTCAGCTCAGCATCAAGCTCATTGAGTCGGGTGAGCATCATCTTGCCAACATCAATATTGATATCAAACGAGACATGCGCTATTAAAAAACGGATAAATTGCCGGCCTGCTTCGTGCCCCAGTATCGCTGGCAATTCCGGCAGATCGGATTTGATCTGCAGAGGGGCGCTGACATTTTCGAACTTTACGAAAAGCCTGAAAATCAAAGCAACCAGTGCTTCCCCGGACACATCCATTTTTTGCAAGACGGCGGCGGCTTGCAAAGCATGCACATAATTCTTTATCTTGAGTGCATGCAGGCAAGTTTGCATTAAACTTTGTTTGTCATGCCCAACCCCGCGCAAAACCTGCCGCTCAATTTTTTGATACGCCTCGCTTAAATATCCCTTGCTTTGCCGTGATACATGCGGCTCTTCCGTCAGGGCCAAACGCGGGTGATAGGGAATCTCCAGTTCCAGCTTGAGCGCGCCGCCCCAGGCTTCATCAAAGGCTTGCTGCGCCTGGGCCTTGCGCTGGGCGCATAAATCGTCTTCGCCATTGGGTACCGGGCTGAGCACGATGTCAAACTTAGCCTGTCCCGCACTGCCAATACGCAGTTGGCGTAAAAAGCTGCTGGCGCCTTCAATGTTTTGTTGATTCAAGCCACTCAATACAATCAAATAGTCAGCCAAATCGCGCGTGCAGACGCCAGCTTCATCCGAAAAGCCGGTGCGGCTGTCCACCAATACATAATCCAGCTCTCCGCTTTCGGCGAGTTTTTTCTTCAAGGCGCGAATCAAGGGTTCGCCCACGCCATCTTCATACAGTTGCCGCAAATTGAGTTTTTCAAAGTTGGCGGTATAGTCCTGATTCAGCTTGCCTGCGGGCATGATGCGCAAACTGCCTTCGGCATGGCATTCTGTGAGTGCAAATTCATTGCTGTATTGCGCAATGACTTGCTGCATATCCGCAGCAAATAAATCCGCCTCGCTGCCACGCGCAAGCGCGTCCAACAGCAAATCGGTGACGCCAGATTGGGTTTGCTCACCCATGTTTTTGCGCAGCAAAAAGGACAGGCCGGGCGCTTCCAAATCCATATCAATCACCAGCACGCGAAAACCGCGTTTGGCCAGTAAGGCGGCGCAGTTAATCAGCGCCATGCTGCGGCCCACCCCGCCCTTGAAAGAGTAAAAGGTAATAAAGCGCGCGAGTATCGGGTTTTCAGTCATGTTCATGCAGACAGGCGGGGGGCGCCAATTGAAAGTCGTTGCTGATTGAACTGCTCACCAGAAAGATATGTTTGCAGTGCGGACAGTAAAGTAGGGTTGTGGCAGACATCGCGGCGCGCGTTTGACGGCGGCGCAGGTATCGGCTGTTTGGTTTCCAGCCAAGCCGCAATTGGTGTGGCAAACTTGGCGCGGCAAGACGGTAAGATGGCTTGAATCGCCTGCACAAAACGTTCGCGCTGCTCAAATTCCATGGTTTTCCAGGCCCGGTTCAGCTTCAGTTTGGTCGCGCCGCCTTCTTCTGCATCATCTGGCATCAGCGGCAGTAAATCCAACGCCTGCATTTTATCGCTGGCCAAAGCGCCCGAAATCGCGCGCGCGGCAAAATATGGGTCTTGTTGCAACACGTCACGCCAAAAAGTAAGCGGCTGCGGTGTGGTGTGCATGCTGAGTACGCTCAACACCGCATTTTTGATGGGCAGGGGCAAACAGGGCAAGTCTGGAAAGCGCGCCACCAAACCAAGCAGCAGGTGGATTTGTTCATGATCTTTATACTGGTCAACCAGTCCCAGCAATTCATGCAAATAGAGGCTGTCGCCTTGCGCGCTGTGGCAAAACTCGCGCAATAAATCCTTGCAGGCCTGCTGCAAAGAACGTCGGGTATGCGCTTGCAGTGTCAGCTCCAGGCGCATCAGGGCCAAATGCGCAGCCTCGTCCGGCAAGACGCGGGGCAGGGCTGCCTTGCCATGCAGCGCTTGCCTCAGCCAGGCGCTGATTTGCGCATGATCATAGTCGTCGAGGGGATGCGTACTCACTGTTTGCCCTTAGCTCTTAAACGTTTTATATGGCAACTGCAGACCGGCGCCGCTAATTTCCTGCAACACCACTTCCGGCATAGGCGGCAATGGCGTGGCATATGGCCTGGGGTAAGTGTAACCCCAAAATGCATCTGCATCGCCATGCGGGCGGAACAGCGGATTTTCCGCCGCATCGGCAATGGTGGGCCGGTGCAAGGCTGGCGCACCGGCCAGACGATGTTCCCATACCAAAGTAATGATGGGTTCGGTCATATTCAAGCCCAGCGCGGCAGTGATGCCGGCATAATTTTGTGGCAAGCCGGTAAATGGATTGCGTGCGCTGTCACGCTCGTCAAATGTTGCCCACAGGTTGTATTTGCCAAGCGATGCCTGGCGCAAGGCGGCAATAAAATCCGGGTCATGCTCTTCATCGAGCAAAAACTCTTTCGCTTCGTCTGCATTGAATTTGGAAGCCGGGCTTTGATTAATCCACCTTGCCTGATTTTTTACGGTGTTGACCCGGCCCAGCATGATTGGGGCCGTTGCCGTTGGCATCACACGCCCTCTGCGCCCATGCGCGTAGCAGGCGGCGCACCAAGCTTGTTTGGCTTGGCTGGGGTCGGGCGCGCTGGCGCCAAGTTCGTCGGCGAAACGTTGCAAAAGTGAGATAAAGTCAGACGATGGAAGAACATTTTCGCTATGCGCATTGGCTTGCAATTGCGCATCCAGCAGTGCAAAAGATTGTTGCACCACTGCAGCCGTGGCGGGCGCAAGGCTGTTGAGAGCGGTTTGAAACTGAGATAGAGCAAGGCTCACTTCACACTCCACGAAACCGGGAGTTATGATGGTAGCGGAATGCCCTGGACACAGCAAGTTCGGTGGCAAAAGCCGCAAGCCGCGCAGACAATGGCATAATCTTCCCCACGCCCTCACCAGGAGTTCGCGATGCCGTATGTGTTTCCGCCTTTGCCGCCCGCCGCTGTTCCGGTTGCCGGGCGCGCACATGAACTCTTTCCTGTCCACAGAATTTATTGCGTTGGCCGCAATTATGCAAAATACGCCATTGAAATGGGCGGCAGCGGGCGGGACGCGCCTTTTTTCTTCACCAAGCCGGCAGACGCTGTGTTGCCGGTGCCAGCCGGGGCGGTGGGGCAGATGCCATACCCGCCGCAAACCCACGACCTGCACCACGAAATCGAACTGGTGGTGGCGATAGGCAAGGATGGATTTGAAATTCCCGCTGCGCTGGCGATGGACTATGTGTGGGGTTATGCGGTGGGTTTGGATATGACGCGGCGCGATTTGCAAATCGAGGCGCGCCGCATGGGCGGCTCCTGGTGTACCGCGAAAGGCTTTGACCATGCGGCGCCGATCGGGCCGATTTATCCGATCAGCCAAACCGGCCCCCTGCAGGAAGGGGAAATCTGGCTGAATGTGAACGGGGCCAAACGGCAGCGCAGCAATATTGATAAGCTGATCTGGAATGTGCCCGACACCATCGAACAACTGTCACGTTTTTTTGAATTAAAGCAAGGCGACTTGATCTTTACCGGCAGCCCGGAAGGGGTGGCCGAGGTGCAAGAGGGCGATTTACTGGAGGGCGGTATCAGCGGCCTGGGTGAATTGCGGGTGATGATCTGGCCGCGCATGGCCGCCGGATTCTCGCCGGACCCGGAGCCAATGCGGCGGCGCTGATCGCCTTGCCGCGCAACAATCTTCCTTTCTTCATGATGATTTCTGTTGATTTTCCTATTCTGTGCGGCAGTGGAGCGCGGCGATGAGTGCGCGCTTGCAACTTTCCCGGCGCGAAGCGCGCGCGGTGCAATTGGCCAGCCTGCAATTACTCAAACCCCGCCGCGCCCGCGCCGGCAAAGCCGATGTGCTGACTTGCATCCAGCAGATGGGTGTGCTGCAAATTGATACCATCAATGTGGTGGCGCGCAGCCCCTATCTGGTGTTGTGGAGCCGCCTGGGTGACTACGATATGCGCTGGCTGGAACAGCTTTTGGCCGAGCGCGCCTTGTTTGAATACTGGGCGCATGAAGCGTGCTTCGTGCCGATAGCCGACTATGCGCTATTGCGTCACCGCATGCTGGATCCGGCGGCGATGGGCTGGAAATCCGGCGAAAACTGGCGCCGCCAGCATCCGCACGCCTTGCAAGAAGTCTTGCAGCATTTGCAGCAGCATGGCGCGGTGCGCGCCGCCGATTTTGAGGCCAAACAGCATAAGGGCGGCGGCTGGTGGGAGTGGAAGCCGCAAAAACGCGCGCTCGAAGTCTTATTCACGCGTGGCGAAGTGATGATCGCGCGGCGCGAAAAATTTCAGCGCGTGTATGATCTGGCCGCGCGCGTGCTGCCGGATTGGGACGATGCGCAAGCGCTGACGCGCGAGGCGGCGCAGCAGGAATTCATTTTGCGCGCCTGTTTGCGCCTGGGTGTGGCCAAGCCGGCCTGGCTGGGCGACTATTACCGCCACTGTAAAACCAGGCCGCAACCGCATCCGGCAGTACTGGCGCAGCAGGGTTTATTGCTGGAAGTGCAAGTCGAGGGTGAGCACAGCCCCTGGTATGCGCACCCGGACAATCTGGCATTATTGCAAGACGCCGCCAATTTGCGTCCCACTCACAGCACGCTGCTGTCGCCATTCGATCCCCTGGTCTGGGATAGACAGCGCGCCCTTGAATTATTTGATTTTGATTACCGCATCGAGTGTTATACGCCGGCGGCGCGCCGCCGTTATGGCTATTTTTGCCTGCCGCTGCTGCGGCGCGGGCAGTTGGTGGGGCGGCTGGACGCCAAGGCGCACCGGCGCGAAGGCGTGTTCGCCTTGCAGGCGCTGCATTTGGAACCGGGAGTGAAGCCATCGGCCGCTTTGCAAACCGATCTGGCGCGTGCGATTGCCGCCTGCGCCGCCTGGCATGGCTGCACGGCGGCCAGCCTGACGTATGCCAGCGATGCCGCGTTTGGCCGCAGTCTGTTGCAAGCGCTGCAAATGCGCCTGGCCGGACGGGAAGATTTGTTGAAGGATGAAGATGAGTGAAACCTTATTACTGCCGCCAGATGCGGCAGGATTGGAATTTGATCCGCTTTTGCCGGGGGCTGCCGTGTTGAGCGCGCATGAGCAATTTGTGCTGCCGCCGGCCCCGCCGCATTTGCTGGGCAGTGATGGCATGCCGCGTTTTGGCCGTTTCGCCGGCGATCTGGCGCGTCTGGACTGGCGCGGGGTGCATACCTCGCTTTTGCCGGGGCCGTTGCTGCGTCCCTTGCGCCATAAGCGCTGGCGTTATCTGGCGCTGTGTACGGATGAAGTGTTTTGCGGCATTGCGCTGGTGCACCTGGGGTGGGTCAGTTCAGCATTTGCGTATGTTTTTGAGTGGGACAGCGCACGCGAAATTTTCGCCATCAGCCGCGAAGGACTGCCGCTCGCGGCGCGCTTGTCCGGCGCCCCATTTGCCGGCGCGGATTGCCTGTTTTCCGCCGGCGGGACACAGATCCGCTTTGCGCATCAAGCCGGCAGCCAGCGTTACCGTCTGCAGGTGAATACGGCGCAGTTGCAGATTGACGCCGAGCTGGATGCGACGGACGCGGCGCCGGCTTTGCTGGCGGTGGGGACAGTGCAGCATGGCGCCAACACGCGCCGCGCGCACGCCACGCAAAAATCTGCAGCCTGGGCTATGCGCGGCGAGTTGCGCCTGGGGGCGCGCAAGATTGTGCTGGATGGCGGGGTGGCTTCATTGGATTATTCTTGCGGCTCCTTGGCGCGCGAAACATCCTGGCGCTGGGCCTCGGCGCATGCGCGGGGGATAGGCTTTAATTTGCAACAGGGATATTTTGGCGCGCAGGAAAATGCCTTGTGGCTGGATGGCGCGCTGTATCCGCTGGGGCCTGCGCATTTTGTATTTGATCCGGCGCAACCCGGCGCGCCCTGGCGCATCAGTACGGAAGATGGTTTGCTTGAGCTGGAATTCATCCCGGCGGGCGTGCGCGCGCAAAATAAAAACCTGGGCTTGGCCGCCAGCCGCTATTTTCAGCCGGTCGGCCATTTCAATGGCTGGGTCAAGCCCTGGCCGGGTGCGCCGGCGGTGGCGGTGCGCCAGTTGCCGGGCGTGACGGAAGATCATTTTTCGCGGTGGTGAGCGATGCAAACTATCAGTGTGAAGGCGGCATTGGCGCAATTGGACGTGTTGGCCGGGCAAGACGTGACCCTGGAGGGGATCTTGCACTTCGCATTTGAACGCATTGCCCTGGAGCATTATCCTTTAAGCGAAAGCGCAGGACACAGCAGCTCGCTTTCACTGTGGACAGGTGCAGGCAGTTTGGGCTTTGATGTGGAGGCGTGCCGCAAACTGAACGGCAAACGCGTTCTGGCGCAGGGAACACTGTCGGGGCCGGATCCGCGCCTGGGCGGTTGCGGACATATGAGCGCTTATCCGGCGGAGCTGTTGTTGCGCTATTTGACGAAGTGGCCGCAGCAGGTGTGAGTGACAAAGGGGGGGCATGGTTTTAACTGTATAGCCCCTGCCTTTGCCAATCTCAGTTCAACACTTGGCGCCAGCCGTCTTAATTTGTTGGACGTGTATTGAGTCACACCTCGTCCCAGCCGCCTTCAATTTTTGTGTATTCAGGTTTTTCTGGTCTCGGTAATGGCCAGGCAATTTTCACCTGCTTGAAAAAATCACCAATCCGGATAAATGCCACGATATTTTCCGGGTGATCATGCTCCCATTGCTCGCCGTCCCAGCTCGCGATTTCATAGCAGCCGGAATATTCATTCAATTCATTTGCGACAAGATAAAGATCTGCTTGCGCAGGTGCTCCAGTTTGCCATGTGAGCTTAACTTCCATCATGCAATCTCCTTAGTATACTTTACGAAAATCTTCGGCAATGTCTGCCATGGCAAGCAAGGCTTGCCTTTCTTTGCGATAGTACTGATGTGCTTCTTGTACAAATCCAATCAGAAGAAAGTATCCTGGATTACGACTTGCTTCACAGTATATCAATGCTGTGTTGCTGGTCTTGTGATAGGTTATTTTCTTTAAATGCCAATTCTTTGATGATGCATCTTTTACATGTATGTGCATTAAACCTGCATCAGATGTGTATTTTGATTCGTCAAAAGGAACGTCACGTCCGAATCTCTCGGGCTGACCATCTCCATTTTTATATTTTCTGAAATCATTGATTATTTCGGCAATCATTTCATCGGGGCAGTTTGCCTTAAAGTGTTTGTGAGTAAATATTCGAACAGTCATTTTTCAATGATTTCCAAAAAAGTTGTGAAATCACCTTTATTTTTGCTGAGGAGAATGTCTTGCAGGATTTTCTCCCTGATTGCAATCAAGTCAGCATCACTCACTCCTGTTTTTAATTGCCTTGTGTTAATATTTTCTTTCCGGAAAAATACTATGGGTTTGGTTTTTCGCATGATTGGCTCAATTAAAAATAATCATTTTACTGAAAAAATAAAATCAATTCAACAATGTACTTGCACTCAAAATGCATGGTGAAGGTAAAACGACGGGATGTTTTCTCTGGCATCTGTTGCGATTTGCCTGCCCGCAATAATCTTTGATGCGCGCCGCGCTTTGCGCCCGCGCGCACTCATGGCAAGATAGACGCTTCAAGCCATCCTGTGGGGCCTGTGATGAGTGTCAGAAATCTGGAAAAGCTGTTCAAGCCCGACTCCGTCGCCATTATCGGCGCCACGCTGCGTGCTGGCAGCGTTGGCGCGACGGTGTTGCAAAACATGGTGGGCAGCGGCTATGCCGGGCGGATTTACCCGGTCAATCCCAAATATCAAGCCTTGCTCGGCCTGGATTGCTGGGCCGCTGTGGCGGATTTGCCGGCGGCGCCGGATCTGGCCATCATCTGCACTCCGGCGGACAGCGTGCCGGCCCTGATTGCTGAATTGGGGAAAAAAGGCTGTAAGGCGGCGATAGTGCTGACCGCCGGCTTTGGCGCACTCGACCATAACGGCGCGCAATTGCGCCAGGCCATGCTGGATGCGGCGCGACCGCATCTCTTGCGCGTGTTGGGGCCGAATGGCATCGGCTTGCTGTCCCCCGCCTTGCAACTCAACGCCAGTTGCGCCCATCTGCCGGCCTTGCCGGGCAAAATCGCTTTCATTTCACAATCCGGCGCGCTTGGCACCGGTGTGCTGGATTGGGCGCACGGGCGCGGCATCGGTTTTTCCAACTTTATCTCACTCGGCGATGCGGATGATATCGATTGCGGCGATGTGCTGGATTATCTGGCCAGCGATCCCGACACCCAGTCAATTTTGCTGTATCTGGAAGAGGTTGGCGCGGCGCGCAAATTCATGTCCGCCGCGCGCGCCGCTGCGCGCAATAAGCCGGTGGTGGTGTTGAAATCGGCGCGCAGCGCGGAAGGCGCGCGCGCTGCAATTGCCCATAGCGGGGCCAGGGTGGGCGAGGATGATGTGGTGGATGCGGCTTTGCGCCGCGCCGGTATGCTGCGGGTGGCCACCACCGGAGCTTTATTCGATGCGGTGGAAACGCTGGCGCGCGCCAAGCCTTTGCGCGGCGAACGCTTGCTGATCGTTACCAATAGTGGCGGGCTGGGGGTGATCGCAACTGATGCGCTGTTGGCCAGCGATGGCCGCCTGGCGCAGTTGAGCGCGGAGACGCTGGAGAAGTTGCAAGCGGTGTTGCCAGCCGGCTGGCAAGGCGGCAATCCGGTTGATTTAAGCGGCGATGCGCCAGTAGCGCGCTATGTGCAGACCTTGCAAGTCTTGTTACGTGCGCCGGAAGTGGATGCGGTCTTGCTGCTGCATGCACCGACCGCACTGGTCTCTTCGACCGAAATCGCGCAGGCGGTGGTGGGGCTGGCCGCGCGCGCATCGCGCAATTTCATCGCTTGCTGGCTCGGTGGCGCGAGTGTCGCGCAAGCGCGCAGGATTTTCAGCGATGCGCGCATTCCAACCTATCAAACGCCGGAAAAAGCGGTGCAAAGCTTTATGCAAATCGTGCAATACCGGCGCAATCTGGATTTATTGATGCAGGCCCCGCCAGCGTTGGCGGCCGGCCATGCGCCTGATCGTTCCTGTGCGGAAAAAGTGGTGCGCCAGGCCTTGGCGCAACAGCGCAATTTTCTGGATGAGGTGGAAGCCAAGAAGCTGCTGTCCTGCTATGGCATGCCGATTCCCGCCACGCGCATTGCCGCCAACATCGATGAGGCGCTGGCAGTGGCGCGCGAAATTGCTTATCCGCTTGCGCTGAAAGTCTTGTCGCCGCAAGTCGCGCATAAATCGGATGTTGGCGGATTGGCGCTGGATATCGAGGATGAAGCCGGTTTGCGCGAAGCTGCGCAGGCTTTGCAAAGACGGGTTTTGCGCGCCATTCCGCATGCGCAGATCAGCGGTTTTGCGGTGCAGCAGATGGTGCGCCGGCCACAGGCATTCGCCTTATGCATCAAGGTGATAACCGATCCGGTGTTTGGCCCGGTGATCATGCTGGCGCATGGCGGCGATGCTGCGGCGGAATTGGCCGACCATGCGATTGCGCTGCCGCCTTTGAATCAGGTGTTGGCGCAGGATTTGCTCATGCGCACCCGGCTGGCGCGGGTGTTGGGCGGTTTTCGTCAGCAGCCGGGCTGTGATCAAGAGGCGATTTGTGCGGCCTTGATTGCGATTGGCGAGCTGGTGGCGGATTTGCCAGAGGTTGAAGCGCTGGAAATCAATCCTTTGTTAGCCGATGCGCATGGCGTCTTGGCCTTGGATACCCATGTGCAGCTGCGCGCGGTGGCGCAGTCTGGCGGCAGCGACCGCGCCTCGCAACGCGTAGCGCGGCTGGCGATCCGCCCTTATCCGCAGGAATTGGAGGAGCGCCTGGCGTGGGATGGCGCAGAATTGGTGTTGCGCCCGATCCGTCCCGAAGATGGCGCGCAACATCTGGCCTTTTTCAATTCGCTCGACCATGAAGATTTGCGCTTTCGCACCTTTTCCAGCATCCGCGAATTGCCACCCTCACAATTGGCGCGCCTGACGCAGATTGATTACGACCGCGAAATGGCGTTTATCGCCTGCCGCACCTTGCCCGATGGCAGCGCGCAGACCCTGGGCGTGGCGCGCGCGATTGCAGACCCGGATAATTTGCATGCCGAGTTTGGCATTATCATCCGCTCCGACTTAAAAGGGCGCGGCCTGGGCCGCATCCTGATGCAAAAACTGGTCGATTATTACCGCAGCCGGGGCACGCGCGAAATCATTGGCGAGGCCTTGAGCCACAACACCGGGGTGCAGACCTTAGTGCGCAAGCTGGGTTTTTCCGTAACGCCGATGCCGGGCGACGCCAGCACCGTGCGCCTGCATTTGGATTTGCAACAAGGCCTGGCATAAGGCAGTAGGGCGATGCCGCGCATCAGGGCGGCGCAATGATATATTTGCCGCTGCTGAGCCGATATTCGCCTTGTTGTCAGCGCCAGCTCGCTTTTGGGATGCAGGGCCGGGCTGCGCTTTGTCACTGCAGCCAAGTACTGCGACAGCCCATGTCAGACCGCATAATTGGCGCAATCTGTTATTGCGCATGCCTGCGCTCAAATCTCCGGCACGATGTTTTTGCCGCTTTGCAATTGATAGCCCTTGGCCCCGAAACGATACGTGGCTTGTCCCTGCTGCGGACGTTTTTTGCGCTCTTCGCTGCCTTGCGGCGCAGCGCTGCTCTCATGTCCCTTGAACTGCAGTTGCAGATCGGGCAGCTCCTTGCCCGTGCCCGGCAGAAATTTCCATTCCCCTTGAATGCTCCAGCAACGCTCAGTCTCCGGCATGCAGGCGCCTTCACTGTCGGAGGACAGGGGAATCAAACTTTTATTCAGAATGCGCGCGGTTTTGGCCTGGATTTCCAACAAGCCCAGGTGGGTGATGCTGTAACCCTGCCATGTCCCGCCGCCTTCGATCGCCAGCGCCATGCGCTTATCGTCAAGCGGCACAAAGCGCAGATTGCCCAACTCTCCAAAGGAGCCAAATTCGGTCAGATTTTCTTCTTTGTGCATCAGCAGCCATTTGCCTTGCTCTTCTTTGAGCCAGTACAGGCTTAAGGCGCCGGGCGTGACATGTCCGGCGCTGGATTTGCCTTCCGCGTCGGCGGGCTGGCTGTTCATCGCCAAGATGGTTTGCCCATCTTCCAGTTTGACCCAGGCGCGCGCTTCCAGCAGGTAATTGCTGTATTCGTTGCGGTTGTCCGGCGCGGGCAGTTCGCGCAGGCCGCCTTTTAATTCGGCGCGCCAGTCTTTACCCAGCGCGGCTTGCGCCAGCGTCAGCAGTTGCGCGTCTGGCTGGCTGGCCGCGCCTGATGTGGCGCTGGCGCTCTGGCTGGCCGCTGCCGGCGCCGGCGTGCTGGGTGCGGCGGCGCTGCTGGCCGCTGCGCTCTGCGCTGACGCCGCGCTGGCGGCTGGTTTGGCAGGCGCCGACTGTTCGCAGGCGCACAGCAGGGCAATGCAGATCAGGGGCAAGACTGGGGCAAACTTGGAAGGCATACATTTCTCCGCGACAAGATGCGGCATGATCGCACAGCATGCGTTTTTTTCAAAATTTCCGGGCCGTGCGGCAATTGCCAGCATCTGCCGCTGCTGTTAGTATCTGACGCACTGATTTGATGCTTGATGCTTGTTGCAGCGACTTTACTTAACCCAAGGAGATATGATGGAAGTCACGCAATTTTGGAATCTGGTCGAAGAAGTCAAACAGGAAGCCGGCATCGATCCCGATGAACGCGCCGCCTGCCTCAAGGACAAATTATTGTCACTCACCCCGGAACAAGTCGCCGCTTTTCAATTCTGGTTTGATAAAGCTTTCAACCGTGCAGATCATTGGGATCTGTGGGGCGCGGCGTATGTGATCGGCGGCGGTTGTTCGGATGATGGTTTCATGGATTTCCGCGCCTGGCTGATTTCTGAGGGGCGCGAGCATTTTGAGCAGGCGCTGGAAGACGCTGACAGCATGGCGGATTGGGAATTGCCGGAATATTGCGAAGCGGAAAGCTACGCCTATGCGGCGCAGGAAGCTTTCGAGGAGTTGGGCGGCGAAGATATTGAAGAGGCGGTGGCTGAACTCGATATCCACGAAGAAGACCAGGATGAGGAAGAGGATTACCAGGGTACGCGCGGCGAGCCATGGGAAGAAGAGGATTTGGAAGAGCGTTTCCCGCGCTTGTCGGAGCGCTTTGCTTACACAGAAGAGCATGGCGCCAGTGAAGATGATTGAGGCGTATGCGGGCTGAAATGAAAACGGGCGCAGATTGCGCCCGTTTGACTGTTTTGGGGTGGCTGATGGGACTCGAACCCACGACGACAGGAATCACAATCCTGGACTCTACCAACTGAGCTACAGCCACCGCTGAAACCATAAAAAACAGGCGTATGGTACGCCTGTTTTTGAAATTCTGGGGTGGCTGATGGGACTCGAACCCACGACGACAGGAATCACAATCCTGGACTCTACCAACTGAGCTACAGCCACCGTCGATGTCTTCGTTAATCACGAAGAAAAGAGATTATAAGCGATTTTTTATACAGGGCAAGTGAAATCCGGCGCTTTGGCGAAATTTCTCAAATAAAGCGGCCAAGCCCGGCCTCAGCGCAGCATGGGGCGGCGCTGGTTGGCAGCGGCAAATCTGCTACACTGCCAGACTTTGCCGCTCCTTTGCTGAGGTGTATTTTGACTGATTTATTCGACACCATGCGCGCGCATTTTGCGCGCTTGGCCCCGGAGGTTGATTTCTGCAGCCTGCGCCTGTTTTCCGAGCGCCAGCAGCAAACCAGCAGCCGCCAAGGGGTCTTGCAACCTTTCTCCACCAATCTGGAACGCGGCGTGATGCTGACCGTGATCCATCAGGGCGGCTATGGTTATGCCGCCACCAGCGACTTGAGCGAAGCCGGGATTGCCGCCGCATATGCGCGCGCGCGCCACTGGGCGCAACGCAGCAGTGGCCGCTGCGTGACCGATTACAGCAAAATCCAATTTCCGCAAGTGCGCGGCGAATACCGCAGTCCCGACCATGGCCGCACGCCCCTGGCGGCGAAAGAATTGATCGCTTTATTGCAGGCGGAAACCACAGCGGCGCAGGTGGATGAGCGCATTGTGGACAGCATCGCCAGCATGTGGACGGTGCATACCGACACCCTGTTTTTAAGCAATCAGGGTTCGGATGTGCGGCAATCCTTCTCCATGGTGATGCCGACCATGTCTGTCACCGCCAATGATGGGGCCGACACCCAGAGCCGCAGTTTTGGCGGCGGCGGCAGCTTTTACCAAGGCGATTGGGGCGCGTTTTATGATTCCAATTTCGTCGGCAGCGGCGCGCGCCTGGCGGCTGAGGCGCTGGAATTGCTGGCGGCCCCAAACTGTCCGACGGGACAGATGGATTTGCTCTTGATGCCTTCGCAAATGTTGCTGCAGATTCACGAATCGATCGGCCATCCATTAGAACTTGACCGCATCTTGGGCGATGAACGCAACTATGCCGGCACCAGCTTTGTCACGCCGGATATGTTCGGCACATATCAATACGGTTCAGACTTATTGAATGTCAGCTTCGACCCGACCCGGCGCGAAGAACTGGCCGCCTACGGCTGGGACGATGACGGCGCGCCGGCGCAAAAAGTGTTCCTGATTGAAAACGGCTTGCTGCAACGCCCCCTGGGCGGCTTGATTTCGCAACAGCGCGCCGGCCTGCCCGGCGCCGCATCCGCGCGCGCCTGTTCCTGGAACCGCCCGGCTTTAGATCGCATGTCGAATTTGAATGTCGAACCCGGCGCCAGCAGCATGCAGGCCATGATTGCCCAGGTCGAGCGCGGCATTTTGATGGACACCAATGTGTCCTGGTCGATTGATGACTCGCGCAATAAATTCCAGTTCGGCTGTGAATATGGCCGCCTGATTGAAAACGGCGAATTGAAGGGCGTGGTCAAAAACCCGAATTATCGCGGCATTTCCGCCACCTTCTGGCGCAATCTGAAAGCGGTGGGCGACGCCTCCACCTTCCAGGTGATGGGCACGCCATTCTGCGGCAAAGCCGAGCCTTCGCAAGTGATCCGTTGCGGCCACGCCGCGCCGGCTTGTCTGTTTGCGCAAGTGGAAGTATTTGGGGGACAGGAATAATGAGCGGCATGCAAGCATATTTTGAAGCGCTGATGGCGCAATTGAGCGCGGCGCTGGCGCCGCAAGAAGGGTTTACCTGTTGGCTGTCAGGCGAAGATTCCTGTTTTGTGCGTTTTAACCATGGCCTGATCCGGCAACCCGGCGAAGTGCGTCAGGCGCGTCTGGCTTTCAGCCTGATCGGCGCCAGCAGCGCCGACGGCACATTGCACGCCAGCGCCGGCTTTGATTTGTGCCACGACCTGGCGCAAGACAGCGCCCAGCTGCAACAGGCATTGCAAGACTTGCGCGCGCAAATGCAGGAATTGCCGCCAGACCCGCACTTTCTCACCGCCACCGAAGTCCATTCCAGTACCCATTGCGGCGACAATCAGCTGCCCGACAGCGCCGCCATGGTGGACGACATTCTGGATTTGGCGCAAGGTCTGGATTTTGTCGGCGTGCTGGCGTATGGCGCGATGTATCGCGGCTTCGCCAATCACTTCGGCCAGCGCAATTGGCATCAGGGACATAGTTTCAATCTCGATTTCTCGGTGTATCAAAACACTGACAAAGCGGTCAAATCCTCCTACGCCGGCAACCAATGGCAGCGCGCCGCACTGGCGGCCAAATTGGAAGACGTGCGCAGCCAATTGGAAATTCTGAAACTGCCGCCGGTGTCATTGCAGCCGGGGCAATACCGCGTCTATCTCACGCCGACCGCGTTGCAGGAAATTATCAGCATGTTGAGCTGGGATGGCGTGGGCGAGAAAGCCCTGCGCACCAAGCAAAGCTGTCTGCGCAAAATGCGCGACGAAGGCTTGCGCCTGCACCCTTCGATTCAACTCAGTGAAAACACTGCGGGCGGCTTGGCTCCGGCCTTTTCGGATGAAGGCTTCATCAAACCGGACAGCGTGCAATTGATTCAGGATGGTGCGCTGGTGGGCAGCTTGATCGCCCCGCGCACTGCGCAGGAATATGGACTGGCGACCAATGGCGCGGATGGCGGCGAAGGCATGAGCGCGGCGCATATGGCCGGCGGCGCCTTGGCGCAGGAGGCGATTTTGCAAGCGCTGGGCACCGGCGTGTATATCAGCAATCTGTGGTATCTGAATTTCTCCGACCGCGCGCACTGCCGCATGACCGGCATGACCCGTTTCGCCAGCTTCTGGGTGGAAAATGGCAAAATCAAAGCGCCGCTGGCGGTGATGCGTTTTGATGATTCGCTGTTTGATATTCTGGGCGATAAATTGGAAGCGTTGACCGCCCAAACCGAGCTGTTGATCGACAATGAAACTTATGAGGAACGCGGCGACAGTTGTGCGCGCCTGCCGGGCGCCTTGATCCGCGATTTCAACTTTGTGCTGTAAGAATAAAAAACGCCGCTATTTTGCGGCGTTTTTTTAACTGGAAAAGGGGACAGGCATGTCGCAATATTCAGGAAAATGCACCTGCGGCGCGGTGCAATACACCATGCATGACAAACCGATGTTTGTGCACTGCTGCCATTGCACCTGGTGTCAGCGCGAAAGCGGCAGCGCGTTCGCCTTGAACGCGATGATTGAAGCATCCAAATTCAGTGTGCAGGGCGAGATCGAGTCGATTGATACGCCCAGCAATAGCGGACGCGGCCAAAAAATCAATCGCTGCGCGCGCTGCAAAGTGGCGCTGTGGAGCAATTACGCCGGCGCGGCGGATGCCGTGCATTTCGTCAAAGTCGGCACCCTGCAAGCCGGCCATGACATTGCGCCCGACATCCACATTTTCACCTCCAGCAAACAGCCGTGGGTGGTGTTGCCGCAAGATACGCCGGCAGTGCCGGAATATTACAATCCGGCGCAATATTGGCCGCAGGAAAGCCGGGACAGGTATAAGGCGAATTTACAAAACGTAATTGCAGCCGAGAGGTAAGCACTTGTTTGGAGGCTTAGGGAAACGCTGATTAATTTAACTTACGAGCAAAAGTTTCATCCTAAGCCATTAATTTTAATAGGCTTGGGTAGCCTACTATTGTATTAAATCAGCATTTCTTTAGCGGATTGAGGATTTCGCTTGTGGAGGATCACTCGCCGCTTTCAGCGGCTTGCCGCAGCGCCAGAAATGCCTCTTTTAATGTCTGGCTGACCGCCGAATCCGGCTCGTTCAAGAGTAACGCCTGATAGGCATTGAGGAAATCTCCTCTGATGCGATGAAATAGGTGCAGGAAGTGTCGCAGAAATCCGATGCAATCGAGAATGGCAATCTCTGTGCCGTCAGTATTTTCGTAGAACGTCGCGGCGTATTCAGACACTATCGGATCAATTACATCCGTAGTTATAAATAGATAATTGTGAATCCTGTTGGGCGCTCTGGCTATTTTGCTAATAGCCGCGTCAATATCATCCTGCGTGACTCGTTTCATCTTCATTTCATAGGCGGTGACGACGGAATCTTCACCTTTGAGGCAGATTTCCACGTCGCCCAATGAGCCGGTTTGAAGATCTGCTGCATTGTGCGAGTTCAAAGGCAATATGTTTTCATTCAATCGTATTCCTGCAGACTCATAAGCGGCAGCGACAATCAACACTGGTAAGCGGCTAGCGTTTTTGCAAGCTAGATGCTGGCTTAATAAGGTAACGATGGCCTCCGACGAAAGTGGTAATGCACCCTTTGTACGATCTAATGCATTTAACAGAGAAGCCATGCGAGCCAGTTTTTCGTTGCGCAGTAGTATTAGCATGCGCACAGTTTCTACAAGCAGCTCGTAAGCAGTGATGCGCTCCAAGGCCACATCCTCCAGCAGCTCAAGGGTTTTCTTGTAAAGCTCGCGAGGCCTTCCGACAAGTTCCCGCTCGGTTGTAAGAGGATGGTCGATGTTGCGAAGCGTCGGTGTCAGAAATGCAGTTGTCGGATTGACTGGCAGCCGGTGCTCATTGATGAACTTGCCTAGATGGCGTTCGTCATAGGTGCGACCGGAAAAACTATCCTCGCCCCCAATCTCGGTGTAGGGCTTGCGAGGATCGATGTTCGGCTTATCCAGCTTGGCCAGCAGGCATGACATGAGCAGGCGAACCCCTGCACGGTTACTCATGCAGCGACATACGTAATCGACACGTTCTCGAATTGTCGAGTCGGTAATGACAGTAGCATTCAGTGAAGCAAGAGCACGCTGTTGGACGTTTTGTAATATTTCGTCTGGTGTCATTTGTATTTTCTCTGCTTTTGTCGCCGCGACTGCATGAAAAATGTGCAAATCGTCGGGGTGATATTGATGCCCCATATTTCAAAATATCTTATGCAAAAAGCTCTTTTTGATTTTTAGGTTCGTAATTGGTCCAAAGTACCTCCGTGCGTGTGTCTTTAGTTGAATGAATCGTTTTGTCAGGCGCAAACGTTTTGTACCACTTTCCTGGCCTGAATAATTCATTCATTAAAGGGTGATCATAGCCAGAAACAGCGACCATGCCTTTGCATTCATTGACTGCATTGGCTAATTCTCGGTGTTGAGACTCATCCATTTCAAAGCCGTAAGCCTTGGAATCGCCGCGTGTGGCGTGCAGATATGGCGGGTCGCAATAGAAAAGTGTCTTGGGACTGTCATAAAGGTTGATCACATCAACAGCCGGGCGATTCTCAATCTGCACGCGGATAAGTCGCTGTGCGATGTCGTCAAGTGCATCAATGCCACCTAACCAGCGTGACACTACGCCGGACATGCCCGACCTGCTCGTTTCCTTGCAGTTTGCCCAGCGTCCTAGTGAGGCGGTTTGCGCAAGCCCGGTTCGAGTCTGACGGGCTTTTACGTAAAACCGCCTAGCCCATTCCACTTCACTGATATTACTTGTGTCGCCATAGATCGCAAGGTAATACTCCTCACGAGAAAATGGCGTCAGGGTAATTGCCCTGATCAGTTCTTCGTGACGATCACGGAGAACCCGAAAGAAGTTCACTACATCGCCATCGATGTCATTGTATGTCTCAACAGGTGAAATTTCCCGATTGATGAGCACTGCGCCTGATCCCGCAAACGGCTCACAGTAATGGTGGCACTTGGGTAGTAACGGCAGCAGCCATTCGAGATGCGAAAATTTTCCACCATACCAGCCAAAAGCAATTCGACGCTTGCGACCGCGTACGTAAACGGTGTTTGACTGATTCAGAGGGCCATTTTCATCCAGATAAATCGGTGATCTTCCACGTCCCTGTTTTTTGGGTTGCTCTGCCTTGCTCATACTTTGTTTGCTCCTGTGGAGAGTGCTTAGATTTGGTTCGCGCCTGATTGATGCCGTGCCGCTTTATTTGCGCTGGCGGGTTAGCAGATTTTTGTCCTTGATGCTTGTATCTGTCTGCTTTCGATGCATCTGGGATGCACGAAAATCACAAACGCGACTTGTATGGCGGAGAATGAGTTCGATCGGAAAGCTAAACCATGTTGTTTTGGTGTGTTGCACATTGCTAGGGTGATAAATATCAGTGATGTATTTTAACAGACTGAAACGTAACAAACAATCACTGATTAAAATACTCTATTAATAATATATATGTATATTTTTTACTTATTCGAGGGGAGTGGTTGACATGGCATTATCAGATGTGTCCACTGTTGAAGATGCAACATTCGTAAAGCCAGTTGCATGTGAGTTGATTGGGATTTCAACTAGACATAAAAAAACGGCGGCATCGCTGCCGCCCTTTTTCACAGAAAACCCCGATTACTCGTCGTTTTCTTTCAATTCTTTGACCAGGTCAATGTATTCCTGCATCGCCTCATCTTGAGATTTGCCTTTCAAATCAGCCCAGGCGTCGTATTTGGCGCGGCCCACCATGTCGGTGAAGCCGGGGCGTTTGCCTTCGACATCGCCGTTTGAACCTTGCTTGAACAGCGCATACATCTTCAGCAGGGTCATATTGTCCGGGCGGGTGTTCAGGGTTTTTGAATCGGCTTGGGCTTGTTCAAAATCGGCTTGCAGGCTCATCAGAGACTCCGTAGGTTGGAAAAGTAGTGCAGCGATAATAGCATCCAGTCCGCATGATGCAATACAGCAGGATTAGAGGCGCTTCTCAACTCAGCCGGGCGGCGGGGCCCGGCGGCGGCTGTGCTTACAGTGACAGTAATTCGACTTCAAAAATCAGCGTGGCGTTGGGCGGAATCACGCCGCCGGCGCCGCGCGCGCCATAGCCCAGCGCAGACGGGATCACCAGACGGCGCACGCCGCCCACTTGCATCCCTTGCACGCCTTCGTCCCAGCCTTTGATGACTTCGCCCATGCCCAGCGAAAAGCGGAACGGCGTGCCGCGATCTTTGCTGGAATCAAATTTCGCCCCGGCGCTGCCGTCGTCGTTTTGCAGCCAGCCGGTGTAGTGCACCGATACATAGTTGCCGCGTGCGGCGGCGTCGCCGCTGCCGCTTTGCACGTCTTCATATTGCAGGCCGGAGGGAGTGGTGATTGTGCTCATGGTTGATCTTTCTTTGAAATTGGCTCAAAGCTGCCGCAAGCCTGCGGCTGCCGCTCAAAGCGCCGATTGTAGTGGAATTCACCGCACAACAGCACACCCACTGGAAACCTGGGCGCAAAATTCTTGCAGATATCCGGTTTCGCCAGGGTAGAATGTTATTTTTTCCAGTACATTCAGTACAGATCCGATGTTGCACAGCATGGCTAAGCGCATTTGCAGCAAATTGGCAGCCTCTGTCGGCGCCGTCCTTTCCTTTTCATCCGCATACTTATTTGTCGGCGCGCTGCTGTGCGCTGCCCCGGCCCAGGCGGGCGGGAATGTGGTGGTGGTGCTGAATTCGCGTGATGCTTCTGTGACCTTGCTGGACCAGAAAAAACGCGTTGAAATCGGCACATTGTCCACCGGCAAGGAGCCGCATCACCTGATGCCGACGCCGGATAATAAATCCCTCATCGTCGCTTCCTCCATGGGCAATGAATTGCTGTTTCTCGATCCTAAAAGCGGGGCCGTGCAGCGCCGGGTGAAAGACATTATCGATCCCTATCAAATCGGTTTTTCGCCGGATCAGAAATGGTTTGTCAGCAATGCGCTGCGCCTGGACAGGGTCGATTTATACCGCTATGACGGACGCAATTTCAGTTTGCAAAAACGTCTGCCGCTGCCCAAGCTGCCCAGCCATATGGCGTTTTTGCCGGACAGCAGCATGGTCTTTATCACGCTGCAGGGCAGTGACCAGATCGCGGCGATTGATCTGGCAAGCCAGAGCGTGCAATGGACTATGCCGGTCGGCAAGCTGCCCGCCGGGATCTATCTGACGCCGGATCAAAAATATCTGATGGTGGGGATTATGGGCAGCAATCATATTGAAGTGATTGACTGGCGCACCCGGCAACTGGTCAAACGCATCAAAACCGGCGACGGTGCGCACAATTTCCGCGCCATGGGCGATAAACGCCATGTGCTGGTCAGCAATCGCGTCAGCAATTCGATTAATATCGTTAATACCGAGTCGCTGGAAAATGTCGGCATGATTCCGGTGCCGGGCGGGCCGGATTGCATGGAATTGAGCGATGACGGCAAAACCTTGTGGGCCACCTTGCGCTGGATTAAAAAAGTCGCGGTAATCGACGTGCCATCGCGCAAGGTGCTGAAAATGATTCCGGTCGGGCGTTCTCCACATGGCGTGTATTTCCACAATCACGCGCCGCGCCAGTAAGCGCGCAGCGGCGCTGGCGCTGGCGGCCCCGCTTTGCGGCGGCGCTACGCCTTGCCCGGCGCAAATTTATCTCACCTTCGATACCGGCAATATGGCGCAAGCTGAATTCATTGCCGGCCAACTGCGGCAACGGCAGATTGCCGCCACCTTTTTTCTGGCCAATGAGCGCACCACACGCGGCGATTATGCGCTGGATGATTCCTGGGCCGGCTTTTGGCGGCAATTAAGCAGCGAAGGGCATGCTTTCGGCAGTCACAGCATCAGCCATGCGCGCTGGCTGGCCGATGGCAAAGACGGGCGGCTTGTGATGCGGCCCCAATTCGGCCCCCAGGCCGGCCAAAGCGTGCGCTGGGATCAGGCGCAGTTTTGCCAGGATTTGCAGCAGGCGCGCGCGCGTTTTTTCAGTCTCACCGGGCGTCATAGCGAGCCGTTGTGGCGCGCCCCCGGCGGCCATGTCTCGGCGCGCAGCCTGGATTTTGGCCGGGCTTGCGGCTTGCAGCATGTCGGCTGGTCGCCCGCCGGCTTTTCCGGCGATGAGCAGTCCAGCGAACGCTATCCGAATCCGGTGTTGCTCAAACGCCTGTTGCACAATTTAAAAGCCGGCGATGTGGTGATGGCGCATTTAGGCATCTGGTCGCGCCGCGATCCCTGGGCCCCGGCGGTGTTGCCGCCCTTGCTGGATGGCTTGCGCGCGCGCGGCTTTTGTTTTGCCACCTTGCGCGAGCATCCGGCCTACCGCCTCAGTCCGAAAAAGGAGTGAACCATGCAGTATTTGAGCGATTTGTTCGCCACCCTGCAAGCCTGGCTGTTTGAAAGTCTGGTGCAGCCGGCGGTGTTTGCCTTGGGGCTGGGGGAATTTGTCGAAACGGCGTTTGACGGGGTGGAAATTTTTCTCGCCGGCCTATGTGAATTGCTGCTGATTTACCTGCTCTTGCGCCCGCTGGAAGCAAAATGGCCGGTGCAGCCGGTGAGTTTTCGCGCGCGCGCAAATGATTTTATTTACACCGTGATTCACCGCCTGGGCGTGTTTGCGGTATTGATCTTTTTCCTGCTCGATCCGCTGTTGGATCAGTTGGCCGCCTTGCTGCATCTGCAGGGTTTGCGTCCCTTCAATCTGGAAAATCTGTGGCCGGGCATTACCGATGCGCCGCTGGTGAGTTTTTTTGTGTATTTGCTCATCCTGGATTTTTTCGATTACTGGTATCACCGCATGCAGCACCGGTTTCACTGGTGGTGGGCTTTGCACAGCTTGCATCACAGCCAGATGGAAATGAATTTGTGGAGCGATAACCGCAATCATTTGCTGGATGATTTTTTGCGCGATGTCGTGATGGGCCTGATTGCGCTGGCAATCGGGGTGCCGCCTGCGCAATATGTCATGCTGGTGATGGCCGGGCGCATCTTGCAAAGCTTGCAGCACGCCAATCTGCGCCTGCATTTCGGCCCGCTCGAATGGCTCCTGGTTTCACCGCGTTTTCATCGCTGCCATCATGCCATCGGCATCGGCCACGAGGCGCCGGGCGGGCGTCTGGGCGGGTGTAATTTCGCGGTGCTGTTTCCAATCTGGGATATGGTGTTTCGCAGCGCCCATTTCAGCCCGGAATTCATGGCTACCGGCGTGCGCGATCAATTGCCGCCGCCGCATGGTCTGGGGCGCGACTATGGCCGTGGTTTCTGGGCGCAACAATGGCTGGGTTTGCGCCGCTTATGGCAGGCTTTGCGCAGCTGAAAGCGCAGGTGCGGGCCATGTGCGCTGAATTTGGCGCCGGATGTGTTGCGAATTGTCACAAGCGCTGTGTTTCGATATTCAATTTTCCGTGCTTTCTGTAACATGCGTCTATCCCCCTTCGTTTTTCTGGAGTGCGCATGGCAATCGGTTTATTGATCATCGGCGATGAAATTCTGTCTGGCCGCAGGAGTGACAAACATCTGCCGAAAATGGTGCAGATGTTGTCCGAGCGCGGCATGCGCCTCGATTGGGCGCAGGTGACAGGCGATGATCCACGTCGCATTACCGCCATTTTGCGCGACTGCATCGCCAGCGGCGATATTGTGTTTTCCTGTGGCGGCATCGGCGCCACGCCGGACGACCACACGCGCCAATGCGCGGCGGCGGCCCTGGGCGTGCATCTCGAATTGCATCCTTTCGCCAAGGAAAAAATCCAGGAGCGTGCGCTCGAAGTGGCGCGCGAGCGCGGTCTGGAAGTGGATTTGCACAGCGCCGAACAATTGCAGCGCCTGAAAATGGGCGAATTTCCCGCCGGCGCTGAGATTATTCCCAATCCCTACAATAAAGTGCCCGGTTTTCGCTGCGGCAATCTGCATTTTGTGCCGGGTTTTCCGGAAATGGCGCATCCCATGATCGCCTGGACGCTGGACACCCATTACGCGCATTTGCACAACGCCACGCCCTGGGTTGAGCGCGCCTTGCTGGTGATTGAAGTGGCGGAATCGCGCCTGACCCCGCTGATGGAAGAATTGGAGCGTGATTTCCCGCTGATCAAAGTCTTCAGCTTGCCAGGTTTGCCCAAAGAAAACTTGAGCTGGCATATCGAATTGGGTGTCAAAGGCGATCCGGCACAAGTGGAGGCGGCGTTTGCCCGTATCTGCGCTGAATTGGCGCAGATGGGGGCGCAAACCCGCAACTTGTAAGGAAAGGCAGGAGCGGAGGGGATGATGAGAACCACCTTGCGCTGGAATCGCACCGCACAAGCGGCAGGGCAGGTGCGTCAAGGGTGGCGCGTATTTTGGCGCAGACATGGCAAACCGGCGCCATTGCAAGTCATTGCGCCAGCCGCAGCGCCGCACGCAGCGCCCCATGCACATGCGCATGCCCATGCGGCGGCGCATGCAGCGGCGCCGCTGGCGGTGTCAGAGCCTGTGCCGGCTGCAAACGCCGAAGCGGTGCAATATTCCACCGAACCGCCCACAGAATTGCCGCCGCCGCCACGTCCGCCGCGTAAAAAAGGCGGCTGGGGCCGGCGCATCTGGCGCTGGTGCAAAATTCTGTTCTGGCTGGTGTTTTTGACGGCGCTGGGCTTGCTGGCCTGGTTTGGCTGGCGTGAAATGCATGACGCCAAATACCAGGCGCAATTTTTCCATGAGCATGCGCGCCAGGCCGGCTTTACCCTGGCCGAAGGCGAGAGCAAAAACATCCGTTTCCCAGCCGCCAGCCCTTTCGATGAGCGGCTCGGTTACGCCAGCCTGCCAGAGTTCAGCAACCGTTTAAAACAGCGCGATTACGCCATCGTCAAACAAGCCCGCATCACGCCCAAAATGGCGGAAATCGCTGATCTTGGCCTGTTCATGCCCTGGCGTGAAAAGACCCAGGCTGGTTTGGAAATGGCGGATTGCCATTTGCAGCCGCTGTTTGCGGCGCGCTATCCGGAACGTGTGTTCAGCGATTTCAACAATGTCCCGCCCTTGCTGGTCAGCTCCCTGCTGTTTATTGAAAACCGCGAATTGCTGGATCAAACCTATCCCAAGCGCAATCCTGCCGTGGAATGGGACAGGCTGGCGAAAGCTGTGCTGGAGCAGGCCGCGCATGGTTTTGACGGCGAGCATAAAACCGCCGGCGGCAGCACGCTGGCTACGCAAATTGAAAAATACCGCCATTCGCCGGAAGGGCGCACCAGCAATGCCAAGGATAAGCTGCGGCAAATGATCTCGGCCAGCCTGCGCGCCTATCAGGCCGGCGAAGACACCAGCGCAGCGCGGCGCCAGATTGTGCTGGATTATCTGAACACCGTGCCGCTTTCGGCCAAACCGGGTTTTGGCGAAGTGAATGGGATTGGCGATGGCTTATGGGCCTGGTATGGGCGCGATTTTCATGAAAGCCGCGAACTGTTGCAGCGCGCCGCGCGCGCTCCCGATCCGCTCAGCGCCATGGCCTATAAAGAAGCGCTGTCGCTGATGATTGCGCAGCGCCGCCCCTCGTGGTATCTGGGCGATGCTGACAGCGATCTGGACAGCCTGACCAATACCCATTTGCGCTTGCTGGCGGCGCATCGCGTGATCACGCCGCAATTGCGCGATGCCGCGCTGGCGCTCAAGCTGGCCCCGGCGGCCAAGGGCAAATTGCCGCCGCAAGCCGCGACTTCCTTCGTGAATAAAAAAGCGGTGACGGCGATGCGCACCCATCTGGCCAGTTTGCTGGGTGAAAACCGCTTATACAATATCGACCGGCTCGATCTGAGCGCTGTCTCAACCATCAATGCCGAAGTGCAGCAAAGCATCACTGCCATGCTGCGCGATTTGCGCGATGGCGAAAAAGCCAAGGCCGCCGGCCTCACCGGCAAGGGCTTGCTGGGGAATGGCGATCCGGCCCAGGTGGTGTACAGCTTCACTTTGCTTGAGCGCGGCGAAGATGCGAATTATCTGCGCCTGCAAACCGATAATTTTGATCAGCCGCTGGATATCAACGACGGCGCCAAGCTCGATCTTGGCTCCACCGCCAAATTGCGCACCTTGATCAGCTATCTCGATATCGTCGCCAATTTGCACGCCAAACATCAGGGCAAGGATGAAGCTGCGCTGCAAGCGGTGGTGATTGACCCGAAAGACAAGATGTCGCGCTGGGCGGTCGAATTTTTGCAGGAAAACCAGGACGCCAGCCTGGAGCAGATGCTGGAAGCGGCCTTGCAGCGTCAGTATTCGGCTTCCACCGGCGAAGGTTTCTTCACCGGCGGCGGGATGCATTATTTCAATAACTTCAAAAAAGAAGACAATGGCCGCATCATGAGTGTGCGCGAAGCCATGCGCCATTCAGTGAATCTGGTGTTTGTGCGCATGATGCGCGATGTGGTGCACCACTATATGTTTCACTCGCCCGGTTCCTCGGCTTCATTGCTCAGTGATGTGGATGATCCGCGCCGCGCAGATTATCTGGCCCGCTTCGCCGACCGTGAAGGGCGTGAATTCATTCAGCGCTTTTATCCCAAATACAAGGGCAAGAGCGCGCAGGAAGCGGAAAAAATTCTGCTGCAAAACCTGCGTCCGACCCCGCACCGCTTAGCCGCGCTGTACCGCACGATTGCGCCGCAAGCTGACCTGGCCGCGTTTTCCGCTTTCCTGCGCGACAATTTGCCGAATGACAGCAATCAGGAAAAACTCTCGCGCCTGTATGAGCAATATGCGCCCGAGGCCATGCCCTTGCAGGATCGCGGCTATGTGGCGCGCATCCATCCGCTGGAGCTGGTGGTGGTCGGGTATTTGCGGCAAAAGCCCGGCGCCAGTCTGAGCGATGTGATCGCCGCCTCAGCCAAAGAACGTCAGCAAGTCTATACCTGGCTCTTTAACACCCACCGCAAACACGCCCAGGACAAACGGATTGCCGGTTTGCTCGAAGTCGAGGGCTTTTTGGAAGTGCATAAGCAGTGGAAGAAAATGGGTTATCCCTTTGATTCCATGGTGCCCAGCTACGCCAGCGCGCTGGGCGCTTCCGCCGACCGTCCTTCCGCGCTGGCGGAAATGATGGGCATCATCATCAATGACGGCGTGCGCAAACCGACCTGGCGCATCAGCTCCTTGCATTTCGCCGCCGGTTCGCCCTACGAAACCCTGTTCCAGCGCCAGGCCGGCAAGGGCGAGCAGGTATTGCCGAAAGAAGTCGCGCGCGCAGTGCAAAGCGTGATCAATGAAGTGGTCACCATGGGCACCGCCAAGCGCCTTGCCAACAGCTTTGTGCGCAGCGATGGCAGCGTCTTGCCGGTAGGCGGCAAGACAGGCACAGGCGACCAGCGCTTTGAAGTATGGGGTGCGGGCGGCCGCCTGATCGAATCGCGCTACGTCAACCGCTCAGCCACCTTTGTCTTCAATATCGATAGCCGTTATTTCGGCAGCATCACCGCCTATGTCAGCGGGGCGCAATCGGAAAATTATGATTTCACCAGCGCCTTGCCGGTGCAACTCTTGAAAACCGTGGCCCCGCGCTTAATGCCCTTGCTGGAAGCCGGCAAACCGCAGGCGGGTTTGCCGGGCATGTGCTCGACTTGAGGCGGGGTACAGGAAAAAGCATGATGTTAAAAAAGCTGTCCTGAGTTTTCCGGATGCGAAAACAGTGGGCGCATGGTTGCAGGCATTTCCAGATCACGCCACACGCGGCGTGGGGATGGGGGATTTATCAATTTCCAAGATTGGCTGCGCTTATGTCTGCGCTTATGTCAGCGCTTTCCCCGGCGCCGGCTGTCTATCTGGAGTAGAGACAGCGATCTGGCCGGCTGCGATTCGGGTATCTGACTGAAAAAAAAGCGCGCAGACCATTAAGGTGCTGCGCGCTTGGCCCTGTTGTGACAGGAAGGTAACTCACCAGAGCGGCGAGTTTGACTATTAATCATAGTCAAACTGGAGCGATTACGCCAATTCCTTATTCTTCTGTTTTGAATTAGTTTTTCTTATGCTGGCTGATAATGGCCCCGTCTGGGCCAGGCAGCCAGTCGCGCCACCCGCCATCTTGCGGGGCGATGCTGGCCAACAGCAGCCAGCCGTGGCGCACTTTGCGGGCCAGCGCCGGGTTATGCTGCAACAGCCGGAGGATGTGGCTGTCCGGGGCCGCGATCACCAATTGCAAGCGCTGCGCCTGATGCATGGTTTGCGCATCATCCCGCATCACCGCTTGCCATGGCAGGCCGGGCAGTAAATCGCTGCCATTGCCTTGCACCACACCCAGTCCGCTGCAAATACTCTGACTGGCTTTGTCGCCGCTGCCGTGATAATGCGGCGCATTGCTGGACGCCAGATATTGCAAATTGATCCATTGCGCCACCGTCGCCGGGCCGGCGCACAGGCTGGCCAGCAGGCTGCCGTCGGCGTCGTTGGCGGCTTCGTATTCATGCAGAAAAGCGCGCCCGCCCAGATTCGCGTGCCGGCTGATGGCGCGCGGCGCCAGGATCAGCGCGGCATTATTGACCAGTCCCCATTCCGGGCGCAATTCCGCCGCATCATGGCTGCGCCGCCAGGCCGCTAAGCGTGCTTGCGCCGGACTGTGCGCCGCTTCTTCGCCCGGCAATAAAGCCAGCCGCTCCAGCGCCAGAGTGTGCAAGGCCAGCGGCAGCGCGCTTTGCAGGCTATTCCAGGCTTGCGCCGCTGCGCCATGGTCTGGCGCAGCGCTGAGAAAATCCAGCTGATCCAGACTGGTTTGATGCTGCGCCGCCATCACATGGCAATCCTGCGGGATCTGAATGCCGGCCTGCGCCAGTCCGGCGCGTACTTGCGCATCGTTCAACATTTGCGCCAACAGCCGCGCATTCATGCCGCCCGCTGCGCCGCCGCAAGCCCCGCATTGCAATTTCGCGGCATACGGATTGTTTTCACTCTGGCTGCCGTGCCCGGCGATGATCAGGAGCGGGGCGAAATTGTCGTGCAGATTGATACTGCGCAAGGCGTTGGCGCAGGCCTGCACCTGCTGCTCCAGGCTCAGCCCCTGCGCCAGTTTGGCGTGCAGCGGACGGCGGTAGCGTAAATCGAAGCGGGTTTGCGGTTTTTGCCGCCATCTTTCCAAGTTCAGGTCGAGTGTGCGCCGCCAGCTGACCGGGGCCAGATTGCGCCACAGCATGCGCAGGCCGTGCCAGGGGCCGGCCAGCTCCGGCAACACCAGCGCCGCTTGATTATCCTGCTTGGCGCGGCTGGCAAATGTTTGCGCTGCCTGCTGCGCGGCGCGCCGTTGCCGGTAGCGCAGCAGCGCGGCGGCGCTGGCCTGCTCGCGCACACTGAAGGACGGTTGCAAAATCGCCGGGCAACTCGCATGTCCCGCGCTCTGATCCAGCCCGTGCGTGTGTGCGGCCAGACCAAAGAATCCGGCGCAAGACAGGGTTTGCAAGGCGCCGGCAGGCATGCCGCGCGCACTTGCGGCCAGCTCCAGCGCACGCCGCAATGCTTCTGAGCGCACATCAATGCAAAACACCAGCTGCACCATGGGCCGCGCCTGCGGTTGTGCGCAGCTTGCCGGGCGCAAGCTGACGCGCAATTGGCGGCGCCACAGCTCTTCGCGCATGCGCAGCCAGATTTCACCTTCGGCGCATGGGTCGAAGTCGCGCGCCAGGGCCAGTCGCAGCGCACGCGCTGGCGGCGGCAGGCAATTCCATTGCGCCACATTGCTGTGGCTGTAACGCAGCCAGCGCCGCAACAATACGCTTTTGTCAGCTTGCGGCGCATTGCAGTCCAGGGGCAACAAAATGCTTTCCAAGGCCAGCCGCAGGGCCAGCCATTCATACAGGATGGGACAGTCAGCAGGGCCGGCTTGCTGCTGCAGCATGCCGGCCCAGCCATGCAGGGCGAACAGATGCGCGCTCAGATAATCGGCCTGATCGGCGGCTTCGCATAAGCCCGGCAGCAGGGCGGCGATGCAGGCGCGCGGATCGGACGGCAGCGCTTGCAGACGGCTGTTTTGCGCCTTGTTTAATTCGCCGGCTGTAGCACACAATTGGCGCGCAAACGTCCAGAAACTGCCGCCGGCTGCCGGCCACAGCGCAAGCGGGCGGCCAAGCCAGTATTTGGCGCTGCGCGCGCACAGCGCATCCAGCAGGCGCGCTTGTGCTTGTTGCTGCGCCGTGCCGAAAGCCAAGGCGCGCCGGCTGCGGGTTTGCCAGGCCAGCAAGCTGCGCGGTGCGGCCTCAAGTGGCGCGCTGGCGGCTTGCAGCAAGTCAAAACCATCCGTCGCGCCCGCCTGGCGCAACAGGCGCTGCTGCACATAATTGAGCAAATCAGCGCTCAACAGCGTGCTGTGTTCAGCCGGATGGCTGCTGTTTTTCCAGTGCATCAACCAGGCGCGCAGGGTGTCGCGCAAAAGGCCGGGGTCGCCCGGTTGGGCCTGCCAGGCCGCGCGTTCCGCCCTGGCGTCGGCATACAGCGGTGCGCCCAGACTGTGCCAACTGCGCTGCGCGACTTGATGAAAATCCAGATCTTCCAATCCGAGCCAGGGACTGCGCGCGGTGAAAGTCGCCAACGGCCAATGCGGCGCGAGGCGGTCGCAAGCCTGTTGCAGGGCTTGTTCCAGGGCGTCTTCTTGCGCCAGCAGGTGACGCAATTCAGCAGATAAAGCGGCATTCATCATCAGACTCCGGTGTGTGGGCAGGCGCTGGCGAAGGGCGTGCGCCGGGCATTTGCTGCGCGTTGCAGCAAATGTCCTGTGTGCGCATCAAAAAATGCGGCCCGCGCTTCGCCTTGGCGCAATAAGAAGAAATACATTTTTTGCGCCAAACGGTGCTGCGGATGGCGGCTGCACCATTGCCAGCAGCAAACCGCAGCGCACAGCAGCAGCGGCAGGGCCAGACTCAGCCACAGCGGCAGCTGGTGGCTGGGCGACATCGGCAGCGCATGCAGCCAGTGATGCAAAGTCAGCCACAGCGCCAGGCCGGCCACGGCCCACAGCAAAAGCCAGGCGCGCTGCGCTTGCGGGCTGGCGCTGTCCACCCCTTGCAGCAGGGCGCTGGCCAATAAACCTGCCGACAGCAGGGCCGCGCCCGGTGTGCTGGCCGGCATCAGCCAGTACAAGGCGGCGCATAACAGCGCCAGCAAGACATAAGACTGTGCGGCAGGCGCCGCCGCCTTGTTTTCCTGCAGCGCGCTGCCGGCTTGTAAAAACAGATTGGCTTTGAATACCGCGTGCAGCAGCAAGTGCAGCAAGGCGGCATGCCAGGCGCCGAGCGCGCATTGCAATAACATGCAGCCCATCTGCGCGCTGGTGGAGAGCGCCAGACGGCGTTTCAGATCGGTTTGAATCATCCCGGCGCCGCTGGCGATGACCAGTGAGAGCAGGGCGGCGGCGGCCAGCACTGGCCAAGCCCAGCCGCTGGCGCCAAGCAGCGTTTGGTAATGCAGCAAGAACAGCGCACCGGCGCCGGCCAGGCCGGCATGCACGATGGCGCAAACCGGGGTCGGCGCGCACATGCCATTTTGCAGCCAGCCATGCCAGGGCCATTGCGCACTGATCATCAAGACCGCCAACACCAGCGCGCCGCTGGCCAGATGCAAGGCCCAGGCCGGCCAGTGACGCACCTCCAGCAGCGGCAAGTCAGCGCCGCCGTTCAAGCTGATTTGCAGCAGCACCGGCGTGGCGCAGAGCGCAATGATGGCAAGAAAACGCCAGGCGGCATGGCGCGCGGCGAGTTGCGCCGCCGCCCAGTCGCGTGCGCTGCCCAGCAGCATAAACAGCAGGGCATAGCACAGCGCCAGACAGAGCAACAGCCCCAGACCATGGCTTTGTTGCCACAATTGCAAGGCGGCCAGCGTCAGCAAAGCCATCTGGCATACGATGCGGCACTGATTTATCGCACCCTGCAGCATGCGCCGGGTAAAATGCAAGATACATACGCCAAGCACAATAATCATGGCGCTGACCAGCATCGCTGCGCTGGCCTGCCAGTAGAGATTGGCCAAAGTCAGGCCCAGCAGCGGCAGGAATGCCCACAGATGCGCGTTGCGCCGCAGCGGCCAGCGTGGCGGCAGGACGGATAAGGCCCCGATTGCCGCCAGCAGACAGGCGGCCGGCCAGAGCATCACGGGCAACCAGACCGGCAGCGCCCATTGCGCAGGCATCAGAACGGACAACATCCACATAACGACCCCATTAAGACGTGAAAGAAGAATTGCTTGCTATGGTAAGCAATCCAATGTATAAGGTCTAATCGCTATTTCTTTAAATTTCCATTAGATAAAATTATGGAGAGAACATGAATGTCACCATGCGTCAGATGCAAATCTTTGCCAAGGTGGTGGAGTGCGGCAGCTTTACGCGCGCTTCTGAGCAATTGTTTTTGACCCAGCCAGCGGTGTCGCAGCAAATGCGGCTCTTGAGCGAGGCGGTGGGCGAGCCGCTGATTGAGAGCAATGGACGCAAATTGCATTTAACCTACGCCGGGCAAAAGCTGTTGCAAACCTGGCAGGGCATGGCCGGTTTGTGGCAAGAGTTTGATGAGGAAGTGCAGGCCATGCGCGGTTTGCAAAGCGGGGTGTTGCGCCTGGCGGTGGTGTCCACCGCCAAATATTTTTTCCCGCGTGTGTTAGGCCCGTTTTGCCAGCGCTATCCGGGTATTGAGGTGCGCCTGGAAGTCTTGAACCGTGACCGCATCATTGAGCGCATCAGCAATAATCTGGACGATTTATATGTGATGAGCCGCCCGCCGGCGCAGCTGGATTTGGTGCAGCAAACGTTTTTGGATAATCCCTTGGCCGCGATTGCGCCGCCGGATCACCCTCTGGCCGGGCAGGCGTCGATCAGCTTGGAAGAGTTTGCGCGTGAGCGTTTCATCATGCGTGAACAAGGTTCCGGCACGCGTATTGCGATTGAGGAATTTTTGCGGCAGCAGGGACAGAGTTTGAATGTCCGCCTGGAGCTGGGCAGTAATGAGGCGATCAAGCAGGCGGTGGCGGGCGGTCTGGGCGTCTCGATCTTATCGCGCCACACCTTGCACCGCACCGTGGCGGAAGATGAGGTGGTGATGCTGCCGGTGCAGGGTTTTCCGCTGCAGTCGCATTGGCAGCTGGTGTATTTGCGGCAAAAACGCCTGTCGCGCGCGGCGCAGGCGTTTTTGCAGGAGTTGCAGGACTGGATTCCGCGCTACCGGGCCGAGCGCGGATTGAACTGAGGCGCTTATTCTTCCAGCGCAATGCCGAGGATGGCGCAAGCCTGTTCCAGCTGGACTTGCAATGCTGCTGCATGTTCCGCTTTCAAGGTCAAATGCCCCATTTTGCGCGCCGCGCGCGGCTGCTTGCCATACAGCTGCAAAGCGGCGCCGGGCAGGGCCAGAATCCGCTCCCAGGCCGGATTGCGGGTCTGACCATCGGCAAACCAGATATCGCCCAGCAGATTCAACATCAGCGCCGGGCTGTGCTGGCGTGTGCTGCCGGGGGCCAGGCCGCAGAGTGCGCGCACTTGCTGCTCAAACTGGCTGGTGTCGCAGGACGATAAGGTGTGGTGGCCGCTGTTGTGCGGGCGCGGCGCGATTTCATTCGCCACCAATTGCCCATCTTGCAGCACAAAAAATTCGACGCAGGCCAGCCCGACAAAATCCAGCGCCGCCAGAATCTGTTGCGCCGCATCCTGCGCGCGCCGGCACAATTCTGCGCTGACTTGCGGCGTGCCGGCATCGCCCAGCGCCAGGCTGGTGTGCAAAATGCCGTTGCGGTGCAGATTTTGCGCCGGCGCATACACCGCGCCCGCGCCATCTTTGCCGCGCATCGCCAGCACTGAAATTTCAGAGGCCAGCGCCAGGCGTTTTTCCAGCACGCAGGCGCAATTCCACTCTGCGAATACGGTGCGCAACTGCGCCAGATTTTCCACTTTGCATTGACCGCGACCGTCATACCCCATGCGCGCGGTTTTCAAAATCGCCGGAAACAGCGCGGCATCGACCTGTTCCAGATCCGCCGCGCTGCGCAAGGCATGCCAGGGCGCAGGCGGGGCGCCGCTGTTGGCGGCCAGCTCTTGCAACAGGGTTTTTTCGGCGATCCGATCCTGGCAGACCGCCACCGCCTGCGCGCTGGGCGCGACCCGGGTGTGTTGCGCCAGCCATTCCAGGCTGGCGGCGGGGACGTTTTCAAATTCGGTGGTCACCGCCTGACATTGCGCCGCCATCTCCGCCAAAGCCTTGGGATCGTCATAGGCGGCGCATAAAAAACGGTCGGCCACGCTGGCGGAAGGACAGCCGGGATCGGGATCCAGCGCCAGCACGCGATAACCCAGCGCTTGCGCGGCTTGAATGAACATGCGGCCCAGTTGGCCGCCGCCCAGCACCCCCAGCCAGGCCGGCGGCGTGAGCGGATTCCAGGACGCCGGCGCGCTCATGGGTTCACCGGCAATTGCATGGCTTGCGCCTGCGCGGTTTGCGCCGCGCGGAAGGCGTGCAGTTGTTCGCGCAATGCGGCATTCTCCGCCGCCAGCATGGCCACCGCGCAGAGTGCGGCGTTGGCGGCCCCGGCTTCGCCAATGGCGAAGGTGGCGACCGGAATGCCCTTGGGCATTTGCACAATGGAAAGCAGGGAATCTTCGCCGCGCAGATAGCGCGAGGGGACAGGAACGCCAAGCACAGGAACGATGGTTTTGGCCGCCAGCATGCCCGGCAGATGGGCTGCGCCGCCGGCCCCGGCGATGATTGCGCGCAAGCCGCGCTGTTGAGCCTGTTCGGCGTATTCAAACATTTGATCCGGCATGCGGTGCGCAGACACCACGCGGGCTTCAAATGCAATGCCGAATTGCTGCAGGATATTGACTGCGTGTTGCATCACTTCCCAGTCAGAAGATGAGCCCATGACCACGCCGACCTGAATTTGTTGTTGCATGACTGCCCCTGGAATGAAATTGGGCGCAATTGTAATACTTTCAGGAAATAAACTCAAATTTTAGGTACTTTTAGTATATTTTATGGCCGGGATTTGTGCTGTGCAATAAAAAACCGCCTTGCAGGCAGGAAAATAGCTGCAATAATTGCAATGAAAGTTGCGGGATTGATATTCTGAGCTTTCATGTCAAGACGCGGAAAGGCCAGGCGATCCGCGTCATTCCCCGGCTGCCCAAACCATGCAGTCTGACGCAGATCGGCAGTGGCGATGGCAGTACAGGATTGGTGTGTTCGCATGACCTTTCTTTTGCCCATAGCGTCGGTTTGCGAAAGAAGGAGTGCATGATGAAGTGGTTTTGGCAGTTGTTATTGGTGCTTGGCCTGTCTGGCTTGGCGAGTGCGATGGCGCAACAGAACAGTACGCCGGAGCAGGCGCAAGCCATGGTCAAGAAGGCCATCGCGTTTTACCAGGCGCATGGCAGAGAGAAGACGATCGCTGCCGTCAGCGATCCGGCTGGCCCGTTCAATGAGCGGGATTTATATGTCGTGATGTATGACCTGAAAGGAACTGTGATATCGCATGGCGCGAACAAGAAGCTGATCGGGAAAAACATTATCGATCTGAAAGACGCCGACGGCGTGATGATCGTCAAAGAGCAACTGGCGGCCGGGCAGGGCAAAAACGGCGGCTGGGTGAATTACCGCTGGCCGCATCCGGTCAGCAAGGAAATGGGCAAGAAGTCGATGTATAACGAAATTGTGGAAGACGTGATGTTCGCCTGCGGCATTTACCGCTAAGGCGCGATGTGCAATCTGTGCAGCCACAACAGGAGCCGGGCGCCCGCCCCGGCTCTTTTTTTGAATGAAAAAGATCGTCTTTCCCCCAAGGATAACAGTCATCCAGGCTGTGGGCAGCCAGAAAAGACGACCGTGAAATCAACACATCGCCATGCGCAAACCGGGCGGCGCGGGCGGCAGCAAGGGCGGCGGCAGAGGCGATATGCGCGGATCGATCGGCACATGCGGCGCATCGACCGGGGCGCGTTGATGCGGATGGGGGTGGGGTGGAATACGCGGCGGCGCGGACGGCGGCATTTTGGGTGCGGCGTACAGCCGCAAGCGCTGCGGCAGCTGACGCAAAGTGGCCAGAATGCCACACTGTCCTTGCGCCAGGGCCGTGGCGCACTGTGCTGTGCTGCGATGGTTTGACATTGCCTGCCTCCGCCTGCAATCAAAGGTGATTCATTTTAGGCGAGGGCAGGTTTTTTACAAGGCGCAACTACTGATTGCCCCACAGCGCCTGCAGGGCGGACAGGGCGTAGATGCCGGCGGTTTCGGTGCGCAATACGCGCGGGCCGAGAGAAAAACTCAAGGCCCCGTGGGCAATCGCCTGATTTTCCTCTGCTTCTGAAAAACCGCCTTCCGGCCCCACCATCAATGTCAGCGCTTGCGGCGGATGGTGGCGCGCCCAGTCGCTGATTGAGGTGGTGGCGCGCGGCGAGAGCAGAATGCGGCGGTGCAAATCCTGGCGCGCAGTCCATTCTTCAAAGCGCGCCAGCGGCGCTAAGCGCGCCAGGCGGTTGCGCCCGCATTGCTCGCTGGCGGCGATGATGATGCCCTGCCAATGGCGCTGGCGCTTTTCGGCGCGTTCCGCGTCGAGCTTGACCACCGAGCGCGCCGCCGCCAGCGGTTGCACCAGGGCGACTCCGAGTTCGACCGCTTTTTCAATGATCCAATCCATTTTCGACCCTTCCGGCAAGGCTTGCGCCAGGCTCAGGGCGTATGGCAATTCCACTTCGCGCGGGGAAAAGGTTTTCACCACCACCGAGGCGGTTTTTTTGTCGAGTGCGCAGATTTGTGCAGTGTATTCGCCGCCATCGCCATGAAACAAGGTCAGGTTGTCGCCGCATTGCATGCGCAGCACATGCACATGGTGGGCCAAGTCGGCGGGCAGCTCCAGAACGGCGTCCAATTCAAGCGCTTGCGGAAAATAAAATCTTGCCATGTTATGCATTCCTTCAGAATTGCGCGCCCGGCATGCGCAATGCGGCAGCGCACACAAATTTGCTGGGCGGGGCGGGCTATACAGCGCTTGTCTGCTAAAATAGCACGCTTTGAGGCAGATGCCGCGCATTTCCTGTTTGAGCGTGCGGGCCGGCATGCATGAATGCATGCAAACCGGCGCAGGGTATTGCAAAAAGCGCCAATGATTGGCGAATTTTTTGGAGTGCCTTGCCGCAGCCCGGCAGCAAGCGCAGGACAGGGCGATTTGCCCCCGTCACGGTTTTTTCATTGCCTTCTAGCTATCATGACATCTGAACTCACGACTACCGCTTTGCAACAGCAAATGGCCAACGCGATCCGCGCGCTGGCGATGGATGCAGTGCAGCAAGCGAATTCCGGCCACCCCGGCATGCCGATGGGCATGGCTGAAATCGCAGTCGCCTTGTGGAGCCGGCATTTGCGCCACAATCCCGTCAATCCGCTGTTTCTCAACCGCGACCGTTTTGTGCTTTCCAACGGCCATGGCTCGATGTTGATCTATGCGCTTTTACACTTGACCGGCTATGACCTGCCGATGTCTGAGTTAAAGGCTTTCCGTCAATTGCATTCCAAAACGCCGGGCCACCCGGAAGTGCACATCACCCCGGGCGTGGAAACCACCACCGGCCCGCTGGGCCAGGGCATCAGCAATGCGGTCGGCATGGCGCTGGCGGAATATCTGCTGGCGGCGGAATTCAATCAGCCGGGCCATGACATTATCGACCACTACACCTACGCCTTCGTCGGCGATGGCTGTCTGATGGAAGGCATTTCGCATGAAGTCTGCTCGCTGGCCGGCACCTTGAATCTGTCCAAGCTGATTGTGCTGTATGACGATAACGGCATCTCGATTGACGGCAAGGTCGATGGCTGGTTCCGCGACAATACCCCGCAACGCTTCGCCGCCTATGGCTGGCATGTGATTGACAATGTGGACGGGCATGATGTGGACGCAATTGCCGACGCCATCGCCAGCGCCAAAACAGCAGGCAAGCCGAGCTTGATTTGCTGCAAGACCGTGATCGGCAAAGGTTCGCCGAATCTGGCCGGCACCGACAAAGTGCACGGTGCGGCTTTAGGCGAAAAAGAAGTCGCCGCCGTGCGCGAGGCCTTGGGCTGGCATCATGCGCCGTTTGAAATCCCGGCGGAAGTCTATGCCGGTTGGGACGCCAAAGCCGCCGGCGCGCAATTGGAAGCCGACTGGAATGCGCGTTTTGCCGCTTATGCCGCACAATTCCCGGAAAAAGCCGCCGAATTGCAGCGCCGCGTCAAGGGCGAACTGCCGCAAAACTTCGCCGCCACCCTGGCGCAAGCGATTTCCGCCTGCAATGAAAAGCAGGAAACCATCGCCACCCGCAAAGCCAGCCAGAACGCGATTGAAGCGCTGTCGGCGGTGTTGCCGGAATTCCTGGGCGGCTCGGCCGACCTGACCGGCTCCAATCTGACCAACTGGAAAGCGTGCAAAGCCTTGCGCAGCGGCCAGCCGGGCAACCATATCAATTATGGCGTGCGCGAATTCGGCATGAGCGCGATCATGAACGGCATCGCCCTGCATGGCGGTTATCTGCCTTTCGGCGCCACCTTCCTCACCTTCTCGGACTACAGCCGCAATGCCCTGCGCATGGCTGCGCTGATGAAGCTGCGCAGTATTTTTGTGTTCACGCATGACTCCATCGGCCTGGGTGAAGATGGCCCGACCCACCAATCAGTGGAACATGTGTCGAGCTTGCGCCTGATCCCGAATCTGTTTAACTGGCGTCCTTGCGACACCGTCGAATCGATGGTGGCCTGGGGTTGCGCGGTTGCGCGCGATGACGGCCCGAGCAATTTGATTTTCTCGCGCCAGAATCTGCCGTTTCAGGCGCGCAGCGTGCAGCAAATCGCCGATATCGCACGCGGCGGCTATGTGTTGCGCGATGCGGAAAACCCGCGTGCGGTGTTGATCGCCACCGGTTCGGAAATCGAACTGGCGCAAAAAGCCGCCGACGCTCTGGCCGCCAAAGGCGTGGCGGTGCGCGTGGTGTCCATGCCCTGTACCGAAATCTTTGATCTGCAAGACGCTGCATATAAAGCGCAAGTCTTGCCGCGCGGCGTGCCGCGCGTGGCGATTGAAGCCGGCGTTACCGATTTCTGGTACAAGTACGTCGGCCTGGAAGGCGCCGTGGTCGGCATCGACACCTTTGGCGAATCGGCCCCGGCAGGCGTGCTGTTCAAGCATTTCGGCTTTACCGTGGACAATGTGGTGGCCAAGGTTGAACAGGTGATGGCCGCATAATATGCAGGATTTGCCCGCGCCATACACGATGGCGCGGGCGCAATAAGTTTTTTTCTTGTGGAGTGAAACATGACGATCAAAGTAGCAATCAATGGTTATGGCCGGATTGGCCGCAACATCCTGCGCGCCCACTATGAAGGCGGCAAAAAACACGATATCCAGATCGTGGCCATCAATGACCTGGGCGATGTCAAATCGAACGCCCATCTGACCCGTTTTGACACTGCGCACGGCAAATTCCCGGGCACCGTGGAAGTGGATGGCGAATTCATGATCGTCAATGGCGACAAAATCCGCGTGTTCGCACAACGCAATCCGGCTGAAATCCCATGGGGCGAGCTGGGCGTGGACGTGGTGCTGGAATGCACCGGCTTTTTCACCAGCAAAGAAAAAGCTTCCGCTCACCTGAAAGGCGGCGCCAAGAAAGTCATCATCTCCGCGCCGGGCGGCAAGGATGTGGACGCGACCGTGGTGTTTGGCGTCAACCACAATGTGTTGAAAGCCAGCGACACCGTGATTTCCAACGCTTCCTGCACCACCAACTGCTTAGCTCCGCTGGTTAAGCCGCTGAACGACAAAATCGGCCTGCTGACCGGCTTGATGACCACTGTGCATGCTTACACCAATGACCAGGTGCTGACCGACGTGATGCACGAAGACCTGCGCCGCGCCCGTTCCGCCACCATGAGCATGATCCCGACCAAGACCGGCGCTGCTGCTGCGGTCGGCCTGGTGTTGCCGGAATTGAATGGCAAGCTGGACGGCTACGCGATCCGCGTTCCGACCATCAATGTGTCCCTGGTTGACCTGTCCTTCGTGGCTGCGCGTGAAACCACGGCGGATGAAGTGAATGCGATCATGAAGGAAGCAGCGGCAGCCGCCGGCGGCATCCTGACTTACAACACCGATCCGCTGGTGTCGATCGACTACAACCACAACCCGGCTTCCTCCAACTTTGACGCCACCCTGACCAAAGTGTCCGGCAATCTGGTCAAAGTGTCGTCCTGGTATGACAATGAATGGGGCTTCTCCAACCGTATGTTGGACACCACTGTGGCGCTGATGAACGCCAAGTGATTTGACACATCAGGCATCAATAAAAACGGGCGCTGCATGCGCCCGTTTTTATTGGCTGAAGAGATGCTTTTGCCAGATATGCGGGAATAATTTGACAGAAATGCTGCCAACAGATGTTTTGCACAAGCACTTATGTGACTTGCTGCGGCAGGATGCGGCGCTGATGCAAGCCTTGCGCGCCATCCGTTCCCTGAATCTGCCCGACGCCTGGCTGGGCGCCGGCGCCATCCGCAACCGGGTGTGGGATCATTTGCACGGATTCAGCACGCCAGCCGGCGGTGAGTTGGATGTGGTGTATTTTGATGTGGAGCATTGCGGCCCCGGTTTTGAGCAGATGTGGCAGGCGCGTTTGCAAGCAATATGCCCTGGCTGGGTGTGGGAGGTGACGAATCAAGCCGGGGTGCACAGTTGGCGCTGCACGCCGCAAAGCCCAATGCCCCCTTTGCGCAGCACGCTGGACGGCGTGTCCGGCTGGCCGGAAACGGCGACCGCGCTTGCTGTGCGATTGGATGAGCAGGCGCAAATGCATGTGCTGGCGCCTTGCGGTTTGCAAGATTTGTTCGATCTGGTCTTGCGCCATAATCCGCGCCAAGTCGCATACGATGTATTCTTGCAGCGGCTGGAACAAAAACAGTTTTTACAGCGCTGGCCCATGTTAACCATTCAAACATAAAGCGGCCCAGGGTTTGCATGTCCGATTTCAGCCAGACAGAGCGCGCGCTTGCTGTCACACTGGATTTTTCAATTTTTGCATCCACATCATGTCCGCTTTTCAACTCCATGCCCTGTCTGCCGCACACTTTGCCCCTTTGTTTGCGCTCAGCGATGCCGAATTGATGGCGCAGCAGATGCGCCGTATCAAGGTTGAGGAAGAACACAGCTATCCCTGCCGCGTCAGTCTGACTGATGCGCCCATCGGCAGTGAGGTGTTGCTGCTGCATTACCCGCACCATGCTTGCGATTCGCCCTATCGCGCCAGCGGGCCGATTTTTGTGATGCGCGGCGCACAACAGGCGCAGTTGGCGCCGGACACCGTGCCGGATTGCCTCAGCCGGCGCTTGCTTTCCCTGCGGGCATACGACGCCAGCGGCAGCATGCAATGCGCTGATGTGACGGCGGGTACTGATTTTGCCGGCGTATTGCATGCATGGCTGGCCCGGGTTGAGATTGCTTATGTGCAAATTCACAATGCGCGCTATGGCTGCTTTATGTGTGAGGCGCGGCGCCTGGTTTGATGTGTGGCGCGGCAGGCATCACGCCTGCATTGTAAGCACAATTAATCCACACAATTCAAGCCGGCTGTGTAAAATGAAGCGTGCAGTTACATGAACGCCGCGATGTCCCTGCTTGCATTTTGGTCTGCCCGCTTACTTGTGCGACAGACAATACTGACATTCGCCTATAGGCTCAGCTGCAACCATTCCGATCCAAGGTTTGACTCGCCTGCCTGGAAGCATTTTCGCATCCGCTTGACACTTCCCCCACTTCACGAGGAGAACATTCATGTTACAACGCAACCTGCTCGCCGCCTGCCTGTTCAGTCTGTCCGCACTGGCCTGCGCTGATGACGCGCCGCCCACTCCGAGCACACTCAAAGGCGGTAAAGTCATTACTGTGGACGAAGGCCAAGCCTTGGCCAAGAGCAAAGGCGCAAGTTTCATTGACACCCGCAGCACCCTCAATTTCGGCAAAGGTCATGTGCCCGGCGCAGTTGCCATTGCCTACAAGGAAAAAAGCGAGAAGGTGGAAAATTTCGATGCGGCGCAGGATCAATTTGATTTCAGCAAAATGCCAGCCGACAAAGCCAGCAAAATTGTGTTTTACAGCGATGGCCCGACCGGTTGGAAATCGTATAAGGCTGCAGTTCTGTCAATCAAGCAAGGTTATACCAACGTGATGTATATGCGCGGCGGATTTGCGGAGTGGACAGCCAAAAACTATCCGGTTGAACGCTAAAACGAGCACATAAAACGTAGTGCATGTATGCATCCGCTGGATCAACACTTGCTTTGATTTGTGATGCTTTCACACTATAGGGCAGCGCCAAGGCTGCCCTGAAAAAACCTGGGAGCCTGTCGGGCTTAGAGAATCGCAGCGAAAAAACAGCAGGGCGAAGATAGATTTTGCCGACTTTGCAGCGTTAATAGCATCGACTTTGAGCAAAAAGACGGTGAAATATGGCCCGTTCTGCTGGTTTTACAGTAAATTTTTTCTAAGTCCGACAGGCTCCCGGCGCTGGATGTCGGCACAATTGGAGCCGTGCAACATCCCGCACATGTTTTTCCAGTTTCCACCATGACCATGGAGCTGAAATGCTGAAATCGTTTGCGATAGAGACCCTGGCAGGGCAGGTAAAGTTTGGCGTCATCATCTTAGTCATCATCGGCTTGCTGCTCAGCTTTCTCGGGGTCAATGGTTTTCAGCGCGCCAATCTGGCCCTGGACAACGCCAATCTGGCGGAAGAAGTCAGCGCCGCGCTTGACGCCAGCTTGCGCGGCGTTGGCGAAATCATCCTCACCGAAGGTTCAAAATCCTCCCGCGAAAGCACGGCCGCCGCGCTGAAAGATATCGAGCGCCTGCTGCCGGCAGCGCGCAAAGCGCTGCCAGAATTGGAAAAAACAGCGCAAAACTGGCCGGCGCAGCAAGCCTTGATCAGCAAAATTCTGCAGCAAAAACGCCCCAGCGTGGAAAACGAAGAAACCGTACTGGCCTTTGGCAAACTATCCGGCGAGGTGGCGGAACAAGTGCGCACCGCGCAAAAAATCGCCAGACAGGCCAAGGTCGTCAGCCGGCAGAAAATTCAGGATGTGCTGGAAGTATTGATTGCCGGCGCGATTCTGTTTGCCGCCGCCTCAGCGATTGCTGGCGCTTTGCTGCTGCGCTCTTTGCAAAGAAGTCTGGGCGGCGATCCGAAAGCGGTCTTGAAAGTGGTGCAAAGAGTGGCGGCTGGCGATTTCACCAGCAATATTCAAACCCGTGCAGGAGATGAGAGCAGCTTATTGGCCGAGACCCGGAAAATGCAGGAAGTTCTGTTGGATTTTCAGCAGGCCCAGTCCACCATGGCGCAGCAGCATCAGGCCGGGGCGATTGACGCTTTGATGCCGGTGCATGCCTTGCCCGGCAGTTATGGCGTGATGGCGGAATCGATTAATCTATTGGTCAAAGCCCATCTGGATGTGCAATTCCGTCTGGTCAGCCTGATCCGCGAATATGCGCAAGGCAATTTCGCCAGTGAAATGGAAGAACTGCCGGGCTTGAAACGGCAGGTCACAGAAACTGCGCGTGAAGCCCGGCATAAATTGGCGGAAGCGGCGGAAGCGGCGGTGATCAATGTCCGCATCAAGAATGCACTGGATAAATGCAGCACGAATGTCATCATCGCGGATGCGGACAATCAAATTGTGTATGCGAATCAAGCCGCGCAGGAAATGTTGCGGCAAAATCTGGCCGAGCTGCGCCAGTATCTGCCAGGCTTTGATCCGGCCCGGGCAGAGGGACAGGATATCAGCCGCTTCCATCCTGAACCCCGGCAGCAGGCCGCGCTCTTGAAAGAAATCACGCAGTCTGTCAGCAGCAGTTTGCAAATCGGCAGCTTGCATTTTTCGATGATTTTGACGCCTATCGTCAATTCCCTGGGCGTGCGGGTGGGCAGCGTGCTCGAACTCAATAACCGCACTGCAGAGGTCGGGGTCGAAGAGGAAATCGCCGCGATTGTGGCCGCCGCCGCAGCCGGCGAATTCACCCAGCGTTTGGCTTTGCAAGGCAAGTCCGGCTTTTTCCTGAATCTGGCCACCGCCATGAATCAATTACTGCAAACCAGCGAACAGGGTTTGCTGGCGATTGAAACCGTATTGCGCGCTTTTGCCGATGGCGATTTAAGTCAGCGCATCACGTATCGTTATGGCGGTTCGTTTGGCCAGGTGCGGGACAGCGCCAACAGCACCGCTGAAAATTTAGCCCGCGTGCTTGCCGACGTGCGCATGACGGCGGATGCGCTCAATGATGCCGCGAGTCAGGTCAACGCCACCTCCAGCGCTTTGTCCGAAGCCGCCAATCAGCAGGCCAGGGCGGTGGTCGATACCTTGACCTCTATCGGGGTTATCTCAGAATCGATTGATAAAAATAATGAAAACGCCAATATCACCTTTTCGATTGCAACCACCGCCAGCAATAATGCGGTGGAAGGCGGCAAGGCGGTGACAGAGACGCTCAGCGCGATGCAGCAAGTCGCCGCCAAAATTTCCTTTGTCGATGATATTGCCTATCAGACCAATTTACTGGCCTTGAATGCCGCGATTGAAGCCGCGCGCGCCGGTGAATACGGCAAGGGCTTTGCCGTGGTGGCCAGCGAGGTGCGCAAATTGGCCGAACGCAGCCAGATGGCGGCCCAGGAAATTGGCAAGCTGGCGCAAAACAGCGTCAATACCGCCGTCAGCGCAGGCAATTTGCTCAAGCTGATTGTGCCCGGCGTGCACGAAACTTCAGCGCTGGTGAAAGAAATCGCAGATGTCGGCAACACCCAAAACAGCTCGGTCGGGCAAATTAACCGCACCTTGGATCAGCTCAGCAACACCGCCCAGCAAAATGCCGCCGCTTCGGAACAGCTGGCGTCCACCAGTGAAGAATTGCTCAGTCAGTCCAGGCAATTGCTGGAGAATATTGCTTTCTTCAAAAGCACTTGGCAAGGCGCGGCGCAAGCACCGAGGCTGAGCCGCTATTAAGTTTATTCAGTGCGACAGCAATTGCGCCTGCCTTGTGTGGCGCGCCAAACGGCGCCGCTGCAGGCGGACTTACGCTATGCAGAGGAAAATACGGGCTGAGCTGTGTCAGCCGGATCGATTGTGACTGCAAAGCCGCAAGCACATTCCCGCGATCCCGCATGCGCTTAAATTTCTCCGATAAAACCATGGGCCGGCTTGTATGACTGATTCCGGCCAGACTGCCCTTGCCTATGAAGGCAGATTGCGCTTTCATGCCGTTTCTCCCATGCCGTTTTCCACATGTCTTAGCGGCTGCCGGCGCAAGCATTTGCGCTGCTTGAAAGACCAGGTTGTGCTGTAAATACGCCGCCGCAGGGCCGCAGGGCCGCAGGGGAGGGGGCTGCGCGTTGTTTCACTCAGCCTCAGCAGGATTCGATGATTCTACAGCTGCCGCATGCGCCGCGCGCGCCCTTGCCACGTCTTCCGGGTGCAAGGGTTTTTCATCATGCTGACTATGCGGCGCATTGCACGGCAGGCTGAGTGTGAACACAGTGCCGACGCCGACTTCACTGTGCACCGCGATTTTGCCGCCCAGCAGGCCGGTGACAATATTATGTGTGATATTCAAGCCAAGCCCGGAGCCGCCCGCCCCCAGTTTGGTGGTGAAAAACGGGTCGTAGATGCGCTTTAAGTTTTCCTGCGGGATGCCGACGCCATCATCGGTCAGACTGAGTTCGATCCAGTCTTCCGGCAGGGCGCGTCCGCGAATCACGATCTTGCCGTTTTCGCGCCCGTCAAAGCCGTGAATCAAGGCGTTATTGATCAAATTGGTCAGCACCTGTCCCAAGGGGCCGGGGTAGGAATCCATCGCCAGATTGTCTTCAAATTCCTGTTCCACCACATACGCGGTTTTTTTGATGGCCGGATACAGGGTCAGCAGAATTTCCCCCACCACTTCCGACAGCACAAAGGGACGCCGCTTGGAACTGGTTTGATCAATCGCCACCTGTTTAAAGCTGGTCACCAAATCCGCCGCGCGGTGCAGATTGCGCACCAGGATGTCGCCGGCTTTGCTGGCGTCTTGCACATAAGCTTCCAGAATCGAGCGTTTCAAACCTTGCGCGCTGGCGCTGCGGAAATCGCGTGTCTGGTCCACCAGCGTCGAAGCCACCATCAGGCTGTTGCCAATCGGCGTATTCAATTCATGCGCAATCCCGGCCACCAGGGAACCCAGCGCGGCCAGTTTTTCACTGCGCACCAAGTCTTCCTGCGCGCGGCTCAAGGTTTCCAGGGTGCTGGCCAGCTCGCGGTTGGCGCGCTGCAATTCATCGGTGCGCTCCACCACGCGGTGTTCCAGATTTACATTCAAATCATGAATCGCCAGCTCATTGTTAAAGTTTTCAGTAATGTCTTCAAACGCCACCGTCACATACTGATCATTATTCAGGCTGAAGGAATTTTGTGAGATCTGCACGAAAATCGCTTCGCCGCTGGCGCGCTGCAGCCAGATTTCGTGTTGCGGCTCGCTGTCTTGCGCCTGCAGCATGGCTTCCAGCGCCTGGCGGTCGGCGGGTGTGCTGAAGATCGGCAAGGCCAAAATTTCATGGCTGACGGTGTGTTCGCGCGCCAGGCCCAATAATTTTTCAAACGCGCCATTGATATCGCGGATGAAGAAACCATTGTTGACCGCAATCACGCTCATCGCCACCGGCGAGGAATGGAAAATCGTGGAGAAGCTGCGCTCCCGCTCGCGCAAGGCTTCTTCGCTGCGCATGCGCTCGATTTCGGCGGCGGCGCGCTCAGCAAATACCGGCAATAAGGAGCGCACCAGCGCGGCATGGTGCAAGGCCGCCGTATGGCTGATTGCGAGCAGGCCGATGACCTGTCCCTGCGCGTTTTTCAGCGGCGCGCCGGCATAGCTCTTGACCTGCAGCGCGCACAAACTGGCGTCGTCCGGGAACAGGGCCTGAACCTGATCGGCATACACGCACAAACCGCGTTGCAAGACTTCTTGCGCCGGCGCGCCGCGCCAATCATGCGATGCCGGCGCTTCCTCTAAGCCATGCCGCGCCATGCTGTGCAAGACGGCGCCGCTGTCATCGAGCAGACGCAATTCGGCATACGCCACGCCCAGTGCGGCGGCCAGATCTTCCAACAGCGATTGGAAAAACTGCGCGCCGGCCCCTTGCGTGCCTTGCGCTAAGCGCAGCAAGGCGCGGTCTGCCTCGGCTTTTTGCGCTTCAAAGCGCAGCTGCACGGTGACATCGCGGATCACCGCCAGCAAAAACGCTTCAGCGCCGACATGGAACAGGGTGGCGTTGAGCAGGCAGCTGCGTTTTTCGCCCGTGGCGGTTTGCAATTCCCAGGGCAGATCATGCACCCCGCTGTAGGTCTGCACCTTCTCCACCAATGCGCTTTGCTGGCTGGCCGGCCATAAGCCCAGGCTGCGCGGATCGCGTTCCAATAATTCAGCCCGCTCCAGGCCGCAGACTTTAACAAAAGCCTGATTCATGTCCAGCAGCAAACCATCGTGCAGGCGCAAAATCGCCACCGGATCCGGGTAGCACTGGAAGGCCCCGGCGAATTTCGCTTCAGACCAATGGCGCGCCTCTTCCGCGCGGCGCTGTTCGGTGATGTCCTGCGCCATCGATAGCAGGCGGCCAGTGCGGCCGCTGGCGTTGGCGATATGGCTGTTATTCCACAGGCAATAAATGATTTTGCCGTCGGCGCGCAGGTTTTGGTTCACGCCCGAGACCACATTCGTGCTGGTGCTGGCTTCCTGGAAAATGGTGTCGCCGGCGGCGCGCGAAGCCTTGGGCACGATGAAGCTGGCGTGCCGGCCCAGCGCCTGTTGCCGGGTATGGCCGAAAATACGTTCGGCGGCGGCATTCCATTCCACCACGCAAAAATCCATATCCCATTCAATGATGGCGATGGGCGACTGTTCGACCAGGGCGCGGATGCGCGCTTCACGCTCACGCAATTCGAGTTCAACCTGTTTGCGCTTTTCCAGATCGTCTTCGAGCTGGGCGTTTTTCTGTTCCAGCACGCCAAACAGGTTTTGCAAGGCAATCCGGGTGTGTTCCAGCTGTTGCCCGAGGTGGCCGATTTCATCCAGCCGTTTCCAGGTGAAGGAGGCGTCAAGCTGGCCGGAAGCCAGGGTTTCGGCGTTTTTCGCCAGCCGGCGCAAGGGGCGCACCAGACGTTGATCCAGCAAGACCAGAATCAGAATCAGCGCCAGCGTGACTTGCGCCGCCAGCGCAATCAGATATTCGCGCAGGTTTTCCTGGATGATTTGACGCTGCCGGCTGGAGGACACTTCAAGACGCAGCCAGCCGATATCGGTCTTGCGATATTGCACCTTGCGCTCAAGGCTCAAACTCAAGCCCTGGCGGCGCGCCGGGATGTCGCGTTTGACAAACAAGCCCAGATTATTGTCGCGCACCTCGATCATCACAATGTCTTCATTGCGCATCATCGAGTCCACCAGGGTATTGCCGCTTTCGCGGTCAACATTCCACAGCGCTTCTTGCATGCTGCTGGCCAGCACTTCGGCATGCTGTTGCAGCAATTCGCGGGTGCGCTTATGCACATCCTCATCGTAGCGTTTGAGCCAGGAATACCCTGTCACCAGTATCGCAGGCAAGAGCAAACCGGCAATCACAGCAAGCATCACAGCCCGCCGAATTGTCAGGTTGCCTGATGTAAAGCCCCTCATCTGGCGCCTCCGGCTTGGATTTCTGGCCGGCCTGCGGGCGTTTGGCGACGCCGCTGCAAGCCCTTGTTCTTTTTATCAGTTTGCCCCGGTCCCGCTGGCAAGGCGGGCGCTGAGCCAGCCTTGCAACTCATGCGCAGGCATGGGGCGCGCAAATAAAAAGCCTTGCGCCAGCGGGCAGCCCAGATCGGTCAAAATCTTGGCCTGTCTTTCATCTTCCACCCCTTCCGCAATCACCTTCAGACCCAGATTGCGGCCCAATTGAATGATCATCTCGGCAATGCTGGAGCCGCGCGCTGAACTCGTGATTTCCGTGACGAAGGCGCGGTCAATCTTGAGCTTGTCCACCTTCAGCCTTTGCAAATAACTGAGCGAGGAGAAACCGGTGCCGAAATCGTCAATCGCAATCGAGACGCCGATTTGCTTGATGTGCTCCAACATGCGGATCAGCATGTCGGGTTTTTCCATCGCCATCGATTCGGTGATTTCCAATTCGACAAAATGCGGCGGGGCATTGGTGTCAGCCAGTGCGCGCCGCAGCGAATCGAGGAAATCGGGGTGGCGGAATTGCGCCTGCGACACATTGATGGCCATGGTGAAATCGGAAAAGCCGGCGGCGTGCAAACGCACCAGTTCGGTGCAGGCGGTGCGCATCACCCATTCGCCCAGATCGATGATCATGCCGGAATATTCGGCAATCGGAATAAAGCGGTCGGGGGAAATGAACTTGCCGTCTTCGGTTTGCCAGCGCAGCAGCGCCTCGGCCCCGGCCACTCTGCGCGTTTGAAAGTCGATTTGCGGCTGGTAATACACATACAGCTGGGTTTTTTCAAATGCGCTGCGCAAAGCATGCATCATGCGCACGCGTTCGCGGATTTCCACCCCCATCGAGCGCGAGAAATAGAAATGTCCGGCGCGCTGCTGCATCTTGGCGCGCTTTAAGGCGATATCGGCGTCTTTCAGCGCATCCGCGCCGCCGCCTTCATATTCGCTCAAGCGCACCAGGCCGACCGTGGCCGAGAGTTGCACATCCTGGCCGTCGATATGGAAAGCCTGATTGAATAAGGCCAGAATCTGTTCCGGATTGACGCGGCTGCCATCGCCCAGCACAGAGAAAATATCGCCGCCCACGCGCGCCACCGCCAGCACATCGCCCAGTTGTGATTGCAGCCGGTTGGCGACGGCAATCAGCAGCTGGTCGCCAAATTGATGGCCGAGCGCATCATTGGTCTCGGCGAAATGATCGATATCGACCAAGGCCAGGGTGGGATCGCCCGGCATGTCCTGGCCGCCTAACAGTTCATCCAGAATTTCCACCAGACGGGTGCGGTTGGGCAGCTTGCAGAGTTGATCATAAAAGGCGAAATCATGCAGATGCGAAACCAGCATCACATTGTCCAGGCCGACCGAGATATTGCTGCAGAACACTTCGAGCAGGCGCTGGTCGATTTCCGACAGCGGGCTGCCGGTATCCAGATAGGCGGCGAAATCACGCCCTGATTTGCCATCAAAATACAGGGTGGTGTAGTCGCTGTGATAGGTGTTTTCCCGCGTTTGCATGGTGTGTTGCAGGGCTTGCTCAATATGCGCATTGCCCAGCTGCTGCACCGGCTGGTTGACCATCGCGCGGTAGTTGCCGCCGCCTGCGATCACCACCAACTGGTGGCGGTCATGCTGATCATCGCGCACGCAAATCAAACCTTCCGGCTTTAAACCCAGCAAACCGGCAATCTGGATGATGACGCCGGCGGCGAAATCCTGTAAGCCGTGCAAGGCCATTAATTCGGTGCTGGCGTGCACAATCAAATCCAGCCCGCGCCGGCTGGCGCTGATGGCGCGGATCTGCTCATACGAACGGATGGCGGCAGTCACGGTGGTAAACAGCTTGATGCGCGTGAGTTCAGACTTGGTTTTGTAGTCGTTGATATCGTAATCGCGGATGGCGTCGATTTCCGGCGCGTAGCCGGGCTGGCCGGTGCGCAGAATAATGCGCACATCGTTTAAGCCGATATCCTGGCGGATAAATTTAACCAGCTGCAGGCCGGCGTCTTCCTGCTCCATCACCACATCGAGCAGGATGACGGCGATATCCTGCTCCACCGCCAGCATTTCCCGCGCCTGGGCGGCGGAAAACGCATGCACGAATTCCAGGGGCCGGTTTTGCATTTCCAGGTTGCCCAGCGCAAACGTGGTCGCGGAATGGACATCTTCATCATCATCGATGATCATCACGCGCCATACCTTGTGGACGAGCGCAGCGCTGCCTGGCGCAGGCTGGATCTCGTCCAAAAAGACGAGATCATCGGAATCGTCGTCCGTAAGTGTATCGGCTGGCGGCGGGCTGCTCTGGGACATCGGTCGCATCTCCAAGAATTAACAACGAAACCTGGTGCGGCGTGGCGCAGCGCCCGGTTTCCCTACTGACTTGTTCTTGTTATGTTCCTGCCTGCAAAGAGTATATCCCCAATTGCCGGCAGCTTGCGCGATTTGCCACCGCAAAATGCAAACCATCGTCACATCGGGATGCGCCAAACGGTTTGAGGCACAGCTGTTTTTATTGCTTTCGGGCAATATAACATGAAATTTTCTCAAAGCGGTTGCAAGCCTGCACTTTTGCGCGTTTGCGGCGCTGAATGCGGGCCGGGCAAAAGCTGCGCGCTTTGTTAGAATGTGTTTTTTTGCTCACGCCCATTCCCACCATGTCCGGCAATACTTTAGGCACTTTGTTCACCCTTACCACTTTTGGCGAATCGCACGGTCCGGCGATCGGCTGCATCGTTGATGGCTGCCCGCCCGGCCTGGATTTGTCTGAAGCCGACATCCAGCCTGAGCTTGACCGGCGCAAGCCCGGCACCTCGCGCCACGTCACACAAAGACAGGAAGCTGATCTGGTGCGCATCCTGTCCGGCGTGTATCAGGGCAAAAGCACGGGCGCGCCGATTGCGCTGATGATTGAAAACACTGATCAGCGCAGCAAAGACTACGGCAATATCGTGGACAGCTTCCGCCCCGGCCATGCTGACTATGCCTACTGGCAAAAATACGGCATTCGCGATCCGCGCGGCGGCGGCCGCTCTTCGGCGCGCCTGACCGCGCCGGCGGTGGCCGGCGGCGCCATCGCCAAGAAATGGCTGCGCCAGCAATACGGGGTGGAGATCCGCGCGCGTATGAGCCAGCTGGGGCCGATTGAGATGCCCTTTGCCGATTGGGCGCATGTGCATGAAAATCCGTTTTTCGCCGCCAGCGCTGACCCGGCCCTGTTTGCCCGGCTGGAAGAATTCATGGATCAATTGCGGCGCGATGGCGACTCGATTGGCGCGCGTATTGAAGTCGAGGCCAGCAATGTGCCGCCGGGCCTGGGCGAACCGCTGTATGACCGGCTGGACGCCGATATCGCGCACGCCATGATGGGCATCAATGCGGTCAAGGGGGTGGAGATCGGCGACGGTTTTGGCGTCGTCACACAGCGCGGTTCGGAGCATGGCGATGAACTCACGCCGCAGGGGTTTTTGTCGAATCACGCCGGCGGCGTGTTGGGCGGAATTTCCAGCGGCCAGGATTTGCGCGTTTCACTGGCGATTAAACCGACATCATCGATCCGCGTGCCGCGTCAGAGCATTGATGTGCACGGCAATCCGCTGCAGGTGCAAACCTTTGGCCGGCATGATCCCTGCGTCGGCATTCGCGCCGCGCCGATTGCCGAGGCCATGCTGGCGCTGGTCTTGATGGATCACGCCCTGCGCCAGCGCGCCCAGTGTGCGGAAGTGCAGGCCAGCGCGCGCATTCCCGGCGCGGCGGCGCAGTAAGCCGCAGGTATCTGCAGGAGTGGATTTGAAGCTGTTTCCGTATGCCTTTTTCTTCTTTGCCTACTACGGTTATGTAGGCATTTTCTCGCCTTTCGGCAGTTTGTATTTTGCCGCCCAGGGCATGAGCCCGGCGCAGATCGGCATCATCATGGCGGTGGTGCAGGGCACCCGCATCATCGGCCCGAATGTATGGGGGGCCTTGGCCGATGCGCGCGGCGCGCGCGTGCGCATCTTGCGCTATACCGCCGTGCTGGCCCTGGCCGCGTTTGCCTGCATGTTTTGGGCCCAGGGCTTTCTCGCCTTTTTGCTCTTGATGCTGTTGATCAATACCTTCACATCCGCCAGCGGCCCCTTGTCCGAGGCGGCCCTGGTGGGAGCTTTGAAAGAAAATCTGAATCAGTTTGGCCGCCTGCGCCTGTGGGGTTCAGTCGGCTTTATCGTCACCGTCACCGCTGCCGGCAAATTGCTGGAAGTCTGGGGCATTCAAAGCTTTGTCGCATTGTGCTGCGCGATGCTGCTGCTGGTGGTGGCGTCGGCCTGGACATTGCGTGAAACCCCGTTGCCGCCGGTTGCGCGCAATAAAACATCATTTACCAGCTTGCTGCGCTTGCGTGAAGTGCAGGCTTTCCTGGCCTCGGCTTGTCTGATGGTGATGGCGCATTCCGCTTTGTATGTGTTTTATTCCCTGTTTTTGGAACAGCTCGGCTTTTCCAAACTGGTGATCGGCTTGATGTGGTCGCTCGGAGTGGTGGCGGAAATCGTGTTTTTCTTTTTCCAGGCGCCGCTGTTTGCGCGCCTTGGTCTGCGTCTCTTGATGCTGGGCAGTCTGGCGCTGGCGGTGTTGCGTTTTCTCATGATCGGCGTGGCGCAACCCGGCATCGTCGGGCTGGTGCTGTTGATCATTGCGCAAATTCTGCATGCCGCCACCTTTGGCGTACACCATTCCAGTTGTGTGCAACAATTACAGCGCTGGTTCGGCGGCGCTTTGCAAGCGCGCGGACAGGCTTTGTATGTCAGCATGTCATATGGTTTGGGTGGCACGCTGGGCGGCATCCTGCTTGGGCCATGCTGGGAAGCGGGCGGCGCGCACATGGTGTTTTTTGTCGCCGCCGGCATGTCCGGGGCCGGCCTGGCGCTGGCCTGGCTGTCATTGCGTTGGCAGGCGCAGCGCGACCGCGCTTTGCGCTTGCAAAAGCGTGCGTAAGGAGGGACAGATGAAGCGAATCATGCAAGCCGGCGCAGTGCTCGTCTTGGGGTTGGCGGCCAGCGCCTGCCAAACCGTGCAAACCACGCGCCAGGGCGCCGTCGGGATTGAGCGCCAGCAATATATGGCGGTGAGTCAGCGCGAAGTCGAACAGCGCGCCGCCGGCGAATACCGCCAATTGCTGGCGCAGGAGCAAAGACGGGGCCGCTTAAACACCCAGCGCGCGCAAGTCGAGCGTGTCAACCGCATTGCGCAGCAATTGATTCCGCATACTGCTGTGTTCCGTCCCGATGCGCCGCGCTGGCAATGGGAAGTGAATGTGATTTCCTCCAATGAAGTGAATGCCTGGTGCATGCCGGGCGGCAAGATGGCGGTGTACACCGGCTTGCTGGAGCGCTTGCAAATCAGCGATGATGAACTGGCGGCGGTGTTAGGCCATGAAATCGCACACGCCCTGCGCGAACATGCGCGCGAGCGGATTTCAGAACAAATGGGCACGCAGCTGGCGGTGAATATTCTGGGCGCGCTGGGCACGCGCGGCGGCTATGAGGGGCTGGGCAAACTGGCCGGCGCCGGCATGCAATTGCTGGTGGAGTTGCCGCACTCGCGCGCGCACGAAACCGAGGCTGACCGGATTGGCGTCGAACTGGCCGCGCGCGCCGGCTTTTATCCTTTGGCGGCGGTCACCTTGTGGCAGAAAATGGGACGGGTATCCGGCGGCGAGCCGGCCAAACTGCTGTCCACCCACCCCTCGCGCAGCGAGCGGACGCAGGATTTGCAAAACTATGGCCAGCGCGTGATGCCGCTGTATCAGGCGGCGCGCAACCAGAATCAGAGCTGGCAGCCGGCCCCCGGCAACCCGCCGCAAAATCCGCTGCCCGGCCAGCCGCCCCTGCGCGGGCAAGGGCAGGGCTGGCGTTAAACAGATTACGGCTGCTGCATAAACACCATCTGTCCCGGCATCGGCGGCGGAAAACCGGCTTCCAGCATGGTTTCGCGGATCACCCGGTTGGTGTCAAAAAACACCTGGCCATAGTGCTCAGGCGCGCAATACGGACGCACCGCCAGCAGCGGGCCGAGCAGATTGCCTTCCAGAATATCCACCTCGACGGCTGGCGTGCTCAGCACATTCGGCACTTGCGCCACTTTTTCACGCAGCAGGCGCATTGCAGCGGCGTGATCTGCGGCGCCGGACAGCTGGCAACGCAAATCGACCCGGCGGAAGGGATTGCTGGAGTAATTCTGGATCGTGTCAGAAAAAATTTTGTTATTCCCGATCATGGTCAAAATATTGTCCGCAGTGTCAATTGAGGTGGTGAACAGACCGATTTCCTTGACCGTGCCGGTGACCCCGGCGACAGTCACGATATCGCCCACTTTATACGGACGCAGCACAATCAAAAAAGCGCCGGCGGCGAAATTCGCCAGCAAGCCCGACCAGGCCATGCCGATCGCCACGCCGGCGGCCGCCAGCAGCGCGGCGAAGGTGGTGGTCTGAATCCCGAAATAGCCCAAAATCCCTATGATCAGCAGCACATTCAAGGTGACAGTCACAACCGAGCCGAGATAGCGCATCACGGTCGCATCCACCTTTTGTTTTTGCATGGCGTTTTGCAAGAGATTGCCAACCATGCCGATCAGCCAGCGCCCGAGCAGCCAGAACAAAATGGCGGCGACAATTTTGACCCCGAACTGGGTCGCGACATCAATAGCGTTTTGCTGTAATTTGCTGAAATCCATGTAGTTCTCCGCGAGCATGCTGCCGGGAAAAACGCGACGCGAACGGCAGCGATCCGCGCGCGGCGCAAGCTTGTCTGACGCCATACACAGGCGCGCGCTTGCGCAAGAGGTGGCAGGCGATTGTATGCGGGAATCATGGCAGGCGCGCTGCCGCATATGCTTTTTTTGCCGCCCTGTGGCGCCGGCACAACTGCCATACAGGGTGCGGCGCGAAGCTTGAAATTGTGCGCAATTCAGCGTTTAGGCCATATGTGAAAACCTAGCCGCAAGGGAAGCTTTATATTATGCTTGAAACCGCATCCACACCGCTCCCTGCGGCGCGCTTTCCCCCACCAAACACGCCAAAACATATATGAATCCACATCAGATCGAAGACGACTTGGAATGGCCAGACAGATTGCAGGCGGCGCGCCGCTATCTGCCGCCAACGCTGCTGCAACATTGGCGCAGCGCGCCCATCCTGGCCGGCTGGCTGGGGCCGCAAGAAGCTTTGTTTTACTGCACCTTTCCGCAATTTTCCTTGTTTGTGCAAGCCGCCGACGGGACACGCCAGCGCTTGCGCAGCGGCCCTGAGTGCGGCCCCGCGTGGCAGCGCTGGTGGGAGGAATCAGGCCTTGCGCGCCTGCATCTGCAATGTTGGCTGGACGCCGCCAGCCGCTGCTTGTATGCGCAAGCAGACGGGCGCTGCTGGCGTTTGCGCCTGGACCAGCCGGAGGCGCAGATGGAAGTGGCCGGCAGCGCCAGCCTGCCGCCGGCGCAGGGCGGCATGCCGCTGATGCAATTGACGCCGGGCATGGCCTTATTATGTCCGCAGCAGCGTTATCAGATTCAAGCGCGCGACCACAATTTATATCTGCATGATGCGCACACCGGCAACGCCTGCTGGCTGACATGCGACGGCACAGAGCAGGCGCAATACGGTCTGGGCATGTATTTCGGTTTGCAAGTCAAGCAGGGTGTGCCGCAACAAAGCTTAAACGCCAGTTTTTCGCCGGATGGCCGCTATCTGCTCAGCTATCGCCTTGATTTGCGCGGCTGCAGTGTGCGCCAGATCCTGCGCCAGGATGACAAAGGGCCGCAGGCAGTGAGCTGGCCGGAAGTCATGAGCGGCGATGAACATGTCCCGCTGGCCAGACTCTGTCTGTTTGATCTGGAGCAAAAGCGCGCCATCGAATTGGATTTGCCCAGCCCGCAGGAATGCCGCTTCGCCATGTTTGACGCCGATTACAGCGGCCCCTTTTTCCTGCAGCAGATCTGCTGGGAGCAAGGCCGTTTGTATCTGCTGCCATGGGCGCGCGGGCGGCGCGCCTGCGCCTTGCTGGAAGTCGATCCGGCCAGCGGCGCCTGTCACACGCGCTATGTGCACAGCAGTCCAAGCCTGTTGCATTACCCCTTGTTTGGCGAAAATTGGCTGGTCGCGCAAGGTCAGGTGTTTTGCATTGCAGAAGCTGGCGGCTGGCCGCATGCGCATCTGTTGCAAAACGGCCAGTTGAAACAACTCACACACGGCGAATGGGCGGTGCGGCAGATTCTCGGCTTTGCCGATGGCTGGCTGTATTTTTGCGGCGGCGGGCGCGAAGCCGATGTCAGCGATCCGTATTACCGCCAACTCTACCGCCTCCAATTACGCCAGGAAAACGGGACATGGCAATTGGCCGGCTCCGAACAGCGTATATATGGCGTGGACGCCGACTTGCAGGTGCAAGCCGGGCCGGATTGCCGCCACTTTATCGTCACCAGCGCGCGTTTTGATCAAGCCCCGCGCACCCTGTGGATTGATCAAAACGGGCAGCAATTGCAGCTGGTGGGAGAGGGCGCGTTTGATAGTCTGCCCTGGCAGACCTTGCACGCTGTGCGCACGCCAGCCGCGCCGCGCGCCTGGGCCCCGCAGGCGCAAGGCGATCTGCACGGTTTGCTGTGTTTCCCGGCGCAATTCGATCCCGCCCGCAGCTATCCTCTGATCGTCACAGTGTATCCAGGCTGCCATACCACGACAGTGCCGAAACGCCTGGAGCCGGCCAGCCGGCAATTGTTTTTCATGCAAAGCCTGGCCGCACTCGGCTGTTTTGTGCTGCGCGTGGATGGCATGGGCGGGCCGGGACGCAGCCAGGCCTGGCACGATGTCTGCTGGCGGCATTTGGATGACGCGACGCTGCCGGATCAAGTCGCCGCCCTGCGCCACGTCGCCAGTCTGCACCCGCAAATCGATTTGACGCGGGTGGCGATTATCGGCTCTTCCGCCGGCGGCTATACCGCCGCGCGCGCCATGTTCACCCTGCCAGACGTGTTCGCCTTGGGCGTCGCAGCGGCGGGCAATCATGAATTATTGAAAGAGGGCGCCGAATGGACGGAAGACTACGGCGGCTGGCCCTTGGACAAGGCGCAACTGGCGGCGCACAGCAATGCCCATCTGGCGCCGCAATTGCAAGGCCGCCTGCTGCTGGTGCATGGCATGCTGGACGATAATGTCAGCGTCGGACAGAGCCTGGAATTGAGCAATGCCTTGCTGGCGGCCGGGCGGCAGTTTGATATGTTGATTTCGCCCGATGGCGATCATCAGCTCTTAATGCAAGACCAGGTGCAGGAATTCGTCTGGCGCTATGTGCGTCAGCATTTGATTAAGCAGCCAGCCTCCACGCTGGCCCAGGCATGATGCAGGAGAACTTTATGCAGCAACAAATCGGCGGCTCGCATGCCGCACAGGAATTGGCGCAAATTGCCGCAGGCAAAGCCGCCGCAGCGGCAATCCCGATCACACGCGCCGAGCGCGAGCAGCGCATTGCGCGCGCGCAGGAATTCATGGCGCAGCAACAGGTGGCCGCCCTGATCCTGCCGGCTGGCAGCAGCCTGCTGTATTTCACTGGCCTGAACTGGTATTTGAGTGAGCGCCTGGTCGGCGCCGTACTGACCCCGGAACGCGGCCTGGATTACATCAGCCCGGCGTTTGAAGAGTCCAAACTCGATGAATTGCTGTCCATGCCCGACACCGTCAGCGGCGCCTTGCATCTGTGGCAGGAAGAAGAAGACCCTTGCCGCTTAGTGGCGCAGGTTTTGCAAGGCACACGCGCTGCGCGCAGCGGGGCCGTGCTGGCGCTGGATGAGCAAGCCCCGTTTTTTATCTACGACGGCTTGCGCCAGGCCATGCCAGAGGCGCAGTTTGTGAATGGCAAATCCATCAGCGCCGCCTGCCGCATGCAAAAAAGCGCAGCCGAGTTAGCCTTGCTGCAAGCCGCCAAAAATATCACGCTGGATGTGCAAAGGCGCGCCGCACGCATTTTGCGCCCCGGCATTTCCGCATCCGAAGTGGCGAATTTCATTGACGCCGCACACCGCGCCCACGGCGGCGGCAAATCGACGTTTTGCATCGTCGGCTTTGGCGCGGCGACGGCGGTGCCGCATGGCGTCGAGGGCGAGCAATATCTGCGCGAAGGGGACATGGTGCTGATCGACACCGGCTGCCGCTTGCACGGCTATCACGCCGACATCACGCGCAGCTATGTGTTCGGCCAAGCCACGCCGCGCCAGCGCGCCTTGTGGCAAGTCGAAAAAGAGGCGCAGGCGGCGGCTTTTGCCGCTGCCGAAATCGGCGCGCCCTGCGGCGCCGTGGACGCCGCCGCGCGCCGCGTGCTGCAGCAAGCCGGCTTCGGCCCGGACTACCGCCTGCCCGGCCTGCCGCACCGCACCGGGCATGGCATCGGTTTGGATATTCACGAATGGCCGTATCTGGTGAAAGACAATCCACAGCCGCTGCTGCCGGGCATGTGTTTCTCAAATGAGCCGATGCTGGTTGTGCCGGGCGAGTGCGGGATACGGCTGGAGGATCATTTCTATATGACAGAAGCCGGCCCGCGCTGGTTTACCGGGCCGTCGCCGGCGATTGATCAGCCGTTTTAATCAAGGGCCAGCGCTGGCGGCGTCAGCCCGCCTGCCGGCGCCATTCCGCCTGCGCTTGCTGCACCGCCTCACTGCGGCCAAAATATGACAGATGGCGCGCCTGAAACGGCGCGCTGTCTTGTTGCACCTGATTGGCTAAAGCCTGGATTGCCGCCATGCCCAGCTGCCGATAGGCGCCGGTTTCGGCAGCGTTGAGCGCAAACTCCAGCATAAACATGGCGCTGCCGCCGCACAGCACGGCCAGGAACAGGGTTTCATTTTCTTCAAACAGCATCCAGGAATATGCCAGTTCCGCCAGCACGCGCATGGCTTGCCCTCCTGAGGCCGGACTGCTTCAGGCCAGCGCCTGATTGGCGTGGGACAGAATGATTTCCAGCGCAGGATGCTGGATTTTGCGATCATTTGAAATCGCATAACACTCTTCCGTCACGCCCGTCATTTCGCCCAGCGGCAGCGCATTGTATTGCGACTTCATATCCTCTTGCAGCTCCATCGGGGCCGGGAACAGACCGACGCCGGCGCCGCCAAAGGTTTTCAGCAAGGCGCCGTCTTCAAATTCGCCCCGTAATTCACAACGGATTTTCTGATCCGTCATCCAGCCGTCAATCAAACCACGGATAGCGGTATTGCGGGTCGGCAATAAAAGCGGCGCGCCCGCCAGATTGCGCGGAAAATCGCTGTGATATTGCTCATACAGATCTTTAGTTCCGTACAAACCGAGTTTGAAGCCATGCAAACGGTGGCTGAACACGCGCACGCTGGCGCTGCCGTTATAGCTGCGGTCGGTCAACAGCACATCCAGCTTGTGCAAAGCCAGATCGGCTAACAGCGATTCAAATTTGCCCTCATAACAAACGAGGCGGATTTTCTTGTTCATCACCTGCTCGCCCAGCGTGGCCTTGAGCATGTGATACGCCAGAATCTTGGGCAGGGCGTCGGAAATCCCGACCGTCAGACGCAAAGTCGAATCAATCCCGTCTTCGCTCAGCGCCTCTTGCAATTGCTCGCCCAGCAAAAAGATTTGATCTGCATAGGTCAGCGCAGCCCGTCCCGCTTCGGTCAGCACCAGGCGGCGGCCCTGTAAATTCAACAATGATTTTCCCAGCGATTGCTCCAGCAAACCGACCTGGGTGCTGATGGTCTGCACCGCCACGCCCAGCCGTTCCGCCGCGCGCGTGACCCCGCCTTCTTTGGCGACCACCCAGAAGTAATAGAGGTGGTGAAAATTGATATTGAGCGATTTCATATGGTTTTCCCGAAGTGATGCTTCGATTATCTTCCATTTTTTTGGAAGATGGAAGTGGTTAAGATGCCACGGTCGATCACATGAAAGGACAATAAAAATGGAATGGTTTAATCAAGTGGCGTTGGGAGCGCCACTCTGGATGTGGGGCAGCTTCCTGCTGGTTGTGCTCCTGTTGGTCAGTTTCGACCTTGGAATTTTGCATAAAAAGGATGAGGAAATCAGCGTAAGCCAGAGTTTGCGCTTATCAGCCTTTTATATTTTTGCCGGTTTGCTGTTCGGCCTGTGGGTGTGGCATATCAAGGGCGGCACTTCCGCAATGGACTACTACACCGGCTTTTTGATTGAGAAAAGTCTGTCGCTGGACAATATTTTTGTGATCTCGCTGATTTTCAGCTATTTCGCCATCCCGCGCGCTTATCAGCACCGCGTCTTGTTCTGGGGCATCATCGGTGTGATTGTGCTGCGCGGAATCATGATCGGCGTTGGCGCTGCAGTGGTCAAAGAATACGAATGGACGCTGTATCTGTTCGCCGCCTTCCTGATCTTCACCGGTTTCAAGATGATGTTGCCGGAAAAAGAGGAAGCGAAGGATTTTGCCGACAACGCGGTCTTGCGTTTCCTGAAAAAACACATGCGTGTCACCAAGGATCTGCATGAGCAACAATTCTTTGTCAAGCAGACGGATAAAGATGGCGGGTTGAAATGGTTCGCCACCCCGCTGTTCCTGGCGCTGTGTATGGTCGAAATTTCTGACGTGATTTTCGCGGTTGACAGTGTGCCGGCGATTTTCTCGATCACCAAAGACCCGTTCATCGTGTATACCTCGAACATCTTTGCGATCCTGGGTTTGCGTGCGCTGTACTTTGCTCTGGCTGCGGTGTTGGCGCGCTTCCATTACCTGAAATATGCGCTGGCGGCAGTGCTGGTGTTCATCGGCAGCAAGGTGTTCCTGGGTGACTTCGTATTCGGCGGCAAAGTGCCGGCAGTACTGTCCCTCTCGGTGACCTTCGGTTTGTTGGCGGCTGGCGTGCTGTACTCGATGTACAAAACACGCGGTCAAGCAACGCAAGAGGCCAGTCAGCTGCAGTAAAGATTGTGTGTAGTGTCTGCGTGCGTCGTTCTCCCGGCTCCCGCATTTACCCCGCGAAAGCGGGGTTTTTTTTTGCCCGGCGGCTTTACACAGCGCTTTCAAGCGTCCCGCCATTGATACGGTACAGTCGCTGAATCTATCTTCGCTGCACAGTGTTGCGCGGTGACGCGCCCGCCTGTGCAGCTTGCCTGCAGCCTTTGCGCACTGCAAAAAGCCCGCCCGGTTTGCGCCGGGCGGGCTTGTTCAGTAATTGCCTGGATTGTTTTAAAAACGATATACCGCTTGCGCATAGATGCTGCGGCGCGCCAGCGGGATATCGTCTGCCAGCGCCGGCGTGAGCGAGGGATCGCGCACATCTGCGTTGAGCAGATTTTTCAGATTCAGATGAAATTCCCAATTGCCGGGGCGGCGCGCATACTGCAGCATCAGATCCAGCGTGCGCGCATCCGCAATCGGCGCGCGTGGATCGCCCAGCGCGCGCGCGCGTTGACTGACTTGCTTAAACTGGGTATGCAGATTCCAGCCTGGGGCCATACGCCACTCCAGTCGCGCATAAGCTTGCCTCTGCGGCGCCAAGCCTGCTTCGGCTTGCAAAACCTGATCGTGATTGCGCTGCCACGACATATTCCCAATCAGGCGTAAAGCCGGATTGATGCGCCAATCCATTTCCAGTTCGAGACCTTTGCCGCGCTGCGCGCCGCCATTCACATACGTCGCCCCGCTTGATGGGGCCGGGTTGGCCTGGGCGGCGATGATGTTATTGCGGCGGTAGTGGAATAAATTCATCTGCAGCTGCAAATCCGCATGCGCCTGCCAGGCGCTCGACCATTCCCAGGTTTGAATCGTCTCCGGCCGGATTGCCGGATTGCCATTATTGGTTGGATTGATGCCATACGATTCATTGAAAGTGGGGGCGCGGAACGCCTTGCCATATAAAAGTTTGTGATGCAAGTTGCCGGTTTTCCAGACCAGCGCCATGCGCGGATTGCTGACGCTGCCAAAGTCCGAATAGCGGTCGTGCCGCCAGCCGGCGGTCAAGCTCCAAAATGGATCAATCCGCCATTCATTTTGCAGAAAAACATAATGCAGCTTGCGCCTTTGCGGCCGGATATGCGGTTGCAGCGCGCTGACATCCTGAAGCGGGCCAATCGGCATCAAACTGCCATCCGGCGCCAGTAAAAAATTATTGCGATTGCCGGCGCGATACAAATCCAAGTCTTCGATCCCGGCCCCAAGACGCCACTGCTGATTGCGCCAGCCGCGATAACTCAAGTCAGCAGACAGGCGCAGATGGTGCTCAGCGCGCCAGGGCAGGGCCAGCACGCCTTCCGGAAAAGCCCCGCCTGGCAGCGCAACGCCGGGCGGCAACAACTCAATCGGCTTCGCGCTTTGATTTGCGTCATGCAAATTGGTATACGAAAGATTGGCTTGCAAGCCCAGCATCGGGGCCAGTTCCGCATCGCGGTATTGCAGCAAAAAAAGATTGCGCTCAGAGCGCAAACGCGACTGCCGGCCAGGGCTTTCCAGCGCGCCGGCATAACCAGGCCCGGCGCCGATGTTGTCACGCAAACGGTGTAAAAAATACAAACGCCAATTGCGATAGCCGAGATCCATACTCAGATCCAAATCCTCATGCCGGTTGTCGGTCAAACCCGGCGCATTGCTGCTGCGTGTGCCGGTGAGGCTGTCCAGCAGACTGGCGGCATCGCTGCGCACAGTCTCGCGCACCCCATCGGTTTTTTGATGATGCAGATACAGGGCCAGATCCAACTCACCCTTGCGCAAGCCGTGTTGCAACCAGAATTGACGTGTGTTTTGCGAGCCAAAGCGTAATCCGGCCTCAGTGCCCGGTGCATCGGCGGCTTTTTTGCTGATGATATTGATTACCCCGGCATATGCATCCGCCCCATACAGCGCGGACGCCGGGCCACGGATGACTTCAATGCGCGCCACATTTTCCAGCGGCACAAAGACAAACGGCACCCCGCCATCGCCCGAGGTGATGCTGGCGCGGTTGACGCCATTTTGCAAAATCAATACCTGCGGATTGGTCGCCGCCCCATGGCCCAGGCCGCGAATCACAAATTTATCGCCATACGCCTGCATATCGGCATGGCAGCTCATGCCCGGAATCGCCGCGATTGCCTCACACAAATTGCGCGCTCCCATGGCGCGGATATCTTCGGCATGCAATACGCTGGCTACGGCCGGCGCACGCGAAAGCGGTTGCAGATAACCGCTGGCAATACTGAGCATGGACTTGGCGCCATACAGTTGTTGCAAGTCATCCTCATCGCTGTTTTGCGCCATGGCTGGAAGCTGGCAGCCAAACAGCGCGCTGAGAGAGATACAGAGAAGCATTGTTTTCTGCATGAGTCTTTCCCTTTGAACGGAACATGCTGAGTGTAGCGCCTGCAGGCAGCAGCCCCGACGCATCCTCATCATTTTATGCAGATATCCGCCATAGTCGGCAACACACTCCAGAGGGTAATTTTTCAGCTGCGCTGTCCGATAATCAAAACACAGCGGCCGAAGCCAAACCGCCGCCGGCAATCACAAGGAGAATAATCATGAGCGCCACCACCCATCCCGACAAACAGCAAGTGCGGCAATGGCTGCAAAACCAATTACGCGCGCACTGCCCGCCGCCTTCCCCCGGACAAATCAGAGAGGCTTTGGATTGGCATGGATTGCCGCGTGGAAATAAGTGTGATCCAAGCCACAAGAAATAATTGCCGCATGGAAATTTTCATGTATAATGCATGGCATTGAAGCTTGATGTGTGGAAACAGCAAGTGTGTTGATCTCAGTGCGAGTGAGGTTAACCGTTTCATCTCCTGAAATGTGTTGCAAAGGTGCTCTGCCCGCAGTCGCAATGACTGCGGGCTTTTTTTTGCCTCAAGATTCGCCCGGACTCACGCCAAAAGCAGGCCGGGGCTATGGGCTTCAATCCTCTCCCGCAAATCCAGCAAGGGCCGGTGGCCGGGCGCAAGGTTGGAATTTCTTCCCACAAATAAAACTACGGCTGGTGGCTGGCGCCTGTTCCTTTGTGTATCCACCTGTGTCGGATGCCGGGTTATCGCTTCGATCAACCCAGCCTTCTACTTTTGGGTTTTGACCTATTTTTGCGCCAGATTTTGCCATTCCGCTTTGCGCAGGCCATAGCCGCATTCCTCAATCAATTCCCCGGCGCGCTGGTGGTCTTGCGCGGGGGAGGACTCTGGCCAGGGGTAGGGCTGGGCTTTGCCAAACAATTCCAGCCGCGCCAGCAGGGTGTCGGTTTCATACAGCAGCATGCCGCAACGGCGGGCGATGGCATAGGCTTCGTTCAGCGCCGCCAGCGCGGCGGGGTGGTCTTGCAAAGCGCATTGAATGCGGGCGTGGGTGAGCAGGGCGGGGATGATGTAGCCGCTTGAGTCACCTTGACGGATCAGGCACAAGGCTGCTTGGCTGTGGGTGAGCGCTGCTTGCAGGCTGGCGGCGGCGTCCGGCTGCGCGGCGCGCGCCAACAGCAGTTGGCATTTGGCTAAGGTGTGCTGATCTAAACCCTGATCTAGCAAATAACCATTTTCTTGAGCCCATGCTAAAGATTGATGCGCGCACTTGGCCACCTCCGCCGCGCTGCTTTGCTGCGCCAATAGGATCTCGCAATACTGAAAACCTTGCAGCGAATACAGCAGCGGGTAGGCTGGCTGCATTTCCACTTGCAAGCGCTCGGCTTCTTGCATCAAGCGCACTGCGCTGGCGCTGTCGCCGCTTAAAAAACTGTGCCAGGCAAGGTTGCTGCGATTTGCCATTTTCATAAAGGCGTCTTGGCTTTGCTCTGCATAGTCCAGCGCCTGCCGGGCGCTGGCAAGCGCGGTTGGCAAGTGGCCGAGCAGGGCTTGGGTTTGGCTGAGGTTGCTGGCAGTGCGGGCGGCGTTTTGCCAATTTTTTTGTTGCACACGCATGGCAAGATTAGCTTCCATCAAGGGCAGGGTTTCCGGCAAACGCCCCAAGGCGCGCAGGTTAAAGGCGGCAACGTTAAACAGCCAAGCCTGGTTGCCAGCAGAGATTTGTACTACGGCCCCTGCTTGCAGGGCGCGCCAACCCGGCGCAAAAAAATGGGCGATGGCGGCCAGGTCGTGGGCATAGGCGCCGAGTTTGCGGATGCTGTAAAACGCAGCGCCGCGCAGGATGCGTTTGTCATACACATCCCATCGCGCTTTTTCATACTCCCCCGCCGCACAGCCATGCATCACGGCTTCATACAGCGGCAATAAATCTTCCAGTGTCGGGTTGTCTTGATCCGGGGTGTTTGTGCATAAAAACTCAAATACGCGCTGATGCGCCTGGCGCCAGCCTTGCGGGCTTTGCGTTTGCAATGCGCGCGCAAAGTATTCGCGCAGCAAGGGGTGGGCGTCCAGGTTGCGCCATACGCCATGCTGGTCTTTGCCTTGGCTGATCAGCTTGGCTTGTTCCAGGCGGCTGAGCAGGGTTTGCAGGGTGTTTGGCGGCAGGGCTTGCGGGGTTTGCTGGTTTTGGGTATTGAATAAGGCATCCGTCACCCCCGCAATTGGCTCACCTTGCAACAGGCACTCAATGCTGGCGCGGCTGGCGGGTTTATCAAATAGGCTGAGCATGTGCAAAATCGCCAGCGCCGCTTTGCCGTATTTTTCATCAGTTTCCAGCCAGCGCGCATAGGCGCGAATCGCGCGGAAAGCGTGGCCGTGGCGTTCTTCTTCGTCGGCAATCTGCCAATCGACCAGATCTCGCTTGGCGATGTCGCCGCCGTGGGCTTCTTTTAAATACAGGCCGAGGATGCGCAGGGCCAGGGCGTGGCAGTGCAGTTCATTCGCGGCGTCTTCGAGTTCCTGTGGTAAGCCGATGATGTCCAGACTGCGCAGCAGGGCAACTGCGGCAGGCAAGGGCAGGGCGGGCAGGTCGATTTGTTCCAGATGGGCGGTGAAGCGATCATCCAGCGCGTAGCGGCTGGTGATGAGGCACAGGCTGGGGCCGTCCCAGTAGGTGAGCAGGGCTTCAATGCCCGCGTCTTTGAACCTGCCGCGTTCAGGGCAGGTGGGCGGCATTTGTAGCGGCTCCAAGCCATCCAGCAAGAGCAGTGCTTTGGTTTTTTTGCAGCATTCGGCCAGCTTTTGGCCTTTTTCCCATAGGCTGGCTTGGCTTTCAGCGAAACCGGTTTCGCCGAAAAATTTTAAGGCGGCGCGCAAGAAAAGGTCTGAGCTGGCTTGGCTTTGGTCGCTGGAACCCTGGCTGTAAAACGACCAGGCGAAGACTTTTTGCAAACCTGGCCAGCCGGCTTTTTTCAGGGAAAAAGCCCAATTCGTCATCAGCGAGGTTTTGCCTTCGCCACCCAGGGCGATGATGGTGGCGATTTTTTTTGCGTTTGGGTTTTTGAGCAGCGCATCCAGCTTGGCTAATTCCGGCTCGCGGCCCAGCAAATCCGTCAGCAAATATTGCTTGATGTGGCTGAGGTCTTCTTGCGCTGGCAGTGTGTTTTTTGGTGTGCTTGGCGGTTTGGACGTGGTTTCCATGCCCGCGCCTTGCGGCGCGGGATCGAGTTGGCAAGCGCTTTCCTTACTCAGCCGCCAAGGCTCATCCACACTGCCGGGATCAAATTCCCACGGCTGCCGCGCCACCCGCGCGCCATCAATCCGTATCAAGCTGAAGCTGTTTGTATGCCCGCCATCCTCAAATGTGGCGCCGCCTTGGAAATGCCAGGCTTTGTCACACACCTTGCTGGGCTTTTTAATCTTGCCATGCGTATGCCCGCTCAAAATCAGATGGCAGCGCGAGGCGACAAAATCATCAATATCCACCCGCCCCCGCGCATTGTTTTCTTCCGGGTGCAGCCAGTCAAAAGGATGATGCAGTATGCCCACTGTCAGCTTAACCCCGGTTTTGCAATCGGCTAAGCCATTTTCCGCCGCCAGCACCTGCAATTGCGGCAGGCCCAGCCAGAGATTGTCTTTATCTTTATCGCCTTGCGCATACCAGGCCGAATTCATCACCAGCACGCGCAAATCATCCCATTCGCAGATGCCGGCCAGGCGGTTTTGTTCGGCGCCTATGGTCAGCAAGGGCAAGCCGAAGTCGGCGCAAAATTGGGTGAAATCGGTGAAGCTATGTTGGTTGAAAATTTTTGCGATAGGCGGGGCTAAGGCTTTATCAGCCGCCTTGCTATCTGCAGGATAGGGAATTCGTTCGGCGGCATTGCGATTGCTGTCATGATTCCCGGCGCAGATTTGCACCTTATCCGCCGACAAACCGCACACCGCCAGCAATTTGTTCAGCCACGCCCCGGCCAGCGCATAATCAGAAGCCGCCCCCCGCATGCCCAAATCGCCGCTGATCAAGATGTAATCCGGCTTCCAGCAACGTTCATCACGCAGACAGTCCAGCAAACCATCCAAACACAGCTTGCGTTGCGCCTGCTGCGTAGGATCGCCATCAAATCCAAAATGCAAATCCGATAAATGCAAAATTGTCGGCATCGCTGATCCATGGTCATGGGGAATATCGCCAAGTATAAGGCTTTTTTTCACCCCTTCTATAAAACCAAGCCTGTCTATTCAGACCATCTATAAACCATGTGCAGATTTGAGAAGGGGGCGCAAACCATCAGACGGGTGCGATTTTCACAGCCTGCGCTTCGCATTGAATTGCTGCCGCACCGCATGGCGCCTGGCGCAATCATTCCCCTTATCCCGCCTGGACACAATACAGCCCTGCCCGCCCTGCGCGGATTCATGCAATTGCCCGGCAAGGGAAATGCTACACTTGGCGCGGTTCATCATTGCGGGAGGCAGCATGACGCAGCAGCGTATGCATGCGCGCAAGCAAAGACTGGCGCGCGCGGCGCAAGCCGTGAGTTTGCAGGGCACATTATTGAGCGACGCGAAACAATGCAGCGCACTGCTGGCTGCGCTGCTCCAACCGGGCGACCGGGTATGTGTGGAAGGCAATAACCAGAAACAGGCCGACTTTCTGGCCAAAGCGCTGTGCCGGCTCGATCCGCAGCAAGTGCACGGCTTGCATATGCTGCAATCGGTGTTGGCCTTGCCGGAACATCTGGATGTGTTTGAACTGGGCATCGCCAGCCGGGTCGATTTCTCTTTCGCCGGGCCACAGGCGGCGCGGCTGGCGAATATGGTGGCGCAACATAAATTGCAAATCGGCGCCATCCACACCTATCTCGAACTGTTCGCGCGCTACTTCATGGACTTGACGCCGCAAGTCGCGCTGGTGGCGGCGCAGGCCGCCGACCGTCATGGCAATCTCTACACCGGGCCGAATACCGAAGATACCCCGGTGATCGTCGAAGCCACCGCCTTTTCCGGCGGCATTGTGGTGGCGCAAGTCAATCAGGTGCTGGATAGGCTGCCGCGCATCGATATTCCGGCGGATTGGGTTGATTTTGTGGTGCCGGCCCCGCAGCCGCATTACATCGAACCGCTGTTTACGCGCGATCCGGCGCAAATCTCGGAAATCCAGATTCTGATGGCCATGCTGGCCTTGAAAGGCATTTATGCGCGCTATGGCGTGCAGCGCTTAAACCACGGCATCGGCTTTGACACCGCCGCCATTGAATTACTCTTGCCGACCTGGGCCAAAGAGCAGGGCATTACGCCGCATGTGGCGCGGCACTGGGCTTTGAACCCGCACCCGGCCATGATTCCGGCGATTGAAGCTGGTCTGGTTGATTCGATTCACTGTTTCGGCTCGGAATTGGGGATGGAAGAATACATCCGCGCCCGTCCCGATATCTTCTTTGTCGGCCATGACGGCTCGCTGCGCAGCAATCGCGCGCTGTCGCAAATGGCCGGCATGTACGCCTGCGATATGTTCATCGGCTCCACCTTGCAAATTGATTTGCAGGGCAATTCCTCCACCGCCACCCTGGGCCGCATCGCCGGCTTTGGCGGCGCGCCGAATATGGGTTCGGATGCGCGCGGGCGGCGCCACGCCAGCCCGGCCTGGTTGCAAGCCGGAGCCGAGGCGCGCGCCGGGCGCAATCTGATGCCGCGCGGACAAAAACTGGTGGTGCAAATGGTGGAAACTTTTCGCGAGCATATGCAGCCGGCCTTTGTTGAAAAACTCGACGCCTGGAAGGTTGCCGAGCAGGCCGGCATGCCCTTGCCGCCGGTCATGATTTATGGCGAAGATGTGACACACATCCTGACCGAAGAAGGAATTGCGAATCTGCTCATGTGCCGCACCGAAGAAGAGCGCGAACAGGCGATTCGCGGCGTGGCAGGCTTCACCAAGGTCGGCTTGGCGCGCGATAAACGCATGGTGGAAAACCTGCGCGACCGTGGCGTGATTTTGCGCGCCGAAGACCTGGGCATTCGCGCGCGAGAGGCCAGCCGCGATTTGCTGGCGGCGCGCTCGATGAAAGATTTGGTGCGCTGCTCGGGCGGTTTGTATCAGCCGCCGGCGCGTTTCCGTAATTGGTAAAGGCGTGAGGGAGAAATGGAAAAACTCGCATTTGCATTCGGCCCGGGCGCCCGGCAATTGCCGCATTTGCCGCAAATTGTCGGTGTCGCCGGTTCCGGCAATCTGGAAATTCTGCTCGAAGCCGCTGACTTGAACGGCATGTGTGAAATCGAAGTGGCGACCCCGGCGCGCGGCTTTGATGCGATTTGGGACGCGGTGTTGGAAGACTGTTGCCAGCGCTGGCAGCCGGCCAATCTGCGCATCGCCATCAACGATGTCGGCGCCACGCCGGCGGTGGTCAGCCTGCGTCTGGATCAAGCTTTGCAAGCCGCGAGCGGGGAGGCGTGATGCGCAGCTTTCTGGAAGCCACTGCGCGCGAACGCATCGCCGCCTTGTGCGACTGCGGTTCCTGGCGCGAAATTGCGCCGCCCAGTGCGCGCCTGACCAGTCCCCATTTGCCGCAATTGGGCGCGCCGCTGGCGTTTGACGACGGCTGCGTGATCGGCCGCGCCCGCCTTGAGGGACAGAAAATCCTGATCGCCGCACAGGAAGGCGGCTTCATGGGCGGCGCGATTGGCGAGGTGCACGGGGCCAAACTCACCGGCTTGCTGCGCTTAGCCGCGCGCGATAAGCCGCAGGCGGTCTTGCTCTTGCTCGAATCCGGCGGCGTGCGCCTGCATGAAGCGAATGCCGGTTTGCTGGCGGTGGCCGAAGTTTTGCGCGCCTTGCTGGATGCGCGCGCAGCCGGCGTGCCGGTGCTGGTCTTGCTGGGCGGCGCGAATGGTTGCTATGGCGGGGCCGGCATCATCGCACGCTGCGCGAATTGGATCGTGATGTCAGAACAGGCGCGCCTGGCCATGAGCGGGCCGGAAGTGATTGAAAGCGTGCGCGGGGTGGAAGAATTCGATGCGCGCGACCGCGCCCTGGTGTGGCGGGTGGCGGGCGGCAAGCATCGCTATTTGCTGGGCGAAGCCGAGGCTCTGGTGGAAGACGATATGCATGCCTTTCGCGCCGCTGCCTGCGCCGGCTTGGCCAGCAGCGCCAGCGCTGCGCTTGATCTGTCCCGGTTGCAGCGCGAACAGGCGCAATTGCAACAGCGTTTGCAGGATTTTGCGGCTTGCAGCGATCCGGAGCAGATCTGGCGCGCGCTCGGCCTGCAACAAGACAATTTGCGCGAACAAGTGGCTTTGGCGGATGCCGCGCAGATCTGCGCCTGGCGCGCCGCCTTGCCGGCAAGGGAGGGCGTATGAATTGGCAAACCCTGTGCGCGGCCCTGTTTCCAGACGGGCATCAGATCAGCGCGCAAGCTGAGTTTTTGCAGGGAAGCGCGCAAGTCGATGGCCAAACCCTGTATGTGATCGGCACTTGCGAGGGGGCGGAAATCGGCGTTGAACTGGCTTTGCGTCAAGCACAAGCCGTGTTGCAAGTGGTGCAAAACGCGCCGCGCGCGCCGATTTTATTGCTGGTCGATACGGTGGGGCAGCGCCTGCGTCTGCGCGATGAAATGTTAGCCATCAATGGCTATATGGCGCATCTGGCCAAGTGCGTGCAATACGCCCGCGAACAGGGACACCTGGTGTTGGCCCTGGTGTACAGCCAGGCCCTGTCCGGCGGTTTTTTAAGCAGCGGCCTGATGGCGCAAGCCTGCTATGCGCTGCCGGATGTCAGCATCCGCGTGATGGATTTGCAAGCCATGGCGCGCATCACCAAACTGCCGCTGGCCGAGTTGCAAGAATTGGCGCGGCATAATCCGGTGTTTGCGCCGGGGGCCGCGAATTATTGGCAAATGGGCGGCTTGCAAGCGATTTGGTCAGGCGATCTGGCGTCAGCTTTGCGCCAGGCGCTGCAGGCTGGCGACGCGGCGCAAGATTCAGCGCAAGATTCAGCGCAAGATCAGCGCCCGGCCCTGGGCGCGGCGCGCGGCGGACGGCTGATGGCGCAGCAAGTGATTGACTTGATTTTGCAGGATCGTGATGATGCAACGCCATGATTGGCTCTGGCTGCAGCCCGCCGCCTGGCATGGCGTGCTGGCGCAGGCGGCGCAGGCGGGCGCGGATTGGCCCGAGCTGGCTTTATGGCCGCAACAGGCTTGGCCGCTGGTGTGTGCGCGCCAGACCCGGCCTGGCGTCTTGAGCGCCGGCCTCAGTCTGCCGCCGGCCCCTGATGGCGGCAAGCGCCGTCTGTCCCTGCAGCTGGCCCCGGATGCGCTGCTGCGCAGCAGCGCGCCGCCCTTGTTAAGCGAATTGACGCGCAGCCCGGATGCGCCGCCAGCGCTGCAACATTGCGCGCACCGTTTGCATGCCTGGCAGCTGCGGGTGTATGGCGCCCATGCCTGGCAATGGCAAACCGGCTTACCCTATCTGCATGCCGGTTCTGATCTGGATCTTTTGTATTACGCGCGCAGCTTGGATGATTTGCAAGCTGCGCTGCGGCGCTGGCATGCCTGCGCGCAAGATTGTGCGCAACAGGGTTTGCGCCTGGATGGCGAAGTGATTTTGCCGGATGGCGCCGGGCTGGCCTGGCGCGAATGCTGGCAAGCCATGCACAGCGGCGGCCAGGTGTTGCTCAAGCGCTTGCACAGCGTGCAACTGCAAGACTGGGGGCAGGTTTGCGCCCAATTGCCGCGCCAGGATGCCCCATGCGCAGCCTAAACCCGGCCCCATTTACTGCCTCTGCAGAACTGCAAGCGCAATCTCGCGCGCAAGCCTGCGCCGCCCATCTGGCGCGTCTGGCGTTGCGCAGTCTGTATCAGGAACTGGCGCTTTTTCCGAAACCCGGCCTGGTGTCCCTGGTGGATAGCGGCAGCCACAGTGATATGGACGCCAGCAGCTTCTTGCGCAGCCTGTTTGCTATCCGCCACTATTTCCGCGCCATCGCCCTGGCCGGCTGGCGCGGCGCCGCTTTTGCCGAATTGCGCCAGCTTGGCATGCAGGCCGAACACGCCATGCTGCGCGCCACCGGCGGGGTGAACACCCATCGCGGCGCGATTTTCAGTTTGGGCCTTTTGTGCGCCGCCGCCGCCCGGGTGCAGGGACAGGGCCTGGCTATCGATGCGCAGAATTGGCGCGCCGCGTTGCGCCAGCATTGGGGGGGCGACTTGCTGGCGCATCAAAGCCGTCAGTTTGATGATTCACACGGCGCGCGCATGGCGCAACGCTATGCTTGCGGCGGCGCCAGGGCGCAAGCGGCGCAGGCTTTTCCGCTCTTATTTGAATATGCCTTGCCGCTGATGCAAGCCGAATTGCAACAAGGCAGACCTGTGCAAGAGGCGCGTCTGCACACCCTGTTTGCTCTGATCGCCACCCTGCCCGACAGTAATTTACTGTACCGGGGCGGCGTGCCTGGCGCCGCCTTTGCGCGCAATGCAGCGCAAGACTGGTTGCAGGCTGGCGCTTGCCAGGCGCCGGATTGGCAAGCCCGCGCACTGGCCTTGCACCATGCGTTTATCGCCCGTCGCCTGTCCCCCGGCGGAGCGGCGGATATGCTGGCGGCAGCGTGCTTTGCGCACCAGGTTTTGCACGAGGCGGCATGAGCGCGTATGCGATTATCTGTCCCGGACAGGCGAGCCAGAGCGCGCAGATGTTTGCTTTCGCCCTGGCGCATGGTCAGCGCGATTATCTGGACAGCATCTGGCCGGCCAGCTTGCCGCCCTGGTCAGATTTGCTGCACAGCGAAGCCATGTTCGCCAACCGCTATGCGCAGCCGCTGGTGGCCGCCGCCAGTCTGGCGAATTGGCGCGCGCTGCAAGCGGCTTTGCCGCCCGCATGCCAGCATCCTTCTCTGGTGCTGGGGTACAGCCTGGGCGCCTTGAGCAGTTGCGCGCTGGGCGGTTTTTTGCGCGATGCAGATTGCCTGCAACTGGCCATGCAACGCGCCGCGCGCATGGATGCCGCCGCCACTCAGGCGCAGGGGATGCAATCGTTGCGCTTGCCGCAGCAGATCGCCTTGCCGGACTTGTTGCCGGCGGATGCGGGTTGGCGGCTGGCGATTCTCTGCGCGCCCCTGCACCTGATCGTGGCCGGGCCGCTGGCGGCATTGCCGCCGCTGCAAGCGCATTGGCAAGCCCTGGGCGTGAGCGCACGCGCCTTGCCGGTGAGCGTGGCGGCGCACACCGCCTGGCAGCATGAGGCGGCGCGCGCTTTCGCTGCCGATTTGGAACAAGTCGCCTGGCAGGCGGGCGATGCCGACTGGCTGTGCGCCTGGCGCGTGCGCAAGCTGATGCAGGCGCGTGCTGTGCGGGAAAGTCTGGCCGGGCAGATTGAACATTGCCTGGACTGGGCCGGCGCTTTGGCGGTATTGCAGGAAAGCGGCGTGCGCGCGGTGTTGGAGATCGGCCCCGGCGCGCAATTCAGTCAGCCGGTGGACAGTCAGCCAGCGCAGGGTGCGCAATTGAGCGTGCGCGCCCTGTCCCAATTTCAGAGCGCAGCCGGGGCCGCAGCCTGGCTGCAAAAAACGCTTTCACAATGAAAGGAAGTCAATATGGAAGTCAGCGTGGCACTCGAATGGCAGCGTGGTGAGCAGGTTTTCACTGACAATAAATACAGCCGCCGGCATCAATTGCGCTTTGACGGCGGTGCGCAAGTGGCGTATTCCTCCTCGCCGCAACTGGTGCGCGCGCCCTTGTCTGACCCCTCGGCAGTCGATCCGGAAGAATCCTTACTGGCGGCGGTGGCCAGTTGCCACATGCTGTGGTTTTTAGCGCTGGCGGCAAAACAGGGCTTTTGCGTTGACGCCTACCAGGATGCGCCGACGGCGGCCATGAGCAAGAATGAAAAAGGCAAATTATTCGTCTCCCACATCACTTTGCGTCCAGATGTGCAGTTTTCCGGGGGCAAACTGCCGACGCAAGAAGATTTGCAGCACTTGCACCACGCCGCGCATGAGGAATGCAATATCGCCCATTCAGTGCGCGCGGAGGTGGTGTGCGAGGGGACGATGCGCTTTGTGTGAGGCGCGCCTGAAACAAGGCGCATTCCCCCGTGTGCTCAGGGGGAGCGTTTTTTCCGCATCGCCTGGCAAGCTTGCGCAAGGCTGAACAATCCCCCGGCATGGCGCCTCGCTATGCCGGGGAAATAGCTTGGCGCTTATGCTGTTTGCGCCAGCTTGCTCAGATCAAGCGGGCCTTTGCCGGAAAATTTATCCAGATACAGATAAATCACCGGCGTGATAAACAGTGTCACCACTTGCGACAGCAGCAAACCGCCGACTACGGTGAGGCCGAGCGGCTGGCGCAGTTCGGCCCCGGCGCCCCAGCCAAATGCCAGAGGCAGGGCGCCCATGGCCGCCGCCAGCGTGGTCATCATGATCGGGCGGAAGCGCAGTATGCAGGCTTCGCGGATCGCCTGCGCCGGCGCCATGCCCTGCTCACGCTGCGCGTGCAAGGCGAAGTCAATCATCATGATGGCGTTTTTCTTGACGATGCCGATTAACATCAAAATGCCAATCGTGGCGATGATGGTTAAATCCATGCCGAACAGTTTCAGCGTCAGCAGTGCGCCCAGCGCGGCGGAGGGCAGGCCGGCTAAAATCGTCAGCGGGTGGATATAGCTTTCATACAGCACCCCCAGCATCACATAAATCACCAGCAGCGCGGCGATGATCAGCATCATTTGCGAGGATTGCGAATCCTGGAAGACCGCCGCATCGCCGCCATATTTGGTGATGATGGACGCGGGCAGTTTGATTTCCTGCCCGATTTTGCTGATTTTTGCCGTCGCCACTCCCAGCGGCACATCCGGGGCCAGGTTGAAAGCGATGGTGATGGCCGGCAACTGGCCCTGGTGGTTGACCACGGTCGGGCCGACCGTGCGTTCTACCGTGGTGAAGGCCGAGAGCTGCACCAGATTGCCGTTTTTCGCGCGCACCGTCAGCTTGCCCAGACTGGATTCAAACTGGCGCTCTTCTTCCACCGCCTCCATGATCACCGCATAACTGGCCGCCGGGGTGTAGATGGTGGACACCTGGCGTTCGCCATGCGCGGCATACAGCGCAGTGCGGATGTCATTCATCGCCACGCCGAGCGCAGCCGCTTTTTCACGGTCGATTTTGATGCTGGCTTGCAAGCCTTTTTGCTGTGCGTCGCTGGTGACATCGCGAAACACCGGGTCGGCGCGCATTTTTTCCTGGAAGCGGTTGGCCCAGTCGCTCAAGGCGTCAGAACTCACGCTTTGCAGGGTGTATTGATAGCGGCTTTTACTCGGGCGGCCGCCGATTTGCAGATTTTGCACCGGACGGAAATACAAGGTGATGCCTGGCACGCTTCTGGCCTGCTTGCGCAAACCATCCAGCACTTCCGCCATTTTCGGGCGTTCGCTCTTGGGTTTTAACACCAGGAACATGCGCCCATTGTTGCCGCCGGTGGTAAATGAGGTGATGTGCACCAAATGCGGATTTTTCAAAAACAGCGCCGCCACCTGATCTTGCATGGCTTGCATGGCGGCGGAGGAGGTGTCTTCCGCTGCTTCAGTGCTGACTTGGATCTGGCCGATATCCTCTTCCGGGAAGAAACCTTTCGGAATGGTGATGTAGAGCCAGATGCTGCCGCCCAGGGTGGCGCAGGCGACAGCCAAAATAAACAGGCGATGCGCCAGCGACCAATCCAGCGCGCGCGTGTAGCCGCGCTGCATCCAGAGGAAAAACGCTTCAAACCAGCGCGCCAGGCCGCGCAATGATTGATGCTGCGCGTCGTTAGCGCGCAGCAGGCGCGAAGCCAGCATCGGCACCAGAGTCAGGGACACCACTGCGGAGACCAGAATCGATAAACCGACCACCACCGCAAACTCATGCAGCAGCAGGCCGATCACGCCCGGCATGAAAAAGATCGGGATGAACACCGCCACCAGCGAGAGCGAAATGGAAACAATGGTAAAGCCCATTTCCTGCGCGCCGATGAGTGCGGCGGCCATCGGTTTTTTCCCCAGCTCGATATGGCGCACAATGTTTTCCAGCACCACGATGGCGTCATCCACCACCAGCCCGACTGCCAGCGTGATCCCGAGCAGGGATACATTGTCGAGGCTGTAGCCCATCCAATACAGCAGCGTCAGCGCGCCCAGCAGTGAAATCGGCATGGTGATGGCGGGGATGAAGGTGGCGGTGAGGCGGTGCAGGAATAAAAAGATCACCAGCACCACCAGCGCCACTGTCAAGCCCAGGGTCAGATTGACATCGTGAATTGATTCGCGGATCGACAGCGAGCGGTCATTCACCAGGGTGATTTTGACCGAGGACGGAACTTGCTCCTGAAAGCGCGGCATCATTTTTTTGATCGCGTCCACCACCTGCACCGTGTTGGCGTTGGGTTGGCGCAGCACCGCCAGCGTGACGGAGCGTTCGCCCCGGTAGCTGCCGTAGGCGCGGATGCCGAGGTTGGAGTCTTCCACCGTGGCGATTTCCGACAGGCGCACCGGCTGGCCATTGCGCTGGGCGATCACAAGCGGGGCGAAATCGGCGGCTTTCATCAAGGCCCCGCTGGCTTGAATGGTCAGGATTTGTTGCGGCCCTTCCAGCACGCCCAGAGGCGAGTTGGGATTGGCGTTGCGGATCGCCTGCGCCACTTCATCCAGGCTTAAATTGCGCGCCGCTAACAGATCCGGCTTGACCCGCACCCGCACCGCATAGCGTTTGGCGCCGAACACCAGCACCTGCGCCACCCCATTGATGCTGGAGAGGCTGGGGCCGATCAGGTTTTCTGCGAAATCGGTGATTTCCGGCAGGCTCATGGAGGGCGAATTCATGGCCATGAATAAAATCGGCGCATCCGCCGGATTCACTTTGCGGTAGGAAGGCAGGTCGGTCATTTCCGCCGGCAGCGAGCGTTGCGCGCGCAGCAGCGCGGCTTGCACATCGACGGCGGCGGCGTTGACATCGATGCTGGGGTCAAATTCGAGTGTGAGCGAAGTCTGGCCCAGGGTCGAAGAGGAGGTGATCAGATTCAAGCCGCCGATGGTGGAAAATTGCTTTTCCAGCGGCAGCGCGACGGAAGACGCCATGGTTTCCGGGCTGGCCCCGGGCAGGTCGGCGTTGACATTGATCACCGGCGTGTTGTAGCTGGGCAGTGCGGCCACCGGGATCTGCATATACGCCATCACCCCGGCCACAATCAGGGACAGGGATAACAGCACCACCATGACCGGGCGGCTGATGCTTAAAGCGGAAAGATTCATGCGCCACCTTTGCCGGCCACTGCGCTTTTCTCATCGCTGCGCGTCACGGCGGAAGGCAGTTCTTTGATTTTGCCGCCGGGGCGCAGATTCTGTTTGCCTTCGACCACCACTTTTTCATTGCCGCTCAAGCCTTCCAGCACGGCCATTTGTCCAAAGCTGTAGAGCAATTTGACCGGTTGCAGTTTCACGCTTTGATCGGCTTCCACGGTGTACACCGCACGTCCCTTGGCGTTGATCACCACCGCCGCCAGCGGCGCCACCACTGCATTTTTGAGCGTATCCACCGTCAGTCTGGCTTGTACGGTTTGTCCCGGCCACAAGCTTTGCTGCGGATTGGCAAAGCGCGCTTTGACGCGGATATTGCCGCTGGCGCCATCCACGCTGTTATCGATGAAGTGCAATTTGCCGCGCAGCGGCGGCGCGCCGTTTGGCAAAACCTCAACCTGGGCCAGGCCGGCTTTATGCGCCGCCAGCAATTCGCGCAGGCGCGATTCGGGCGCGCTAAAGCTGATGTCGATCGGGTCTAAGCGGGTCAGTTGCAGCAGGCTCAGACCGGGTTGCGCCAGGCTGCCGGGATAGACATTGATGGCGCCGATGCGGCCATCCATGGGGGCGCGGATCTGGCTGTAGTCCAGCGCCACGCGCGCGCTTTTGACGGCGGCTTGCGCCAGCTTGATGCTGGCTTGTTGCGCCGCCACCTGCGTCGCCAGATTATCCGCCGCGCCGCGCGAGACAAAATTTTGCGCCAGCAATTCCTGGTTGCGCTTGGCTTGGCGCTGCAAGTCTTCCAATTGCGCTTGATCTTTTTGCAATTGCGCAAGATTGCGTTCCAGGGCGGCTTGCTCGCTGCGCGCATCGAGGCTGAACAGCAGCTGCCCGGCTTTCACCATTTGCCCTTCCTGCACATGTACGGCGCTGATGACGGCGCTGATTTGCGCCCGCACATCGACATTCGCCACCGGCGCCACCGTGGCCTGGGTTTCCAGCACCACCGGCACATCCTGGCGCTGCACCCGGGTGACAGAGACGTTGACCGGCGGCGCATTGGGCGCGGCGGCGCCCGGCCCGGCTGGGGCTTTGGCGCTGGCGGGCGTGGCAGAGCTGGAGGCGGGCGCCGGGGTGGCGGCGCTGGCCGGCGGTGCGGCGCACAACAGCAGGCTGGCGCTGTACAGCATGGCGCGCGGCAGGCTGGCTTGCAGTCGAAACTTTGTTTTCATAGCCGTTTAAAGTCAGTGCAACAGAGGAGCGAGGATGACAGGGCGCCGGCGCCAAAGTTCCGCCTGACATGTTGCGCAGCGGCATCTGATGGCATTGTTTTATAGCGCTGTGTCATGCAGGGCACGGTTTTGTTCCTTTTCCTGCAAATAAAGCAACATCATGTTTTTCACCAATTGCAGCATTCTTTTCAATTCCTGCAGGCTGGCCGCGCTGCGCCCGCTTTCATCGAGTGCGCATTCGCATTCGCGGCATAGTTGCGCCAAGGCTTGCGCGCCCATCGCGGCGGCTTCACTGCGCAGGCTGTGCAGCAGGCGGTGCGCTTCGGCCAGATCGCGGGTGGCGATGGCGCGTTCGAGCGCGCTCATTTGCACATCGGCGGAATCAAAAAACAGCAGGACAAATTTGCGGATGCGGCTGGGGTCGTCGCCGATCAAATCGGTCAAGGGCGTCCAATCTATCTGCATGGTCTCGCGCACGCTGTTTTGACCGGCTTCCGGGCCGAGCATGGCAATGATGGTGGCGTACAGCAGGGACGGTTGAATCGGCTTGCTGATGAAATCTTGCATGCCGGCTTCCTGGCACAGCTGGCGGTCATGCGCGCTGGCGTTCGCAGTCATGGCGATCACCGGCAAATCCTGCCAGCGCGCTTGGGCGCGCAGCGCGCGGGTGGCGCTGACGCCATCCATGCCCGGCATTTGCAAATCCATCAGGATGCAATCAAATTCAAACTGCTCCAGCAATTGCAGCACTTGCAGGCCGTCTTCCGCCACCATCACTTCAACTCCGGCCTTTTGCAGCAGCTCGCAAGCCACTTGCTGATTCAAGGGACTGTCCTCGGCCAGCAGGACGCGCCGGCCCTGCAGGCGCGCGCGCGCCTGCTCCAGGGTTTCTTGCACATCCGGGTGGGGGCGCTTGGATTGCGCCGCCTGCCAATGGCGCGCCAGCGGCAGGTGAAAATGAAAGCGTGAGCCTTGTCCCGGCCGGCTTTCGACGGCGATGCTGCCGCCCATCAATTCCACCAGCTGGCGCGAGATCGCCAGGCCCAGGCCGGTGCCGCCATATTTGCGGCTGGAGGCGCTTTCTGCTTGCTGGAAAGGCTGGAACAGGCGCGCCATCTGTTCTGCGCTCATGCCGATGCCGCTGTCGCGCACTGAAAAATGCAGGCCGCCATCCGCCGCCGCTTCAATGTGCACGCTGATCTGTCCTGCTTGCGTGAATTTGAGGGCGTTGCCGGTCAGATTGATCAGCACCTGGGACAGGCGCAAGGGATCGCCCAGATACCAGCCGTCAGCGTTGGCGCCGATTTGCAATTGGAAGCGCAAGCCCTTGGCCAGAATGCGCTGTTCCAGCAAGTCGCGCAGTTTGCCGCTGACTTCGGAGATGTGGAATGGTATGTGTTCAATTTCCAGCATGCCGGCTTCGATTTTGGATAAATCCAGCACATCGTCAATCAAGCCCAGCAGATGTTGTCCGGAGAGGTGGATTTTTTCCAGATAATCGCGCTGCCGCGCATCCAGTCCGGTCGCCAGCGCCAGATAAGTCATACCCAGAATGCTGTTCATCGGGGTGCGGATTTCATGGCTCATATTCGACAGGAAGGCGCTCTTGGCGCGATTTGCGCTGTCGGCTTTTTCGCGCGCCTGTTCCAGTTCCTGCTGGATATGTTTGATCTGGTCGATATCGGTGAAGCTGGCGATGATGCAATCGCGTTTTTGATACCTGCTGCGCACCATGCTCAGCAAGGCCCAGAAGGGTTGCCCGTTGCAGCGCTGCAATTGCATTTCAATATCATTGGCAAAACCCTGCTGGCGCACACTGTTTAAAATCGGGCCGAGCGCGGCGCTATCGGCAAAACAGGCGCGCAGATTGCGCTGACTCAACTCTTGCCCGCAATCGCCGAAAATTTGATTCGCGCGTTGATTGGCGTAGATGATGTGCGCATCGTCAATCCCGGCCACCAGCATCGGCAGCGGCGCATGTTCAATAATCGCGCGGTGCATGGCTTCGCTGGCGATCAAATCCTGTTGCGCTTGCTTGCGCTCGGCGATATCGCGCGCCACCATCACCCAGTGCGTGAGCTGGCCGCGTTTGTCGCATAAAGGGGTCAGCTCAACCTCGACCCACAGCGCATGCCCGTCTTTGCGGTAAATCATGATTTCGCTGCGGATCGGTTGGGCTTTGCGGGTGGCGCGCGCAATTCTGGACAGCTCTTCCGGCGAAGTTTGCGGCCCGCGCAGGATTTCACTGCTGCAGCCGATGATTTGTTCGCGCAAGTAGCCGGTCTTTTGCACAAAAGCGTGATTCACGAAAATAATGCGCGGCCATTCGCTATTGGCTTGCGGCTCGCTGATGAGCACCATTTCATTCAGATTCGCAATACAGGTTTCCAGCAATTGCGACCATTGTTCCGCGCGCCATTTTTCGGTGATGTCCAGGGCCAGACCGATCATGTACAGGGCCTGTCCGGTCTCATCAAACACCGGTTTTTTATAGGTGTGCACCAAACGGTTTTGACGCAAGGTGGCGTTATACACTTCCTCATCGAATTCCTGCAGCCGGCCCTGTTCAAACACCATGCGGTCTTTGCGCAAAAAGTCTTTCATCTGCTCTACCGGAAACATCTGGCTGCCGTCATTGCCCAGCAGCGCCTGGGCCGGCATGCCCCATTGCGCTTCACAGGCGCGGTTGAGTAACAGCAGGCGGCTTTGCGGATCTTTGATGAACAGCGCAATCGGCAGCATATCAATGATTTCCTGCAGCCTTTTTTCGCTGTTTTTCAAGCCGGCTTCGATTTCCCGCCGCACCTGCAATTCCTGTTTCAAGCGCAGCGTGGCCAAGCGCGCCCGGGTCTGGCCGCGCACCAGCAGCATAGTGGTCAGCCACATCATGCCGGAAATCGCGATGCCGGCGTATAAAACCGTATCGCTGTTGCTGTGGTCGAGTTGCTGCATGAAGGCCGGGGTGGCGTGGGCTTGCAGTTGCCAGTTATGCCCGGCTAATTGCAATTTTTGGCTGCGTTTGAATGCCTGTGGCATACGCATTGCGCCGTTCTGGCTGTCATACATCAGGCGCGGGTTGTTTTGCTCTCCATCGTAAATGCGCAGGGCCAGTGCATTATCGCCATCGCCCAGTGCGCTTTGCATAAAGCTTTCCATGTGGAAGAAGGCTTCGACCCAGCCGCTGAGGGCGGCGCGGCGGCTGGCGCTGTCATCGCTGCGCATGTTTTTATGGTACAGCGGCAGATTCAACATAAAGCCGGTTTCGCCGGCCCGCTCGTGCAGTGTGATTGAGGCTGACATCACGGCTTCGCCGCTGTCGCGCGCTTGCATGCGGGCGGCGGCGAAAGCGGGCAGGGTCAGACTGTCCAGTCCGGGCGGAGGGGCGTCGCCGCCTTTGACCGGGTGCACGTACACCGCCGGCGCATAAGCCGGGCGCTCGCCGGGCGGCATGATGCGATAGCCGGGCAGGCTCTGGCGCATCTGCGCTTCGTGCGCGGCGCGCGCTGACTGTGGTAAATATTGCACATAGTTAATGCTTTGCACGCCCGGATAGCGTTTGGCCAATTCCAGTTTGGCGATATACGTGGAAAACTGGCGCTGATCCACATCCTGTTGCGCAAACAGCGCTTGCACCCCGCGCAGCAGATCTTCATAGGTTTGGCTGCGCTTGTTGATATTTTCGGCCAGTGCGGCGACTTGCATATCAAAGCGGTGGTGCAGGGAAGTGACGGCTTCATTGCGTTCAATGCGCCAGGCCAGCCAGGTCAGGCCAAGCGCCAACGCCAGCACAAGCCAGGGCGTCAACAGCAAAGGCAGGCGTCTGCCAAGCGGCAGGCGGGGCGTGGTGGCGGGGCTGGCGATTTCCATTTCTCCCTTTGGCTTGCGGACTTTTCAAGCCATTCTAAGCGGGAATGCGCAAGAAAAGGGGGAGATTATGCAAAAACCCTGCTCTTTGCCGCGCCATGCGCGCGCGGCTCACTGATTGCTCTGGTGGTAATTCGGGAAGAATTCGCGCAGCAGAAATTGCTGTAATTGCGCGCTGTCCGCAGGCCGCGCAGAGAGTGTGATGGCGCGCCCGAGACGCTGTGATTCCCAGGTGAAGTCGCCATCTTTATACTTGCGGATGACTTCTATCATTTTTTTGACGATCGCCAGCTCAATATCAGGCTCATTTCCGCGCTCCACCTGATACAGCTGCGGCCACATGCGGCGCATGGTGCTGTTCCAGCCACGGAACACGAATTCGGCGCTTTGATAAGTTTGGTTGCGGATCTGAAAGACGCCGCCGGTGTCTTCTTTATCGCGTCCGGCATTGCGCTGCAATTGCGCCAGATTGGCGTAAGCGGTTTGCAGGCGGCGCTGATTTTCATCTTCCAGCGCGGCCGGCGGCGGCGCGCTTTCGGCTGGCGCCTGCTGCTGGCGCCGTTTGCGCGCAGCTTCCACACGCGCCATCATGTCTTCTTCCTGCGGCTGGGTGATGGCGGCAGGGTTGGGCGGCAGCGAGGGCAGCGGCGATGGCGCAGCCGGCGCAATTTCCTCCTGTGGTTTGCGGGGGGCGGGGCGGGCTTGCAAGACGGGCGGGCGCGGCGCGGCTTGTGGCGGGGGCGGCGGCGGTGCGGGTGGTTCAGGCTTGCCCTGTTGCGGGAAAAACAGGGTGGTGATGCTTTGCTCACCCTTGACTTTGACTTTTTCTATCAGCCGGGTGTGGCTCAGCAAACCCAGCAAGACCACGGCATGGAAGACAGCGGCCAGCATGAGTATGCTCCAGGCGCGCCGCTGGCGCGGTTTGTGCCATTCTGCCACCTGGAAAACCATCTGATCTGCAGTCAAACTTGTCATGCCATTCCGATTGTTCTGTGAAGCGCCGGCAGATCTGACGCCGGCTTTTGCAGCGCAGATTGTATGTCAATCGCAGCACAGGCGCATGCTTTGGCCGGTTTTTTCTGGAAAAAAAGAGCGCGGGCTTGCTTGATGTCAGAAATTTAAAACTTGTGTCGCCAACTTGTTGCGAGTTGTAAAAGGAGAACAGGAGTTCAGCACAGGCGCGCAATATGAATGCGCAGGTTCCTCTCTTTTTTCAGTTGTGTATGCCGCCAGTTGCGAGCCTGGCGGCTTTTTTTTCGCGCATCAGCCGGGCAGGCTGATGCCGGCGCCCAGGCATTCTTCCTTGCCCGGAATACGTATCGTGAAGGAACGTTTTTTCATCAGCGCCTTGGTTTCCGGGTGCGGCCAGACATAATCCACATGGCCATCGCCCTTGGCCTTGCATTGCTCCACCATCAGCTTGATGAATTCGACCCCGTTTTGGTCTTTCAGATTGATCATGCTTTTGCCGCGCAATTTCGGATTTTTGCCATGGCAGGGCGATACGCCGTCGTAAGTCAAAGTGAATAGATATAAATCCCCTTGATTGATCTCACTTTTTGCATTGAAGGGGCCGTCGAGCCGGTTGCATTCCTCCAGCCCTTTTTCATAGCCATGTTGCTGATAGTACTCGACTGCTTTTTCGAGCATTTTCCTGGCGTCCGCCTCATTGCTGGCCGCCTGCGCCTGGGTACCGGAAAAAAGCAGCGCCAGCAAGAGTTGTGAAAAGATACTGCGTGACATGATGTGCCTCCAAAGTCATTACCTCTCTGTTTTTATTATATGGAGAGGGATTTCTTTGGGGAAATTATTTGTGACTATTGCAATTTCCAGGGAAATTTGCATGTCCCGCAAGTAAATCCTCCATTTGGGGGAGTCTCAAGCGGGCGGCAACATTTTTCCGGGATTCATAATATTGTGCGGATCGAGGCTGTGTTTAATGCTGCGCATGATGTCCAGCGCCACCGCGCCATGTTGCGCTTGCATGAAGCGGATCTTGTGCAAGCCTATGCCATGCTCGCCGCTGCAGGCGCCGCCGGCGGCCAGCGCGCGTTGCACGATGTTTTCATTCAAACTTTCCGCCAGCGCGAGTTCGTGCGGATTAGCTTCATCAATTAACAGCAGAAGGTGGAAATTGCCATCGCCGACATGTCCCAAAATGGCGAACGGCAGGCCGGCGGCCAGACAGTCGGCTTCACTTTGGCAAATAATCTGCGCTAACTGTGACAGCGGGACGCAGGCGTCGGTGGTGATGGCGCGTGCGCCGGGACGCATCTGCAACAGCGAAAAATAGGCTTGATGGCGCGCCGCCCACAGCCGGTTGCGCTGCGCCAGATCATAGCCGGCTTCAAAGTGGCTGCAGTCCTGAGCTGCGCACAGCTGGCGCAGCGTATCGACCTGTTCTTGCAAGCTGGCCGGGCTGCCGTGCAACTCCATAATCAGCATGGCCTGTTCCGGCAAGCCCAGCCCGGCATGCCGGTTGACGGCTTGCACGCTTTGGCGGTCAAGAAATTCGATGCGCGCCAGTTGCAAGCCGCAGGCCAGGGCGTTGGCCACGGTTTCCACCGCGCTCTTGGTGTCGGCGTAGGACGCCAGCGCCACCGCCAGCGCCTCCGGTTGCGGCCACAGCTTGACGCTGATTTCGCTGATCACGCCCAGCGTGCCTTCGCTGCCGATCAGCAAATGGCTCAGGTCATAGCCGGTTGAGGCTTTGCGCGCCAGACAGCCGCAGCGCATGATGCGCCCATCCGCCAGCACAGCTTCCAGCGCCAGCACATTTTCCCGCATCGCGCCATAACGCACCGTGGTGGTGCCGGAGGCGCGTGTGGCGCACATGCCGCCCAGGCTGGCGTCGGCCCCTGGATCGACCGGGAAAAACAAGCCGGTATCCCGCAGCGCCTCATTCAATTGCTTGCGCGTCACGCCTGGCTGCACCGTGGCGCAAAAATCCCCGGCATGAATCGCGAGGATCTGGTTCATATCCGACAGATCCAGCGCCACGCCGCCTTGCAGCGCCAGAATATGGCCTTCAATCGAACTGCCGGCTCCGCGCGCCACGACCGGCACATGATATTGATGGCATAAGGCGAGCAGGGCGCTGATGTCTTCTTTATTGCGCGCCTTGAGCACCGCTTGCGGCGGCATCACGCCTATGCGCGATTCGTCGTGCGCATATTGGGCGCAGGCGCTGGCGCTAAAGCGGATGGCCTCGCCAAAACAGGTTTGCGCCTGCAGGCGGAAATCAGTTGGCAAGCTGGCGTGACGCAGTTGCTGGGAGTAGCTGTTGGACATGGTGTGAAAAAGAATAGACGCCAGCCGCCATGATAATCCCGGGCGGCGGCAGTTGCCGCGATCTGGCTGAAAAAGTCTCTATTCAGCCCTGGCGCCGCCAATCCGGCCTGATATGCGAAGTGGGGCGCAGTTCCGTTTTACAGCGTTTGCCGCAGCACGTTTGCTCATCCAGCAGCACCGAAGCACGGGCGCTGCCGCCGACACCCCGATCCTGCCGAGCGACAGTAAAGGGTTTCAATCCTCGCCCGAGCCGATGCCCGGGCGCTGCCCTGCGTGGCGCGCAGCTGCAAATTGTATGGTTTGTTTCAATCCTCGCCCGAGCCGAAGCCCGGGCGCTGCGACGGCGGATTATATACAGCGCCAGTGTATTTATCGGTTTCAATCCTCGCCCGAGCCGAAGCCCGGGCGCTGCCTGGCAGGCGGCCTTGATCAACTGGCAAATCAGGCGTTTCAATCCTCGCCCGAGCCGAAGCCCGGGCGCTGCGGCGTCAGCATGGAGGCACCTATTTTTACGCTGTCCACGTTTCAATCCTCGCCCAAGCCGAAGCCCGGGCGCTGCAACGCACTGGAACCCGAATACGGAGGCCCGGAGACGTTTCAATCCTCGCCCGAGCCGAAGCCCGGGCGCTGCTTGAGGCAAATGGCGGCGAAAAGCTCAACTGATGTTTCAATCCTCGCCCGAACCGAAGCCCGGGCGCTGCCGTCCAAAGAAATCACACAGCGCACTCGACATCTGTTTCAATCCTCGCCCGAGCCGAAGCCCGGGCACTGCAACAATGATAGGCGCATTCCGCAAGTATGCCGCTGTTTCAATCCTCGCCCGAGCCGAAGCCCGGGCGCTGCCATGACGTTCGACCAAGCATCAGAGAGGTCGCTGTTTCAATCCTCGCCCGAGCCGAAGCCCGGGCGCTGCCACCGATACCGCCGAGTAAGCCTTGTTGATTGTGTTTCAATCCTCGCCCGAGTCGAAGCCCGGGCGCTGCCCGCCGCCGGCTGCCCCACCTGTGAATGTCACGAGTTTCAATCCTCGCCCGAGCCGAAGCCCGGGCGCTGCAGCGCATCCAGGCCGCGCCCGCACTTGTCTTTGTCGTTTCAATCCTCGCCCGAGCCGAAGCCCGGGCGCTGCGTATCTGCGACAACCATAATATGCGGAATATCCTGTTTCAATCCTCGCCCGAGCCGAAGCCCGGGCGCTGCCGCAGGGCATGGCGCAATTGAAAAAAGCTCTTGCTGTTTCAATCCTCGCCCGAGCCGAAGCCCGGGCGCTGCTGGTGGCGCACTTGGTCGAGAAATATGCAGACTACGTTTCAATCCTCGCCCGAGCCGAAGCCCGGGCGCTGCCACAGCCGCGCAAGCGGTTCTCATAACGAAACACTGTTTCAATCCTCGCCCGAGCCGAAGCCCGGGCGCTGCATCAGGTCTCAGTTTTTCGCCTTGACGGAAACATAGTTTCAATCCTCGCCCGAGCCGAAGCCCGGGCGCTGCCTCAGGCGGCTGACATCCGCGCCTGATGCAGACGTGTTTCAATCCTCGCCCGAGCCGAAGCCCGGGCGCTGCTCGTTTTTCACCCTCTTTATTGTCGGTTTTTTTGTTTCAATCCTCGCCCGAGCCGAAGCCCGGGCGCTGCTCTGCCATGATGCGCTCCATATTTAGGTTTTCAGGTTTCAATCCTCGCCCGAGCCGAAGCCCGGGCGCTGCACGTTGCATTTGCCATGCTGAAAAACGTCAGCAATGTTTCAATCCTCGCCCGAGCCGAAGCCCGGGCGCTGCAAAAAGAATTGGCGGATTCGTCATATCATTTGATGTTTCAATCCTCGCCCGAGCCGAAGCCCGGGCGCTGCATAGCATCTTTGGAAAAAGATGTTAATTGTTTCGGTTTCAATCCTCGCCCGAGCCGAAGCCCGGGCGCTGCAAAGCAGGTTCATTTCCCGTAAAACGGTTGACGCCGTTTCAATCCTCGCCCGAGCCGAAGCCCGGGCGCTGCTCACTGAAAGCGAATTTATTTTTACGCTCAGATTGTTTCAATCCTCGCCCGAGCCGAAGCCCGGGCGCTGCCAGAGCCGACCAACTGCCAGGTGCTGCCGTTGGCGTTTCAATCCTCGCCCGAGCCGAAGCCCGGGCGCTGCCCCAGCAATTTGCTGTTCGCAAATGGCGTTGCTCGTTTCAATCCTCGCCCGAGCCGAAGCCCGGGCGCTGCTTGGGCAGCATCAAACGCGGTTTGGAACTGTGCGGAGTTTCAATCCTCGCCCGAGCCGAAGCCCGGGCGCTGCGCTCAATGCGACGCGCCCAGCCGGGATCAGGGGTGTTTCAATCCTCGCCCGAGCCGAAGCCCGGGCGCTGCTGTAAATTACGGATTTACAGACGGTACAGCCTTAGTTTCAATCCTCGCCCGAGCCGAAGCCCGGGCGCTGCGTTGGCAACATTGCGCAGTGCAATTTTGGTTGATCTGTTTCAATCCTCGCCCGAGCCGAAGCCCGGGCGCTGCAAGCTTTTTGATGCGGCCTTATCTCCGGTAAAATGTTTCAATCCTCGCCCGAGCCGAAGCCCGGGCGCTGCCTCGCAAGAATTATGCGCCGCAAATTCCACGCGTGTTTCAATCCTCGCCCGAGCCGAAGCCCGGGCGCTGCCAAATCATTAACCCTTCTCCCGTTATTTCAGCGGGGTTTCAATCCTCGCCCGAGCCGAAGCCCGGGCGCTGCATCTTGCAGCTGGACTAATGCGAACATCTTTGCAGTTTCAATCCTCGCCCGAGCCGAAGCCCGGGCGCTGCGAAATAAATTTAATGGGTAAGCAAGTTAATATTCTTGTTTCAATCCTCGCCCGAGCCGAAGCCCGGGCGCTGCAGGCTTGAATTTTTGGAATGCGCAGGTTAAATCCGGTTTCAATCCTCGCCCGAGCCGAAGCCCGGGCGCTGCTCTGGGGATAGCGCCGCAGGCATTTTAGCGCCGTTTCAATCCTCGCCCGAGCCGAAGCCCGGGCGCTGCAGGAGTTGTACTTCTGTTCTATCCATTTTTCCTGTTTCAATCCTCGCCCGAGCCGAAGCCCGGGCGCTGCACCACAGTACCGCGATGGAGCAAGCCGCCCATTTGTTTCAATCCTCGCCCGAGCCGAAGCCCGGGCGCTGCAAAATCAAGGGGTTGATTGGTAAATGATCAACAGTTTCAATCCTCGCCCGAGCCGAAGCCCGGGCGCTGCAATGCGTCCCCAAAGTCTTTAACCGGCTGCGTATTGTTTCAATCCTCGCCCGAGCCGAAGCCCGGGCGCTGCGCGCATCCAGCAGATGATGCGGCAAGAGGATCTGTTTCAATCCTCGCCCGAGCCGAAGCCCGGGCGCTGCAACGAAGCTCTGCGACAGCTCTTGAATCAAGTTGTTTCAATCCTCGCCCGAGCCGAAGCCCGGGCGCTGCGCATCTGCCATTGATTTCTCGTTCGGTATCACTGGTTTCAATCCTCGCCCGAGCCGAAGCCCGGGCGCTGCTTGCCGTGCTGGCAGTGTCTCCCGTGGCCAAATTGTTTCAATCCTCGCCCGAGCCGAAGCCCGGGCGCTGCAAAAGGGGGATGGCAGTAAAGTGGATAGCATCAATGTTTCAATCCTCGCCCGAGCCGAAGCCCGGGCGCTGCATGACTCGCTCTAAATCTGATTCCTATACTGATGTTTCAATCCTCGCCCGAGCCGAAGCCCGGGCGCTGCGCGCCCCCCCCTTGCTAACAGGGGGGGAAAGTGTAGGTTTCAATCCTCGCCCGAGCCGAAGCCCGGGCGCTGCCTTAATCGGCAAACTGCCGCGCAGTGCGGCGGACGTTTCAATCCTCGCCCGAGCCGAAGCCCGGGCGCTGCGTAATATTGCCGGCGCATTATTTTAAGGTGCAAAATGTTTCAATCCTCGCCCGAGCCGAAGCCCGGGCGCTGCACTAGAGGACAGCGAGCGGCTGAGCGAAGAGAAGTTTCAATCCTCGCCCGAGCCGAAGCCCGGGCGCTGCCGGCAGCGCTGGCACCGGTTACATATTGATTGAGTTTCAATCCTCGCCCGAGCCGAAGCCCGGGCGCTGCGACATTGAGCGATATTTATCAACTCGAAATCGAAGTTTCAATCCTCGCCCGAGCCGAAGCCCGGGCGCTGCTTTGTCAGTCCATTCCCAGCTGAAATAACTGGAGTTTCAATCCTCGCCCGAGCCGAAGCCCGGGCGCTGCCTTATCCTGTTACTGCACCATCTCAGAGGTGGGGTTTCAATCCTCGCCCGAGCCGAAGCCCGGGCGCTGCCTTAATTCATCTTCAGAACCTACGACAAAACGGTGTTTCAATCCTCGCCCGAGCCGAAGCCCGGGCGCTGCTCACTGATCAATGGTATTATACAACTTCCGCAATGTTTCAATCCTCGCCCGAGCCGAAGCCCGGGCGCTGCGTCAAGCCGCGCGCGAATCATGGCGCCCAAGCCGTTTCAATCCTCGCCCGAGCCGAAGCCCGGGCGCTGCCACTGGGCGGCCGCAACTGGCGCTACAGGGTCGCCGTTTCAATCCTCGCCCGAGCCGAAGCCCGGGCGCTGCTCTTCAAGCGCAAGCGCTTGAATTACCTGGCATTTTAGCCCCGTTTGCGCGAACCTCCCGCTTGTCCGGCAGAAAATCGCATTGGTGTTGGCGGTGGTTAAAAATTCCATTGCAAATCAATCACTTGGCTGTGCGCGAAAGGGTGCGGGGAGGGATGGGCGCTGCCGGTTCGCGCGCCGGCAGGCTGGGGAAGTCGGTTCACGTATTATATTACCAGCGGCGCCTGAAAATCGGTGGCGCGGAATTGGCCGTGTTCGCGCACCGCAAAACCGCGCCCGGCAGGCAGGCGATAGAGGCGTAAATTATCCTGCTGCAAATCCACTTCGGCCAGCAGGCGGCGTTCCAATTCTTCAAAACCGGCCTGATCCACCTGACATTCAAAGACCGATAATTGCACGCGCTGGCCCACGCTTTCACACACCTTGGCCACGCGGCGCAAGCGGCGCCGGCCTTCTTTGGTCTCGGTGTTGACGTCATAAGTCACCAGGGTCAGCATGCGCTTATTTCCATAAAAACGGCACATAATCCAGCGCTTCGCCGCGCACCGCGCGCGCCAGCAAGCGCGCCTGCAGCATCGGCAATAAACCGATTGCGGTTTGTTGCTCCAGTACAGGATGCTGCAACATCTCCTGCTTGCGCTCCTGATAGGCTGTCACCACCAGGCGGCGCGCATCGCCTTCAAGACTCACTGCGCCACCTTCACGCTGAATAAAATCCGTCCCCTTGAGCTGGCCCCGGTTAATCAAGGTCAACGCTAAGCGATCCGCCAGCACGGCGCGGAATTCTTCCATCAAATCCAGCGCCAGCGCGGCGCGGCCCGGGCGCACAGCATGTAAAAATCCCTGCTGCACATCCAAACCCACGGCTTCCAAGGCGGAACGGCAATCATTCATCAACATACTGTACAAAAAAGACAGCAAGGCATTCAGCGCATCGCGCGGCGGGCGGCGATTGCGTCCGGCAAATTGGAATTGGGTGCGCATGGCCGGCTTGATCAGCAGATTCATACAGGCAAAATACTGGCGCGCCGCTTCCCCCTCAATGCCGCGTACTTGCTCCACCTCTTGCGCAGCCGCCAGCGCGCGCAGGGAAGCCGCCAAATCGGCGGCGGCGCGCTCCAGATCGGCGCGCTCCTGGCTGTCGGGGTTTTCACGCGCGGCGCGCAGCAGCACCTGGCGCGCATTGCGGATTTTGCCGGCGATCATCGCTTGCGCCAGTTGCAGGCAAACCGCAGCATCTTGCGCGCGCGTAAATTGCGCCTGGCGCAGCAATATATTGCCGCTGCATGGGCCTTCCAGGCGCGCCTGAAAACGCCCGGCTTCATCCAGCAAGACCAGGCTTTTGCCCTCTTGCGCCAAGCGGTGCATCAGCGCCGGGCTTAACATGGTGTGGCCAAAACAGACCACGCCGCTCAAATGATGCAGCGGCACTTGCAGGCGCTTTTCACGTTCAATTTCAATCCGCACCGTGTCATTTTCCAGTTTCAAATACGCTTCCGGACTGGTGACATACAGGGTATTGAGCAGGGTTTGCATGCTTATTCCTTTTCCACATCGAATAAGGCGGCGCGCAAACTTTGCCGGCGCGCTGACGCGCTCTGCATCTGCGGTTGGCAGATGTGTTGCAGCGAACATTCTTTACAGCGCGCATCATATTGCGGCGCTGGAATCACGCCTGCTTGCAACATCGCGCGCACTGCCTCTATCGTGTCGCGGGTCTGGGCGCGTAAGTCCGGGCTGATTTCCACCACGCGCCGCCGCTTTGAACTGGCGTGATAAATCGCGCCTTGCGGGACAGGCTTGCCAAACATTTCTTCCAAACACAGCGCTTGCGCGGCAAGCTGGATGTCGTCATGCAATTTGTCCCGCCGCGCGCCGTGTTTGTATTCGACCGGATAAGGCGTGCCGTCGGCCAGAAATTCCACCACATCGCAACGCCCGCTGATGCCCAGCGTCTCACTCCACACCGGCAGGGCGCGTTCAATCCGCACCCCGGGACGCTTCTCGGCGCCGGGAATATCGGCCAGCCGGTGCGCCGCCTGGCCGCGCAAGGTGTGCACGTTTTCAGCGAACGCCTGTTCGATATGGATCAAGGCGCATTGACGCGGGCAGTAGGCGTAGTGCTGCAAGGCGCTGAGCATGAGCGGCTCGGCTGCTTCAGGCGGAAGCGGCGGCGCGGGGAATAAATTGTCTGACATCGCCTGCCTGACTTACTCAAACCGGATTAAGCGCACACCCGGCGGCAGATCTGCCTCATTCACGCTGACGACATAATCAGCGAAGTTGCGCGCTTCATGCTTGCCTTCAGCCAATTCGATCTTGATGCGCTCAAACAAACGATGCGCATGCGCATTGCCAAGTTCAGATTCATGCTCGAACACATATAAACCACGCGTATTCATTTCACCGCGTGCGGCAGAACGATCATGCTCGAACATATATTGCAAAGATTGCCAAAGCAAATCGAGGTCGTCTTGCGAAAAACCGGTTTGACGCGCAAGGAAGCTGGAAACAAAGCCATGTGAGCGGTAAAGTCCATAAGAGACAGTGCTTTTTCGGCCCATCGTCCGGTTTTCTCCCTCTTGTTTCTCTGCTTCTTTCTCACTCGCGATGGCCATACGTGTGATTGAGTGATCCAGGCATTCGATAGGGTCAATGGAGCGTGCAAAGGTGAGTTGTACCGGGCCTCGCACTTGACCTGCATTCACACCGGTGGACATCACCGCGCCGAAAGTACGCACATCATAAAAATTCTGGCACATCCATTTGCGGGCATTATCCACATCGTCTCCGCCACCTTTGCGCTTTTTCTCTTTCACGTCTTCTTTTGCATCATCTTTGACGCCGATTGCGGCATATGCGCGCTCATGAATTTGATTCAAGACGGCTTTTTCTTTGACATAGATATCGTGTGGCGCATTACATCCTTTGAGCAGGCCGACAAAGTTGCGGATCTTGCGCTTGAGTGACACATCTGTGACCAAACCTTCGCCAGTCTGCGGATCTGTGCGCGGATGATTATCTGCATCCGGGTCTCCGTTCGGGTTGCCATCTTTCACGTCAAATAAAAAAACAAAGTCGTAGCGGCGGGTGATCAGATTGCTCATCGTGTATTCCTGTTTTTGGGTAATGGGATTTTCAATACTGTTTTGTAGCTGATCGAAGGATTTATGCTGTCACTGCGACATCTGTTGCAGCCTCCTTGCTCTTGCTCTTGTAAAGCATTTGACGCTGATGGTGATAACCGACGCAAAACAAGCCCTGTTTTTCAAGGTCTAATTTGTCAGGAAAACCATCTGGTATATCGCCCATGATTTCATCAATCAAATTCCCATAAGTAACAAAATTTCCATAGGATTTGCTTTGTTTTCTCAGCTTGGCCAAGTGAAACACGCTCAAAGCCTCCAGATTGGGAAAAGCTCTGACAGGCGTATGCATTGCAGTTGCAAACCAGCGTTCACGTATCCCTGAGTTGGGATCTACTGCATCCTTTTGGATTTTTTCATATACAGCAAACAGGCGGCCTAAGCTGTAAGCAGGCTTTTGCTGCTCAGGAAGATTGCTATTCAAGCTCACGAGGTAATCCTTTGCAAATGATTGAGAGTTGTTTTCGCGCCATTGGCGCAATAAGCATGCTTTTATGATTGCAGCACGCACCCAGGTAACTTGCCTTTCTATGCTGCAACGTAACAGCGCAGCGCGATAGAAAGTCAGCGGATACGCCTGCTTATGCAAAGCCGCGTGCATAACGGCAGGCGCCAAGTTGGCAGGAAAATTTTCCTTTTTCTTCTGTGCGACACATGCGCCAAACAGGCGGTTCATCGGCAGATGTCGATTTTTCTCAAATTCAGGAATGCTGATTTCCAAATCATCGAAATGCTGCGCCGTATTTTCCGCCATCTCACGCAAGCTCAGGCAATGCCAGAAGCGGATTGCAATCCGCGCCGCATTCGGCCCCAGCCCCAACACATAAAAACGTCCATCGCCTTCAAGCGTGGCCGCTTTGCCGCTGTGCACCCAGGTATAGACTTTTTTCACTGCTGCCGCACCCCGGCCCGGTTCGTCTTTCGGATCATCGCCAAAAATATCGGCCAGGTCTTGCGCCATCGCATCGCCTTCGCTTTTTTCAGTCCAGAAAACTGTCGAAGCGTCGCCAATCTGCAAGCGCTGGCGCGAGCCGGATTTAAGCAAATCGTTCAGGGCGGTGGTGTAGCCGAATGCAGCCAGTTTGCCGGTGGGCGCATTCCAGCCTTGCCGTCCGCTATTGCCATACGAGCAATACGCCGGCGCATTGAAAGAGACGATATTCGCGCCTGCGGTTTGTGCGCCCCACACGCCTTTGATGGCGGTGTGCAATTCCTGAATCTCCTGCTCTTGTCCTGTCACCAGACACAAGCCGGTTTCCGTCGCACCTTCCGCCGCATCTTCCTCTTTTGGCAGGCAAGCCGCCTGCACGGCGGGGCGCTGGCAAATCAGGAGGCCGGGATCTGTATTGAGCTGAAAACTCAGATTCGGATTGCCTTCCAGCATGGCAGGCCAATACTGGCTTTGTTGAATCGCGGCGCGTCCCTCTTGCGGCAAGCGGTCTAAAAAACTTTGCAGCGCTTGCAGGCCGGGATCGGCTTGCGCATCCGCGCTTAAAGCATGGATGCGGGCGCGGAAGGCGGCATGCATTTCCTGCACCCGCTCCGGCTTGCCGCGCGTATCGATGCCGAGCGCATATTCCACACTGTCCCATAATAAATTCGCCGCCACGCCTGAGGTTTTTTTCACGCCCTGCGGGACAAGATAGCTTTGCGCCACCGGTTTTTTATCGTCCGACAGGGTGCATTTCACTGTCACCAGCGCGCCGCTTTGATCAATCACAATCAGATAAGGCAGCGGCTTTTCTTCAAAACCATAGGCCGGCAAGCGTTGCGCCGGGTCGGGATCATTCATGCGGCGCTGATAAAGTTCGAGCAAGCTTTGCAATATCATTTGGCGCTCCCTATGCCGCTCACATCCAGCACGCCGTTTTGCAATTTGGCATGAAAGAAATGCGGTTTGGCGATCTCGCCCTTGCCAAAATCCATGTCATACAGCATCCACCCCAAATCTTGTGTTTTATCCAGTGCGGGCGCTTCGCTGGCGGGGTTATCCACCAGCCGGAAATCACAGGCGAATTCACGGCAACCCAGATAAGGTTGGTTTACGCATTGTCCCTTTTGTGCGCGCCGGACAAACATTTCGTGAAATTTTTCCACGCTGTTGTTCTCGCCGCAGTCTGGCTGCAGGGTGAATTGGGCATGCAAGCGGTAAGCCACATCACGCAAAAACAAGCCGGCGCGCTGCTGGCGGTCGTCTTCAATATACAAGCCGAGATTGCCGGTCCCGGCTTTCATGGCGCTTTGCACATTGCGCATGGGAATCACATTCGCCACTTCATTGCGGCGCAAGCTCATCCAGGCGATTTCATTCAAGACTTCAATGCGCAAGATGCGCCAGCGCAAGGCCGGTTTCCATAAAATCGCTTCAAAAATCGCCCGCGCGGCAGATGGTGTGATGACGTCATAGCTCATGCGCTCGACCTTCATTTCCGGGCGCGTGAAGCAGGCAAAATCACCGCGCACATGCAGGCAATATTCGCGGCTGCGGCGGGCGGGTTCGGTGGTATCCATCAATTATCTGTCCTCCTGTGCTGGAATCGGGGCTGCGCTTCACAGCGTGAAGTCGCTGACGGCGCCGGGTGTGACATCCGGCGTCAAACCAAATCGTTGGTGGTACAAGGTGCGGTGGGTTTGCAGATACAAACCCGGTAGCAGCGGCGCAATATCGCCGCGCGCTTCGAGTTTGAGCGCATCTGCGCTGCGCACGGCGACGATGTAGCGTTGAATTTTGCGCATCAGCCAGCGGCTTGGCCCCTCTTGCTTGAGCATGGCCAGCAGCATATCAATTGCGTTTTTTTCGTCCGTCTCATCGGCGGCGCGCCACAGCACAATCACTTGCACCATGTTTTCTTGCTCAATCAACTGAAATTGTTGCGCTACGCGCGCCAGTTGCGGGGCCGGCGCGCCGCTGTGGGCGGAAGTGGCGCGGCAGTCTGCCGTAATTTGCTTGGCGTCCAGCTTTAAATCGCCATACCAATGCTGAAAATATTGCTCGAATAATGAGGGCTGCAAAACATCCCCCTGTGCCTGCGGCAACACGCTGCGGCAGGCGCTGATGGCGGCGGCGATGGGGCCGCGTTTGATTTCATCCGGCGCGATAAACACATACACATCGCCAGCCGGCAATAAGCCTTCGCGATTACAGCGCCCGGCGGCTTGCGCGATGGAATCCAGCCCGGCCAGCGCCCGCATCACCACCGGAAAATCGACATCCACCCCGGCTTCGATCAATTGCGTGCTGACCACGCGCAAGGGCCGCATGTCCGTCCCGGCGCGCCGCGCCGCCAGCCGGCTGCGGATTTCATCCAACAGCGCGCTGCGATGCTGACCGCATAAATTGGTGGATAAATAAATCGTTTCCGGCCCCAGTCTCTGCGCGAGTTCCAGCGCATCTTTTTTCTTGTTGACTATCGCCAGCAGGCAGTCATGCGCGGCGGCCTGGTCGGCGATCTCATCCCAGCTTTGCGCGATGTCGAGTGCGGGCGGCAGGTGTACGCGCACACGCGCAAAAGCGCGATAGAGCGCATCCGGATCATCAATAATCGCCTGCATCTGCAGCCCGGCAAAACCGCGCAGCGCCGGATTGTCTTGCGCGCCCAAAGCTGGTTGGGTTGCGGTGCACATCACAAAGCTGACGCCGTAATGCTGTTGCAAGAGGTGGATGACTTCGACGATGGGCTGTAAAAACGCCGGCGGCAACATTTGCGCTTCATCCAGCACAATCACGCTATTGGCCAGATTGTGCAATTTACGGCAACGCGAAGTGCGCGCGGCGAACAGTGATTCAAACAACTGCACATTGGTGCTCAAGACCAGCGGCGCGTCCCAGTTTTCACAGGCCAAACGGGTGGCGGCGTTTTCCTGCGCGGGCGTGCTGTCGGCATTGCTATGATGTTCGATAAAAGCATCGCGGCCAAAAATGGCGGCGAACACATTCGCGGTTTGTTCGATGATGCTGGTATAGGGAATCGCATAGATGATGCGGCGCTTGCCGTGGCGCAGCGCATGTTCCAAGGCAAACGCCAGCGATGACAGGGTTTTGCCGCCGCCGGTGGGCACGGTCAATTGAAACACGCCAGGCGCCAGCGCAGCCTTGGCGCGGCAGGCTTGCAAGATTTCAGCGCGGCGCCGGTTAACTGGCGTGTCACTGGCGCGGGCTTGCAGTTGTTGCATATGGTTTTGCAGCGTGTCTTGCATGCTCGCCAGCGAGGGAAAACTTTGCCGCGCGGCGAATTGGGCCGGCTGCATGAACGCTTCGGTATCTAAAAAATCGGCATCCACCAAGGCGGAAAACAGCATGCGCAACCAGAGATGGCAGGCATCACGCCCACCCAGGGGACGGGTTTGCAGCGCTATTTGCAAATCGGCTTGCAGCAGCGCTTGCGGCGCACGCGCCACGCTTTCGGCCATTTCGCGCTGCGCATCTGCGCCTTCCATGCGCGCCAGCAAATCTTCCCAGTCATACAAGCCGGCGTGATGGCTGGCGATCAGCATCGCCAGCACTTCGCCATACCAGGCGCGATTCGGGAATTCCTGCTTGATGCGTTGCAAAAGCCACAGCGCGCCGGCGCCGGAATGGCCTTTGTCCTGATTGCTCATGCGTTCGCAATGGGCGTCGGGATCTTGCCGGATGTATTCCTGAAAACCGGGACGGTACTTGCCCAGATCATGCAGCAGGCCCGCCAGCCCCGCCAACTCCGCCGCCCCGAACTGCGCCGCAAAGCCGCGCGCTTTGTCGGCCACGCCTTGCAAATGGTCTTGCAAATGTTGGGGCTGTCCATCTGGACTGATGCGGGCGATGATCAGGTCTGCTGGTATGACTGACATGCAAAACTCCGGTTTGGGGCGGTAGCAAAATTGCAATTCAATACAGCTTTAAGAAACCCAACTGCACTGCTTCTGTGCGGCAGCTATTAAATCACACTTGCTGCTGCATGATTGCAGGTGAGCGCAAACTATCTATTAGTTGGGGTGGAAATGCAACAGCCTGAATGGGTGGGATGTGGAAATGGAAAGCCGGAACTGGCTTTTGTGAGCGTTTATACATCCCGGTGCATGAAGTCGCTGCCAATTCTGATTCAGCCGTACACCCTGATGCATGACCAGACACAACTTTTTGATGGCGAATGTTAATATTGCTCAGGCTATTCGCCCCTCGCGAAATAACGCGAAACTACAGCGCACATCACTCACCGCACCCTTTCGCGCTAACTCAAGCATTTGATCTGAAAGAGAAAATTTTTTGCACCACCAAAAATCCCCGATGCTACGCCATCCATGCGGCGGGTTCGCGCAAACCGGGCTAGAATGCTCGGCAATTCAAGCCTTTGCGTTTGAAGAGCAGCGCCCGGGCTTCGGCTCGGGCGAGGATTGAAACGTCCAAAGACTCATAATGAACGGCGAACTCGCCGGCAGCGCCCGGGCTTCGGCTCGGGCGAGGATTGAAACAAATGATGGTGTGGTAATTTTACCACGGATGGACAGCAGCGCCCGGGCTTCGGCTCGGGCGAGGATTGAAACAACTGGTTGCCCGAAGAACTGGAAAGTCTGGTAGGCAGCGCCCGGGCTTCGGCTCGGGCGAGGATTGAAACCCTTCCTACGGTTAGCCATATATTCACGGTCTGGCAGCGCCCGGGCTTCGGCTCGGGCGAGGATTGAAACTTTCCAAAACTGTGAGGGAATGATGCTGCTCAAGCAGCGCCCGGGCTTCGGCTCGGGCGAGGATTGAAACAGGTCTTGCGCCGATGCTGCTTGCATGCGGATGGTGCAGCGCCCGGGCTTCGGCTCGGGCGAGGATTGAAACAGCCTGGGGCTGTTGTCTGATGCAAATTCCGGGAGCAGCGCCCGGGCTTCGGCTCGGGCGAGGATTGAAACCGCTCGGAACTCGCTCCCTACGGCGTGAACCTGCGCAGCGCCCGGGCTTCGGCTCGGGCGAGGATTGAAACCCAAGTCCAAGCGCCCCTTTAAACGGATCTGAAGCAGCGCCCGGGCTTCGGCTCGGGCGAGGATTGAAACAAATCAACCAAGCGCGGCCAGTGATTGAAAACGGGCAGCGCCCGGGCTTCGGCTCGGGCGAGGATTGAAACTGGCCGGGTGCAGCCAACCGAAACCACAGCGATGCAGCGCCCGGGCTTCGGCTCGGGCGAGGATTGAAACATGCGTGCCGGCGGCAATCTGCTGGATGTTGGCGGCAGCGCCCGGGCTTCGGCTCGGACGAGGATTGAAACAACAAAGAAATACAGGGGCAAGCCGATGATGACGGCAGCGCCCGGGCTTCGGCTCGGGCGAGGATTGAAACGGACTGGCAGAGCTTTACGGCACTGCGCTGACAGGCAGCGCCCGTGCTCCGGCTCGGGCGAGGATTGAAACACTTTCAGGCTGTCAGCAGCCCCCCGGTGTATCAATTACATGTGCTGCTGGCAGCCTGTAAAACATGATTGCCAGCGCGTTAAATTGAGCAGGAATTACAAGGTCTGCGACGATTGGAAGCGCAACGCTTAAAAGAGCTGCTGTCACAGGCGCCGTTTTACGCGCAGCGGGCAGCGCAGGAGGGCGAGATGTATTGGATGGAATTGGCCGGCAGCTACACGCCAATATAGGGCAGCGACAAAAATCCTGTGTATCTATTCAGCCACTGCGCTGACAAGTCGGTTTATATGCCAAGCGGGTTGCAGCTTCATTGTGCCGAGCTTGTCGAACCACGGTTTTCCATGATCAACCATGCCCAACGACTGGCTCAGGGCGAACGGAATCTGCTTCGTCCATCCTTATGAAGGCTGAACAGTCACAATCCTGTATAGCAAAGACCGCCCAGCCGTCCTGCAAAGCTTAGATGACGGTTTGCGCCGTGCGGGAAGCCAGCTTGCGCAAGTGCAATTGAATAGCCATCTGGAAAAACGCTTGCAAGAATGCGACTTGGCGGGGGGGCAGGCGCTGTCGGCGGCCGGGTTATTGCCATTCCATTACACACATCTCCGCAGGACGCCCTGAACGCGGCCAGAAATCCGTTTACATTCAATGAGTTGCACGCCCGCTTGTAAACTTACCGGATTTCGCGTTTACTCACATCTTTTGGGCGGCGCACGTGAGCAGAAAGCAAGCAGCACAGAGTTGGACCGACGATGAGTTTGGCGGACTCGATCTTGGCGATGCCCGCCTTAACAACAGGGCGAGAAAATTGATGGAAACATTCGCGACCAAACCGAAGGCCAGCATTCCCGAAGCATGCGACAACTGGACGGAGACGCAAGCGGCCTACCGCTTTATGGCCAATCCGGAGGTGACATGGGATGGCATTCTGGCGCCACATTGGGCGCGCACCATGGAACGCATGGCGACGCAGAAGGTTATTCTGTGCATTCAGGACACCACCGAACTGGACTTCAGCGGCCAAAACATCGACGGCCTCGGCCCGCTCAACTACGAAGCGCGGCGCGGCATGTATGTGCATCCGACCTACGCGGTGTCGCCAGAGCGTGAGCCGCTGGGCCTGCTCGATGGCTGGATGTGGGCGCGTGAAGAGCGTGGCGCTGACGGCAAGCGCCCCGCCAGCGTAAAAGAGAGTGAACGCTGGATAGAGGGCTACGAGCGGGTCGCCGAGCAGGCGACCCAGTTGCCCAATACCCGTCTGGTGTATGTGGCTGACCGCGAAGCGGACATGATGGGAATGCTGCGGCGCGCAGCCGAATTGGGCACGCCTGCCGATTGGCTGGTGCGCGCCAAGCATGATCGCTGTCTGGCTGACGGCGAAAGCAAACGCCTGTGGCCTGAAACCACGGCCGGTATGCCGCTGGGCGAGATCAGCTTCATCATGGCCGGGCGCGGCAAGCAAAGGGCGCGCCAGGTACGTCAGCAGGTGTGGGCCAAGCGCGTTCTGCTGCGTGATGGCAAGCGCGGCAAGATCGAGGCGACCTGCATCGTAGCATCCGAAGTGCAGCCGCCGACGGGCATCAAACCGGTGGAATGGCGCTTGCTGACCAACCGCCGCGCGGAAACCTTGGCCGACGCCAGCGAACTGATCGACTGGTATCGCGCGCGCTGGGAAATTGAGATCTTTTTCAATGTGCTCAAGAATGGCTGTGAAGTCGAAGAACTGCAACTGTCCACCATGGCCCGGCTGGAGCGGGCGCTGGCGCTGTTTATGGTGGTGGCCTGGCGTATCGCGTACCTGATGCGTAAGGGACGTACCTGTCCGGATCTCGACGCCACTTTGTTCTTCGATCCCGACGAAATCCGAGCGGCTTATCTGCTCAATAAAAAGAAGGCGCCCGCTATGCCGGGCTTGAACGAGGTGTTGCGCATGGTAGCCCGTGTCGGCGGTTTTCTCGCACGAAAACATGACGGGGAGCCTGGCGTGAAAACAATCTGGCGAGGTCTACAGGATGTTCAAGTTTCGGCTCAGACAATCAGGACTCTACGCGAGATGGGCGCATTGCAAGACTGAGTTGTGTGTAATGGAATGGGTTATTGCTGTGCGCAATCCGGCCTGCGTTTTTGCGCCAAATCCGCTTGAATGGATGGCGTGGAATAAATGCGTAATTCGGCATATATCCGGGATGGGAAATAAATTGTAACATCGGCGCCTTTGCTTATGTTATAAAAAAGACATTGACGATTTTGCAAATCAGCGGCAAACTCATTTCACTTGTTGCCTGATGTATAAACAAGTCACGCCCGTCGCTGCCCGCGATTTTTGCAATCCGGCAGGCCCGGCATGTATTTCCACAGAGAAAACAGAGAGAGACCATCATGAAAAACATTCCTCGCAGCAAAATTATTTCCGCCATATTTTCACTGTGCGCGATGAGCGCCGGTATTGCGCATGCTGATAATGGTTTGGCAAAGCACGATAATCCCCTGATTTATAGCCATCAGGAAATGTTTCAATTCGATATTGCCGGCTGGCTGCAAAATAATGCGCCGCATTTAAAACAGCATGCCGAAGTGATTTCCCATTGGGCCGGTTATACCTCGGTCAGCCCGCGTGTTTTAATTGCTTTGATGGAACATCAAACCGGGATGGTCAGCCGTCAGGCCGGGTTTGCCGCCAACAGCGAACAGCCTTTTGCCGCCTTGTCGAATGAAAAGGGTTTTGCGCAGCAGGTGCGCGATGTGGCGGATCAGATTGCGCAGCAGTTGTATGCGCCGCTGGCCCATCCCGGCGCTGCAGAATTCCAGCAGTCCGGCACATCGGTGTTGCAAAAGATGCTGGCTAAGGGCCGCAGTCTGAAGGCCGAGAATGCGGAACAGGATTTCGCCGCCACCTACAGCCGCCTGTTCGGCCAGCCATTTGATGCGCAAGCTGCGAATAAGAGTTTGGCGGATGTGCATGGGCAAAGCCTGGCGCCGCGCGCCGGTCCCGCCGTCGGCTTCTTGCAATTCCCGTTTCCAATCGGGCAGACCTGGTATGTCGGCGGCGCGCACACCAATACCGGCAGCGGCAATTATCCCATGTCATCGCTGGATATGAGCCAGGGCGGCGGTTGGGGCAGTAATCAATCGAATATCTGGGTCACCAGCAGCGCCGGCGGTCAATATAAGCGCCATTCTTCCTGTTTTGCTGAAATTGTGCATAGCGGCGGCTGGTCCACCACATATTATCATTTGATGAATCAGCAATATAATACCGGTGCGAATATTAATAAGAATGTGCGTTTCGCCAATCCGGCCAATACCAAGGGGCAGGCATTATGCAATGGCGGACATTCAACCGGGCCGCATCAGCATTACAGCCTGAAATATAATGGCGCATATTATCATTTGAATGGAGTGAATATCTCCGGCTGGCAAATCAGCGCCACCGGCAGCAGTTATGACACCAATTGCTCACGCTTTTATCTGGTGCGCAATGGCGTGAAACGTTGCGCCGGCAGTTTCACCAATAATTGATCAAGCCCACCTTTCGCCACAGGCTTTTGCCGGGGCGAATATGGCGCAGCCAAGGGCTGCGCCATACGCAAAAACCATGCTTCAGATTTGCAGCTCCAGGCGCAAGCTCCACACGGTGTTGCTGCCGTTGATATTGCGATTCTCATGCAGGATATGCTTTTCCAGCAAACTGCTTGCATTCACAAAGTCACGCGCCAGCAGGTTGGCGGCGGAAACGCGCAATTGCGCCCAGGAATTGATCTTCCACAGTCCATACACATCCAGCTGGCGCTTGACCGGATTGTAATTGCGTTGCTCCGGTGAGATTTGCAGCACATACGCCGGGGTATAGTTCAGGCTGCCGCCCAGGGTCACGCTGCTTTGCGGAATGCGGTAGTCCAGGCCGATATTGCCGCTGTGCTTGGGCTGCGAATCAATCCGGTTATCCGGCCCGGGTATGCCTTCCACCATCGACCAGGCCCAGGTGTAATTCAGGCGCACATCCAGTTCCGGCGCATTTTCGATCAGTTGCGGCAAGCGGAATTTGGCTTCCAGCTCGACGCCCCGGGTTTGCGCGCGGCCAATATTGGTCGGCTGGCTGACCCAGCGCAGGCCCAGCGGGGTGTTTTGCAAGCTGGTTTGACTGCGCACCATATCGCGGATATTGCGCGCAAACAGATTGGCCGAGAGAATCCCGCCTTCGCTTAAATAATGCTCATACGCCAATTCCAGGCCCAGCGCCTGCTCTGGCTTCAAGGCTGGATTGCCGAAGCGGTCTGGGCTGGTGGCTGTATTGTTATTGGAAAAATAGGGGGCGGCGATCAGGTTCGACAATGCGCTGGCGCGATAGCTGTGGGTGGCGCTCATGCGCACCTGATCGCGCGCCTTGCCTGGAATGCGCCAAACCGCATGTGCAATCGGGCTTAACACGCGGCTGCTGTTTTGCACCGGCGCGCCGCCAATCGGGCCGCCGCTGCGCACCCGTATGCTTTCCCAGCGCAAGCCCAGATTCAAGGCCCATTGTTTATTGATATCCCATTCGTCCTGGATGAAGGCCGCCAGACGCCGGTTATTCGCTTGCAGATTTTCATCTGACGCGTCTTGATTCAGATCCGGGGCGCCATTGATCAATGAAATCCTTTGCTGGGTGCGCTTGCTGTACTCGCCATCCACGCCCATGGCCAGTTGGTGTCCTTCGCCTATCGGGGTGGAAAATTTCAAACCCAGATTGGCGCCGCGCTCTCGGAAATCATTGCCGTCAATCCGCGTGCGGATCAGGCGCCCGGCGCTGTCAAGCTCGGTGCGCAGCGAGTCGCCGGAAAAGTGCATGCTGCTGGCGCCGAATTTGAATTCCAGTTTGCTGCTATTCCCCAGCTTGCTGACATATTGGCCCATCAGGCGCGCCATCGAAAACGGATCTTCTCCCGCAGAGTCGGCTTTGGCGTAGGGGGCGGGCAGGGTTCCGCCTTGCTGACGCAGAAAATCCAGGCTGCGGTTGAAGGTGCGTGAATGCATGGCAAAGGTTTGCAGCGTGATGCTGTCGCCGTTTTCCGCTTTCCACACCAGGCGCGGGGCAAAATGCAGGCTGTCGCTGCGGTACTGGCTCAGGTTGAAGCTGTCTTGCAGCATCAATTCGCGGTTTTGCATCAAGTCAATATCACGCTTGATGCCGCTGCTGTTATTTTTGCCATTGTTTTGGCTCAGATTGCCATTGATGGTGTATTCCAGCCGGCCCAGTTTGCCGGGAATGGAAAAACCCAGATTCGGACTGTCTTTCCCGGCGTCGAAGCTGTTGCCCATTTTGAGTTGAATATCGCGTTGCCGGAATCCTTCGCGCAAAATGATATTGATGGTGCCGGCTATCGCCTGGGTCGAATGTTCGGCCACCGTGCCCCGGATGATTTCAATGCGCTCCACCTGATCCGGCGCCAGCGAGCCGATATCAAAGCCGCGCGGGGCGCGCTCGCCATTCAGCAGTATCTGGGTATAGCCGCTGCCCATGCCGCGCATGCGGATCTCACCGCCGCGCCCGCCTGGCCGGCCGCCCAGATTGATGCCGGGCAAACGTTTTAACACGTCAGCCAGATTGCTGTCGCCATTGCGTTCCAATTCTTCCCGGCCAAACACCATTTTTGCTGCGCTCGACTGGCGGCGTTCTTCCATGGCGTTCGGTTTGCCGCCGGTCACAGTGACTTGTTGCACATTGCCGCTTTTGCTGTCTGTCTTTTTTTCCTGCGCTTTGCCCTTGTCATCTTCTTTGGCGGGGGCGTCTTGTTGCGCGGCGTCGCTGCTTTGCGCCATGACGGCGGCGGGCCATGCCAGCGCAATGCTGGCGGGCAACAGCCAGATTAAGCTGTTGCGATAAAACATGTCAGACATGCAATTCTCCAGAGGGGGACAGAGGGGCAAGCGCCCCGCGCTGCTTGGACAGATGGCGCGTGAAAAGTTTATTGTTGCGCAAAAAAAATCCGGCAGCTTGCGCTGCCGGAAGAATCATACATGAATGCCAAAAAGCTGTGCGCAAACTCAGAAGTGCACGCCGCGCAGCAGTTGTTGCATGGCGATCTGGTCGGCGCTCAATTGCGGCGCTTTCTTGCTGTCGCCGCGCGCCGCTTCCGAGTCCGGGAACATGCGGAAGGTGGTGTTGAGCACGGTGTGCGCCACACGCGGCATCAAAGCATGCAAAACCTGACCGAAAATACCGACGCGGGTGGCGATCCGCACCGGTTTGTACACAATCGCTTCGGCAATCAAATCCGCCGCTTCGTCCGGCGTCAAGGTCGGCACGTTCTGGTACAGCTTGGTGGGGGCGATCATCGGCGTTCTGACCAGCGGCATATTGATGGTGGTGAACTTGATGCCGACATCCGACATTTCCGAGGCGGCGCAGCGGGTCCAGGCTTCCAGCGCGGCCTTGGAAGCCACATAGGCCGAGAAGCGCGGCGCATTGGTCAATACGCCGATGGAGGAGATATTGATCACATGCCCGCCGCGCTTGGCGATCATGGACGGCAGCAAGCCCATAGTCAGACGCAGGCAGCCGAAGTAATTCAGCTGCATGGTGCGCTCAAAGTCGTGGAAACGGTCGAACGAGGCTTCAATTGCACGCCGGATCGAGCGCCCGGCGTTATTCACCAGCACATCCACGCCGCCATGGTTTTCAATCAGGAGTTTCACGAAGCGGTCGCAGTCGTCCATATCCGCCGCGTCCATCGAGTATGTGATGACCTCGAAGCCGCGCTCATTGATTTCTTTTTTGGCCGCCGCCAGCTTGTCCTCATCGCGGCCGCAGATAATCGTGATGGCGCCGGCTTCCGCCACTTTGTGCGCGGTGGCTAAGCCGATGCCGGAAGAGCCGCCGGTGATCAACACCACCTTGCCCTTGACCTGGCCTTTCAGGCTGCGGTCGATCAACAGATCCGGGTCCAGATTGCGTTCCCAATAATCCCAGATCGGCGCTGCATACGAATCCAGCGAGGGACAGGAAATGCCGGAGCCTTTCAAGGCGCGCTCGGTTTCGCGATTGTCAAAGCGGGTCGGGTAATTCACAAATTGCATCACTTCAGAGGGCAGGCCCAGATCTTTCATGATGGCTTCGGTGATGCGGCGCACCGGGGTTAAGGACATCAAGCCTTTTTTCACCGATTTCGGCACAAAGCCCAGCAGCGCGGCATTCACGCGCATGCTCATGGTCGGCGCATGCGCCGCTTTGCAGAAGGTGTTCAAGACCTCGCCCACGCGCATCGGCTCGGGGTCGGTCAGGTGGAAGGCGCGCCCATCCAGGCCGTCTTTGTGGGCGATGTGATCCATCGCATTCACCACATAATCCACCGGTACGATATTGATGCGTCCCCCTTCGATGCCGATCGTCGGCATCCACGGCGGCAGCATCTGGCGGATGCGTTGAATCAGTTTGAAGAAATAATACGGGCCGTCAACCTTGTCCATTTCACCGGTCTTGGAGTCGCCCACCACCATCCCGGGACGGTACACGCGCCATGGCGTTTTGCACTCGGTGCGCACGATTTTTTCCGATTCGTGCTTGGTCGCGAAATAGGGGTGGTCGAGTCCTTCCGCCTCATCGAACATGTCTTCGCGGAAAATCCCTTCATACATGCCGGCTGCGGCAATCGAGCTGGTATGGTGAAAGCATTTTGCGCCAATCTTGTTGGCGAAATTGACCACATTGCGGGTGCCTTCGACATTGGTTTGCATCTGCTCTTCATCGCCGGCCTTCATGTCGTAGATGGCGGCTAAGTGGAACAGGTGGTCGATATTGCCTTTGAGGGTGGCGCAATCGGCGTCCGATACGCCCAAATCGGCTTGGCGCAAATCGCCATATACCGGAATCGCCCGCGTCTTTGATACGCCCCAGTATTCCAGCAGCGCGGGAACTTTATCGCGCCCCGCCTCGCGCATCAGGAAATACACCACGCTGCCTTTGCGCGCCAGGATCTTCCTGACCAGACGCTTGCCGATGAAACCGGTCGCTCCGGTAATGAAATACTGCATGTGACCTCCTGTTATTGAATTGAAACAAGGGTGCGTTCCCGTCGTGCTGGCGGGTTGTCCCCGCCGCCAGGAACATGACTGGCCAAGCAGCGCCTGCCATCAAGCCTCTCATATTACAGCCTCGCGCAGCTTTGGCAACTTTTCACGGCGATTTATGCGCTTTGTCCCGGCTGCGGCGCCACACCCTGACTTTGTCTGCATGAAGTGCGCCACCTTAGCATTGCTCTTGCACCATTTCCGTGCAGTGCGCCGGCCTTTAGAACCCCATCTCTAGAATTGCTCCCTACAATCCCAGCTACTGTTGTCTGTCATTCATCTGGCGCGAAAATTTGTGTTGTGCGTTGCAACAAAGGTTAATTCAGTGCAATGCCTGAAAGTCTTGCAAATTTTGCAAACAGTGGCGGCGACAACCTGATACCCCATTTCCACGGAGCGAAAAGCATGGTCAAGAAGTTGAAGTCCTTGTCGTCTGCTGAAGACAAACAATTGGCGAATGCCGTGCGCAATTCAGCGCAGCAGATTTGGCAGGCCGGTCTGGGCGCTTTTTCCAAAGCGCAGCAAGAGGGGGGCAAAGTGTTTTCAAAACTGGTCAAAGAAGGCAGCAGCCTGCAAAAACGCACCCAGAAAATGGCCGAGGAAAAAGTCTCCGGCGTCACCGAAAAAGTCAACCGCGTAGCCGATGGCGTGCGCGACCAGGCTTCCGGCTCCTGGGACAAACTGGAACAGGTGTTTGAAGAGCGCGTCTCGCGCGCCTTGGCCAGCATGGGCGTGCCGACACAAAAAGATATTCAATTGCTGACCCGGCGCGTCGAACAACTCTCCAAAGCGGTGGCTGAGCTTTCCGGCAAGAAAGCGGCGCGCGAAGAAGAGGCCGCAGCGCCTAAAAAAGCCGCTGTCAAAAAGCCTGCAGTAAAAAAAACCAAGCCTGAAGCGGCAGTGAAACCCGTGGCCAAACGTAAAACCGCCGCCGCCAGCGTGAGCAGTGAGACGGCAGCCGAAGCAGCCCCCAAGGCTAAAACCAGCCGCCGTAAAAAAACCGCGCCGGCCACGACCGAACCCGCACAAGGCGAATAATGCCGCACCGGCGCGCACGCCGGCCTTTTTCTGATTCACCTGCGGGCCGTGCGCCGCCCGCGCAAGGTAAAAATATTCCATGTCTCCCGTGCTGCCATTTGAACCCCGTCCAAAACGTCCTCGCCGTCATGGCAAGCCGGCGATCGGCTTTGCCCTTGCCGGCGGCGGCCCTCTGGGCGCGGTGTATGAAATCGGCGCGCTGGCCGCATTGCAAGAGTCAATTGAAGGCTTGGATGTGAACGACGCCGAGATTTATGTCGGCATCAGCGCCGGCGGCATTATTGCTTCCGGTCTGGCGAATGGCGTTACGCCCTATGAAATGTGTCGCGCTTTTATTGAAAGCGATGTCGAACCGCAAGACAGCGATTTGCCCTTGTTCAAACCGGAAATGTTGATGCGACCTGCCTTGGAGGAGTTCGTCAAGCGCGCGCTGATGTTGCCGGGCCTGGTGGCGGCTTCGCTTTACCGCTACCTGCGCAGCAGGAAAACCAGTTTGCCGGATGCGTTTGAGCGCCTGAAAGAAGCCTTGCCCACCGGCTTGCTGTCAAATGATGAAATTGAACGCTTTTTGCGCGCCACCTTCGCCAAACAGGGGCGCAGCAATGATTTCCGCCGCTTGCAAAAAAAGCTGGTGATTGTCGCCACCGATCTGGATACCGGCGAAGCGGTGCGCTTTGGCGCCAAGGGCTATGACGATATCCCGATTTCGCGCGCGGTGCAGGCCAGCGCATCGGTGCCGGGCCTGTTCCCGCCGGTGGTGATCAATGGCCGCCATTTTGTCGATGGCGCGTTGCGTAAAACCATGCACGCCTCGATTGCGCTGGAACATGGGGTGGATGTGCTGTTTTGTTTAAACCCGATTGTGCCCTACGATGCGCATGGCGCGGCGGCGGGCGCCGGCGGCGCTGACAGCAAGCTGGCCAATGGCGGCCTGGTGAATGTGTTGTCGCAGGCTTTGCGCGCAATCTTGCATTCGCGCATGGAAGTCGGCATGGGCAATTACCGTCGCACCTATCCCGACACCGATATTCTGCTGTTTCAACCCGCCAAGCAGGATTCGGAAATGTTTTTCACCAATATGTTCAGCTATAACAACCGGCGCCGCATGTGTGAGATGTCATATCAAAACACGCGCATGTTTTTATGGGAAAAACGTGAGGAAATCGGGGCCAAATTGGCGCGCCATGGTTTGCGCCTGAAAGAATCGGTGTTGCGCGACACCAGTTTGACCCTGGTAAAACAGCCGCCTTCCGGCCGGCGCGACCGGCTGGCCGTGACCTGGCTCAATGAAGTGCTGGATGAGCTGGACCGTTATTTGAAAGTCGAAAACGGCTGAGCCGCCGATTGTTCCTGTGGTGCGCAAAGCGTGTCAAAACGCGCTTTGCATTTTCCTGATTTCTCCATTTTTGCTCCACATCCCGCCGCCATACTGACTCCATCGCAACCAGGTAAGCAGGGAGTCAATCATGCGCGAAATTATTTACATGCCGGCAGCCAGCATCGCCTTGCAGGCGCACGCCCGTTTGATGCAGCAAGTGCGCAAGCACGCGCAGGCGGATTTGCCGATTGAACAGGGCGACCGCCTGCCGCAGCTGGAAGCGGGTTGCTGTGTGCACATACTGGCGCATGCCCAGGCCGATGGCGAACCGCAAATCATGATCCGCGATTTGCGTCAGCGCGACGGCGTTTTGATGCTGGATCAAGGCGGCAGACATAAAAGCCATACCCCGGCGGAATTGGCGAATGCGCTGTTGCGCGCCGGTCTGCACAATCAAAAACTGACGCTGGCCTTGCATGTGTTCGGGGCCGGGGCCGGCAGCCAGGCGCGCTATGCGCACAGCTTGCGTCTGGCGCTGGATTTGCTCGGCTTGTGTGCGGTTGAAGTGGCGATCAGCGCACTGGCCCTGCATGCTGCGCTGCCCTTGCGCAAAGCGGCATAAGGGCAGCGCTGCACACTTAACGGTTAAAGTGGCCGCGCACCTCAAAGGTCACGCCAGCCGCCGCATCATTGCTGCTGCCGCGTTGCGAGCTGAAATACAGGCGCGTGTTATCCGGACTGAAGGCCATGCCGGTGATTTCGGATCCTTCATGTCCGACCAACTGCAAAATCGGCGCCATTTGCCCATGTGAGGCCAGCACCAGCACCTGCATCTCGCCGCCGTCTTCCGCCAAATACAATTCACCGCTGCTGCTGGTGGCGATATTGTCCACTTTGGAGGCGTTTTGCTCGTGCACGATTGAGAGCAGATCGGTCTTGGTGTCAAGCGCCCAGACCCGGTTATCGCCCTTGGTGGTGAAATACACCACATCGGCATGAAACCAGGCCCCTTCGCCGCCATTGAAGGCGGAACTGCCGGACACTTGCTTGCGCGTGCGCACGCCCTTGGCGGTCGGGTTGGGCGTGGGCACCGGTTGCCATTCGATTTTCCAGGGCGCATTGGCGCCCACTTTGCGCGCCACTTCCAGCACCCCGGCGGATAAATCATATTTGCGGGTGGGGCGGAAGCGATAAAAACGGCCATCGTGCTGATCTTCCGTCATGTATAAATAGCCGTTGCGGGTGTCGTAGGCAATCGCTTCATGATCAAACCAGCCCAGCGCATGGCGCGCTACGGCGGCCTGTTTGCCGGTCGGGTCGCATTCAAACACGCGGCCCCGGTCCACTTCTTCCGCTGATAACCAGGTGCCCCAGGGGGTGATGCCGCCAACGCAATTGCGGCTGGTGTGGCGGCAAATCGCGTATGCGCGCTGAATTGCGCCATCCGCGTCAAAAGCGATTGCAGAAACGCTCCCGGCGCCATCCGGCAATTCACTGTTGCAGACATAAATCCAGCCGCCATGCGCGGCGCGGAAACAACCGCCGCCATCCGGCGCCGCCGGCCAGATATAATCCGTGCCGCTGACCGGCTGGCTGCTTCTGGCGATGATGCGGGAAGAAAAGCCGGGCGGCAGGCGCAGCCCGTTTTCATCCGGGGCCAGCAGCGCGCCGATTTTTTGCGGCGCAAGAATCGGACGCAGGCCGCGCTCATCGCGCGGATTGGCCGGCAGCGCCGGCAGGGCATGGGCAAAGCCGGCTTTATTGCCCAGGGCTAATAAGCCACTGGATAGAAGGGAAGTGCGCAGGGCAAGGCGGCGGCTGGCGCCCCGGTTTTCGGCGGTTTTGGCGTATACCGGCCTGGGCGCAGCGGCGCCAGGCGGATTGGCCGTTGTTGTTTCACTGCTCATGTTGCTCCTCATTATTCTCTGGTCAAACCGGCTGGGAATTCCAGCGGCAGGCGGGCGCGCAATCCGGAGGGCAATCCGGAGATTGAGCGCGATCTGAAGTGGGGGACATGTATGCCACGCAAGGGGAAACGTGGGGAATCTGCCGGGAGGCAGAGCAAACAGTAAATTCATTATAAAGGATGTTTGCCTTGTTTGGTGGCAAGTACTTTGCCATTTTTCACTGGTATTGCAAGAAGCGCATGCTGTGCTGCAACATGGGTACATGTCACTTTTTCAAGACTGTTGCAGAGTGCGTGTTGCTGCTGCAAAATCTGCGCAATGTGCCGCTATCATGCGCGATCATGCAAACTTGTTCTGTCACACTGCAGTTTGCCTGATATCGGTGGTATGCTAGGCGTATTGCCCGGCCATGATGCAAGCTGGCCTGTATGCCGGGTGTGCATTTGGCGCGGGTGCGCCGCCGTTCTGCAGCATGTGCGCAGAATGGGCAGCGCGTCCTCCGATTTAAGGACATGAAAGAATCTGCCATGCAACAAAAAGCGCCACGACGCACGCGCGAGCGGATACTGGAACTATCGCTGCGCCTGTTCAATGAGTTCGGCGAGCCGAACATTACGACCACCGTGATTGCCGAGGAGATGAATATCTCGCCCGGCAATCTCTATTATCATTTCCGCAACAAAGACGATATCGTCAACTCAATTTTTTCCCAGTTTGAGGGTGAAATTGAAAGGATTCTGGCCGTTCCTGAAGGGCGGCGCTCGAATCTGGAAGACGTCTGGCTGTATCTGCACCTGATGTTTGAGTTGATCTGGCGCTATCGCTTTTTTTACCGCGATCTGAATGATTTGCTGTCGCGCAACCGCAAGCTGGAGCTGCATTTCAAGCAAATCCTGGCGCACAAGATCAAGGTCGCCAAGGGCTTGTGCGAGGACTTGCGCAGCGAAAAATCGCTCGACGCCAGCGACACCGAAATCGAAGCCATGGCCACCAATATGGTGGTGGTGGCGACTTATTGGCTCTCGTATGAATATGTGCGCAATCCGCGCAAATATACTGAACAGCAAGCCATGTCCGAAGCCCTGGCGCGCGGCTGTTATCAGGTCTTGTCGCAAATCGGCCCGTATTTGCGCGGCGACACCCGGCTGCTGTTTGAAAAATTATCGGAAGAATATTTAAAGAAACTCAAATAAGGAGCCGCCATGGCCTTTCAAGCCTTCCCCTATCCTGAAGACGCTTACCAATACACCGCCGCCAGCCTGAAAAAAGCCTGGCCGCAATTGCACGCCGGCGACGCCGAGCCGCTGCCCAAAGACGCCAAATTAATCCAGGCCTGGATTGCTTTCCACGCCGGCGACTTTGAAAAAGCGGTGCAATTGGGGCTGGAGCAGGGCATTGACGGCTATAACGTGGCCAACAAGGCCGCCGGCATTTACGCCACTTATCTGGAAGATAATGAGAAGAAAAAAATCGCCATGTTTGAGGAAATCGCCAAACGTTGCGAAGAACAGCAGGAAGCCCGGCCTGATGACGCCAACGCTTATTACTGGCATGCGTTTGCGCTGGGCCGTTATGCGCAGGGCATTTCAATTGTCAAAGCGCTCTCGCAAGGCATCGCTAAAAAAGTGCGCGCCAGTCTTGACCGCGCGCTGGAACTCTCGCCCAAGCATGCGGATGCGCATATCGCAATGGGCGCTTATCACGCCGAAATCATTGACGCGGTAGGCAGCATGATCGCCAGCATGACGTATGGCGTGAAAAAAGAAGAAAGTTATAAGTACTTCAAAAAAGCGCTGGAGTTAAATCCTGATTCGGCGATTGCGCGCACCGAATACGCCAACGCTTTGCTCAAACTCGATGGCAAGAAAAAAATGGATGACGCCGTGACGCTGTATGAAGAAGCCGCCGGCTGCAGCGCGCGCGACGCCATGGAAAGGCTGGATATTGAAGCCGCCAAAGCGGAGCTGCCGGACTGATGGCCACATTGTGCGTGTATTGCGGCTCCAGCGACGGCGCGCTGCCTGCATACAGGCAGGCTGCGCAAGTGCTGGGGCAGTTGCTGGCGCAGCGCGGCCATACGCTGGTGTATGGCGGCGGGCGCTTAGGTTTGATGGGGGCGGTGGCCGATGCCGCCCTGGCGGCTGGCGGCCGCGTGCTGGGCGTGATTCCGCGCGCATTGCAAGAACGTGAAGTGGCGCATACCCAGCTTTCTGAATTGCACCTGGTTGACAATATGCACCAGCGCAAAGCCATGATGGCGGATCTGGCGGATGCCTTCATCACTCTGCCGGGCGGCCTGGGCACGCTGGAGGAATTATTTGAAATGCTGACCTGGCTGCAGCTTGGTTTGCATGGCAAACGCATCGGCCTGCTGAATGTGGCCGGCTTTTACGATGGTTTGCTGGCCTTTATCGCCCGGCAGCAAGAGCAGGGCTTTGTGCGTGCGCAGCACGCCAGCCTCTTGCTGTGCGAGCAGCAGCCTGAGGTCTTGTTGCAAAAATTACTGGCGTAACTTCACTTCTTCTGCGGCGCGCCCATGTGTTGCAGGCCATGTTCCACCGCTTGCACGAATTGCTGCGCCGCCTTGCCGACCTGTTCCTGTAATTGTTGCAAGGCCTGTTCACCGGCGCGGCTGACATCGGCCAGACCGGCATTGCTCTGATCGAGCATGGTTTTCACCAGCTCCAGCGCAGGGCCGGCATGTTCGGGCGTGTTTTTGCTCAATTCGCTCATCATGCGGTTCAATTCCTGCTGCAATTTTTGCGCTTCCTGTTGGCTGCTGCGCTGCAACGCCTGCTGCATACCCTGCGCAATCTCACGCAAACGCACGCTGTATTGCAAAGCCTGTTCAGCGTTGACGCGCGCTTGCGCCGCGCTCAAATTCAAAAAGGCTTGCGGATCGCGCGTGACGGCCAGGCGCTGGATCGCCGAGAGTGTGGCCTCGGTGCTGTTTTGGGCGGCTTGCGCATTCAATTCCAGCAAATGCTGAACGCTTTGCACCGCTTGCGCGCTGATGTTTTGCATCGCTTGCATTTGCATCTCAAACAGGCTGCGGCTGGCTTTGGCCAGTGTTTCAGGTTTGGTAAACATGGCGCAGAAGAGGGAAGTTGTGGTGCTGCAAGTGTGCGGCGATTCCCCCCGCCTGTCAATCCAGACGCACGCGCCGGCCCGCATCGCGCTGGCCGGCGCATTGCGCTTACAAGCCCTGATTTTGCAAGCGGTTGGCGTGGCTGCGGAAAATGCTCAGCGGATTGGTTTCAAACAAATGCACAATCCCCAAACTGTGATTCACCTCATCCATATGGTTCATTGCATAGTCATCGCGGATCACGCGCCCCAGGTGGCTGGAGCAGGATGACACCAGGCCATCATTTTTGGCGCCGCCGAACACCAGCCCGGTTAAGGCTAAGGCCGGATCAATCGCATCCAGCGCATTGGTGTAACTCTGCCCGCCGCTCCAGGAAAAATAGGATACGCCGTTGACCTGGTAAGCGCCTTCGCCGCAGGCGCTGAACGGCAGGCCCGCCGGATGGGCGGCATTGAATTTGGCGCTGCCGGCGGTGGACAGCGATTGCGCCGCCGCCAGTGAATTTTGCGGCAGTCCGGCGCCGCCGGATAAGAAGGAAATCAACTTGGCCAGACCGTCGGCCACTTTGCTGATGATGTCGCGCGAAATACTGCCCGGCGGGGCCACGCCCAGCAGCACATCCGCCGCCGCAGAACCTTTGTTGACACCGCCAATCGAGGTGACCGAAGCCACCAGATCAGGACGCACTGTGGCCACATAGCGGATAGTCGGGCCGCCATGGCTGTGGCCAATCAGATTGACTTTGCTCTTGCCGCTGACCGCGACGATGCGCTTGACTTCTGTCAGCAATTGCTCTCCCCGCACTTGCGTGCTGTTGGCGGCTGAGACTTGTGAAGTGAATACCGTCGCGCCGCCGGAACGCAGGCTTGGCGCCACGCCATACCAATAATCGACCGGGCCGATATTGTCAAAACCAAACAGGCCATGCACCAGCACCAGGGGATAACGGGTTTCGGTATAGCCTGCCGCGTGCGCGGCCGGGCTGCACAGGGCGACTGCGCCCAGGAGGCTGAAAATGGCAGAATGAAAAGCTGAAAAACGCATAAGGTCTCCGTGTTGTGAGTATTGTCCAGATGCATATCAGACAGCGCCGGAAAAGGCGCCCGGGGTGGGGAAAAAGAGGGCAGGCCTACCCCTAAGCCTGCCCAGAGACGAGCTATCCAACGTAGAGCGAGCACTCGCTCTACAGCAATTCTGTCTTTGTTTGAATTTTATTGCAAGCAAGTGCGCAGAAAATGATGAAAAAAATATGTGATTTCCACAGAGATCAGAGAGGCGCCAGCTTGTTGCCATAGCGGCAAGCTGTTGCATTTTCACCCGCCGTCAATTGCATGCGGCTTGCGCAAAAGCCGGTGCTCACGCATGATCCTGATTCCGTCAGACGGCAGCATGGGCTGAGGCAGTACGCATCCAGTGACTGCCAAGCGGGCTGGCGGCATCAAAAAGCATGAAAACATCCGGGATGGCGTCAGGCCGGCGCATCAGCACAATGCCGCCGTTTTGCCGCGCACAGCTTGGGAAGACAGGGGAAGACATGGGAATCAAGGAATTGCCAGTGCATTTCACGCTGGCGCAGTTTTGTCAGGCGACACCGCTGAATCAAGACAATATCTGGGAATTTTTATTGCAACGCAATGCCGAGCGCATTGGCGTCAAACGGCGCGAGGCGGCGCTGGAAAATCTGGAACGCATCTTCGGCGCCACCTTCCGTCTGGCCAATACCGTGGGTTTTCGCGAAATGAGTTTGCGCGATTTATGCCGCGAAACCGGCTTGTCGATGGGCGGATTGTACGGCTATATCCAGAGCAAAGATCAATTGGCCAGCATGATCGCCGATATGGTCTTGTATGCCACTGATTTGCTGCAGCAATGGTTTTTGCATGTGCCCGACCCGCTCGACCATATCGAATGCATTGTGCGCGCCAATATTTATATGGCCGAGATTTTGCAGCCCTGGTTGTATTTCATGTTCCTCGAATCACGCGCCTTGCAGCAAGAGCAGCGCGAAGTGGCCAAAGCATCTGAATCCAATATCCAAACCCATATTGCCGGATTGGCGGTGCAGCTGCCGGGCTTTAATCAGGAGCAAGCCTGGCTGTTCTCCGCGCATTGCATGTCGCTGGCGCAGGACTGGCACTTGAAACGCTGGAAATTCCGCAACTTGAATTTGACCCCGGACGCTTTTGCTGAAAGTGTGGTCAGACTGGTGCGCGCCCATGTGCAGCGCCAGGAAAAACTGGCGGCTTGAATTGCCGGGGCGGTGCTTGTGCGCCGCCTTTTTTGCTGCTAACATTTGAACATCTATTCAAATGTTGAGGATGTTATGCACGATCCACAGTCCCCTGCGGTTTGCTGCGCCCCGGCGGCGCCAATCAGCGCCACGCCTGATCCGGCTGCGGTGCGGCAATTGGCTGATCTGTTTCATTTGCTGGGCGATCCAACCCGCTTGGCGATTGTCTTGCATTGCCGCGACAATCTGGCGGTGTCTGAATTGGCCAGCCGCATGGCGGTCAGCGTCTCTCTGGTGAGCCACCATTTACGGCTGTTGCGCGCAGCGCGGATTGTCAAAAGCGAGCGCAGCGGCAAGCAAGTTTTCTACAGTCTGCAAGATGAACATATCCGCCATACCTTGGGCGATATGCTGGCGCATGTGCAGGAACCCGCCACCGATGACGGCGAAGGAGGCGCATGATGGGACATGCACACAGCCATGATCATGGCGCACATCACCACCATCACGGCGACCCCTTGCGCCAGGGGCGCGCCTTCATGTGGGCGATTGGTTTGAACAGCGTGTTTGTGGTGCTGGAATTTGTGTATGGCTGGCTGGCGCACTCGACCGCGTTGATGGCCGACGCCGGGCATAATTTATCGGATGTTTTAAGCCTGATCCTGGCCTGGGGCGCGGCCCGTCTGGCGCAGCGTGCGCCGAGCGCGCGCTATACCTATGGCTGGCGCAAGAGTTCGATTCTGGTGGCCTTGCTCAACGCCATGCTCTTGATGTTTGCCTGCGGCGTGATTGTGTGGGAAGCCTTGCACCGCTTGTGGCAGCCGACCCCGGTGGAGGGCGGCATTGTGTCCCTGTTGGCGGCAATCGGCATCGCCGTGAATGGTTTTTCCGCCTGGTTGTTCATGGCCGGGGCCAAGCATGATTTGAATTTGAAGGGCGCATATTTGCACCTGGCGGCGGATGCCGCGATTTCCTTTGGCGTGTTGCTGACCGGGCTGGTGTTGATGGTGCGCGATTGGTATTGGCTGGACCCCCTTGTGTCGCTGATTATTGTCGCGATTGTGTTGTGGGGCACCTGGAGCTTGTTGACAGAGGCGCTGCAATTGGTGATGGCTGCTGTGCCCATGCACATTGATCCGCAGGCAGTGCAAAGCTGGTTGCGCAGCCGGGCAGGGGTGACAGATGTGCATGATTTGCACATCTGGGCGCTGTCCACCACGGAAAATGCGCTGACCGCGCATCTGGTGATGCCGGGCGGCCATCCGGGTGACACCGCGCTGGAGCAGATCGGCGCAGCGCTGAAAGCAGAATTCGGCATTATGCATTGCACCTTGCAAGTGGAGCTGGGCGCGTGCGCGCACAGCTGCAGCCTGTTACAGCCGGCAAGCTGCGCGCATGAACACGATCATGACCATGATCATGCGCAGACAGGCGAACATGCAGCGCAAGATGTTCAGCCGCAAGCAAAAGCATCGCTGGCATATCGCAAAGCGCATCAACATGGCCCGGCTTGCCGCCATGACCACGGGCATAAAGATTGATCAGGACGGCGCTATGCTGATGCGGCTTGTGGCGACAAGCGATGCCGCCAGGCGGTGCGCCAATCTGATGCCGGCAAGGCGTTGAGTTGCGCAATCGTTTTGAGTTTGAGCGGCTCAGGAATGGCATTGATAAAGCTGTTGACGCTGTAGCGTACGCCGCTCTGGATCGGTTTTACTTCGTGCACCCAAAAGCAATCCGCCGGCCAGATCATGATATCGCCGCGCTTGAGTCGTATATTGTGCGCACCATTGAAAAAAGAAAATTCTCCGCCCTCATACTCGTCATTTAATGCAAGCGTGCAACTGCCCAGTGTAAAAACATCCCAATCTGTATGCGGGTGGATGCTGCTGCCGGTCGGATATTTTAATATCCTGTAATCATGCGCATAACGCAAATGCTGACGCAGCAGATGAATGTTATAGCGCCCCTCTTGTTGCAAGCTGTTGAGCCAGGCATCGATAGCCTGTCCCGTGCGCTGGTGCACCAGGGCAAATGCGGCATGTTCCGGCTGTAGAGAGACTGCGCTGAAACCGGCTTGCCGGTATTTCCCGCTATTGGCGTCCTGTGAGTTTTCGGACTCAGCCAGAGCGGCTTGCGTTTCATAAGCAGCAATCAGGGTTTCGCATTCCCGGGCGCTGAGCATGGAAGGAAAAACTTTGAGTAAGTTCAACATATCAGGCATGGTTTGCTCGTCTCAGTTTTGATCATGTGGAATGGTTTGTTGTGGATTGGCGAAAAATTGATAAGGACTGGTTTGTGCGCCGCGTAAATGGAAAAGATAGCGGCTGATGAGGCGTGCTGCAATCGCGGCCGGGCCATGCGCGCTCTGCGATCCTTCACCAATTTCAACAAACTCCATTCCCACAATCTGCAGTCGGGAAAATAACTGTTCAAATAATTGCAACAAGGGATACCAGGCTAAGCCGCCCAGCACCGGGGTGGCTGTTTGTGGTGCATCAGCTTGCGCCAGTACGTCCACATCAAATGAGATAAACCATGGAATCTCCGGGTCCAGCGTCTTGAGCATGCGCTCATAGCCTTGCGTGGCTGCTTCCCATGCGGAGAGCGTATGCAGGCTTGCTTGTTGTGCGCTGCTGACCTTGTGCAAAGGCTGAAAATACATGTCACGCACGCCGATTTGCCAGATACAGCTTACATGCGGCAGAGCGCGCACGGCATGGAATACATTGGCATGATTGAGCTGGCCGTCAGCAGTGGCGCCAATGGCATACAAATCCGGGTGCGCATCAAAATGCAAGATGCCCAAACGCGGCCAGCGTTCCTGCAAGCCTGCAATCGTATAATAGGCTTGCGTATGATCGCCACCCAGGATCAAGGGATAGGCGTGACGCTCGGCGATGCGCCGGCATAGCGCCTGACAGCGTTGGCCTATGGCGCGCATACTGTCTTGCATGCGGTTGTAGCTGATGTCTCCCGCGTCAAACAAGCGCAAAGCGGAGGCCGGCAGACATTGAGCAAAATCCAGATCAATCAACATGCCATCTTGCTGCTCTTGAGAGGCGCACGGCGTACGCAAGCTGTTGTGCAAATGCGTGCGCACCCAGCGCCCGCCACCTGCAACTGCGACACCTGCGACCTGTCCACTTTCCAGCGGGGTATGAAACAGCACAACGTCAGCTGCCTGTAAATTGGCGAAATCATGCAATGGCAATGCTTGACCTGCACTGTGTGTCGGCAAGCTGCAAAAACCATGTTCCAGAGCGCTGACCTCGTCAGCACGCAACAGCAGGCAATGCAAAAGCAGGATATGTAATAGATCCGCCCCAAGCTCTTGACGCAAACTGTCCAAAGAGAGCAAACCCTTTTCGGCCAGATTTCGCAACAGCGTGGCCAGCTGCTGATTGCCTTGCAAACATTTAGCGGAATAGGGCAGGCCGATGCGAAAACGGCCTTGGGCATCCTGCTGACATTGATAGCGGGGATGCAGCAGATACAGGGGCGATGCATTCATACACAGACCTCGCTCGCCAGCCAGGGCAAAATCCGGGTGAGCGACTGTTCTTGGGCGCTGGCGTAAATTTGGGCGCGTTGCTCAGGTAAAGCAAAGTTGCGGGTCAGCGCCAATGTCGGCGCAGTATTTTCCACAACATGCCACCAGCCCGCCGGGATCAGTAAAATATCGCCTGCTTGCAAAAAAAAGTACAGCCATCCATCTTGCTCAGTCCCGCTTTGCAATACAGCCCGGGCCTGTTGCTGCCTTTGCGCAAAGTCAGCCTCAAAATCCGCTGGCGCATGCAGCGCCACCCGCTTGCCGCCTTGCAGCACAGCGAGCCAGGCATGGGTGTGCAAGACGTCCTGATGCAGTCCGGTGCCGGTTTTAGCGCCGCCAATAAAAACCCACAGCAAAGGTGCAAACAGACGCTCTGGAATTGCCTGCAAAATATCATTCCGGCTTACCTCCGGCTCGCTGAAATCTTGCAACATTTGCGGGTGTTGCTGGAAGAAACGCCAGCCGGCGGCATAACGATGTTCTATCCCGTTTAACAGGGCATGGATATATTCAGAAAGGAGAATTCGTCCAGCTGGCTCGCCATCCTGGTCGCTCAAGGTTAATAGAGATTGCGGCAGGGCGCACAGATTCTCCCAGCTCCAAGTGTGCATGGCAGGCCAGCGACTGGCTGCAGCATGGCGTAATTCAGGTGTGTATGGAAACATGACGTGTTGACTGGCTTACTCAAGCGGCTAATGAATATTGATCTTCTGATTCAAGCAAAAGCTGGCGGTATAGCGCTTGTTCTGCTTGCAATTGCGAATGGCAGCCAAGCGCAATCAATCTGCCTTGTTCGAGCAGGATGATGTGCTCGAAATTACTCAAACTGGCAACCCGGTGACTGACCGTTATCACCGTTGTTTTTGGCATATGCGTACAGATGTGTTCGAGGATCTTGCGTTCTGAAATCACATCAACAGATGCTGTGGCTTCATCCAGCAGCAACAAAGGCGCCGGCTTGAGCAGGGCGCGCGCAATCGAGATTCTTTGCTTTTCTCCAGTGGATAAACGCCCACCCCGTTCACCGGTCTGGCTTTCAAGCCGCTTGGGCAGCGCCTCCACTAATTGTGTTGCTTGAGCATATTGCAAAGCTTGTTCTATCTCAGTGTCGCTTTTGAGCTGACCGTAAGCCAGGTTTTCCCGCAGACTGCGATTAAACATCAGCGCCGATTGCAAAGACTCGCTGCGGTTGTGCGCCAAGGTGGCGGGCGGCAATGCAGACAGTGGCAGACCATGGATCAGAATTTCGCCGCTGTCGGGTTTGAGTTCACCGCGCAGCAAATCGAGTAAGGTCGATTTACCTGCCCCGGAAGGGCCGATCAGCGCACATTTGCCGCCGGGAGGGATAATCAAGCTGACATTTTGCAAAACCGGCTTGCCTTCATGGCTGAAATTGACATTGCGCAGTTCTATGCTGCCGGGAGTTGGCAGAGGCGGCGTGTCGGCCTCAGGATCAAAGCTCAGTGGTATGGCATACACTTCGCGCAGGCTGGCGCGCAACACGCCAGCCGCATCGAACAGATCGACAAAGTGAAACGCCATCGATTCAAAATGCCAGGAAAGTGAAATTACCAGCGAGCATAAGGTGACCAGTTGGGGCAAGCTGATTTCAGCGCTTGAATACAGGGACAAGCCATACAACATCAATGCAATGCCAAACAGCCATTTCCAGGCAGTTTCAAGTAATAAAACAAACACCCAATAGCTGCGCACCCGTCGGCAGGCAAGCAGATCACTTTGCAAGAAAGCGCCAAAACGTTTGCGCTCTGCTTTTTGCGCTAAAAAGCTTTTGATTAAGCTGATATTGCAGACCAATTCATTGAGTTCGCTGATCACGCTGGCGTGCGCATCGCTGGCGTCCTCTACAATACTCATGCCACTCCAGGCCAGGTAGGAAGACAGCAACAGGGCGGAAACCATCCAGACTGCAGCTCCCAGCGCCAGAAGCGGCGACACACTTACCAGAATCAGACTCATCAGGATAGTGACAGACAGCAATTTGACAATCGTATCAGCCATGCTGCTGACCACTGCCGGTGCATTGCCCGCCGCCAATTCAATCCGTTCCACCAGATTACCCACACTGTTATGATGGAGGGCGCTCGCCTGACCCTGCATCAGTCGCGCGCTTAAATGATCGGTAATTGCTATGCGCAGATTTTGCGTGGAAAACAGGCGCGCAATGCTTTGCAGAATCTGAAACAAAGGGCTGGCCAGCCATAGCGCCAGCAGCAACAGCGTCATGTGGATCACGGTTTGTTTATAGCCATGCATGGCGGCGTCGGTTAACTGCCCCAATGCCCATGACAGGCTGATGTGACACAAGGTGGCGGCTATCGTAGCGCACACCATCAAAGCAGTGGACCAGGGCGCGGCGTGACGAATGGCAGTCTGCAAATAGGCGTACAAGGAGCGGTTGGGAGCCGCAACTGGAATTTGTCCGGGCATTGCGAACCCCGGCTTGGCCAGCCACATCATGCTGGAGCGCCAGACACGGTGCAGCATCTGGCTGCAGTAGCTGTCAATCTTTTTCAATCAATATACCTCCAAGTTGATGAATGCGCAGCAGCAGGCTGAACAAGGCCTGTTCTTGCAATTTCCCTTTGAATTGTTGCAACAGCTTACTTACCGGCGTGCGCTGCTCTGCATGCAAGGCTTGCGCCAATTCTGCCAGTAAACCCTGGGTGCGTGTCCAGATAATACGTTGACGCACCGCCAATGCTTCCCTGGCGCCGAATTGCAGCGCGATCATGGGCCAATCTGGATAAGTGCTGATGTTTGCCTGCTCCAATGCATCATATGCTATGGCCGGGGTGAGGCTTTGCATGGGCATGGAGCTTATCCAACCATTGCTTTGCAAGGCGGCTTTACGCAGTTGGCGCAAGGCGTCGAGGGTAAATGTTTGCTGGCCATACTCAGTAATGCTGGTCCGATCGGCGGTAAGCAAGCGCAGCCCCTCGCTGCATTCTTGTATTGGATTTTCTGGAAACAGCGTCAATCCCATCATGACAGAGAATGCCGGCGTATCCAGAATGTGAAAATCTCCCATAGGAATAAACAGCAGGTCGCCAGGGTGCAGGCAAACTTTGATGGCATGGGGCAGCAAATCTTGATATGAAGTGCTTGCCATGACGCCACCGGTCAGACGCGTATATTCAGCGCGCGGCCATAAATACGCATGCTTGACTCCCGGCCCGAGATGCCAGAGCAGAGAATGGTCCAGATCATCGTGCACGCCAAATGGGGTGAAACCGTAGTTGCCGATAAATGCATAAAAATCACATCCCGCATGCGGAACGCCGTTCATAGCCTGAAATAAACTGCGCAGCATTTCTTGCTGCATCATTTGCGCAAATTCCTGGCTCCATGCGCTAAGGCCATTGAAGGTAACGCAGAATTGTTCCGATTCGCAAGCCTGTGCCAAGCGCGACTCCACATCCAGATCCGGTTCTTGCGCCAACTGCACAAGTTTATCCGTGATTGTATAGCGTTGCCCGCCATCCACCCAGGCGCGTACGCGTGGTAATTCGGTCACACGAAAGCGCGGAAACATGGCTGTTATCATCGCCAGCACCTCGGCATAAGCCGGCAGGCTGCGCGGCAGATAAGCAATTTTTTTAAAACCTTCCGATTCTGCAAAAAGTCGTTGCGCCCAATTTTCTCTGAATTTCATGACGCCACCTCTGCGTTGATTGTTTGTGGATGCAAATAACCAAATTCGTACATTTTTTTCAGAATGACTTGCAGCGCAGAATACGAGATCTTCCCCTGTAAGCTTGTATGCAATTGCTCCAGCGTGAATTCTTTGGCTTGCAGTGCTTGCGCCAATTCTGTAGTCAATTCATTATTCGCTAAACGCAGGCGATTTCCGCGTGCAAACAATATGATATCCTTCTCCAAATGCAAGCACGCCAATGGAAAATCCGGGTCGGTAATAAAATTCTCTTGCCAATTCAGTTCATATTCCGGTTTGCGCCGCCACCCATATCTCAAACTGACTTGACTGTTCTTCTTGGCATAAAATTCAAGATGAGCCAACTGCAACCAATCATGCACCGTTTGTTGGTGTTGTCGTTGTTCCTGCAAGATTTCTTCAAAATTTTTTGCAAATTGTTCGGCGTTGCTTGCCTTATTTACTATTTGCTTGCTGATATTCTGTTTTGTGTATTTTGAAACGGCAATCGCCACCCCAATTGAAAAACCTTTGGTATCGCCAATATGATAATAATGTGGAGGCAACACGAAGACGTCGCCAGCTTGAATAGCCCAGGTTTTACCATGTGCCAGAATACGCTTTGGCTGGAAACAATTTTTCCGCTCTCCATTCAGTCTGTGAAATTCCTCGCGTCCGAACAAGGTCATTTCTTTCATGCCTGGGCCAACATGAAAATGCACCACTGATGTATAAGGGTCATCTATATGGATGCCGAATGGCGTATAGCCATAGTCGCCGATAAACAGCGTTACTTCCAATGTGCTGCAGGACAGCCCCTGCGCATCAAGAATGGGGGCAAAGAGCTTGCCTGCCAGGCGCGCCAAGGGTTCAGACCATTGCTCCGCGCCATTGATGACCAAACCAAAAGGACGCCCGTCGCATACCCGTTTTAAAAAAGTTGCAAAACCTTCGTCTACCAGCGGTTTTTCATATAGAACCGCATTTTCATGCTCAGGACTTAACATGCCTTCAATATACACCCGCACCAAGCCATTAATCGCATGCTCTGGATCTTGCGCCATTCCCTTTAATAAATCAAAGAACATGGCATCACCGAACAGCTTCGGATCAAACACTGCTGGCAATAGTAGCGGCTGCATTAAAGCTGGCGCATGTACCGGATCATATTCATTATCAGACTGCGAGCGCTCATGTTCTTGAAAGTGGGCGGTTAATCTGGCGAGCTTTTCAACGGCCATCACTGATAATGGATGATTGAGATTTTGCATAATGCTGATAAAGGTAAATTGCGACATAAAAGCCAGTGGCAGACGCCACTGGCTGAATTAGATGGCGCATATGCGCCATCTAATCATTGCCTGATTACAAACCAGGTTCCATTGCGCGGATATGACGAACCGGACGCGCTAATGCAATTTGCAGATCGTCATTATCCACTACTTCCAGACCCAGGCTTTCCAAGCTGGCGCCGAGTTCGGTTTTTTGGGTTTGTGCATTGATGATTTCAGGCATGATAAATCTCCTTATGAAGTTGAGTTTACTGCAATGGGTTGTGCTGCAGAGGGTAAAAAAGACAATGCGTGGTGGAGCTGTTGTGCAACAACAGAATAAGGCAAAACAGCAGGTATTACATGCCAACTACATTCTCCGCAATAGCCGCTCATGCAGTGAAATAATTATAGGCAGAAAAAATTCTTCTTGCATACACCTTGGATTTTGCATTTTTACTGAAAATCTCGAATCAAATATTTTTTTTCAAAATGCTAACGATAATGCCGTAAAAATTAAACTGCGGAATCATGAAATCAAAAAATACCAACGACTATTAGTTTGTCTTCGCTTAATGCTTTTTGAGCCTATGATTTTTTTTGAAGAAATCAAAGGAAAAATCGGAAAATAAAATTGAACTTTTCCCACAGCAGACTGCAGCGGGGGTGAAACAGTTTCTGTCAATGCTTTTGCAAATGCTAATTTATTTCATTTTTTTCACGGAAAACAAGCGGAACAGGTGATTTATGTTGATAAATAGAACATAAAGAAAAAAAAGAGAAAACATTCTAAAAAACGGGATAGTCGGGAGTGATGGAAAGTGGCGATTGTCTTTGCTGACAATTGCTGCCGCAAACATCTGCAATGCCAGTGGACCATGAGCAGCGCCTTCGGCAGTGCTCCTGGTTGAATGCAAATGCCTGCCTGTGCTTCCATGCGGTGTGGCGCAGAGCATTTTGGTGGACGGAATCTTGCGGCAAGCTGCCAGGCAGGGGGGCAGGCATTTGTCCCCTCCTGCGGAGCAAAGCAAGGCGTAGAAATAACTATTTAGGTAATGGCACACTGATGGTGGCTTGTTGCGGGTAGGGAATCGGCTGTAATGGATCGCGTTGCCAATGATATTCCGCAGTCAGGGCGGCGATTTCCGCCATCGCCCGTCCGCCCAGACGCTGCACCAGATAAAAGCCCAGATCGGCGCCGGCGGATACGCCAGCAGACGAGACGTGGCGCCCGGCGTCCACCCAGCGCGCCACATTGTCCCACAGCACCCCCGGCCCTTGCGCAGCGACCCAGGACAGGGCGGATTGGTTGCTGGTGGCGGGTAAGCCATCCAGCAGACCAGCCGCCGCATACAGCGCAGCGCCGGTACAGACCGAGGCCGTGAGCGGCGTTTTGGCTGCGATTTTACGCAACCAATCCAGGGTTGCGGCCAATTCTGCGGCATCGTCAAAGATGCGATTCACGCCATAACCGCCGGGAACCATGATCAGATCAAAATTTTCATTCAGTGCTTCATCGCGCCACAGATCGCTTAACACGCGTGGTGCGTTATAGCTTGCCACGCACGGTGGCGTCAGCTTGCCGGGCTGGTCTTGATTGGCGATCAGGCGGGTGGTGAACGGACGCGGCGCATCGCTCACATACCCTGTCCCTAAAAATCGGGCAATCGAAAATGCTTCGATGAAACCCCACACATCAAGCGGCTCGAAATCTTCAAACACCAAAATGCCGATTTGCAAGGTGCGCGGGTAAGTGTTGGCGGGGAAACTGTTTGACATGGTTGCTCCTCCTTGAAAGTACGGGCGCGTCGCCCGTCTTGCGATTGTAGGAGTGCGGCGGCGGGAGGTGGGCAAGGGCTGTCAGCGCAGGCCCTTGCCTGTGGTGTTTGCGCCGCGCAGCCTTGCCAGATGGCAAGCACGCGTGGCGCGCCAACCCAAGTTTATTCACCCAGATGGGCAAACAGCGCAGTGCTCAGATAACGCTCGCCAAAGGAGGGGATGATCACCACAATATTTTTGCCGGCGTTTTCCGGGCGCGCGGCAACTTGCAGCGCGGCCCAGATTGCCGCACCGGAAGAAATGCCGACCAATAAACCTTCATCTTTGGCGGCATTGCGCGCAGTCTCGAAAGCATCGTCGTTTTTCACGCGGATGATTTCATCATAAATCCCGGTGTTCAGAATCTGCGGCACAAAGCCGGCCCCAATCCCTTGAATCGGGTGCGGCCCTTTCACCCCGCCGGACAGCACCGGGGACGCATCCGGCTCCACTGCAATGATTTGCAGGCCGGGCTTGCGTTCTTTTAAGACTTCGCCCACGCCGGTGATGGTGCCGCCGGTGCCGATGCCGGACACCACGATATCCACCTGGCCATCCGTGTCGCGCCAGATTTCTTCTGCGGTGGTGCGGCGGTGGATTGCCGGGTTGGCCGGATTTTTAAACTGTTGCAACATCAGATAACGCGGGTCAGAAGCGGCCAGTTCTTCCGCTTTTTTAATCGCCCCGCCCATACCTTCCGCGCCCGGCGTCAACACCAGTTCCGCGCCATATGCGCGCAACAGCATGCGCCGCTCACGGCTCATGGTTTCCGGCATGGTCAGGGTGCAGCGGTAGCCGCGCGCCGCACACACCATGGCCAGCGCGATGCCGGTATTGCCGCTGGTCGGCTCGACGATGATGGTGTCGGCTTTGATCAAGCCGGCTTCTTCAGCCGCGCTGATCATGGCCAGGCCGATGCGGTCTTTGACGCTGTGTGCAGGATTGAAAAATTCCAGCTTGCCCAGCACGGCGGCCTTGTCTGCGCCCGGCAGACGGCGCAGGCGCACCAGTGGTGTATTGCCGATCAGTTCAGTGACATCATTTGCGATACGCATTACTTTCTCCTCTTGCCTTGAGCATCAATCATGTACTTTGACCAGCTCCACATCGAAAATCAATGTGGAGTCGGGCGGAATCAAACCATTGCCGATATTTCGCTTGCCATACGCCAATTCGGGCGGGATGGTCAGGGTGCGCTTGCCGCCTTCCTTCATGCCGGCCACCCCCAGTTCCCAGCCTTTGATGACGCGCCCGCCGCCGAGCGGGAAGCGGAACAAGCCGCGTCCGAGCGAAGAGTCAAATTTCTTGCCGCGCCCATCGCGCACTTTCAAGTCTTGCAGCCAGCCGGTGTAATGCACTTCCACATCATGTCCCGGGGTGGCTTCGCGGCCCTTGCCGGGTTTGACTTCTTTGATGCCCAATTGCGGCGCGGGCGGCGTTTCCGGGGCTGCCGCCGGCGCGCCGCTGTCTGTGGCGGAGGCGGCTGCCGTGGCGCTGGCGGTGGCCTCTGCCGGCGCGGATGCCGGCGCTTGTTCAGCCCGGGCGCCAAATGCGCACAACAGGGACAGGGAAATAGATAGGGAAAGGGCGGTGAGCGGGCGGGTGTTCATACAGGCATCCAGGGGCGCATGCGCGAAAAAATGAAAACGCCATCATAACAAGACTGCGCCTGGCCGCCTGCGGCATTTCAAGATTTCTTCGTTCTATCCTTATGCCCGAAACACCCACCATTTGGCGGCGCAGAAATTAAACAGCATGCCGGCTAAGGAGCCGGCCACAACAGCTGCCGGCGCCAGCCACCAGGCAGGCCGGCAGAAATACAGCACGGCCCCGGAGGCGGCCAGGTTCAAGAGACCGCCGCCGCTCATGGCTAACAGATATTGCAGCCATTCCAGCCACAGCGGCTTGCCATGGGGGACGGCGGCAAAGGTGAAATGGCGGTTGAGCAGCCAGGTGGCGCACACTGCGCCCAAAAACGCCGCCAGTCGCGCAAGATAAGGATTGCACGCCAGCTGCAGCAGCAAGCCCAACAGCGCCATATCCACCAGCAGACCGACTACGCCGGCGGCGGCGAAGCGCCAATGCTGTTGTTGCAGCAGGCGGCGGGCGCGGCTTGTGAATTCGCTCATCATGAATCGTAGTCAACACTGCGCAAGAACAGTGCGCATAAACACAGCAGGGCGGCCATTATAACTTGCCCCGGCACAGCCGGGATTTTGCGGCGCAGCATCAAGTTTTGCGCAAAAGCGGTTATAATTCCGATTTCCCGCTTGCGCCTTTGGCGCCTTCTGCAATGACCAAGTTCGTATTCATCACGGGTGGTGTCGTGTCTTCCCTTGGTAAAGGGATCGCCGCTGCTTCCCTCGCCGCCATCCTCGAATCGCGCGGCCTCAAAGTCACCATGCTCAAGCTCGATCCGTACATCAACGTCGATCCGGGCACCATGAGTCCCTTCCAGCACGGCGAGGTGTTCGTCACCGATGACGGCGCTGAAACCGATCTCGATCTGGGCCACTATGAGCGCTTTATCACCGCGCGCATGCGCAAGGTGAATAATTTCACCACCGGCCAGATTTACGAATCGGTGATCCGCAAGGAACGCCGTGGCGAATACCTGGGCAAAACGGTGCAAGTGATTCCGCACATCACCAATGAAATCCAGGATTTCATTCACCGTGGCGCGGAAGGTTCGGATGTGGCGCTGGTGGAAATCGGCGGCACGGTGGGCGATATCGAATCGCTGCCGTTCTTGGAAGCCGCGCGCCAGTTATCGCTGCGCGCCGGGCGCAAATCTTCCGCCTTTGTGCACCTGACCCTGGTGCCTTATCTGGTTTCCGCCGGCGAGCTGAAAACCAAGCCGACCCAGCACAGCGTGCAAAAGCTGCGTGAAATCGGTATTTCGCCGGACGCCCTGTTGTGCCGCGCCGACCGCCGCATTCCCGACGATGAACGCGCCAAAATCTCGCTCTTCTCCAACATCGAAGAAGCCGCCGTGATTTCGGTGTGGGACGTGGACACCATCTACAAGATTCCGCAAATGCTGCATGACCAGGGTTTGGACGCCATCGTCTGCGAGCGGCTGGGCATCGAAGCGCCGGCCGCCAATCTGGAAATGTGGACGCGCTTAGTGCATGCGCTGGAGCATCCCAAGCATGAAGTCACTATCGGCATGGTCGGCAAATATGTCGATCTGACTGAATCTTATAAATCACTCACCGAAGCCTTGCGCCACGCCGGCATCCATACCGAATGCCGCGTCAATATTGAGTACATTGATTCGGAAGAAATCGACGCGCAAGGCTGCGCCTCGCTGCAAAAATTCGACGCGATTTTAGTGCCGGGCGGGTTTGGCAAGCGCGGCGTGGAGGGCAAGATCAAAGCCGCCCGTTTTGCGCGCGAAAACAAGATTCCTTACCTTGGCATTTGCTTAGGCATGCAAGTGGCCCTGATTGAATTTGCCCGCCACAAAGCCGGCATGTCGCACGCCAATTCCAGCGAATTCGATCTCGACACCGAACAGCCGGTGGTGGCCTTGATCACTGAATGGCAAAACCGCGATGGCAAAATCGAGCGCCGCGATGAAAATTCCGACCTCGGCGGCACCATGCGCTTAGGCGCGCAGACCTGCGCCGTGAAGCCGGGCACGCTGGCGGCGGAAATCTATGGCAGCGTGGTGACCGAGCGTCATCGCCACCGTTACGAAGGCAATAACCATTATCTGCCGCGCATTGAAGCCGCCGGCTTGGTGGTGTCGGCCCGCACGCCGAATGAAAATCTGCTGGAAATCATGGAATTGCCGCGTGAAGGCGAAAACGCCCATCCCTGGTTTTTGGGCGTGCAATTCCATCCTGAATTCAAATCCACGCCGCGCAATGGCCATCCGCTGTTTATCTCTTACATCAAAGCTGCGCTGGCGCATGCCAAGGCGCAAGGAGAAGCAGCATGAAGCTGTGCGGATTTGAAGTCGGCTTGCATCAACCGTTTTTCCTGATCGCCGGCCCCTGCGTCATTGAGTCCGAACAAATGGCCCTGGACACTGCCGGCGCTTTGAAAGACATCACTGCCGCCTTGGGCATTCCATTTATCTACAAATCATCGTTTGACAAGGCAAACCGCTCGTCCGGTACGTCTTTCCGTGGTTTGGGCATGGAAAAAGGGCTGCAGATTTTAGCCAAAGTCAAACAGCAAATCGGTGTGCCGGTGTTGACCGATGTGCATGAAATTGATGAAATCGCGCCGGTGGCTGCGGTGGTCGATGTGCTGCAGACCCCGGCTTTTCTGTGCCGTCAAACCGATTTCATCAGCGCATGCGCGCGTTCCGGCAAGCCGGTGAATATCAAAAAAGGCCAGTTCTTAGCCCCGCACGATATGAAAAACGTGATGGACAAGGCGAAAATGGCGGCGCGCAGCGCAGGTTTGCCGGATGATCAGTTCATGGCGTGCGAGCGCGGCGTATCGTTTGGCTATAACAACCTGGTGTCGGATATGCGTTCGCTGGCGATCATGCGCGAAACCGGTTGTCCGGTGGTGTTTGACGCCACGCATTCGGTGCAATTGCCGGGCGGGCAGGGCGCATCCTCGGGCGGGCAGCGCGAATTCGTGCCGGTTTTGGCGCGTGCGGCGGTGGCCGCTGGCATCTGCGGCCTGTTCATGGAAACCCATCCCGATCCGGCCAAGGCGCTCTCCGACGGCCCCAACGCCGTGCCGCTGGGACGCATGAAAGAATTGCTGGCCAATCTGCAACAAATTGATTTAGTGGTCAAACGCATGGGCTTTTTAGAGCAGGATTTTGCCTGATTGCGTGACGGCTGCGAATGGGATTTTTACTTCTGACTGGAGATGCAAATGAGTGCAATCGTTGACATTATCGGGCGTGAAATCATCGACTCGCGCGGCAATCCGACCGTCGAATGCGATGTCTTGCTGGAGTCTGGCGTGATGGGACGCGCCGCAGTGCCGTCCGGCGCTTCGACCGGCTCGCGTGAAGCGATTGAATTGCGCGATGGCGACAAAAGCCGCTATTTCGGCAAGGGTGTATTGAAGGCTTGCGAGCACATCAACACGGAAATCTCAGAAGCCATCATGGGTTTGGACGCCAACGAACAGGCATTTCTGGATCAGACCCTGATCGATCTGGATGGCACAGAAAACAAATCGCGCTTAGGCGCCAACGCCATGCTGGCGGTTTCGATGGCGGTGGCCAAGGCTGCAGCTGAAGAAGCCGGTCTGCCGCTGTACCGTTATTTCGGCGGTTCGGGCCGTATGCAAATGCCGGTGCCGATGATGAACGTGATCAATGGCGGCGCACATGCCGACAACAACCTGGATATCCAGGAATTCATGATCATCCCGGTCGGCGCGCCTTCTTTCAAAGAAGCCATCCGCTATGGCGCGGAAGTGTTCCACACGCTCAAGAAAATCCTGCACGACAAGGGTTTGACCACAGCGGTGGGCGATGAAGGCGGTTTTGCGCCTTCGGTGGCGAATCACGAAGAAGCGATCAAGCTGATCATCTCCGCGATTGAACAAGCCGGCTACGAGCCGGGCCGCCAAATCGCCCTGGGCCTGGATTGCGCCGCCAGCGAATTCTACAAAGACGGTAAATACCATCTGGAAGGCGAGGGTTTGGTGTTGTCGGCGGAAGATTTCACCAATCTGCTTGACACCTGGTGCGATAAATACCCGATTATCTCGATTGAAGACGCGATGGCTGAAGGCGACTGGGAAGGTTGGGCCAAGCTGACCGCCAAACTCGGCAAGCGCGTGCAATTGGTGGGCGACGATCTGTTTGTCACCAACACCAAGATTTTGAAAGAAGGCATCCAGCGCGATATCGCCAACTCGATCCTGATCAAAATCAATCAAATCGGCACCCTGACCGAAACCTTTGCCGCCATCGAAATGGCGAAACGCGCCGGCTACACCGCCGTGATTTCGCACCGCTCCGGCGAAACCGAAGATTCGACGATTGCGGATATCGCAGTGGGGTTGAACGCTCTGCAGATCAAAACCGGCTCGATGTCGCGTTCTGACCGTATGGCCAAATACAACCAACTGCTGCGTATCGAGGAAGATCTGGGCGACATCGCCAGCTACCCCGGCCGCGACGCTTTCTACAATCTGAAGTAAGCAAAGCAACGCCGGGGCAACCCGGCGTTTTTCCTCATGCGCATTATTGCCCTGTGCTTAGCCGGCCTGCTGATCTTGATCCAATACCCTTTGTGGTTGGGCAAGGGCGGCTGGCTGCGCGTGTGGGAAATGGAAAAGCAGGTGGCGCAGGCGCATAAAAAAAACGATGAACTCAAGGCCCGCAACGCCACGCTGGAATCTGAAGTCGCCGATTTAAAGCAGGGCACCGAGTCGATAGAAGAACGCGCCCGCTTTGAGCTGGGTATGATCAAAGACGACGAAGTTTTTGTGCAAGTGGTGGATGGCGGCGATGAACCGAGCCGCATTCCCCGTTCACCGGATGCGCCGGCAGCACAACACAAAGCCACCGCAGCGCCAATTGCAGCGCGGCTGCGCCACTAAGTCAGGGCGAACGCCACCCCCGAAAAGCTGGGGGTCTTGTTGCGGGTGTCCGTGATACTGTTCCTGCGGGGCTTGTCGGAGCACATTGTTTTTTGCCGTTCGTGCTGAGCTTGTCGAAGCACGGATTTTCCTTTCGCAACCATGCCCTTCGACAGGCTCAGGGCGAACGGCTCCCGAAAAGCTGGAGGTCTTGTTGCGGGTGTCCGTGATACCGTTCCTGCCGGGCTTGTCGGAGCACATTGTGTTGGCTGCGGCGCCGGCGCTGTTTGCGGGAGTGATTTCAGTCGCGCATCGCATTGAGCGTATTTGCGGCACACAAACTGCGCGGCTGACCGGTTTCATTCTGCAGCCTCTCACGGCAGGTTTTAATGCCTGGTTCCCTGCGCCTCTCCGCTGCCGCCGTCGCCAATAAACAACTGCGCGCAATCCACCGCATCAAACAGATAATTGCGGCCACAGAATTGGCAGGCGACTTCCAGCTTGCCGACATCGGCCAAGGCGGATTCGATTTCATCGCGCCCCATCATTTTCAGCATATTGCCCACTTTCTCGCGCGAGCAGGGGCAGAAAAAGCGCAGTTCCTGGGCGTCAAATAAGCGCATATCCTGTTCCCAGAATAAGCGGTGCAATAACACCCCCACATCCACCGCCAGCATTTCTGCACTTTTCACGGTGTTGCACAGCGCTTGCAATTGCAGCCAGCCCTGGCTTTGCCGCTCGGCCACTTCCGCCGCTTGCTCCGGACTCATCACGCCGCCGTGCGAGGGCATTTTTTGCAGCAACAGGCCGCGCGCATATTCGCCGTTCGCCGCCAACATCAATTCCGTATCGACTTGCTCCGAGCGCAGCATATAGTGCTGCAAGGCTTGTGCGATATTGTCGCCATCCAGCGGCACAATGCCTTTATACGGTTGTTGCTGATTTTTGCCGGCCAAGGTCAACATAAAGCGGCCGCGTCCTTCACGGTTGACCAGGCTTTGAAAGCTGGCGTCGGCGGCCAGGGCGCCGGCATCCGGGGCCAGGGTGGCGGTGGCGCGCACCTGTTGCCCGCTTTCACATTCCGCCACCAAGAGCTTGACCGGGCCATCGCCGTGAATTTGCAAAATAATGCTGCCGTCAAATTTCAGCGAAGCTGACAGCAAACAGGCCGCCGCCAATAATTCGCCCAGCAGGCTTTGCACCACCGTCGGATAATTGTGCTCGCCCTGCGATTGGCGCCAGCTTTCACTCAAGGCGGCCACGCTGCCGCGCACCGCCAAGTCGTCAAACATGAATCTTTGCAAGCTGTCGTGGCTGGCCACCGCTTGCAGCATACTTTCCTTATCCATCTTTATTTCTTTTCTGCTGTTACGGGCTGCAATTGGCTGGCGTATTCCACCGCCCGTTGAATGTAAATATCCGCCGCCTTGTGCATGGTGACGATTTCTTCTTCGGTCAGCGTGCGCGCCACGCGCGCCGGACTGCCGATGATCAGGCTGTTATCCGGGAATTGCTTACCCTCAGTCACCAGGGCGCCGGCCCCGACCAGGCAGTTTTGGCCGATCACCGCGCCATTCAAGACCACCGCTTGAATTCCGATCAGGCTGCCTGCGCCTACCGTGCAGCCATGCAGCATCGCTTGATGTCCGATGGTGACGCGCGCGCCGATCGTGAGCGGATAACCGGGGTCGGTGTGCATCACCGTGTTTTCCTGCACATTGCTGCCGGCGCCAATCTCTATCCATTCATTGTCGCCGCGCAGCGTGGCGCCAAACCAGACCGAGCTTTGCGCACCCAGCTTAACCTTGCCGATGATGGTGGCGTTATCGGCGACCCAGGCGTCGGCGGCGATTTCCGGCTGGCGTGCGCCCAATTCATATACAGGCATGTGCATTCCTCTCGCGTACAAAAACGGTATTGTACCTTGTGCAGAACGACGCAATGAGAACGCCTGCAGCTTAGGCCAAGCTCGCATATACTATGCGAACGGTCGTTCTATTTTATGGAGAAGCGCCATGCAAGCATCCCGTTCAGAATTTTTGCAAATCCGTGGTTTGCGTTATCACATCAGGCAGTGGGGAGACCCGCAGGCGCCCCGCTTGTTTCTGTTGCATGGCTGGATGGATGTCAGCGCATCATTCCAGTTTATGATTGATGCGCTGCAGCAAGAATGGCATTGCATCGCGCCGGACTGGCGCGGTTTCGGGCTGACCGAGAACAGCGCTTCCGATACCTATTGGTTCGCCGATTATCTGGCGGATCTGGATGCGATCTTTGATCATTATCAGCCTGCGGAGGCAGTCCGCCTGGTGGGGCACAGCATGGGCGGCAATGTGGCGATGTTGTATGCCGGCGTCAAGCCGGAGCGGGTGGCTGCGCTGGCAAATCTGGAAGGGTTTGGCTTACCGGCCACCGACCCGGCGCAGGCGCCGCGCAGGATGCGTCATTGGCTGGATGAAATCAAGCTGGACCTCTCGATGCGTCCCTATGATGATTTGCAGCAGGTGCAAAAGCGTTTGCAAAAGAATAATCCACGCTTATCTGATGCGCGTGCCGCGTTTTTGGCGCAACATTGGGCGCGCCAGGGTCGTGATGGCAAGTGGCAGATTCTGGGCGATGTGGCGCATAAGCGCAATGGGCCGCTGCTATATCAGGTGGAGCAGATCATGGCGGCCTGGCGTCAGATCAGCGCCCCGGTTTTATGGATTGAAGGGGCGCAGACGGATGTCTCGAAATGGTTCGGGCCGGAGCCGGCTTTCCGCACGGAAATCGAGCGCCGCATCGGCCATTTGCAGCAGGTGCAACGCCATGTCCTGCCGGACGCCGGCCATATGCTGCACCATGATCAACCGGAATTGCTGGCGCAGTTGCTGGAAGATTTTATGCCGCGCTGATCAGCTGCGGGCTTCTTGCCGCCGCAATGCCCGGGCGGTCCACAGGGCGCCCGCCAAATCGACCGCGCCAAATAAAATCAATTGCCACGGGGCCTGCCAGAAGGTGATCAGCAGGCCGCACATCACAAAAAACAAGGTGCGCCCCACAACGCTGGCGCGGAAAAAAGCATGCACTCCCGCGCTGGCGCAAGCCCAATAGTAAAACCCCAAAATAAAGGCAATCACGCCCAATACATGCACCCAGATTTCCTGCGTCGTGGCGATGCCGAATAAGCCGAGCAGCAGATTGGGGACGAATAACAGAATCAAGCCGGTGGCCATGGCGTAAGCGCCGAAGCATTTTACGGTGAAGGCGGGGTTTTGCATGCTGTTTTCTCCTGAGTTATCGCGGCCAAGGTAAGGTCTGCCGCAAGGCGCGGCCAGCGGATTATTTTACGCTGCCCCGTACTGATGTCTGGCATTGCGCATACAATGATCTGATTCTCACTAAGAGTGCATATTATGAAGAAAATCATCAGCAGCGCTTGTTTGTCAGCTTTTTGCCTGATGGCGGCGGCGCAAAGTCCGGTTCCGCCTGAATTGGAGCGGGCGAGGAATAATCTGAAGACGAAGTGCGAGAGTTTAAGTAACAATCCTGTCAAGGAATTTTACCAGGAAGAACTCAGGAAAGCGCAATGTGAGTGTACGACGGCAAAATTCGATGCGCTTACACCGCAAGAGGGGGAGCAGGATATGACGCCGCGCATTCTGCGCGCGGTGGCAGAATGCATGGCGCCGGTAATGCGGACCGGCATGCGCGCAATTTGCGATGGAAGAATTCCCATGCCGCCTTTGGCGCCTGAATATAAGAAACCGCTTTGCGGGTGTTTAGATCAGAAAGAGAGCAAAATCAGCCTCCAGCAGTGGGAAGATGATGTGCTCAAATCCTTTGAAATGGGCGAAGCGCATACGCCTTTGCTCAAAGTCGCCATGAACGAATGCTTCAAAGAGGTGGAGGCGCAGATGGCTGCGCCGAAAAAGAAATCACGCCGCTGACACCGCCAGTGCGGCTTTGGCGCGCGGCGGCATGCCGTAAAATGCGAAATCAACTTCCGGCGCGCGCTGGCTGACAATCTCGGCAATCGCCTTGCCTGAGCCGCAGCCCATGGTCCAGCCCAAGGTGCCATGCCCGGTGTTCAAGAACAGATTGCTGATTTTGCTCTTGCCGATATATGGCACATTGGATGGCGTGAGCGGGCGCAGACCGGTCCAGTACACCGGACTGTCATAGTCGCAGGCGGTTGGAAAGAGTTCGCGCGTGCGTCGTGTCAGCGCCTCGCAGCGGGTGTTGTTGAGTTCGCGCGAATAGCCGTTCAATTCGCAGGTGCCGGCTACGCGCAGGCGGTCGCCGAAGCGCGAAATCACGATTTTATAGCCGTCATCTGTCAGCGAGACCGTTGGCGCAGCCTCCGGATTGATCACAGGGTAGGTGGCGGAATAGCCTTTGCCGGGGTAAATCATTAATGAAATACCGTGCGGGGCCAGCAGGCTTTGCGAAAAACTGCCCAGCGCCACCACAAAGGCGTCGGCGCGCAAGACCTGGTGCCGCCCGGCGGCGTCGATCACTTCCACCCCCGTCACTTTGGCGGCCGCGCCGCTGCCTTCCACCAGCAGGCGGGTAATGCTGGTCTGGTAGCGGAAGTCCACGCCTTTTTGCGCAGCTTTTTGCGCCAGCGCTGAGGTGAACAGATACACATCGCCGGACTCATCGGTGGCGGTGAAATCGCCGCCCACAATTTTGCTGCGGATCCCGGCCAGCGCCGGCTCCAGCCGCACCACTTCCTCCGCGCTGATATTCTCGCGCGGGCAGCCCAGGTCGCGCATCAGCGCCGCCATCGGCAGCGAGTTTTCATATTCTTTGGCATCGGTGTAAAAGTGCAGGATGCCGCGTGACAGATGCTGATAATCAATCCCGATTTCCTGGCGCAGTGCGATCAAGGCCTGGCGGCTGTATTCGGCGATTGCGACGATTTGGCGGATGTTGGCGGCGGTGCGCGCCGGCGTGCATTCGCGCAGGAAGGACAAGGCCCATTTCCATTGCAAAATTTCAGGGCGGAAGCGATACAGCAAGGGCGCGTCTTCCTGGCCCAGCCACTTCAAGACTTTCAGCGGGGCGCTCGGCGTGGCCCAGGGTTCTGCATGCGACACCGAGATTTGTCCGCCGTTGGCAAAGCTGGTTTCCAAGGCCGGGCCGGCGGCGCGCTCAATCACTTGCACATCATGTCCGGCTTGCCGCAAATACCAGGCGGATGCTGTGCCGATGATGCCTGCTCCCAGTACGATGACTTTCATATAATCCCTTTCGTGCGTTGCTGCGGCGCTCAGCCCGCGATGTGTGCTTGCTATAGGGAAATTGTAGGCGTTGATTTCCGCCTTGGGGAAACAAAGGAGTGGTCTGGATTTTTATTTTTCAAAGCATCATTGCAAATGGCTTTGTTTTTTGAAAGTTTTTTGCCATTTCCTTTATTTTTTCAAAGCTTTCAGACGGGAAATTTCTTGCGTCACCGCGCGCGCGATCACTTCCTCTAAAGTCTGCTGCAAACCCTGGCGTAATTCATTTGTCAAGCCGATTAAAGCCAGTTGCAGCACATCAGCCAGACTGTCGCGCACTCTTTGCTCAAGCACGAATTCAATCCGGCCTTGCAGCTGTTTTAAGACTTTTTCCGCCAGGCGGTGTTCGAGTTGTTCCAGGTCTTGGGCGCTCAAGCTGTGCGCCGCTTGGCTTTCCAGGGATTGCAGGGTCAGATTTTGCACTGCGCCGGCGCTGACCTTGAGTTCATCAGCCCCTTCCTGCAGGCGTGTGATGGGATCGGCGATGCGTTGCGCCGGCGCAAGCGGCGCTTTGGCGGGCGGCATGGTCGGGCTGGCGGCCTGCGCCGCGTGTGTGACTGCAGGGGCCGGCGCGGGCGCGGGCGGCGCGCCAGCCGGTGCGTTCGCAGGGGCGATGGGAATGATTTCGGTCAAGACCGGAATCGAGGCGTCAAATGGTGGCGTATGACTGTTCATGTTCAGGGGGGGCGCTCAGATTCAGGGCGTGGCGACGTGGTGGCTCAGTTGCGCCCCCATGCCGTTGTAATCGCGATAACGCTGGCGGCCAAGCAGCAGTTCGTGCTCATCTGCCGGTACGATTTCAATGATGCGGACAAAGCGCGCAGGGTCTTGCACCAGCCGCGTGGTGAGATTGATCAGCAGCAGCGGCTCGCCTTGCGGCGGGTCGATTTCCCGCGTGCTCAGCAGAATCGGGGTGTGCGGCGCGAGCGGATGTTCAACCGTCACATGCGGCAGAAAATCGAGATCGGAAAAAGTCCACAAGGCTTCATCCAGACGCGCCAATTGCCCGGCGTCGCTGTTTAACAGCAAAATGCGCGGCGTATCAGGACGCGCGCGCGCTTTGCGCACCAGACGGCAGCAGTATTGCAGCTTGTCCGGCACGTTGCTGTGAAAGTCGATCCGGGTCGGCATGGTCAGAATTGGAAGCCGGGCGGGGTATTGTCGTTGGGCGCGCGGATGACTTCCACCGGCGTTGGCGTCGGCGTCGGACTGGGGCTTGCGGCGGCGGTTTCTTTGGCTGCTTGCTTGGGCGCCAGCGCTTCTGCTGCGCGGAACTGGTAGTTGCGCGGCAGGATGCTCTTTTCCGGATAGCCGGCAGCGCTCAGACTTTCATTCAGCTGGCCGCTTTCAAACCCTTTCAGACGGGTGCGCCCGACCATGATCAGCGGTAATTCCAGAGTTGGTGCAATGCTGCGGAATTTTTGCTGATCTTCTGCCGTGTTAATGGTTTTTTCCACAAATGGCACACCGCGTTGCTTGAGCTGGCTGCGCGCCGCTTCACACGGCGCGCAATCGCTGGCGCTGTACAGGGTGACCGGTTGATTGCGCACCACCTGCGCCAGCTCATACGGCAAATTGGCTTCCGGGTTGCCGCCGCTGACCGTTTTGCGCTCCACCGACTTGGCCGCATCTTTGGGCGGCGGGGTGTCAGAGTAATGCACTTTGCCATCCGGTCCGACCCATTTATACATTTGGGCGGCAGCCGGAACGGCGCACAGCAGGATTGCCAGGGGCAGACACAGGCGGGCGATCGATTTCATACTTACTCCGGTGTTTAAAGTGGCGAACTCATGCCGCCATGGCGCAACAGTGCCTCAATGCTGGGGGCGCGGCCACGGAAGGCGATGAAGGAATCCAGCGCATCGCGACTTGAACCGACCGCCAGCACTTCCTGCAAAAAGCGCAGGCCGGCCTTGGTTTGCAAGACATTGCCGCCTTCGCCGCATTCTTCCTCAAAAGCGGCAAACGCGTCAGCAGACAGGACTTCCGCCCATTTGTAGCTATAGTAGCCGGCTGCATAGCCGCCCGCAAAGATATGTGCAAAGGCGTGGCAAAAACGATTCCAGGCGGGAGGGATGAGCACAGCGACTTCCTGGCGCACCCGATCAATCAGGTTTTGCAGGGCGGCGCCGTCATGCGGCTCGAAGCCATGGTGCAAACGCATATCGATCAGCGCGAATTCAACCTGGCGCAAAGTGGCCAAGCCGGATTGGAAGTTTTTCGCCGCCAGCATTTTGTCGTAGAGGGCGCGCGGCAGCTGGGCTTTGCTGTGCTGGTGTTCGCTCATTTCCTGCAATACTTCCCAGCGCCAGCAAAAGTTTTCCATCATTTGCGAAGGCAGTTCGACCGCATCCCATTCAACCCCATTGATGCCGGCTAATTCCAGCTCATCCACCTGCGTGAGCAGATGGTGTATGCCATGGCCGAATTCATGGAACAGGGTGATCATTTCCGAATGGTTTAAATACACCATCTGGCGCACCCCGTTTTCTTCCAGCGGCGGGGTGAAGTTGCACACCAGATATGCCTGCGGAGTTTGCACGCCATCATGCAGGCGGCGCCGGCTGCGCGGGTTGTCCATCCAGGCCCCGGCGCGTTTGTGCGCGCGGGCGTACAGGTCGAGCCAGAATTCGCCCAGCAGCTGCTGACCGCGCGTGATGCGGAAAAATTGCACATCCGGATGCCATACCGGTGCGCTGGCGGCTTCAATCTGGACATCAAACAGTTCGCGCAATGCGCCAAACAGGCCCTGCAGCACTTTATCCAGCGGAAAATATTGCTTTACTTCCTGCGCCGAGAACGCGTAATTTTTCTCGCGCATTTTTTCTGACGCATAAGCCAGATCCCAGGCTTGCAAATCGCTGATCCCGAGTTCAGCGGCGGCAAAGGCGCGCAATTGGGCAAAGTCGCGTTCTGCATAAGGGCGGGCGCGGCGCGCCATATCGAGCAGGAAATCAATCACCTGCTGCGGGCTTTGCGCCATTTTCGGCGCCAGCGACAATTCTGCGTAGCTGGCGTAACCCAGCATCTGCGCTTCTTCATGGCGCAAGCGCAACAGCTGCAGAATATTGGCGGTATTGTCCCAGCCGGCGTTATTGGAAAACACTTGCGCCTGGTCTGAGGCGCGCGTGCAATTGGCGCGGTACATCAACTCGCGCAAATTGCGGTTGGCGCAATATTGCAGCACCGGAATCAGGGACGGCTGGTGCAGTGAGAACAGATAGCCATTCAAACCCTTGGCCTGGGCCGCGCTGCGCGCCGCCAGCAGGGCGTCCGGCGGCAGCCCCGTCACTGCCTCTTCGCTGCTTTCGTGGTGCGTGAAATCATTGGTGGCGTCGAGCACATTTTCCGAGAAGCGGGTGGAGAGGGCGGCCATTTCTTCCTGGATGGCGGCAAAGCGCGGCTTGTGCGCATCATCCAGCTCGGCCCCGCCCAAGCGGAAGTCACGCAACTGGCGCTCGACAATGCGTTGCCGCGCCGGGCTCAGACTGGCGAATTCGCTGCTGGCGGCGAGCGCTTTGTATTTGCCGTACAGCGCCAGATTTTGCCCCAGGTCACTGTAGAAGGAGGTGACTTTGGGCTGGTTTTCATTGAAGGCGGCGCGTAATTCCGGGGTGTTGACCACGGTTTGCAAATGATTCACCACGCCCCAGGCGCGCGACAGCGCTTCAGTGCAGAGACTCAAAGGCGCCGCCACCTCATCCCAGCCATAGCCGCATGCTGAAGAGCTGATATGCTCGACACAGGTGCGGCATTGCTGCAGCAGATGTTCAAGGGCCGGTGTGATGTGTTCAGGGTTGATGGCCTGATAATGCACTGCGGGGCCGGTTTGCAGCAAAGGGTTGTCAGTCAAATCCATATCTGTTTCAGGTTCGTCAATATCAGGTCAGGGATGTTTTAAGCACGTTTGGCGAAAGCGCGTTCTGCCGAGAGCAGGGTGTTTTCCAGCAACATGGCGATGGTCATCGGCCCCACGCCGCCCGGCACCGGCGAGATATAGCCGGCCACTTGCTGCACGCCGGCGAAATCGACATCGCCGCACAGCTTGCCTTCTTCATCGCGATTAATGCCAACGTCAATCACCATCGCGCCCGGCTTGACCATGTCCGCCGTCAGGGTGTTGCGCCGGCCTACCGCCGCCACCACGATATCAGCCTGGCGCGTGTGATAAGCCAGATCCGGCGTGCCGCTGTGGCAGATGGTGACGGTGGCGTTGGCTTGCAAGAGCAGCAGCGCCATCGGCTTGCCGACGGTATTGCTGCGCCCAATCACCACTGCGTGCTTGCCGCGCAGATCGACGCCGGTGCTTTCAATCATTTTCATGCAGCCAAACGGGGTGCAGGGGCGAAAACCGGGCAGTCCGGTCATGGTTTCACCCGCGCTCAACACGGAATAACCGTCCACATCCTTGGCCACCGCAATCGCCTCAATCACTTTATGCGGATCAATATGTTTGGGCAGCGGCATTTGCACCAGAATGCCGTGGATGGCAGGATCGGCGTTGAGTTCAGCGATGCGCGCCAGCAAGGCTGCCTCGCTCATATCCGCCTCATATTTTTCCAGCACGGAATGAATGCCGGCTTCGCCGCAGGCTTTGACTTTATTGCGCACATACACATGGCTGGCGGGATCTTCGCCGACCAGAATCACGGCAAGACCTGGTTGCATGCCTTGCGCGGTGAGCGCAGCGGCGCGGCGCGCGCAATCGGCGCGCAGTTGTTGGGAGAGCTGGGTTCCGTTGATCAATTGGGCGGGCATGGCAAAACTCGCAGGCTGAAAATCCAGCATTATAAATCGTTCGCCGCATTGGCACGGCGCACAGATCGCAAGGACGCCGCCGGCGTAAAGAAGTTCCCGCTTAATTTGGGGCAATTTGTTGCTGCTTTGCGCAAGATGTTGTTTTTTAGCGTGAATTCGTGACGCGGGTAAGGATTTGTAATTTTGACATGGAACACTCCCGGTGCTCGGTATAGTGAACACGTTTTCATTGTTTGTTCCCTCCTCCCAGATTACATTGGGTTATGCCCGCGCCGCACACCGCCGCGCGGGCTTTTTTTTGCCAGCATTTGTAAGTTTTCCTTGTGGAAACTCAATCCTTGCGAAAAACTGACGCTATAGCAGGCAGCAGCAGGACGTTGCCAGCGGGAGGGCATCATGGAACAGCAGCAGAAGCAAACGCAGAGCAGGGCGCTCAATGAGGCGCAAGCAGAGCCGGGCCGGGCGCATCAGGCGGCGCCGCAGCCTTGGACGGAAGTGCGTGAAAGTGTGGAGCAACGCATGCGGCGCGAACTGGGTTGGGGTTTGCTGAGCTTGCGTTAAACAGGGCTGCGCTGTCAGCGCGCCAGATGTTCCAGTTCAGCGCCGGTCAGGCGGCAGATGCGCCAGTCGGGCAGCACTTGCGCTCCTAAGCCCTGATAGAAGTCGATTGCGTTTTGATTCCAGTCCAGCACTGACCAGTCAAAACGGCCACAGCCGCGCGCCACAGCAATGCGCGCCAATTCCACCAGCAAATCCCGGCCCAGCCCGAAGCTGCGAAAAGCCGGCTTCACATACAGATCTTCCAGATACAAGCCGCGCTTGCCGACAAAGGTGGAAAAATTGTGATAGTAGAGGGCAAAGGCGGCGGTTTCTTTTTCCGCTATGCCGACCAGGGCCTCACATACCGGGCGCTCGCCAAACAGGGCGTCATGCAAGCCGGCTTCATCGGCTTTGACCAGATGCGATAACTGTTCAAACTCCGCCAATTCGCGGATCATGCCTAAAATCGCCGGAATATCCTGCGGGGTGGCGGCGCGGATCTGAAATTCTGCAGTCATGATATTTCCTGATGTGTTGTGTGTTATGCGGCGGCCTTATTTTCTGCGCGCAGCACTAAAACCACTCCGGCCAGGCACAGCAACATGCCGGCAAGCTCAATCCAGCCGGGTTGGAAATGCTCGAAGCGCATCGACAATAATACCGAAATGATAGGCGTGATGACACCCACATACACCGCTTTATGCCCGCCCCAGCGGTGGATCAAGATGAAATACGCGGAAAACGCGATCACCGAGCCAAACAGTGACAAGTAGATCAGCGAAGCCCAGTAAGTCGGGGAAGATGGCAAAGTCCAGCTGTCGCCATTGAGCACGCTGTAGGCCGCCACCATCAGACTGCCCCAGGCCATGCCCCAGGCCGTGGTCAGAAACACATCCGCATGATGTTTGCGCACCTGCACCACCAGAATATTGCCGGCGGTGCTGGCGAATGTGGCCAGCAAAGCCAAACCCAGACCAAGCCAGAATGTGGATTGCTGCATCAGCGCGCCGGCTTGCAAATTGCGCCAGGTTTCCGTCAGCGGCTGCGCAAACAGCATCAGGATGCCCGGCATCGAGAGCGCCGCGCCGTACCAGATGCTGCGCGGCAGCGGACGTCCAAAAGCCAGCTTCTCACCCAGCGGATTCCAGATCACCATCAGCGAAAACAAGACCGACACCAGGGCTGAGACCAGATATTGCTCAGACAGATAGGTGCAGACATAGGACAGCCCGAAGGACATGCCGCCTTGCGCCATGATCCAGCGCTGCGTGGCCCAGGGCAGCCAAAGTTTTTGCCGGCGCAAGGCGCAGAAAGCAAACAAGGTGGCAGCCGCCAACATGAAGCGCCAGGCAACCGAAACCGTGGGCGCGACATGCCCGAGTTGCAAGGTAATGGCCCAGAAGGTCGAACCCCAGATCAGGGACGACAGGACGAACAGAATGATGGAAGAGGACATTCTGTCAGTATACCTTTTCTGCCGGGTAAATCCGCTCCCTGCCGGGCTTAACTGGCATTGCGGCGCGGGGCCGGGCTTTTTGCTTGCAGCTGGATGATGCGGGCATGCAGTTGTTCGCGCTCGGCTTCATCGTCGAGCATTAAGAGCCGCAGCGCCAATTGTTCATCCACTTTCTGATATTGCCGGCGGTCAGTGCGTAAATCGACTTTGCGCCAGCCCATGCTGACCAACCAGCGCCATTGTTCTGGCGTGATCGGGAGTTTGAGTTGCATGCGCAGATTGCCAAGGGCGATATTGCTGCCGGTTTGCGGACGTTCGCCGGGAGGGGGTAAGCGGCGTTCTTTTCTGATGCCCGCGAGGGTGCGAAAGGTGTCAATTATTGGCATTGTGATATTTTTTGTTGGGGTAATGATTTTCCGGATGTATGCTGCTTGCATATTGTTACACATTCACTGGACATGAATGCATCAATCTTCGTAATAAATTGATGTTTTCCCAGCATTTGTTGCGGATTGGTCTTGAAAAACTTGAAATGCAAAGATAACAATAATCCCGTGAGGAATGATTTTCTTTTGTTTTATTATGAAAAACTTCATGGAAGTTCGGTATTGGGGGCTTCAGCCGTATCTTGTTCGCCAGTCTGGCGCCAGTCAAGCGGCAGATCGAGAATGAAACGTGCGCCTTGACCGGGGCTGCTCTCAACCCGGATTTGTCCGCGTAATAACGAAGTGACAATATTATAACAAATATGCAAGCCTAATCCATTCCGGCCTTGCCCCATGCGGGTGGTGAAGAAGGGATCAAACACGCGTTCAATGTGTTCAGGGGCGATTCCCTTGCCATCGTCAGCAAAAATAATCGTCACGCCATCCGGACGCGCGCTGGCCTGGATCTGCATCACGCCGCACACGCCGGGCGCATAAGCATGCACCAGGGCGTTTTCAATCAGGGCTGCCAGAACCTGGGACAAGGGCAGGGGGTAGCTGTTGAGCATAATGCCGGCTGGCACATCGAGAATGATTTGATGCTTGTTCTGCCGGATCTGCGCGGCCATGGTGGCGGCCAGTTCGCGGCAGACTTGCGCCAGCTCAAAATTTTCGCAATAAGCAGTGCTGCGGTCTATCGCCACTTGTTTGAAGCTTTGCACCATGTCGGCGGCTTTTGACAGGCTGCCCAAGAGTAAATCGGCGCCGTCGCGCGCTTCGTGCAAATAATGCTGCAATTCGCTTTGGCGCAGTTTCTTTTGCTCCACCTTGTCCAATAATTCACGGGTTTTGTCATGCAGGGCGCTGGCCATGATCAGGCTGTTGCCAAGCGGGGTGTTCATTTCATGCGCCACCCCCGCCACCAGCGCGCTCAAGGCGGCCAGCTTTTCCTGACCGCGCATGCGCGCTTCGAGTTGGCGGCGGCGATGGTAATGCACCAGATCATGGTGCAATTTATTAAACGCATCGCACAACATGTCCAGTTCATCGCGGCGCGCATGATGGCGGCGGGTGATCTGGATCGGTTGCCCCAGGGTATCCGGATGCAGCGCGGCGGTGTCATGCGCCATTTGTTCAAGGTGGCGCGTGATCAGGCGCGACACCAGCCAGATCACCAGCAGCCCCAGCAGCGCGCCCTTGATTGCCTCCAGCACCAGGATGCGCAAGGCGTCCGCCCCCATACGTTTGAGCAGCGCCTGCTCATCGACAAACAGCCATAGCTGCCCCACCACGCGCGAAGAGTCAGCCGGGCTGGCCAGGTTTTCACGGAAAAACTGCCCGCCTTTATCCGCGTCCGGCGGTGGCGAAGGATCGGGTTTGCCGTCGCGGTAATGAAACTGCGGCCCGACCCCGGTGGTCAAGACCAGGTGGCCGACCAGCGGAAAGCGCGACAGCGCCTCGATTTGCAGCTCTGTGCTGACCATATCCATTTCCCACAAGCTGTTGGCCAGGCTTTTGCTGTAGCTGTTGATTGCGAATTCGAGTTGCGCGCGCGCATGGTCGCGTTCTTCGGTGTAGCGCATGCCGATCAAGATCAAGGTCATGAGCACCGTAAACAGCGAGGAGAAAATAAACACCCAAGCCACCAGCTTGACGCTGAGCGGCAGGAAAGCCGGCTTGACTGGTTTATCCTGCCCGGCTGGCTTCATGCGCTTTCTCCTTGCGCGGACGGGGCGCGGCGGCAGCCGGCGCAGGGTGCGCCAACTGTGTGCGCCAGTCTGGCGGCGCGGCGCGGATATCCAGCTTTCCGCTTAGCAGGGGCTTGAGCAGAATCCGGTAAATATCGGCGTCAAAACCCGCCCGCCGGCTTTTTTTGTGTTCCAGGCATTGCGCCAGCGGCGGCGCCGGGCGTGCGCCCTCATCAATCCAGCCCAGCCAGCACCATTTATCCACCACTTGATGCTGACGCCAGGCGGCATCGCCTTCGCTGATCAAAATCGGCCCCTCAAACGGCCACACCAGCAGGCGCATATCGTGCAGCGCGGCGCGCAGCCTGGCCTGATGTTCAGCGCTGCTCTCAACTCCGGCGCAGGCCCCGCGACAGCGCCCGATCTGATGCGAAAAACAGGGCCGGCCATGAATTCTTGGCTCCAGCCCGCACAACTGCGGGCATAAAGCATGCGCTTCCAGCAATTCGCGCAGCGCGGCGAAGGCGCGGGTTTTGCCGGAAAACAAACCGTACAAATCCGGGCTGCTGGCGAAATCATATTCGCGTGCGCTGACCAGTCTGGCGCCATCCTGATCCAGTTGCAGGCTGCATAAACTGCGCGCGCTGCGCAGCAAAATATTGTGTTCAGGTTGCCAGCGCTTGATCAAATCCGCCTCCAGCAACAGGGCGGCGGTTTCGCCAGCGCACAATTGCCACACCACATCCTGCGCTGCATGCAGCATGCGCGCTTCGTCAGGATTGCGTAAATGGGCTTGGATGCGGCTGCGCAGATTCACGCTTTTGCCGATGTAAAGCGGGCGCGCCGCCGCGTCGCGGAACAGATAGACCCCGGTTTGCGCCGGCGCTGCGCGTGCGCAGGCCTGCAGCGCAGGGGCGGGCGGCAGTTTGTCAGTGCTTGCCGGCGCCGGCAATTCCTCTGACGCCAGGACATCGAGCATGAAAGTGCTTCTGGAAATGGTCCTCATTCTCACGGCTTATCCCTATCCGCCTTTCTATCTATTCTGCCTTATGCGCCCGCACTTGCTTGCTAGAATTGTCCGGAAACAGGCGAAAGCATGTTTGATTTTACCGAAGAAAATAAGGGCCGGATGTCTGATTGTGCAAATTCTTGCCATTCAGGCTGTCTGCCGGCTGAGCGGCGCACAGCGCGTCATGCAAAATCAAAGAGGAAAAAGATGAGTCATATCACAGCACGCCCCGGCAACACCTTCCAGGACTGCCAGGCGCTGGTGGAAAAGCTGTTGCAAGAAGCCGGCCCGCATATCGTATTGGGCATTCCGCTGGGCATCGGCAAACCCAATCCTCTGGTGAATGCGCTGTACCGGCGGGTGGCCGCTGATTCCGCACTGTCCTTGACCATCCTGACTGCATTGTCGCTGGAAAAACCGCATGGAGCCAGCGAGCTGGAGCGGCGTTTTATTGATCCCTTTGTCGAGCGCGTGTTTGGCGACTATCCCGATCTGGAATATGTCAAGGCGCGCCGCGCCGGCGCGCTGCCGCAGAATGTGCGGGTGATTGAATTTTTCCTGAAAACCGGCGATTACCTGGAAAACGATGTGGCGCAGCAAGATTTCATTTGCAGCAACTACACCAATGCCGCGCGCGATATGCTGGCCCTGGGCGTGAATGTGCTGGCGCAGGCGGTCGGCGCGCAAGGCGAGGGCGCGGATATGGAATTGTCGCTCTCCAGCAATCCCGACACCACGCTGGATATTTTGGCGCGCCTGCCGCAGTTAGCCGCGCAGGGGCGGCGTGTGCTGACGGTGGCCGCAATCAACCGCAAACTGCCATTCATGACCGGCGAGGCGCAAGTCGCGCCAGCATGCTTTGACTATATTTTGGAAGATGCCGCCAGCACTCATGATTTATTTGCGCCGCCGAATATGAAAGTCAGCCTGCAGGACTACGCCATCGGCTTATACGCCAGCAGCCTGGTGGCGGATGGCGGGACGCTGCAGATCGGCATCGGCTCGCTGGGCGACGCGATTGCGCACAGCCTGATCATGCGCCAGCATAACAATTCAGCATACCGCACCCTGATGCAGGACTTGGGCGCCGCCGGGCCGGAGCAGGGCGAATTTACGCAAGGCTTGTACGGCTGTTCGGAAATGTTTGTGAATGGCTTTATGCATCTGATCCGGCATGGCGTGATCAAGCGCGAAGTGTTTGCGGATGAGCGTTTGCACAGCCTGCTGCAACAAGGCGTGCTGCAAGTCGAGCTGGCGGCGGATAGTCTGCAACGCCTGCGCCATGCGGGCGTGCTGGGCCAGGGGCTGGATCAAGCCACGCTGGATTGGTTGCAACGCTGGGGCATTCTGGCCCCGCAAGTGCGTTTGCAAGACGGGCAATTGTCGGCCGGCGGCCAGGCGCTTGGCAGCGCAGACGCGCCAGACTGGCAGGCGCTGCAAGCCTGGCAAGGCGAGCGCTTGCAGGGCGGGGTTTTTATGCATGGCGGCTTTTTCATCGGCCCGCGCGACTTTTACAGCAGCTTGCATTTGCTGCCGCCCGAACTCAAGGCCAAAGTCAGCATGCGCCGCATCAGTTTTATCAACAGCCTGAGCGGGCATGAAAGCTTGGCGCGCATGCAACGCTGCAAAGCGCGCTTTATCAACACCACCATGATGGTGTCGCTGCTGGGCGCGGCGGCCTCGGATTCGCTCGATTCCGGGCGTGTGGTGTCCGGCGTGGGCGGGCAATACAATTTTGTCGCGATGGCCGATGCCTTACCCGATGCGCGCTCGATCTTGATGTTGCGCGCCACCCATGCACGCGCCGATCAGGTGTGGTCAAACATCGTCTGGTCAGTCGGGCAGACCTCGATTCCGCGCCATTTGCGCGATATTGTCATCACGGAATACGGGATTGCCGATTTGCGCAGCAAGACCGATGGCGAATGCGTGCGCGCCTTGCTGGCCGTGAGCGACGCCAGGTTTCAGGATGAATTGCTGGACGCCGCCAAGCGCCATGGCAAGCTGGCGCACGATTTCCAGCCGCCAGCCGCCTGGCGCCGCAATACCCCGCAGGATTTGGCCGCGCGCTTAAGCCGCCATCGCGCGCTATTGCCGGACTTCCCCTTTGGCACAGATTTCAGCGAAGATGAAATTCAAATCGTCAAAGCGCTGAAAAAACTCAAAGCCTCGGTCGGCCATCCGCTCGACTTGCTGCATACCTTTGTGGCCAGCTTTGTGGAAGAGCATGAGCATGTCGAACGCTATCTGGAGCGTATGCAAATGGAGGAAATGGACAGCCTCAAGCAGCGCTTATTGCGCCGCCTGTTTGTCGGCAATTTGAGTTGATCAAGCCTGGGCTTGCAGCGTCGGCGCCTGGAAATCTTCCAGTAATTGCGCCAGACGCTGCGCGCCTTGCTGCAGCTGTTGCAAGCCGGGCTGGAAATCAAACAGCGGCGGATTGCGCCGGCCCGGGTCAGGCTCGCCCACCGCCACCCCGCGCGGCGCATCCGCCGCTTTGGCGCCGGGCTGGCCTTGTGCGAGTTTGTCCAGCATATCGTGCAGCACTTTAAACAGCGGCGACTCGGCGTCAAACGCCAGCCCCTCAGCCTGCTCTTGCGCCAGCACGCCGCTGGCGGCGAAGCTGCTGGAGACTTCCAGCGTCGATTCAAAAGCGAATTCGCGCCCGTCCGCCAGGATGATGCGGCCAGCCCCGCTGATCTGGGTTTCCTGCGATTGCTGCACAGAAAAAGCGGCGATTCCGTTTTGCGGCGGGGTGCGCGCAAAGCGGTTGGGCGGCGGCGGTGGCGCCTCAGGCGCTGCGCCAAAGCGGGCAAAGCTCGCACTGCTGGTGGTTTTACTCTGGAATTTGAGGGAATCGAATTCAATTCTGGCGCCCATGGCCTCGGCTTTGGAGGCGATGCCAAGACTGCTTAAAGCTTGCCGCGTCAAGTCTTGCAGCATGGCGCCGGATTGATCCAGCGCGCCATTGGCGTCATCTTTGAGTTTTTGCAAGGCTTGCGGAGAAATCCGCACGCCGCCGGCAGATGCGCTGTCGGCATTGCCCGCCGGCGCCGGGGGCGCCGCGTTGCGTGCGGCGGGCAGTGCGCCTGCATATGCGCCGGGGATGGCGGCAGGCAGATTGGCTAAGGCGGAAACTGACATGATGCGCTCCACAAAGGGCTGTTTGCCCTGATTACGGCGCATTCTGGCAAAACTTGAAACTTTATTGCCTGGACTTTATTCCTTGCCCGGCTCTGCTTTGCCTGCCGCTTTGCGCTTGCGCTTGTCCACCGGGGGCGGGGTGAAGTCTATCGTGCCGTGCTTTTGCCGTTTTTTGTCGCGCCGGAAATCGAAACAGTCCCCCACGCTGCTCAAGCAATCGCAGGCGCAGGAAGATTTGTCGCCGGGCGTGCAATCCGCGCCGCCGCAATCACAATCCACCAGACCGGCTTGCGGATGCAAGCGCGGGCGCGGCGCCGCAGGCAGGAAATGCGTGCGGTAAATCCGGCTGCAGTCCTGCAGGCGCAGGCGCAGCAAGGCCAGACCGCGCAAAGCGCCATAGCGCGCAATCACGCGGTAGCCAAAGTTGGAGCAGCTCGGGCGCTGCGCCTGCCAGGCGTGACAGGCGCAACGGAAGCCTTTGCGCGGCGAAATATATGCCTGGTACAGCTTGATTGCCATCAATAAGAGCCGTTTCATATTTCTTCCATTTATCGTCCCGTCCGGCTGATCCGAAAACAGGGACGCAGACGGGAGCAAACACTTGAAATCATTTACCATATGCGCCGCTTTCGTCTATCCTAGCTGAAAGTTCAACCGGAATCGGCGGAGAATATGCCTACTTCATTCAATAACAGCAGAGCCGGGTTTACCCTGATCGAACTGATGGCGGTGATTGCCGTGATTGCCATCCTGGGGGCAATGGCTTTGCCATCATACCATGCACGCATTCTTCGTCAGCAAGTGGATGAGGCCATGGTGCTATCCGAAGTGGCCAAACAGCGGGTCGCGGTGCATTGGGCCACCAAGGGGCAGCTGCCGTCAGATAACGAAAGCGCCGGCGCGCCGGCAGCAGATAAAATCGTGAATAATTTTGTCAGCGCGGTCGAGGTCTCGAATGGCGCGGTGACGATCACCTTTGGCAATCGCGCCGGCGGCGCGATCAAGGGCAAAAAACTCACATTGCGCGCGGCGGTGGTGCCGGATACGCCGCAAGTGCCTGTCACCTGGGTTTGCGGCAAAGCCGAAGCGCCGGCGAATATGACGGTGCACGGCACGGACAACACCAATGTGGAAGCGGGATTTTTACCTTTGATTTGCCAACCCAAGTCAAAAGGGACGTAAATACGCATGAAGTTGTTGGTCATTGATGGCCCGGCGATTGTGCGCCGGGTATGGGAAGCCTCCTCCGAAGACGGGCCGGGGCGCAGCCATACTGTGCTGCGCCACTGCCTGCAATCCTTTCGCAAAATCCTGCACGCGCACAACCCCAGTCATGCCCTGGTGCTGTTTGACGGCGCGGCGGGCGGCTGGCGCGCGCAAATCCATCCTGCGTATGGCCGCCACACCCTGGCCCCTGAGATGCACAGCGCGCTGCCGGAATTACTCTTGATGTTGCAGGATGAAGGCTTGATGTATTGCCGCCAGGACGACGCTGAAGTGATGGATCTGGCCGCCACCGTGGTCACGCGCTGGCTGGGCAGCGCGCGCGGCGAAGCCGTGCTGGCCACCAATCAGCGCATCTTGCACAGCTTGATTGCCAGCGGCGCCCTGGTATGGGATCATTTCGGCCAGCAGATGCGCGACGCCGCCTGGGTCGAACAAAAATGGGGTGTGCGTCCGGAGCAGGTTCCAGCCTGGCTGGCCTTGGTCGGCGACAGCGGCGAAGGGGTGCCGGGCGTGCCGAAAATCGGCGCGAAAACCGCCGCCCGCTTATTGCAAGCATATGGCGATATCGACGGCGTGTTGAACGGGGCCGGCATTTTGCCTGACGCCACCGGACAGGCATTGCGCCGCGCGCGCGCCGAATTGGAATTATCATGCCGATTGATGCAACTCAAAACGGATCTGGTGCTGGGCTTGACCTGGAACCAGTTGCGACTGGCGCAGTTCGCGCACGGCGCAACCGTCCCCGGCTATGGAGAGTGATATGGGTTTGAAAGCGATGATCATTGACCCCAGCGCAATTTCGCGCGATTTGCTCAACGCGATTTTGCTCAATGAAAGTTATGAAGTGGTGGCGCACGCCAGTCAGGGGCGCCAGGCGCTGGCGCTGGCGCAAAAGCACAAGCCGCAAATTATTTGCGTGGATATGTCCGTGGTGTATGAAGAGGGCATGGATTTCATGGCGGAAGTCCGGCGTGCCTTGCCAAAGACGCTGGTGTTCATGATGTCCAATGAATTAAAGCGCGACACCTTGCAAGACGCGCTGCAGCGCGGCGTGCAGGCGGTGATTATCAAGCCCTTCAATTCAGTCAAAGTGGCGGCCACGATCAAGAATGCGGTGCTGGCGTTCATTAAAAAACAGCAGGCCGCAGCCGCCGCCAAGACGGTGCAGGAAGAAGGGCAGACCGGTTAAGCGCCGGTCTGCGCCAGGGCTTATCGCTGCGCCTGCATCGCCAGCGCGAGCGCCTCCGCCACTCTGATGCCATCCACCCCGGCGGATAAAATGCCGCCGGCGTAGCCAGCGCCTTCCCCGGCAGGAAACAGGCCGCGCGTATTCAAACTTTGCAAGCTGTGGTCATCGCGCTTGATGCGCACCGGCGACGAGGTGCGCGTTTCGACTCCGGTCAGCACGGCGTCATGCATAAAATAGCCCGGCACCTGTTTTTCAAACGCGGGCAGCGCTTCGCGGATCGCCTCAATTGCATAGGCCGGCAAGACACTGCTTAAATCCACCAATTTCACGCCCGGCTTGTAAGACGGTTGCACGGCCCCGAATTCGGTCGAGGCGCGGCCAGCGACAAAATCGCCTGCCAGCTGACCCGGCGCATCATAATTGCCGCCGCCCAGCACAAAGGCGCGCGACTCCAATTCACGCTGCAAATCAATTCCGGCCAGCACATGGCCCGGATAATCTTCTTCCGGCGTGATGCCGACCACAATCGCGGCATTCGCGTTGCGCTCATTGCGCGAATATTGGCTCATGCCATTCGTCACCACCCGTCCTTCTTCCGAGGTGGCGGCCACCACTGTACCGCCCGGGCACATGCAAAAGCTGTACACCGAACGCCCGTTTTTACAGTGATGCACCAGTTTATAGTCAGCTGCGCCCAGAATCGGATGGCCGGCGAATTTGCCAAAACGCGCGCGGTCGATCAGGGATTGCGGATGCTCAATACGAAAACCGACCGAAAACGGCTTGGCCTCCATATACACGCCTTGTTCATACAGCATCTGGAAAGTATCGCGCGCGCTGTGGCCCGGGGCCAACACCAGATGGCGGCTGGCGATTTGCTCGCCAGTGTTTAATTCCACCCCGCATAATTGCTGACGGCCATCGCCGGCGTCTTCCAGCAGCAATCGTGTGACCTGGGTTTCAAAACGGATCTCGCCGCCCAGACGCAAGATTTCGGCGCGCATTTCCTGCACCATCTTAACCAGACGGAAGGTGCCGATATGCGGCTTGCTGACATATAAAATCTCTTCCGGCGCGCCGGCCTTGACGAATTCAGTCAAAACCTTGCGTCCGTAATGCTTGGGATCTTTGATCTGGCTGTACAACTTGCCATCCGAAAACGTGCCGGCCCCGCCTTCGCCGAATTGCACATTGGAAGTCGGATCCAGTTTGCGCTTGCGCCACAAGCCCCAGGTATCCTGGGTGCGCTCACGCACTTGCTTGCCGCGCTCAAACACGATAGGGCGCAAGCCCATCTGCGCTAACACCAGCGCGGCAAACAGCCCGCACGGCCCCATGCCGATCACCAGCGGACGTTGCCAGCCTGGCGCCATCTTGCTGGCGTCCGAAACAAAATGGTAGCCCACATCCGGGCTGGGAATAATATGCGGATCATTGGCAAAGCGCGCCAGCACGGCGGCTTCATCATCGACTTCCAGATCCAGGGTGTAGATTAAAAAAATCTGACTGCGCTTGCGCGCATCATAGCCGCGCCTGAAGACATCAATGCGGCGAATGGCGTGGGCGGCCACTTGTAAGCGCGCGGCGACGGCCAATTCCAACTCTTGCGGCGCGTGGTCCAGTGGCAGTTTTAATTCTGTGATGCGTAACATGGCAGCTCTTTATGAAAAGGCAAACCCGATATTGTAGCAGCCTGCCGGATTTGGAAAAAGCCGGCAATTCACCAACCCTGTCTATCGGTGCACCACCACCAACAGGGCGCGCGCCTCGGTCTTGCCGGGATTGCGGATCGCATGCGCCACGTCTGCGCTGTAACGCGCGCTGGCCCCGGTTTTCAATTTTTTGCTGCTGCCGCCGGCTTCCACTTCCAGACTGCCGCTCAACACCGTCAGGTGTTCCTGCGTGCCGGGATCGTGCGCGGAAGACAGCAATTCCCCTTTTGGCGCCAATTGCAACTCATACCACTCAAAGCGGCCCGCCAACTCCATCGGCCCCAAAATGCGCAGATTGTAGCCGGCATGGCTGCCGGGCAGGGTAGGGGTTTCATGCGCTTCAAGCAGACGGATATGTTCTTCCGGCGTGCTGGGCGCGCTCAACAACTCGCCAATCCCCACCCCCAGCGCATTCGCCAGGCGCCAGGTGATGGCAATCGTCGGATTGGCTTTTTCCCGCTCGATTTGCGACAGCATGGACTTGGAAACCCCGGCAATGCGCGATAAATCTTCCAGCGTCAAACCGCGCGCCTGACGCAGCCTTTGCAGCGCCAAACCGACTTCCGGCGGCGCATTCTCATTGCTTTTCATCTTCATCCCCGTGTTTGATGGTGCTTGCATAGTTTAACAGAAGCATATAGAATTCATTATATTGAACTTGCGTGCAAAATAATGAAAATGCGCAAAATTGGTGGAATTGTGCAGTGCGGCAGACAGCCTTGCAAGCGCAGGGGTAAAACGGGAAATACAAAGTCAAGAGACAATGACGCCCGCTTCGCATATAGTATTGCGGTCTAACGCACTTTGCCGCCAAAAAACAGTATGGAAAACGGTGGCAATCGCATTTTTCACCATTTAAATTGAGAGTTCAGCCGGAGGAAAACATGAATGCAGTGAATGATTCGCGACAAAACTTCTATGCAGGTTTGCAACAAGGCCTGGAAGGCCTGCGCGAACAGGGTTTGTTTAAACCCGAGCGTGTGCTGGCGACCCGCCAGGGCGCTGAAGTCCTGTCAGAAGATGGCCGCAAACTGGTCAATATGTGCGCCAATAATTATCTTGGCCTGGCCGGTGAAGCCTGGGTCGCGCAAGCCGCCGCCAAAGCGCTGGATCAATACGGCTACGGCCTGTCTTCGGTGCGCTTTATTTGCGGCACCCAAACCATTCACAAACAACTCGAAGCGGCGCTGGCCAAATTCCTCGGCACGGAAGACTGCATTTTGTACGCCGCCGCGTTTGACGCCAATGGCGGCGTGTTTGAACCGCTGTTCGATGAAAACGACGCCATCATCTCCGACGCCTTGAACCATGCCTCCATCATCGATGGCGTGCGCCTGTGCAAAGCCGAGCGTTTCCGTTATCAGCACAACAATATGGCTGACCTGGAAGTGCAATTGCAAGCCGCCGCCGGCAAACGCAACAAAATCATCGTCACCGATGGCGTGTTCTCGATGGATGGCACGGTGGCGCAGCTGGACAAGATCTGCGATCTGGCCGACAAATACCAGGCCCTGGTGATGATAGACGAATGTCACGCCACCGGCTTCATGGGCCGCACCGGACGCGGCACCCATGAGCATCACGATGTCATGGGCCGCATCGACATCATCACCGGCACGCTCGGCAAAGCGCTGGGCGGGGCCATGGGCGGCTTCACCGCCGCCAAAAAAGAAGTGATTGAAATGCTGCGTCAGCGCTCGCGCCCGTATCTGTTCTCGAATACCCTGGCGCCGTCGATTTGCGGCGCTTCGCTGGCGGTACTGAACAAACTCAGCCAGACCACCGAACTGCGCGACCGTCTGCACGCCAACACTTCGTATTTCCGGCGCGAACTGGGCAAGCTGGGGTTTGTCATCAAACCCGGCATGCACCCGGTGGTGCCGGTCATGCTGTATGACGCACAATTAGCGCAAAAATATGCGCAACGTATGTATGAGCTGGGCATTTTGCTGACCGGCTTCAGCTATCCGGTGGTGCCGATGGGACAGGCGCGCGTGCGCGTGCAGGTTTCGGCCAGCCACTCACTTGAACAACTCGACCGCGCCTTGCACGCCTTTAAGCAAGCCGGTCAGGAACTGGGTATTCCCAAAAAACCGGAGGTGTAATTCTATGGCGAAAATTCTGATCATTGGCGCAAACGGCCAGATTGGCAGCGAACTGGTAGAGGCATTGGCGGCGCGTCACGGCGCTGATAATGTCCTGGCAAGCGATGTGTCCCCGCACAACTTGTACCAGGCCAAGCGTTACCTCCAGCTCGATGTGCTGGACCGTGCAGCGCTGGCGGCTCTGATCGAAGCCGAAGACGTGAGCCAGGTCTATCAGTTGGCGGCGCTGTTGTCCGCCACCGGCGAGCAAATGCCGCTCAAGGCCTGGACATTGAACATGGATGGCTTGCTGAATATCCTCGAAATCGCGCGCGAGCGCAAAGAGGCTGGCAAGCCCCTGCAAGTGTTCTGGCCGTCTTCGATTGCCGCCTTTGGTCCGAATACGCCAGCGGTCAACACACCGCAAATGACGGTGATGGACCCGGGCACGATTTACGGCATTTCCAAATTGGCCGGCGAACGTTTGTGTGAATACTACTTCACCAAATACGGCGTGGATGTGCGTTCGATCCGTTACCCGGGCATCATCAGCTTCAAGTCGCCGCCGGGCGGCGGCACCACCGATTACGCCATCGCGATTTTCCATGCAGCCTTGCGCGGCGAAACCTATTCCTGCTTCCTGGAAGAGGACACCACGCTGCCCATGATTTACATGCCGGATGCGATTCGCGCCACGCTGGAATTGATGGATGCGCCGGCAGAGCGGATCGCCATCCGTTCCGCTTACAATATCGACGGTTTGAGTTTTTGTCCGCGCGAATTGGCCGAAGCCATTCGCGCCAAGCGCCCAGACTTTCAGATTGAGTACAAACCGGATGCAAGACAGGGAATCGCAAAAACCTGGCCGCAGAGCCTGGATGACAGCAAAGCCCAGGAAGATTGGGGATGGGAAGCCCGCATCGCGCTGCCGCAATTGGTGGACGATATGCTGGCCAATATCCGCGTCTGACAGGGCGGCCCCTTACGCACACTCGTCACTGTCTTGCCTCCTGCCGGCGATCCCGCCGGCAGCCCCTTTGGAGAAGTGTTATGGATATGAGTGTGTTTGATTTATTCAAAATCGGCATCGGCCCGTCAAGCTCGCATACGGTCGGCCCGATGCTGGCGGCGCGCCGGTTTTTGTTGGAAGCCGGCGACTTGCGCGATGTCACTGAAGTCAACGTCGCCCTGTATGGCTCGCTGGCCTTGACCGGCGTTGGCCACGGCACCGATACGGCGGTGCTGCTTGGCCTGATGGGCGAAACCCCGCAACTGGTCGATCCGCCAAGCGTGCCGCACAAACTGGCGCAGCTGCGCCAAAGCGGCCGCCTGTCCCTGCTGGGAAAAACAGAAATCGCGTTTGAAGAAAAACGCCATCTGCACTGGCACAAAGACGAAACCCTGCCGGGCCACCCGAACGGCATGTCGTTCACCTTGCTGCGCACCAATGGCGTAAGCGAAAGCAAAATCTTTTATTCAATCGGCGGCGGTTTCATCGTCGCTGAAGGCGAGCAGGAAGCGCAAGCTGATCACCCCACCGCGCAACTGCCGTTTCCTTTTGACACCATGGAGCAGCTGCTGGCGCACGGGCGCAACAGCGGCTTGCGCATCGCCCAGATGTTGCGCGCCAATGAATGCGCGCGCATGCCGGAAAGCGAGCTGGACGCCGGGCTGGACCGCATTTTTCAAGTCATGTACGAATGCATAGGCAGCGGGCTGCGCGCGGATGGCGAGCTGCCGGGCGGCTTGCAAGTCAAACGCCGCGCCGCCGCCCTGTGGCGCGCCGCACAAGCCAAGACCGATATGCTGCCGCACGACGCCATGAATCGCGTCAGCCTGTATGCGATGGCGGTGAATGAGGAAAACGCCGCTGGCGGACGGGTCGTGACTGCGCCCACCAATGGCGCAGCCGGCATTATTCCGGCGGTGTTGCGCTATTACGCCGAAGACTGCAAACCGAGCAAACCGCAACAAGGGGTGCGCGACTTTTTATTGGCGGCATCCGCAATCGGCATGCTGTGCAAGAAAAACGCCTCGATTTCCGGCGCGGAAATCGGCTGCCAGGGCGAAGTCGGCGTGGCTTGCGCGATGGCCGCCGCCGGACTGGTGGCGGCGCTGGGCGGCAGCAATGAGCAAATCGAAAACGCCGCAGAAATCGGCATCGAACACCACCTTGGCATGACCTGCGACCCGATTGGCGGCCTGGTGCAAATCCCCTGCATTGAGCGCAATGGCATGGGCGCGGTGAAAGCCATCACCGCCGCCTCACTCGCCATGAAAGGCGACGGCACCCACTTTGTTTCTCTGGACGAAGTGATCGAAACCATGCGCCAAACCGGCGCCGATATGCAAGCCAAGTACAAAGAAACCTCTTTGGGCGGTTTGGCGGTGCATGTGGTGTCGGTGAATTTCTCGGCGTGTTGAGGGCAGCAGGCAGGCTCAGACCTGCCTGCTGCATGTCCATCTGCTCAATTTCAGTCGGCGCCAACAATGCAATAAAACACCATCGTTTTACCCAAGCGTCGCCAGCACATGCTTGCTGCTTCAATTTGGCCTTCACCAATTTTGCTCGCAAGCGTTTGCAGAGCGGCAGTTTGGTTTGAATTGCAGGTCGATATGTCCGTCATGCAATGATGTCCAATAACATTGACTGAGACACTCAACATTGCTAAGCATCTGCCACGTCAGCACGAGGCCCAAAGGAACAAACAAAATCATTACTTGAGCAAAGTTGGGCTTTGTGGCGTTTTGGGATTTCTGGGCGCGAAGCTTAGATTTTTCAGCAACAATTTTTATGCCGTTAACCTTGCCTTAGCTTTACTTGCGACCGCCATCAGACCGACGCCCGCGCCGATTAAAGCGCCAAAGCCCCCCCATTTGGCAGCGACGCCAAAAACTGCCCCCGATAAAATCAAGTCCACAGAAAGGCCTGCTAAACCACACATCAAGCCGCCAATAATCCAAAGCAAATGATGCCCGGGAACTGCGGATGTTATCTGTTTCTTCATCTTTGTATCCTTTGTATATAAACTGAGAAATCGCTCTAAGGAAATACTGATTTAATACAACAGCAGGTTATCCTGCCCTAATAAAATCAATAACTTAGGATGCAACTTTTGCTTGCAAGTTAAGTTAATCAGCGTTTTCCTAACAGCCTTGTGAGTATATCCACTTGAAGATTTTCTACCAATGTCATTTAGTCAGCCACCTTCACATCAGTTATTCAAAGCCTCAAGCAATTTGCCCTGCAAATCAGGATTCCGATGCCTGCTCATGGATTGCCGCATGAATTCCGCAGCTTCGGAAAGCGCTTGTCTTGTAGTCAGTCCCTCAAGGCAGGATCGAATCTCTGAAGCGAGTTGGTCAAGCACTTGCTCATCATTCTCCTGGTCGGGGGCAAAGCTGACAGTACGGCGCAAACGCACGTCGCTAATCGTCAGCTTTCTGACCATTTGTTCAATGAATTTCCCAAGGGTGGTACCGATTGGCGCAAAGGTGATGTGGATGGACGCCACCTCGTCAGTACGCGCTTCGTGCATAAATCCACGCGGCAGATAAAGTACGTCACCCGCCTTCATCATAATTGGTTTGGGCGCTCCAAGCAAACTGTGCTTGGATGAAACAAAGGGCATATCTGTGTTAGGCAAAGCAGCCTGATTTGCATAGTTTGGATGCCAAAACCATTCTTTCTGCCCAAGCACCTGCACTACAAAAATATCGTCCAGATCGAAATGCGGCTGAAAGCCCTGACTGAACGGCGGCGTCATATAAAGGTTTGCTCGGATAGGTATTTGCAGAACCTGTTCCAACCCTCTGCAAAACCGGCTCAAGCTGGGAAGATAGTGTTCGATATGAGCGACACGGATCGTGGCGCCTTGCTTTAGATCGTGTAATACCCGCCCGACATCAGTGGCTGGGCTGGGCGATACCGTGAACGGGGCTGCGCATTTCTTACCATCGCGAACAATATCCAGATGAGGCGACACTAAGGCGCCACTGGTGAGTACCTCATCAAACTTACTCAATGGAAAGATCTCCTGCAATCCGTTCGTATCGAACACTGATGAGAGATGCAACTCGCGCCTTTCCCACACATCCTGGAAGAAAGAATTTGTATGCAGAAGCTCAACCAGTTTACGGGCATGCACATCCTGAATGGTGGCGTCTATTTTGGCTTTCAACTCGCTCATCGAATTAACTCAACCTTAACTTTGTTCATGATTGCGGCACAGACGGCAAGTACACAAGACACCGATCCGATCACCAAATAAATCCAGGGGGCAGCCTGGAAACGAATGTCCATGGCTTGCAATCCCATTTCCAATTCAATTGAACGGCCAGCCACGAGGTTGCTAACAATAAGGCACGTTAACAAGCTTGCCACGAGACCAAGCACTAGCGCACGGACGATGAGTGATATCCGTATGTCGGCCCCCTGATAGCCGATAAAACTGAGCATATTCAGTTTATCCAGCATATTCAGATTCTGAACGCGCAGGATGGATATCAACCCGAGCAATGCTGTGGGTATCATCAGTCCCATGATCAGAACCTGCAATCTGGTGGTCGCCTGCAGAACTGGCTTCACTTGCTGCTCAAAATAGCTAGCCTCTGAACGTGCTGTAAACTCCAACGCGTTATCTGCGTTGATTGCGTTTGAGATACGCAACGCTTCGTCGGCATTCGCTGCAGCGATGCGAATCGAGCTAACCATGCTTTGTGCACCATGGGCGTACTGCACCTGCTCCAAATTGCCCACAATCTCGTTCTCGCGGACATCTCCCGCCATCTCGAAAATACCGACGACCAACCAATTCTGCTTTGCAAGTTCAATCTTGCTGCCGACCTTAAATGATGGGAATGCCCGCAATGCTGCGCGACCTACCACCAGCTCGTAGCGATTTTCTCCGAACATCCTTCCCTCGACGATTCGCACCTTGCGATTACTGGTGAAATCAGCAGTTGCTACACCCCTCACCGACAGAAATTGCTGCCGTCCACTTTCTTCCTTTGATGAAGAGACAACCAATTGCTCATTAAACTTCAATTTCTTGAAATTGGCTTCCGACAAGGAATTTCTTAAATTGGCAATACTTGATGTCGAGATAAAACTTTCCACCTCACCGGCACTGCTGCCGCGCGCAGTAACAAGCACTACAGCGGCATCACCACTTCGATGAAAAATCTCGCTTACAGCGTGATTCAGCATCAAGCCAATCCCCCCCAGGAAGCAGATAATAGTCAGAAGCAATACTGCCATTAAGTCCATTTCCGGTCGTTCACGCATCATACGCAGATGGAGCTTGGCCAGCAAACCGAAGCCATGCCGCATATCGGCTATTATTGTTCCGGTCATTGCACAGCCCCCACTTGAGTTGTTCGCCGTTGCAACTTAACAACTGTCAGAAGGGCAAAAGCGGACAGGAGAAAAGTAATTGCTGCGACGGCTGGCAGTAGCGGCAATCCAGTTTCCCATGTTGCAGCGAAGTATGGAAAAGCTTTCTGGATTGAAACCTTGAACAATGCCGACACCAGCAGCGTCAGCACAACCCCAAATGCAGCCCCTGCAAGTATCGGGAACATCATCGCTGTTGCTGCGCGCATGATCACGCCGAAACGATTAAACCCCATTTCCTCGAATCTCCTCAATTCCTGTTCCAGACGGTAAGCATTGAAATAGCAGAATGCAAGCAATAACATTCCACCAGCCGCTATGCCACCCAAACCGTATAGACGAAGCAATGTCCTGATCCCTGCTCCCTGACTATTGTAAGAATCAACGAATTGCTCACGTAGCGTGGTTCGTGTGCTCATCGGTGATGCTTTGTATCGGTCATCTATGATCTGAGCCACTTCGATGGCGTTGCTCCGGTCTTTGAGCAGTACCAGTATGGCACTGGCGCCCTGGGCAGTTGTAGTCTGTCCATTGGGGCGTATGAGTTTGTCATGCAATAGCACACCCACTGCAGGATAGGCATCGTTCTTAACAGCATACAAGCCTTGGATTTTCAGCTTAATTGTATCCACCCCCCCCGCCTCACGGAAGGAAGGAGATGTGATCGATATGACATCACCGATCATCAATCCCTCACGTGTAGCGAAATCACGCCCAACCAATAGCCCGTTAGTGTCATCAATCCAGCGCTGTGCGGCGCCACCTAAAACGACAAGGTCAGTATTTGTGCGCAGAATATCACTTGGATTTGCCGCCATTACAGCAATCTGCTTACGTGGACCATTCATGGTGGCAGGAACGAAATTGACCGCTACAGCACGTTCCACACCGGGAAGCTCGCGCAGATTGATTTCATAGGCGTAACGCACTGGCAAAGGGTAGCGAGGCGCTATCTTGTTCGATACGACCAGGATACGGTCATCCTTGGAAAACACGTCACCTTGCTGCGCTTTTCCGACGCCCTGCAACACCATGAAGAGGCTTACAATCAGCGCTGCAAACACCATGAACAGATAGGTCGAAAACTCCGCTCGCAGTGAGCGATAGCTAACCTTGTTAACTGGATGTTGCAGCATGCGTTACCTCGTTCTTGTCAACACTTTTCACCAGCTTGCCATCTTCAAGAATCAGAAGTTGATCTGCGAATTCGATAGCCGCCGGATCATGAGTAGTCATTACAACGGTCTTCCCAAGCCGTTTGCACAACTCTTTCAGAAGCCTGAATATCTGCATGCTCATCTCACGATTGAGACTCCCGGTCGGCTCATCGCATAACAGAACTTTTGCGCCGCAAACCAACGCACGCGCTATCGCAGTTCGCTGTTTTTCGCCCCCCGATAACTGCCCGGGACGATGCTGCATTCGTTCTGAGAGCGACACTAATTGCAGTGCGTCGGCAGCACGGCTGCGCCGCTCGCTTGCACTGAAATTACGCAAATACATGGGCGCTTCGACATTTTCAAGGGCAGTGAGTTGGGGCAATAACCTGTGATCCTGAAAAACCAAACCGATCAGCGTACTGCGCAAGCGGACGCGTTCCTGCTCCGACAGCTTCTCCAATTCCAGGCCATCAATGCGAATAGATCCTTTGTATGTACTGTCCATACCTGCGAGCAGCGAAACAAACGTTGTTTTGCCGGAACCGGACGGCCCCATAATCAAAACCAACTCACCTGCACGGGCGGTAAAACTGGCGTTGTTCAAAATTACCAAGCGCTCCGAAGACATCGAATACTGTTTCTGCAGGTCTCTGACTTCGACAACATTCTCTTGACTCATAACTTTCCTCACTCCATTTATTCTCGTTTCGATCCTGTCGCTTTACTCATAAACCGCACATTTACTTCCATACCGTCAATAAACTGACGCGCAGGGTCATTAAAATTGATGCCCACTTCGACAACACCCCGTTGCCGATTCGAGATCGGAGAAACCCAGGATACCTTCGACACAAACACACTGCTGCGAGCGGCCTTGCCGATAATTTCAACATCCTGTCCAACATGAATTGGCTGAAGTTGCCGTTCTGGGACTTCGGCGACGACATAAAGGCTGAAAGGATCAACCAACTGAACGATACCGCTGCGAATGAAACTGTTGCCTCCACCAGAGGTTGGTGAAACAGTCTCGCCTGCACCGGCTGAAACGGAGGCGACAATACCGGAGAACGGTGCTTGAATCACATGCCGTTCGGCAAATATGCGCGCCGCATTCAAGGAGTTCTCAGCATCGGCCTTGTTTGCCTCCTCAGCCTTAACCTTGATAGTTGCACTCTCATAAGCCGCAAGAGCTTGTTTATAAGTCGATTCCGAGACGAATTTTTGCTCAATCAGACCTTTTAATTGCGACAATTTGTCTTTCTCGTTCGCCATGAGTACTCGAGCGTTTTCAGCAGCTAACCGGGTCTGAGTAACTTTTATCTCTGCGGCAGCCAGTCTGAGCAGCGCCTCCCGATCATCAAGATGGGCAATTACATCGCCTTTCTTGACAGTCTGGCCCACAACCACATTGATTGATTTGATACGGCCTGTGATGTCTGATGAAACCGTTGACTTATTACGTGCGACGACATAACCGGATGCTTCCAATTCCGCGCCTTTGTCCATACTGACAACTTCAGGCTTGGGCGCCGCTGCCGCGCTTGGCGGTCGGCTTGAAACAGACTCATTGCCAATTGCTTTCGGACTGGTATTGCTTTTCCAATCAACCGCTACAAACAATATCAATGCCGCGCAAACTACAATCATTGTAATGAGCAATGCCAAGGACTTCAGCCTCGCAGGCGCTACCTGCTGACTCGTTTGCCCAGTTGCACGTTCGGTGTGTGCAAGCCGCGCAAGCAAATCAACCGGAGCGCCTGACTGGGGCTCGTTTTTATCTTCTAAATGTACGCTCACGTAGAAATCCCAAAATCTTTAAACGACAAGGCAACCATGCATATGCAAGAGACAAAAAAAATCACATGCCCCCCCCTCATTACCCTTGTGAGTCTTACATGGCCGCTCGGTGGCAGTAATTCTTTGGCAATGCGCAGCGCTTGGCTGGCATCAGATTTAAAGGCCCGGCCACCGTCAATGAGTACACGAATGTGCAGCAATAGCGTTAACATGCCGGCTACCCCGGCGCTGAGCGATCTTGGCTCCACCGATAACAACCACAGACCTGTCAGTAGTGCGAGAAATAAGTTGCACACCACTCCCGCCAAGGGAATCCAAATACGCACGTTCGGGTCTGAAGATAAAAGTGCGTGACGAACCTCGACGAAAGGGCTCCAACTGAACCCGCCGTGATGTTGCGCGCCAACTGTTGTTACCTTCAAACCGAACAGTCTTCCCACCAGAGCGTGACTGAACTCGTGAATGAACGGAAATAACAACAAAAAGCAAGCGATTCCAAGTAGCCAATACGGGGTGATCGCTGAAGCGAACATGCGACCTTGCACTGACCACCATACCGCAACTAGCCCGATCAACGTTGCTATCGTAAAACAAAGCAGAAACCAGCTACGTGTACGAACCGACAACAAACTGAGCATGGGCCGCACTAATGCAGCAGCCAGCGCATCATAGATTCTGGTTAAGTTTCGAAAGCGAATCGTGCGGAATCCAGGCGCAACCCTGCGGCCAGCTAAAAGACCAGCCCGATCCAGCGCAACAGCGATTTTATGAAATCTGCTGCGCTGATCCTCCGACAAAGATGCAATCTCACTATTCCCTTGCAAATCACATACACCGCTGCGCAGATGCGACACAAGTGCAGCATCGCTGGATGGTAAGCGGATAGGGCTCCTATGGTCAGGAGGGAGAAGGACGATGCGTCCTCGATCGTCGTTGAGAACCTCCACATTGGGATCCAGTTGTATAGTGAGGGCATTCATTTCCCTTACTCCTCCATCTGCGCGCTTTTGATTGGCCCCAGACAAAGCGACAGCGGTGCGAAGTTTTCCAGCCAATGATTCCCAGTGACAGATCGGATACGCCCCTCAAACGCTCCACCACAGGCAGTGCCAACCATTTCCATCAAAGCTGCGCTCAGCCACAGATCCCCAACAATCGTGCCAACTGCACGATAGGCTGTTTCTACACCGTCGTCGCCAATTACTTCAAGCACTGTGCGCAAGTTGACCTGAGGCAATACTATGATCGGTGCTTCAGTGAGCCGTCCCTGGGACAGGATGTCACCGTGATGTTGGCGCCCATGCGCTTTGATCAGACGAAGACCACCACCTAACCGATATTCGTAGAATCCGTCCTCTCCGTCTGACAGTTTAAGCAGCAATAGCAAAGAAATGTCCAGCTCCAATCCAGACACTATGCCATGACGGGTGAGCGTCTGATCTGCAAGGGAGCAGAAGCGTGCGACGTCCTTCTTAGTTACATCGGTAGCCCAGCTGCGCGTTGCTCGCCGCTTTGATATGCGGGCAAGAAGCTCTTCGAGATCATGTGAAGGTATGCTCACGGGAGCATTTTCATTGTTCCCAAGCTCGATCACGCCTGTAGGTATCAACGCAGAGGCTGGAAGTCCCAACTTTGTCATCAGCAATTCTGCGGGAGGGCGGGCGCGGTCAATCAGACGCAATCCCAAGGCGGCCCCGACATTACGTGCAAACGCCAGCAGTACGCCTGAGTCGTACCACGAGATATTAATGCTGAATGGGCCATACTTACGCGCAACTTTTCCGGCATTGGCAAAACTGAGCATCACCGCCGGCGCGGCAGGATTGACGTTCAGCCATTCATATACTGATGTCAGGTCGATGTCTTTCATTCGCTCAAAATCGCCCGAATAGGCATCAAGCCAGTAACAGCCAGGTTCCAGGCCGACAACATCGCGCACTAAAAACATAAGTAAAGTGGAGCCCAAGCCACCACCCGTTGGAACCAGTCGATGGGGAACGCCATCGCGCAACTGGAATCCGGCCGAATTGACGGCCAGCAGGGCAAGGGATGACAAAGATAGTGGCGCGGAGCTTGACAACTCACCGGGGCGATGTTTAGGCAAAGCAACCTTGATGCCGCTGAATATTGCCGGAACCCGCTCGAATATAGACTGTATGTTTTCAGGTTTGAAATGGATCAGATAGGAATTTGCCGGATTCCAATCCTGCGTTTGTAATGCAATACTGCAATACTGTTTCCAGCCTTCATAACCAGCCTGACCATTTGCCAGGGGCAAGCGAACCGGTTCGCCATTCGGCATCCATCCATACAAACGAGCGATCGAAGTGCGCCGCTCAATTTGCCGACCTGATCGCCATTGATTGTCCACAAATGCATTTACCGGTGGCCGTCTGAGGGTTCGCGTCAGGATCGACATGGCCATGTGCAACGCAGCTGCAGACCAGAACATTGCCGTATGCGGATCGTATGGACGTGGCGTATCAATCAGTCGCGCATGGGCCGCCATATAACAGGCATAGCTTGCGCTCACTTGCGCCACGACTAACGGCCCAAGACGAGCGTCCTTTCCACCAAGCTCAAGGTTCAAGGATGGAATACCAAGACGGTTCGCGCGCTCAAACACTGCAGCTGGATCCACATCCCCGGAAATCGCCACCACCAGAAGCAGATCCAACTCCGGAGTCAGATCGTCCGCATGCCCAATTTTAATTGCAGCGCCACCTTCCATTTCAGCATACTGCGCGCACAAGCAATCCTGAATCTGTTGCGGCGCAAATATACCCAGCCGCGCATTACGCAAAGCCACGGCAGCATCCTTGCCGGAGCGAAACACCCCGGTAACGCCGACCATACGATCAAGGTATTTTTCAATGTCGGATTCTAGGCTTGAAGCTGTGCCAGTGCGCAACAAACCATTCATAAACAGATTGCCGACAATGTTCCTGATTTGGCGAGGCTCAATCTCAAGGCAACATTGATCGATTTCCTGCATCGTATGTTCACCGTCCAACAGCGGCAGCACTTGAGAAAGAACCTTGCGCAAGCCATAGCCACTGTACATATCGGGCACCGGGCCGCCGAGCAGAACCACCCCATCCCTGTGGGAAATTGCCTGTACGCCGTGCGCAAGGCGATGCTTCTCTCGTAACATATGGCCGACTTCTTCGTCAGCTTCCAACATCATCCAAACGGATGGAGATTCGGTGATTTCGCTCATCAGGCAATGCCTCCGGTCAATTCCAGCATGTCACTCTCCAGATCGGCATAGAAGCGTTCTCCTGGTGTTCGGTTTCTATTTGTTAAGTTGCAGCAAGTGCAGCCATGCAGCGGTCGCGCCACTGCTGATGTCATGGAGATATCAACAAAATCCACTTTAAGTATAAAACCAGCAGGAAGCTCCACATCATTAATCTGGCGCATTGCTTCAGAAACGGCCATCTCTACGACCGTGGCAGGCACCACAGGGAATGTGATGGCTTGTTTGGCGGCGGCTCCACGCAGCAGTTCTTCCAACCGCATAAGACCGTCCGAACCAGGCGCAGACAAATAACGGCGGGTGGCACACTCAAAACATACTCCATCCGCTTTAATCAACGGGCCAATGCGCAACATGGCTGGGTACAAGTTTACGGCGGTCCAGACCACACCGGCCTCCCGAAATCCGGTGGCCAAAGCATCCAATCCCGCACCGGAGGCATCGGAAAGGAGAACCAATGCCTTTCCGCCCTTACACTGCTTGGCAATTATTGCGGCGTCGGTTTGGTTCATGTCTATCAGACAAGCATCATTACAGCGTAGCGCGGCAATATCTGCGGCACGCCGTCCAAAAATTCCACTATAAAAAATATTCATCCAAGTCACGCGAAAGGTTGGGGTAATGGGTTGACCATGTCAGCCGTAAAGGGGGCGCCAGTGACCAGTTCACCGTACTGTGATAAGCGTGGATGTGCAAGAAAACGGGCCATCGTGACGTAGGACATAGGCATCAACTGTGGAATTACGACACGCACAGCACGCAAACCACTCTCACGAAGGTCCTCTGTCGTTAATTCCACCGCCACGGCTTCAATATTTTTTTCCTTTAACCGATTAATAAGCCAGAGCAGGTTACGACGACTGTCGCCAACGTCACGATTTGCGATATTTTCAATATCCATACTTTGCTTGGACTTGAGAAGGAAGTCAAATTCCTTCATCCTTGATTGCGCCCCCATATAGACTGCTCCATGTTCGAGTTTGATGCAGGCTTCTGGACTTGCAGGCACTTCAGACGATGCAATGACCGCCAATCTCGTGGAAACCGCCTCACGCATCGCCTTAGCACAGGCTGAAACCGGGTTAAGGTCACTTGCAGCGGTGACCACAATGGCTGCTGATGGATGCCCAGGCGCAACCATCAGGCCGTACACAACCGGAATACCCAGGTCGGTCGTTGCATCAAACAAGTATTGCGTAATCTGGCTGCTTTCAAAGGCTTTGAAGCGCTCGCGATAAAGTTCAACGCGCTCTGAGCTGATTTGAATTCTTGGCAGCGGTTGGCGCAAATACCAGGTCAATGCAATTGAATCGCGCTCGACTACTTCCATGATCGCCCTGGCTGTGGCTTCGTAAATGCAGGTGTGCACAGCAACACCAGTCGAGATAGGCAGGGAAAATGATTCAGCGCGACGGCTAACCGCCGAAATGTGCGTCATCGCGACCGGAACATGCAAACGGCGGCCACTCACCAAAGAAATTCCCTTCACCCATCGCATCCTTTTATCTGGATCGAAGGGAACTATGGCGGGAAAATTCGCGTACTCATGATCAAGGCAGCGCGGAAACAAACGCCAATCCAGCGCTTCAGCTCCAAGTTCATTTGCTGTAGCGACCACAACCTCATCGTTGCCTATCACAGTCATAGCGTAGCGCTCAGCAGCCTCGGCAATGGATTTAACTATAGCCAGTTCTGGATTTTCGTCTGCGCATGCGCCGTTCATACCGCCACTGTTAGCATAGGTACGCCCATCGCCTGAGCGTAAGCCAGGAAACAAAGCGGACACATCTCCCACTCGCGATATCGCAACTTCAAGCTCGGGTTGGCCCAATTCCACAGTACGGGTAAGCTCAGGAATTCCGGTCACACCAGCAAAAGGCTGGGCGAGTCGAATAAAGGGATATGCAGCTTCCTGCTCCAATAACATGGATGTGATGCTAGGTCTAATTTTCACTGTTCGGCCCGTCCATTGCTTGCAACGAGGCAGGCGAGATAAGCAGCCTCAACTGCTGTAAAACCAATGCTGCCCGCCAAGCGCTTCCAGAACGCAGAAACAAAAGCATTATTGCCAGCCACATCCTGCGCAACCATAATACTTTTCAATTTGTCAAGCTGCGTGCTCAGTGCTGACTGAAACTCGTCATGCGTGGCGCCTTGAAGCAATATTTGCACATCCGCCTTGACCAGTTTGTGCGCATTCATTCTGAATTGCCGGATTAATGTTTCCTTGGCTGGATGCTCGGAAAGGAGATGTTGCATCATTTGATATGCAACAGTCGCGACCTGAGCTTCTCCAGCTACATGCTGGAGTATGGTATATAGCAGTGTGGGAGCAATTGTTTTTCTGTCCCAAGCATTGTCCCGTACATTACTCAGTACGGCCAATGCAAGCTCACAGATTGCCTGTTCCTGTGCGATGTGTTGTCTGAGTTTGCCGGCGCCTGCTGCTGCATTGATCTTTGACTGACGCACGCCCCAAGGCAAATTTTCTCTCGAACCACTGCTTGGCATATCAACCAAGGGCGGCATTACCAACACGGGATCATCAACCAACCGCGACGATAGCCAATCCTCGCAGAGATCGACGACATCGGCCAACGCATCCGCTTCAACATCGAGCAAAAGCGCGACCACCGGGACAGGCTCTAAAGTGCGTTCAAATGCCCAAGCTGTGACTTCCGGACGCTGCACCACTTCAGGTATCAATCCAATGATGACTTGCTCAGCGCCTCCATCGATAGCCCCTGGGTAGAGCAACACCATGTCAAGATCGCGGATAGCCGGTTGATTTTCTGACGCTTCAACTAATGAGTTATTTGCTTGCATATTTGGATCCTACTTATAAACGGTCGTCATTCGTTTCAAAACGGAAATAGCGGATACTGATCACAGTTGATACCACCAGCACGAACACCATGGCGCCGATATCAACATAAAGAGGAAATGTACCTGGCTTGCCTGTTGCAATTTGTCGCAGTGCATCAGTTAAATACGTTGGCGGCAACACCAATGCCAGCGGACGCGCAAGCGCATGCTGACTAGCGGGAAACAGGATGTCAGAAAAGAACCAAAATGCCAATCCCATTAAAGTGATGACCGCAGTCCAATTTCTTCTGCCTGGCAGCAGCCCGCCTAATGTGTAGCCAAATACCACCATCATTACCGCACCCAGCATAAATACGGCAGTGAACGGAAAGATTGTCGAATTGATCCACCCTGTGGTTGACTGGGAAATCGCCAGCAACATGAGGCAATAGCAGACACAAGCGAAAATTAACCTAAACAAAATCTCAGCCGCCACCAGCGGTAAGATTGCGCCCTTGACCGAAGAGACAAGCCGAAACGTACCGTCCGCACGATCATTGAGTACGACATTTGCTGTTGATGTCATCGCCAACTGAATTAACACCATCACGAACAATCCTGGCAGAATGAACGAAAGGTAATCATTATTGCTCACCTTGATCTCGCGAATATCAATCCGAGGTCTCGCGGTAGCGCCGCCCTCAGCGCTGTTGACGAGCTTATCTGCTGTAAGCACGCGTGCCCAAGGCATCAAGCCTTCACGAACCATTAAAACAGGAACCCCAGTCTTGTCTGGAGCCAGCAAAATCGCATCGTGTTTACGACTGTCGATCGTGTCTGCCTTTGCCTCTGACGTGAGCGTGTCGATACGAACCACTCCTTTTGCCATCAACTCATCAACCCAAGGACTTGACGCTGCTTCCTGAGCGACACCAATCCTGAAAGACGGAGGCGCACCAGCACCTTTGGTCGCATCAAGAAACAAGAGCAAAAAAATCATTGGCATCGCTAATGGCAGGATGCTAACCACAATGTTTCTGGAGAAAGAGCGATAGCAACGTAATAAAAACTGACGAAACAAGATACCCCCTAAATAATATTAGTCACGGAGATGCGCGCCAGTTAGCTTAATAAAGACATCTTCCAGATTTGAACGTTGCAGTCCAACATCTACAACCGCAGAACCAAACCGTTCAAGTAATTCTCGCATCAGCTTCTGGCCCTCCTCAACTGCCGCTACCTTTATATGACATTTAATGAACTGACCGTGTCTGGTACTGGCGATATTGGGGTAAGCAGCTCCTACTGCTTCCATCGCATCAGCCTGAATTGTTACCAATACAGACATTTCCTCGCAGTTGTCGAAGATTACTTGCGCCGGATTACCGCTGGCAATAATTTTGCCATGATCGATAATGTAGACGCGATCGCACAGAACCTCGGCCTCTTCCATCTGATGGGTAGTCATCAGAATCGCACTATTATGCTGACGTGCGACTTGAGAAATCAGTTGCCAGACAACCCTGCGCGCCTGGGGGTCCAGTTCCGATGTCGGCTCATCCAAGAGAATTAGCTCGTGTCTTCCCATCAATCCAATGAGCACAGCTAGACGTTGGCGTTCCCCTCCGGATAGTTTTGATATTTTGACGTCAAGCTTTGAATTCAGCCCCAACGCCTCTGTCAGGCGTTCTGGCTCACTGCCACAGGCACGGAACGAGCGAAACAAATCAATGGTTTCACGAACCGTCGCATAGCTGGAAAATTTTGGCCGTTGCAACACTACGCCAATTCGTCCTTCCAGCGCTTTTCGCTCTACGGAAATATCTTTACCCAGGAGCAAGATGCGTCCTTGGTCTATCTTTTCCAATCCCTCACATGCGCGGATCAGTGTGGACTTCCCGGCGCCGTTTGGGCCAAGTATTCCGACGATCTCACCGGATTGAATTTTTAGATCAACCCCGTCGAGAGCAATGAAATCCCCATAACTTATGGAAGTGTTGACAACCTCCAGACATGGGACGCTGGGATCGGAAGAATCCATAACTGCACCGGCTCGATTCCCACTGCTCGCTATTTTCTCGACATTGGGTGTTTCATTTATTTCATCGGCTTGAATCATGCCATCAACCTCGTACCCTACATATATTCATTGCAATCCCCACCATTCTCGCCACATGCGTAAAGAGTGGCACATGCATGCTCAAGTTAGTGCATGCATGTGCACTTACATGCTAACTCAGCAACAGCAGCCGAATGTACCGAAGGTGCCAGCACAACCACCAGCGGAGCCAAAAGTGCCGACCGTGCCAGCGCAATCGAAACCGCTATCCTTCACTTCTGGTTCAAGAAGGAAATAGTGTGCGCCATTCAGGACTTCAACTTCCGCACCGATTTCTGGGGAAACGTCAAATGAGTGATTGATTTGCATTTTATGCTCTCAAAATTTTCACTGTTAAAGAATGGTGATTAGCAGCAGCAACCTGCAGTGCCCAAACAACCAAAACAGCCACCGAAAGTGCCAGCGCTACCAAGGCAACCAAAGGTGTCAATCGCCTTATCTTCTGGTTCAAGAACGAAGAACTGAGATTGAGCCATTACTTCGATGTCGCTGGAAGCAGTTGCCAGATCGAAAGCGTGGGAGATGCTATTGGAACGAAACATGGGAATTTCCTTTTCTGAAATTTGCAGCGAAGCGCAGTTCTGCAAAAAACGCTGCAAGAACAAATTAGCAGCAGCAGCCAAAACAGCCGACAGTACCCAGAGTCCCGCCAAAGGAGCCAGCCGAGCCAAAAGTACCCGCGCAGTCGAAACCACCATCCTTCAATTCTGGCTCAAGGGCGAAATAGCTTGCGCTATGCAGAACTTCAACTTCTGCGCCGATTTCTGGTGATACGTCAAAAGAGTGATTGATTTGCATTTTTTTTCGCAAAAAGTTGTGTTGATTGAAGATTGCAGATTAGCAGCAGCAGCCAAAAGTGCCGAAAGTACCCAAACAACCGCCAACCGAGCCAGCCGAACCAACCGTGCCAGCGCAGTCGAAACCGCCATCCTTCAATTCTGGTTCAAGGACGAAATAGCTTGCGTTGCTCAGAACTTCAACTTCTGCACCGATTTCTGGGGACACGTCAAAAGAGTGATTGATTTGCATTTTATTTCCTAAAAAATAGAACAAGGTAGGGCCATCCACAAATAAGGTATGGCCAACAAAGATGAATAAAACGATTACTTCCCGTTTTATGTCGGAGAGATGCTTCAGTAGCAGAATGCACTGAAGCAATCAGAAGCCCTTACTCACATATGCCTACATATGAGTGAAGGTGTTTCATAATAACACATTTCTCCAATATGTAAAGCATTGTTTTTAAAAATGTCAAAATGCAACATGTAAGTTTTTTTATTATTTTTAGGTACTGAATCATATTGAGAGTTGTGGCAGCACTATGATCAATCACAGCCAAAGCCAGTTCCTGACTGGATCTCAGAGTTCACGCCCAGATTTGGCATCAAGAGCATCGCATACATGGAAGCCTTTCGTAAAGTACACAAAAAAATTACAACGGAAGTCGGATGACGCTAAGCGCTGCAGCTTTGCTTCAATTCTCAGCCCCGCGTGTCCGTAAATTGAGGCTGGAGCATGTGAGATCCGTAACATGACAGAGTAAGAAATGACGTTATTCCGACAATTGCAAGCGGAAGGTTACCAGGGAGGTTATGCCGGCTGACCAATTTCATCCGGGCGTGGCGCCAAAGCGATGGGCGCGCTGGCGTCAATGCGTTTGTACCGCTAAAGTTCGCGCCAGGCGAAGCCTTCCAGTTTGACTGGAGTGAGGAAGGCGTGGTGGTGGTCGGCTTGTGCCCAAAGCTGCAGGTGGCGCATCTGAAAATGGTTTGCCGGAATGTGCGGCATGATGTCCGGCCAATGCCTTGCTCGCATGCAGCCTGTACGGCGCCAATGATGTGTTGCGCGAATATGCTTATGCCTGCATGCAAACGCACTCAGGCTGCAGCATGGCCGGCGCAATTGCCTGGCTGCGCATGGAAAAATATTGATATCTGGATGGCCCCGGATTGATCAGCGCGCAAGCCAATCAATCCGGTGTTTCCCCACCCTTTTGCTTTAAGCCCGGCGCAATTCAGCTTGAATCACTCAGCTCGGAGGTCTGCGATTTTGCCGCCCGCAGCATCTGCGCTTGCGCTTTGGCCCCGCTATGCGCCAAGGCGAAAGTTGTGATCAGATCCACTTGGTGCGCCCCGCTTTGACAGCTTCCCGTGGGGCTTTGCTTGCCGGTATTCATCCCGGCTTGTACAATCAATTCATCAATTTCACGGTCTTGAAAGGTAAGCCAGCGACTTTGCTTTCACTCCACCCATCATCTGACCATGACCACTTCACTGCCACCGGCAATTCACAGCGCGCTGCCAGCACAAACAGCAAGCCTGACTGTCCCATTTTGGCCCGCACCGCTTGATCCGGCGCACAGCTACCCCACCTTGCACTACGCCGCTGGCGACGGGCCATGGTTTGAGCGCCTGTGTTATCGCCTGATCTTACATGAAGGCCATATAGCGCAATATTTTGGCCGTAATGGCCAAGCGCAATTTGGCATCGACTTTGTGAGCACCAAGGGGGAGCAGTATTGGTGCTGGCAAAGTAAAAATACCGCTATCACCCCAGCCCTGCTGGAGACGTGGGTGCAAAAATTCACCGATGAAGCCTTGGATCGGGAAAAGCTGCCGGCGCCGCATTGCTTTGTGATCCTTTGCACCGGCACAATTAAAGATGTGCAAGACAGCAAGCAGTATCTCCCCCTGCGCGCGAGCTTAAAGCAGCGCGGAATTGAATTTGAATTGCGTGGACGCGAATGGTTTGATGCTCAGCTTAAAGGCATGCCGGATATTGTGGCGGAAATGTTTGGTGAGCCGGCGGTGCAAGTTCATTGCGCCAATCTTGGATGGCGCGGCGATGTCTTCTGGCCGATAGGCGAGGGCAGAATGCCGCTGCGTCTGAGGAGTTACGAGATCGCCCGTAAAAATGGAAGTATATGGCGTGATGAGGGGGACTCCCTGGCGCGCTTGTCTGCGCAGATCGAAGCACAAGAGTTGAGCGTGGTGTGCGGCATGAGCGGCGCCGGTAAAACTTTTTTGGCGCTGAATGCTTGCGTGCGGCCGGGTTGGCGTTGTTATTACCTGCATTTGCCAAGCGAAAGCGCGAGCGCACATGAAATTGCGCACGCAATGCAGTTGCGCTTATCCTCCCCGGTGTTTTTTGTGCTGGACGATGTGCATCAGGATTGGGATAAAACGGCAAACCTGATCGATAAATTCCGGCTGCTTGGCGCAGGGCGGCAGTGGCGCATCATCTGTACTGCGCGCCGTGTCGGGGCGGGTGAGGAAGATGTTGAGCGCAGTGATGGACATGCTTTTTTGGAGCAGCTTGAAGCCGATGGCGGCTTGTATTCGCTGGCCTTGGATGATAAAGCGCTGTGTCGCTATATCAAAAGTCAGCGCCCGGATTGGCTTGCGGTGCGGCAAGACGATTTATTGCGGCTGGCGAATGCATGCGGGCGCAATCTGTTCTTGATCGGCAAAGCCTGCGCGGCATTGCATACCCCGGCAAAGCTCACTGCCCAGGCAATTAAGCGGGAAATTTTACGCCATGCCCGTCAGGCGTATTTTAAAAATGCGGCTGACAACCATGAAGCCTGGTTTCGATTTGCGGCCTTGGCGGCATCTGACATTGATCCGCGCTGTGATTTTTTTTCATTGCAGGAGCAGCGAGCGATTGCGCAATTGGGGCAAGGTGAGCCGGTTTGGCTGGCCAGTCAAGGTCATCCGCCATGCTTTTGCGCGGAACATCCTGCTGCAGCAGAAGTGTTGCTGCATGCGCTTGTGCGGGAAGACCGGGTGGCCGGTTCATTACTTGAGCAATCTGGCGCCGTGTTGGCGGAGTATTGCGCCTGGCTGCTGGCGCACGAGGGGGAATCAGCGTTGGCGCAGGCATTATTACTGGTATTGCGCACCCGGCCAGCCTTGCTTGAGCCGGCTGATGATTACCAACTCAAGGCGGCAATATTAGCGGATGAGAGGGTGCTTGAGGTTTGGTTGCGCTTCGCAATGCAGCATGATGTGCGCTTGATTTCATGGAGCTGCATGATTTGCACCCGCGCCGGGCACGCACTGGCGCCTGTTTTGGCGCAGCGTTATATCGCGGCACTTCAAGACAAGATCGCGGCCTTAATACATGGCGGTGGCGATGTGCGCTGGCTGCATGGCATTGGGTATGGCCTAAGGACGTTGAATCAACTCTCAAGGGACTATGTGGCAAGTTTATTAAGCGCCTTCCCGATTTCAGCGTGGTATGGCGTCATAAAGCGCGGCGCGTTGCAGGATTGTATGCAATTGCTGGAAAACACCCCGCCTGGTTTTTCAGCGCAAGTAATTGCTTTGCTGGATGATGATTTGCTGGAAACCATTTTCCGCACCACCGTGCAATCCGGCCGCTCGCTTGGCGCGCTGCATCTTGCCCTGCGTGATCTTGGCTTGCATGACGCTCGTGATAACAGCGCTTTACTCTCAATCCTGGAGAAAAAAATAGGCGTGCAACGCTGGCTGAGTCTTTTGCAAGGCGCGACCTTGCCGGATTTGTTTCATTTGCTTGAAAATTCAACCCCAGACTTCGCTGCGCAATTAATCAGCGGCTTGGATGATGCCTTGCTGGAAGCCATTTTCCGCACCACCGTGCAATCCGGCCGCTCGCTTGGCGCGCTGAACTTTGCCCTGCGTGAGCTTGGCTTGCATGACGCCAGGAATCAGAGCGCTTTACTCTCAAACCTGGAGAAAAAAATAGGCGCGCAACGCTGGCTGAGTCTTTTGCAAGGCGCGACCTTGCCGGATTTGTTCCCGTTGTTTCAGCGCTCAACACCTGACTTTGCCAGGAAATTAATCCAGGGCTTGGATGATGCCTTGCTGGATGCAGTTTTGGCTAATACTGTGCAATCGGAACGGTCGCTGCTTAGTGTCGCTCAAGCGATGGCCTTGTTGGCACGCCGGGGCGCTATGCGCAGCCAGTTTGAACAAGCTTTCAATGCGTCGCGCATGGACAATCTCTTGCAGCAATGCGGGTCTTTGGCGGAAGTCAACGATCTCTTGGCCAGTTTCTCAAACGATTTTCGCCAGGCCTGTGTTGAACTATTGTGGCAATGGCCGGCATCTGCCTGGCGCGCCTGCGCATTGCGTGATGGTGCTGAAAAACAGTTTTACCAACTTTGCCGGTTCATAGGCGCTTACGGCTTCACAATGCAAACTTGTGCTCCTGCGGCTTTGGATGCTTTAGTGCAAATTGCAGTTGAGCTTGTCCCCGCGCAAGCCTGGTATCCTGTGCGCACCGGCCTGGACTGCCTGCCGTCGCCAGCAGATTTTGCGCCAGCAGCACACATCCAAGAAGCGTTGGCGCATCGCCTCAGCCTGATATCATGCAGCGCTTTTGACGCCGCAGATTGGAATGATTTGGCGCACGCCCCGCAGCTTTTTTGGCAAAGCCGCCCGGATTTACGGCAACCATGGGCCAATGGCGTATTGGCGCGATTTGCAACACAGCCGGATGATGCAGATTTGTTCGCCATGACCGCGCACAGGCTATTGGGAGGAATGCATCTTGTTGAATTTTCAGACGCAGATGCTGGGGCTGTGCTGCAAAACGCACTGCAAGCTGAGCGTATCGAAATCCTGTTGCAAGCGAAGAATATCGCCGCGCCATTTCATTATCTGTGGTCTTGCGCTGCGGCTTCCTATGAGCGCCGCGCTGATCTCAAATCCGGCACGGCCAGGCATTGGGAAAATTTTATGCACGCATTTGGCAAGAGCATTCCGGCAGAAAGTGACAAATTGCTGCATGACTGGTTGCAGGCGCAGACGGCAGAGCCAACACATTTCCAAAGTTATGCCTCGCTGCTGGCTTTGGCCGGGCTTTTACAATTGCTTGGCCGCAAGCTGCCGCCCACCCCTTGCCTGAAATGGGAAAACAATGGGAAAAAATATTCCATATACATGAGGCTGAAAAATCCAGATTGCGGCTTTATTTTGTCATGCTTTCTCCAACTCGGCGCCCGCGCCACGCTGAACGATTTCGCCGCTTTCCGCCCGGATCGTTGCGAATTATTGGCCGGAAAATACGCCACATTTTGCCAGACGCCGCATGTGTTCCCGCGCCATCGGGCGCTGGATGCTGTGGCGCAATGGGTGGAATATGAAGGCGGGCGGATCAAAAAATTGGCGGCAATACGCCGGCATTAAAATGTGGCAAAGCTGGCTCTCATGCATTGGAATAAACGGAGATCTATTTGACCCTATGGACAGCGCACATCATCATTGCTGAACTGTGGGCGGCTGACTGGTATTGGCGCATCTTGTTTGCCGGGCGCTATGATGAAGAAAAGGCCGCTGCTTTGCTCGCATGCAGCCTGTACGGCGCCAATGATGTGTTGCGCGAATATGCTTATGCCTGCATGCAAACGCACGCAAACTGCAGCATGGCCGGCGCAATTGCCTGGCTGCGCATGGAAAAATATTGATGCCTGCGCAGCCCCGGATTGATCAGCGCGTAAGCCAATCAATCCGGTGTTTCGCCAGCCTTTCGCTTTAAGCCCGGCGCAATTCAGCTTGAATCAACTTCAGCTTGGAGGTCTGCGATTTTGCCGCCCGTGGCATTTGCGCTTGCGCCTTGGCGCCGCTATGCGCCAAGGTGAAAGTCGCCACCAGGTCCACCAGCTGGCGGGTTTCTTCTTGCATGCTGTGGGTGGCGGCGGCGGCTTCTTCCACCAGCGCGGAATTTTGCTGCGTGTTGTGGTCCATCTGCACAATCGCTTGATTGATCTGCTCAATCCCGGTGCTTTGCTCCTGACTGGCGGCGCTGATTTCGCTGATGATGTCTGTCACGCGCTGAATGCTTTGCACGATTTCCGACATGGTGGCGCCGGCTTGATCCACCAGGCGTGCGCCGGCCCCGACTTTTTCCACCGAGTCGTTGATCAGCTGCTTGATTTCTTTTGCCGCACCCGCGCTGCGCTGGGCCAGGCTGCGCACTTCCGCCGCCACTACGGCAAAGCCACGTCCCTGTTCGCCGGCGCGCGCTGCTTCCACGGCTGCATTCAAAGCCAGGATATTGGTTTGAAAGGCAATTCCGTCAATCACGCTGATGATATCGACGATTTTTTTGGAGGAGGCGTTAATTGAATCCATGGTGTTGACCACTTCGCCCACCACTTTGCCGCCGCGTTGCGCCACATCAGAGGCGCTGCCAGCCAGGTCGCGCGCCTGACGTGCGCTGTCAGCGTTTTGCCGCACGGTGGCGGTCAATTCCTCCATTGAGCTTGCGGTTTCCTCCAGTGAACCGGCCTGGCTTTCGGTGCGGCTGGATAAATCCATATTGCCGCGTGCGACATCGTTGGCGGCATTGGCGATATTGTCCGCGCCGCGCCTGACCTCGGACACAATATTGGCCAGATTGTCGCGCATTCCCTGCATTTCAAACAAAAGACTCTTGTTGTCATGGGCCGCCGTGCTGATCTCACAGGCCAAATCGCCGCTGGCGATACGCTTGACGATGCTGACTGCATACGCCGGGTCGCCGCCCAATTGCGTTTGCAAGCGGCGCAGCATAAACCAGAAGGCGCCACCGACCAAAGCCAGGACTGCGACGACCAGGGATGACATGAACATGAATGTGCTTTGTGCGCTTTGCGCAGATTCTTCGGCCAGCTGTTTGCCCTTATTCACGGCAAAGTTGCGGATTTTCTTTTCATTCGCATTCATTTCATTGCGCTTGGCGATGGCCTGCTGCGCGGCAAACTGTATCGCTTCATCGTGTTTGCCCTCGCGCTTGAGGTCGATGATTTGTTTGCGGATAGGTCGCCAATCACGGAAGGAGCGCAACATATCTTCGGTGTATTGCTTATTCCCCAAAAAACGCTCTTGCACCAGCAAGAGTTCCTGCTCTGTCACCTGATCCAGCTGGTTGATTTCATTGAGCAGGGGATCAAGCGCTGCCGCCTCCGTGGTTTGCAAGATATTGTCCATGGTCCGATACATGCGCAGCAAGTTCGCTTCAGCTGACACAATGTTGACGCTGACAGTAAAAGGATGGCGGTACATCTTTTCAGTTTTTTCTGAAATCGTGTTGATTTGATACAGAGACAGGCTGCCAAGCAGAGCGATACCGAAGAAAATGAAGACAAAAACACTGACCAACTGAGCCCGTAAGCTCCAATGAGAGAAAAACATAGCACTTCCTTTGCACAGAAAAGCCGCATGCGGCGCAGATCCAAACGTTTTTCCGTCATTCCCTGTGTGACGTATTCTGCGGTTTGCGGCTGTCTGTGCAGCTTCGCTTACCAACAGACTTGTTTTCAATATAAAGCATGGGGCCGGTTTCGCATAGGGAATGCTGCAAGTAAAACGCAGATATTTTGGGGCTGGTAAGTTTTTATAAAAATAGTTCTTTCAGGAAATTTTTTTCTTTTGGGGATTTGCAAAATCTATGCCGGGGCGCTCATGTTGCAGCGCGACGAAAAGCGCGCATGCCCATATAATAGAATTTTGTCCAATTCGCAATCCGCCATGCTCTATCACTCGACCCGCAGCGCTGACGGCGCGCAAACCCGCAGTTTTTCCGACATTCTGCTCGAAGGCTTGGCCCCGGATGGCGGCCTGTATCTGCCCGCCAGCTATCCGCAAGTCAGTCCCGCTGAATTGGATGCTTGGCGTAAGCTCTCGTATGCCGCCTTGGCGGCGGAGATTTTGAAGAAGTTCGCCACCGATATTGCGCCGGCGGAAATTGAAGCGTTGTGCGCCAAAACTTATACCGCGCAAGTGTATTGCAATGGCCGCGCCGGCGACGACTGCAGCCGCATCACGCCCTTGCGTCCCTTGCTGCAGGCCGGCAATAAAAAACTGGTTTTGCAAAGCCTCTCCAATGGTCCGACGCTGGCGTTTAAAGATATGGCCATGCAATTGCTGGGCAATCTGTTTGAATACACGCTGGCTAAGCAGGGCAGCGAACTCAACATCATCGGCGCCACCTCCGGCGACACCGGCAGCGCAGCGGAATATGCGATGCGCGGCAAGCAGGGGATCCGGGTTTTCATGCTGTCCCCGCATCAAAAAATGAGCGCATTCCAGAGCGCGCAAATGTTCAGCTTGCAAGATCCGAATATTTTCAATCTGGCGGTGCAGGGCGTGTTTGATGATTGTCAGGATATGGTGAAAGCAATTTCCAATGATCTGGCGTTCAAGCAGCGTCACCGCATCGGCACCGTGAATTCGATCAACTGGGCGCGCGTGGTGGCGCAGGTGGTGTATTACTTCCGTGCTTATCTGGAGGCCACCACAGATAACAGTCAGCGCGTGTCGTTTACCGTGCCGTCCGGCAATTTCGGCAATATCTGCGCCGGCCACATCGCGCGCATGATGGGCTTGCCGATTGCGCAATTGGTGGTGGCGACGAATGAAAATGATGTGCTGGATGAATTTTTCCGCACAGGTCATTACCGCGTGCGCGGCAGCGCCAATACCTTCCATACCTCCAGCCCTTCGATGGATATTTCCAAAGCCTCGAACTTCGAGCGCTTTGTGTTTGATTTGTGCGGCGGCGATGGCGCGCGGGTTAAGCATTTATTTACTAAAGTGGAACAAAGCGGCGGCTTTGATCTGGCCGGCGGCGATGGCGATGAATTCGCCAAGGTGGCGCAATATGGCTTTGTCTCGGGCAAATCGGTGCATGCTGATCGGCTGCGCACCATCGCTGCTGTGTGGCGCGATTGCGGTGTGATGATCGACACCCATACCGCCGACGGCGTCAAAGTGGCGCAGGAATATTGGCAGGATGATGTGCCCATGATTGTGCTGGAAACCGCATTGCCGGCCAAGTTTAATGAAACCATACGCGAAGCGCTGGGGCGCGATGCGGAACGTCCTGCCGGCTTTGATGGCCTGGAACATCTGCCGCAGCGCTTTGAGGTGATTCCGGCTGACGCGGCCCGGCTCAAAGCCTGGGTCGCGGCGCGTTTGCCGGCTTGAGACGCGCCACACAAGGAGAGCAAGATGCTGAGTACGGCGCAAGCCCTGGAACAATTATTACGCGACGCGCATCCGCTTGCGGGACAGGAAGTCTGTGACTTGCAAGATTGTCTGGGACGGGTCTTGGCGGCGGATGTGGCGGCCCTGGCGAATGTGCCGCCGATGGATGTGGCGCAGATGGATGGCTACGCTTTCGCGCTGGCAGATCTGGCGGCGGCGCAAGGCGCGGGTTTGCCGGTGGCGCAAAGAATCGCCGCCGGTCATCCCGGCAGCGCTTTGCAGGCCGGCACGGCGGCGCGCATTTTCACCGGCGCAGCCCTGCCGGCGGGGGCCGATGTGGTGGTGATGCAGGAAGAATGTCAGGAAGAGGCGGGCCGGGTGCGCGTGCTGGCGCAGATTCAGTCCGGGCAATGGATTCGCCGCTGCGGCGAGGACTTGGGTCTGGGCCGCACTGTGTTGCAAGCCGGCATGCGCTTAGCGCCGCAACACCTGGGTTTAGCCGCCTCCGCCGGTTTGGCGCGCCTGCCGTTGCAAGCGCAAGTGCGGGTCGCCTTGCTGCTGACCGGCGATGAATTGATTTTGCCGGGCCAACCCTTGCCGCCCGGCGCGATTTATAACGCCAACCGTTTTTCCTTGCTTGCCTTGTTGCAGCGCGCCGGCTGCGCTGTGAGCTTGCTGCCGCCGGTGGCCGATACGCTGGAGGCCACCCGCGCCGCGCTGCGTGAAGCGGCGCAACAACATGATCTGGTCTTGTCTTCCGGCGGGGTGTCGGTGGGGGGCGAAGACCATGTGCGGGCGGCGGTGCAAGCCGAGGGGGAGCTGGATTTATGGCAAATCGCCATCAAACCCGGCAAACCGCTCGCCTTTGGCCGCCTGCGCCGTGCGCCGGGGGCGGGCGGCTGTGCGCATAGCTGGTTCATCGGTTTGCCCGGCAATCCGGTTTCGGCCTGTGTCACATTTATGCTGTTTGTGCGTCCCTTTTTGCGGCGCTTGTCCGGTTTGCCGGATGCGCCGCCGCAAGCTTTTCAATTGCCGGCGCATTTCAGCTGGCCCAAGGCGGATAAGCGCAATGAATTTTTGCGCGCCAGAATCAATGCTGAAGGTGGTTTGGAGTTGCATCCGCAGCAAGGATCGGCGGTGTTGGCCAGCCTGGTATGGGGCGATGGCTTGATTGATAATCCGCCGGGACAGACAATCGCCCATGGACAGATGGTGCGCTTTTTGCCATTTTCCAGTTTGTATGAATGAGGTGTGAGATGCATATCACAATCAAATACTTCGCCAGCTTGCGCGAAGCTTTAGGCGTGGAGCAGGAATTGGCGGTGGCCCCGCCGGAGGTTTTGGATATCGCCGATTTGCGGCGCTGGCTGGCGCTGCGCGGCGGCGTGTGGGAAGAACGGTTTGGCCCGGAGAGTGCGCAGGCGGCGCATTTGCGTCAGGCCTTCGGACAGCAAATGTGTGATCAGCAACAGGCTTTGGAAGAGGGCTGCGAGGTGGCGTTTTTTCCGCCGGTGACAGGAGGCTGAACCTGGTAAAACTGGACTGGCTGGCGTCGGCTTCACAATGAAGAGTTTTACATCCGCATGTTAAAGCTTTTTATCGTGGCGCCGGAGCGCCAGCCGTACAGCACTGCTTAAATTGCCCGGCGCCCGGTTGTGACAGGCGCCAGGTATTACGAAACAAGCCGGGCGTTCTCAATCAAAATGCACATCGCCCAGGCCGCGCACGGTGACATGGCGCACAGCGGGTTTGCCCGCCACCATCACATCGCCATTGCCATGCAAATTCAGCTGCAGACTTTGGCGCGCATTCACATGCATATCGCCATTGCCATTGAGTTCAGCTTGGACTTCATGTGCGCTCAAATGTTCTGCATTCAAGTCTCCATGGCCGGACAATTTTGTATGCAATTGTTGCGCGCTGCCTTTGGCGTCAATCCCGCCGGAACCGGTTAAGCTCAAACTGACTTTTTCCGCTGAGCCGATGTCTAAGCGCATGTCGCCGCTGCCGCGCAAAGCCCCTGTCAGATTCTTGTATTGGCCCTTGAAATCAATTTCTCCACTGCCGCGCATCTGCATTTCCAGGCTGTCGCCATGAAAGCCCCGGATCTCAAGCGTGCCCGAGCCTTGATGTTCCACATGGCTCAGCTGCGGCATTTTGAGGCGGATTTTGCGGATTTCTCCACGCACTTTTTTGTCTTGCAGCAGTTCGATTTTCAGCAAATCGCCTTCCACCGTGGCGCTGATCTGGGCCAGTACGCTGGCTTCGCCTTCCAGATCCATGCCGGCGGTTTCACTTTGCTCAATCTCAATATCGTAAGGAAGATTGATTTCGACCCGGCTGATATTCGCCGTCAGGCTGCGGTGGTTTTGCGTCAGCGGGGCAAGACTTTTGGCCTGGATTTTGACGCCGCCATGCGCTTGCATCAAGCCGGCCATGCTGGCGGTCAAAACCATGGAGCTTAAGACCAGGCCCAGACCGATTTTCAAATACAGCGGCAAGCGTTTGAGTTTGCCCATCGCGTTCTGTTTCGGCGGCTGTTGCGGCTGTGCCGCGCTGTGGTCTGCAGCGGCAGGCTCTTTGAATTCTGCGCTTTGTTTGTCATGCGCGCCATCTTGCGGTGCGGGCAGGCGATCTTGTTCCATCTTGTGTTCCTCTGTTGTTTTGTTTGGCGCGGCGGCGCATTGGCCGCCGCAGAATTGTGTTGGCCGGCGCCTCAGGTTTATGCGGCTTGCGGCTGGCCGCGCAAAATTTCCCAATTAATGATCAGGTAACGGCGCAGGCCCAGCAGCGAATATTTGGTGACAAACAACATCAACAGCGTCATCAAAATGCTGCCGAGGCTCACCAGCAAACCGACTGCGATGCGCACCGGGCGCGAGGAGAATTCGCCGGCGGCAATCGAGATGAATTTGCGCTCATCGGCTGATGCATGCTTCATTTCACGCTGAATTTCCACTTGCAGTTCTTTGCTGGTTTTGGCGTCCAGGCCGATTTTTTCCAGATCAGTGATGCCGCTGGCGGTCAGCGCGCTGCCGCCGACGAATAAGGCAAACGCCACCGCGTAACCGGCAAACAGAATGGCGAAATAAGCGATGATGGGGCCGATCAGCATCATGTTCAAAAAGCCCAGGCCGACCAGGGAAGCGCAGACGCGGGCAAAGTTGTACATATTCGCGTTTTGCTTGAAATCTTTCAGATTGCGCTGGGCGCGCAGGCGGGCGGCGACTTGCCGCACATCGTCTTGCGCCGCCACGGCTTCTTCTTCGCTTTTGCCTTGGGCTTTGGCGTCAACAATGTTTTGCTCGGCTTGCGCCAGCGCATCGGCGATGACCTGCGCCGGCAGACCTTCCAATGCGGCTTTGAGTTTGGACAGATAAGCTTGCTGATTCATGATTTCCCCCTTTTTTGATTTGTTCATTAGCACATCGGCGCCAGGCACAACACACGGCTGTGTTGTTGCAATCCGGCTTCATTGACGATCAGCGCCAGGCTGGCGCCGGTCACGGCCAGCACCAGCAGTGCTTGCAACAGAACGGGGCTGAGAAGGCGTTTCATCATGGTCTCCAATGTGTGTTGGCATGGTGAAACTGTACAAAAAGCAGGCAGGGCGGGCTTGTTGAATGCGACAAAACGCCGTAAATGCGGGGTGAATTGCAAAAAAACGGGAAAACCCGGCGCTTTTGCCGGGTTGCCGGCGGGGGCTTATTGATTGCGCAGGAATTGTTCGCGCCAGGCCCCGGGGTTCATGCCCTGCCATTCTTTAAAGGCGTGATTGAATGAGCTTTGTTCTTGAAACCCGAGCATGAAGGCGATGTCCGCCAGATTGAGTTCCGCCTGGCGCAGATATTGGCAGGCCAATTGATGCCGGGTTTCGTCCAGCACTTGTTGAAAACTGGCGTGCGCTTCGCTCAATTTGCGCTGCAGGGTGCGCGGACTGAGTTGCAATTCGGCGGCGATGCCGGCTAAGCGCACCTGATCTTGCGCCAGATTTTGCATGATGGCGTTGCGCACCAAGGCGATAATCCCGCCATCCTGCTGCGAACGCAGTTTTTCCTGCAGCAATTGTTCAGCATGTTGTTGCAACACCGGATACATGCTGACATCGGCGTTGGGCACCGGCATCGCCAACAGGCGCGCATCAAAGCGGCCATAGTTAACCGGGGCGGAAAACTGCGGCCGCGCGCCCAGAATTTTTTCATATTCCGAGACATCCGCCGGCGCGTCGTGCTGCAAGCCGACCGCAGCGATAGGCAGCGCGCCGCCCGCCATCCAGGAACCGAACACTGCGATGCCGGCAAACACCGATTCCACCAGATGGCGCGAAGCATGCGGGAAGTGGCTGTGCCAGCGGTATTCGGCCAGCGCTTCGCCGGCTTGCAGCGGCATTAATTCGGATTTGCCCAGATCATGCGCCAAGCCCTCATAGCGCAAGGTTTGTTGCAGCACCTGGCCAAAGTTTTGACAGGACAGCAAAATCAAGCCATACACATTGTAGGCCCCGAGTTTGACCTGCTGGCCGACATGCAGGCCGAAAAACGGATCCTGACTCAGTTGCGCGCCGGCGTCGAGCAAGCGCAGATAATCAGTGGCCGGCAACCATTGCGGAACCGGGTCCAGCACACAGCCCAATTGCGCTGCCTGCGCCAACTGGCTGGCGCTGATGCCGCATTGCGCCGCATATTGCAGCAGCGGTTGCAAATAAGCGCCAACCACGCCATGGCGCGCCTGGCTGGCGCGGCGCGGCGCCGGATTAGAGGCAGTGTTCAGGGGGGGATTCAAGTCAGATGGCATGTTTGCACAAATCGGGTGGCATGAAAGCGCAATACGGCGCATGAGCAGGTCTGTAAGATTTCTGTTTAAGCACTGCCAAACTTACCCCACTGGCGGTGGCTGTGGAAATGGGCCTGGCAAGGCAATCCGATGCGGCGCAAATCCCAAGCCTTGCGCATTCCGGATATATCATCCTTGTCATGCCGCTTGTCATTTTCACTGGCATGCGCCTCCCTCCCGCAGCGGGGGGAGGCAGCATCCGCCAAACCTCAAATGTCCTTCCAGGCTGGTTGCGCCCATCGCGCGCCAGTATAGCATGCGCTGGTGAAGCCCCGTTGCCACGCCTTGCAAAGATCGTGCGAAGAGCTTGCATAATAAGCAAGAAAGACGCACATTGATGCCTGTGCCTGCAGGCCCACCCCCTTGAATACGACTGATAAAGGATCACAGATGGCGCAAAAATGGAATGGTTGGGGAGAAGAGGAAGTCACTTTCGCCTTATCGCCGGACGCCCTTGACTGGTTGGGCGAACGTATCGGCAAAGGCATCAGCCCCAAAGACGCCAGCCTGGAGCAGGCCCTGGCCGCCATTCCCGCTTCGCGTCTGGCGCCGCATCCCCTGATTGATCTCTCGCCGGTGGTGCGCTTGCAACATGCGCACGGACAGAGTCTGCCGGATTGGCTCAAATTGCGCCATGGCCGCCTGCAGCATGCGCCGGATGGCGTGGCCTTCCCGGAAAGCAGCGAAGATGTGCGTACTTTGCTCGATTACGCCAGCGCTCATCAAGTGCGCCTGATTCCCTATGGCGGCGGGACTTCGGTGGTCGGCCATTTGGACGTGCCGGAGCAGGGCGGGCCGGTGCTCACCGTTTCCATGGCGCGTTGCTCGCGGCTGTTGAATCTGGATCGTGAAGCGCAATTGGCCACCTTCGGCGCCGGCGTGCGCGGGCCGGATCTGGAAGCGCAATTGCGCGCCCACGGCTACACCCTGGGCCATTTCCCGCAATCGTTTGAATACGCCACCCTGGGCGGCTGGATTGTGACGCGCTCCTCGGGCCAGCAATCCCTGCGTTACGGCAGAATCGAAAATATGTTCGCCGGCGGCCGCATCGAAACCCCGCGCGGCACGCTCGATATCCCGACCTTCCCGGCGTCCTCCGCCGGCACCGATTTGCGCGAAATGGTGTTGGGCAGCGAAGGCCGGCTCGGCTTTTTGACCGAAGCCACAGTGCGCGTCATGCGCAGCCCCGAATTTGAAGCCTTCCACGCGATTTTCTTCCCCTCCTGGGACGATGCGACGCATGCCGCGCAAGACATGCTGCGCCATAAATTGCCGCTCTCCATGATGCGCATTTCAAATGCCCTGGAAACTGAAACCATGCTGACCCTGGCCGGCCACAGCCGCCTGCTTGGCCTGCTCAAGGGCTGGCTGGACTTGCGCGGCTGCCGCCAGGGCCGCTGCATGATGTTGATCGGGGCCACCGGCCACGCCAAAACCGCGCGCACCGCCATCGCCAGCGCGCTCAGCGCCGCACGCGCCTGGCGCGGCGTGCATGTCGGCACAACCATGGGTGAGAAATGGAAGCAAAACCGCTTCCGCAATGTATATCTGCGCAACGCCGCCTGGGAACACGGCTACGCCATCGACACCTGTGAAACCGCGTGCGACTGGGCGCGCGTGACGCCGATGATGCATGCGGTTGAGCAAGCCGCGCGCGATGCATTCGGGGCTTTCGGTGAAAAAGTCCACACCTACACCCATTTATCGCATTTGTATCAACAAGGCGCCAGCGTGTACACCACCTTTGTGTACCGCCAGAGCGGCAGTTTTGAGCACGATATGGAGCGTTGGCGCAAACTCAAAGGCGCGATCAGCCAGGCGATTGTCAGCCACGGCGGCACGATCAGCCATCAGCACGGCGTCGGGCGCGACCATGCGCCATATTTGCGCGCTGAAAAAGGCGAACTCGGCTTATCCGCGATGCAACAATTATTCGCCCATTTTGATCCCGAAGGCTTGATGAATCCGGGCAAACTTTTGCCGGAGCAATAAGATGTGGGCGCGTGATTTCCGCAGCCAGTTAAAAGCCCATTTGCAACATGAATGGGATCTGGTGGTGATTGGCGGCGGCATTACCGGCGCCGGGATTTTGCTTGAAGCCGCCCGCCGTGGCTTGCGCGTACTCTTGATGGAGCAGCGCGATTTCGCCTGGGGCACCTCCTCGCGCTCATCCAAGCTGGTGCATGGCGGCCTGCGCTATTTAAAGGAAGGCAAATTCGGCCTGACCCGCGAATCGGTGCAAGAACGCGAAGCGCTCTTGCATGACGCCTGGGGACTGGTGACGCCGCAAAGCTTTGCCTTTGCCGATTACCAGGGCCGCAAACCGGGGCGCTGGCTGTTTGCGCTGGGGCTGGCGATTTACGATTTGATCGCTGGCCGCCGTGGCCGCCATTATTTCAGCAAAGATGAATTCAATGCGCTCGCGCCGCATATCGGGCAAGAAGGTTTGCAAGGCGGCATGTGCTATGCCGACGCCAAAACCGATGACGCCCGCCTGGTCTTGCGCGTGTTACAGGAAGCCGATGAATATGGCGGCGTGGCGGTGAATTATCTGGCTGCGCGCGAATTGACCCGTAACGCTGAGGGCGTGGTGGATGGCGTGAAAGCGCAGTGCCATTTGAGCGGCGCGGTATTTGAAATGAAGGCTAAGCTGGTGATCAACGCCACCGGGGCCTGGGCTGACCGGCTGCGCCCGCAATCCGGCCAGCGCGTCGCGCAACGCATCCGCCCTCTGCGCGGCAGTCATTTGCTGTTTCCGGCCTGGCGCTTGCCGCTGGCGCAAGCCGTCAGCCTGATGCATCCGCGCGATGGCCGCCCGGTCTTCGCCTACCCCTGGGAAGGCGTGACCCTGGTTGGCACCACCGATGTCGATCACAGCGCCGATTTGCAGCAAGAAGCTGTGATCACGCAGGCCGAAGTCGAATATTTAATGGAAGCGCTGCACTTCCAATTTCCGCACTTGGGTTTGCAGGCGCAACATGCGCTGTCTTCCTATGCCGGGGTGCGCCCGGTGGTGGATACCGGCGCTGCCGATCCTTCCAAAGAAGGGCGCGACCATGTTCTGTGGTTAGAGCAGGGCTTGCTGACTGTCACCGGCGGCAAACTCACCACCTTCCGCACCATCGCGCTGGACACCTTGCGTCATGCCGCGCCCTTGTTAAAGCGTGATTTGGATTTGCGTCCGGGGCCGATTTTCGCCCCCGGCCCCGGCCTGCCGCCGTATTTCCCGCTCACCGCCTTCCAGCGCGAACGGCTGGAAGGGCGCTATGGCCGTTTCGCCGCCGCGCTCTTATCCTCGGCCCATGCCGAAGATTGGCAAACGGTGGGCGCGAGCGATTACCTGTGGGCCGAACTGCGCTGGATGTTGCGCAATGAAGCCGTGTTCAAGCTGGAAGACCTGATGTTGCGCCGCAGCCGCTTAGGGATTTTGCTGGCGCAAGGCGCGCGCGCCGAATTGCCTCGCATCCTGCTGCTGTGCAAACAAGAGTTGAATTGGAGTGAAGAGCGCTGTCAAATGGAAGCCTCGGCCTGGCTCGACTTGTGGCAACGCAATTACAGCCTGCCGCAAGCGCCGGCTGACGCCGAATGGCAAGCGGCGATCCTGGCCAACGCAGCGTAAGGGCGAACCCAGATGAGCAATGAGTATCTGCTGGCAATTGACAATGGCACGCAAAGCGTGCGCGCCATTATTTACGACCTGCATGGCAATATCGTGGCCAAATCGCAAGTCCATCTGGAAGCGTATTTCTCCACCCACCCCGGCTGGGCCGAGCACGACCCGGAAGATTACTGGCAGGCCGTGTGCACCGCCTGCCAGCGTTTATGGGCTGATTACCACATCCCCAAACATTTAGTGCGCGCGGTGGCCGTCACCACCCAGCGCGGCACCATCATCAGCCTGGATAAAGCCGGCAAGCCCTTGCGCCCGGCCATCACCTGGCTGGATCAGCGCCGCACCGACCATGTGCCGCAGATCAGTCCCTGGTGGCGTTTCGCCTTCAAACTGGCCGGCGTCTCGCACACCATCAATTTTTTCCGCCAGGAAGCCGAGGTCAACTGGATCGCCGCGCACGAGCCGGAAATCTGGGAAAAAACCGATAAATGGCTCTTGCTCTCAGGCTATTTGAATTACCGCTTTTCCGGCGAATTCGCCGACTCCACCGGCTCCATGGTGGCGTATCTGCCGTTTGACTATAAAAAACTGGCCTGGGCCAAGCCTGGCGATTGGAAATGGCAAGCTTTGCGCGTGAAAGCCGAAAGCCTGCCGCGCTTGCTGCCGCCGGGCGCCACTATCGGCCAGATCAGCGCCCGCGCGGCAGAAGAAACCGGTGTGCCGGCCGGTATTCCGCTGATCGCCGCCGCCGCCGACAAAGCCTGTGAAGTGATCGGCGCCGGCTGTCAGGCGCCGCATATCGGCTGCCTCTCGTATGGCACGACCGCCACCATCAACACCACCAGCAGCCGCTATCTCGAAGTCACCCCCTTTATTCCGCCATACCCCGCCGCCATCCCCGGCGCTTACAGCACCGAAGTGCAAATCTTTCGCGGCTATTGGATGGTCAACTGGTTTAAGGAACAATTTGGCCTGCATGAGCAAATCGAAGCCAAACAAAAAGGCGTGCCGCCCGAAGCCTTGTTCGATGAATTGGTCAACGCCGTGCCGCCCGGCTCCATGGGCTTGATGCTGCAGCCGTATTGGACGCCGGGGATCAAGATTCCCGGCCCGGAAGCCAAGGGCGCAATTATCGGTTTTGGCGATGTGCACACACGCGCCCATATGTACCGCGCGATTCTGGAAGGTCTGGCGTATGCCTTGCGCGAAGGGCGCGAGCGCATCGAAAAGCGCTCCGGCGTGCCGATCACAGAGCTGCGCATCTCCGGCGGCGGCTCGCAAAGCGACGCCGCGATGCAGCTCACCGCCGACATCTTTGGCCTGCCCACCGCGCGCCCGCATATCTACGAAACATCCGGACTTGGCGCGGCAATTGCCGCCGCTGCCGGGCTGCAGTACCATGCCTCGTTTTCTGATGCGATTCAAAATATGACCCGCATCGGGAAAGTGTTTGAACCGATTCCGGCCAACCAGCGCATGTATGATGAACTGTACAACCGGGTGTATCAAAAAATGTACGATAGATTACAACCCCTCTATCAGGAAATTCAAAAAATCACAGGCTATCCGCGCATGCATTAAGCGGCAACCCACAAACCCCTCGGGAGACACTATGGATCGGCGTCAATTTGTAAAATCAGCAATGTACTTCACGGTGGCGTCCGCCACTTTAGGCTTGCAAGCCTGTGGCGGCGGCGGCGCCAGCGGCGCCGCCAGCCAGAGCAAGGGCAGCTACAGCTTCCCGCAAGGCGTGGCCAGCGGCGATCCGAAAGACAGTTCGATTGTTTTCTGGACCCGCTGCATCAGCGCAAGCGGGGCCAAGGAAGACATTCCGCTCAAGCTGGAAGTCTCGACTTCCGCTGATTTCGCCCAGCTGGCCGCCAGCGTCACCCTGGCCGCTACAGAAAAATATGATTTCACGGTGCGCGCCAAAATCACCGGCTTGACGCCCGCCGCCACGTATTACTATCGCTTCATCGCCGGCGCAGATGTCAGCCCGGCAGGCCGCAGCAAAACCGCGCCCGCCGCCGCCAGCACCCCGGCGCAAATGCGCTTTGCCTGGATGACCTGCCAGGACTGGACGGTCAACCACTGGGGCGCAATGGAATTGCTGGCGCAGGAAGAACTCGATTTCCTGGTGCACCTGGGCGACTACATCTATGAAACCGTGGGCGCCACATTCCAGAGCGGCGTGGCGGAACCGGCGCACAAAGCGATCACCCTGCCGGAAGGCAAGAAAAACAATGCCGGCGCGATTTACGCCGTCAGCGTGGACGACTACCGCTCCCTGTACAAAACCTATCGTTCGGATGCGCGTCTGCAAGCGCTGCACGCCAAATTCCCTTTGATTGCGATTTGGGACGACCACGAATTTTCAGACGACGCCTGGCAAGATCATCAAACCTATTCCAATGGCAACCTGCAGGAGACTGCACGCCGCCGCAGCGCCAATCAAGCCTGGGCCGAATACATGCCGATCGACTTTGGCGACGTCAGCTTTGATCTCAACAACAGCGCTTACAACAACATCCGCATTTACCGCGATTTCAAATTCGGCAGCCTGATGCATTTGGTGATGACCGATCAGCGCCTGTATCGCGACGACCATGTGGTGCCGGAAGCCACCATCGCCAACCTGCTGGGCAAAGATCCGGTGAATGGCAATGATTCAATCGGCAGCCGTTATTTTGTGCCGCTGCCGATCATCGAAGCGTTTGAAAAGAGTTCCGCCGCCGCCTTGCAGCGCGCGCCCTCGATTCTCGGCACTACGCAAACCCAATGGTGGAAAGACACCATGAAAAACTCCAGCGCCATCTGGAAAATCTGGGGCAATGAAGTGACTTTGAACCGCTGCTTTTTGGACATGCGCCAGCAAGCCCCGGCGCCTTACAACAATCTGTATGTGATCAATGCCGATTGCTGGGATGGCTACCCCACGCACAAGGCCGACATCCTGGGCTATTTGAAAGCGCAAAACATCAAGAACGTGGTGGCCATCACCGGCGATTTGCACGCCTTCCAATGCGGGGTGGTGCGCGATAAGCAGGATATTGCGACAGGCACGCCGGTGCTGGTGGATTTTGTCAGCGCAGGCATCAGCAGCGATTCCTGGTACACCTATATCAAGCAGGGGGCGGGCACGACGCCGCTGGCTGCGCTGGTGGCCAATCCGCAAACCTATGACGCCGTGGTGCGCGCCAACAACCCGGACTTCGCCTACCTTGACCACCACGCGCAAGGCTATGCGCTGGCGCAAGTGACGGCGGACAGCTTCACCGTGTTGTTCAAGAAAGTCAAACCCTTGAACGCCGATGGCAGCAAACCGGCAGAACCCTTGCTGAAAACCACCCGCATCACTCTGGCCGCCGGCAGCAGCACGCCGCAAGTGCAAGACAATGTGTAAAGGCGGATGAGCTTTTGGGGCATGTTATTGGCCAGCTTTGGCGCCCTGGGCTTGGGCGCCTGGCTGGTCATGGGCATTATTTTCGGCGCCGCCGGTTTTGCCAATGGCCGCAATTTGAACAAATGGCAGGGCGGCTTGCTGGATCTGGCGTTGTGGGCCGGCCTGCTCAGCGTGCCGCTTGGGCAAATCCTGGCATGGTGGAGCTGGAAACAGGATCAGGCGCATGCATGGTATTGGTTCGGCCTGCCGCTGGCGGCGCTCGCCTATTTTCTGCTGGCGATGGCGCTGTTGTATCGGCAAAAGTAAAGGGCTTGGGCTGATGCGCCGCCGCCCTTGTCTGATGGCAGCCAACATTGCGCCAGTCCTGCAGAGCGCATCAGCAAGCTTCAGCGCAATCTGATGCGCCTTCCCCCGCAAAAATAAGCGCAAGGGCAATACATCTGCCGATGATATGCGGAACAGTTTGAAGTTTATTTAAAATAAGCCAATCCAGTTTCCCTCAAATCCTGTATACTGTCTGCAGTTCGGTTTCACCTGGACGAACTGGTATGCCGGGTCGCCAACAACAAAAGCACAAGCACAGGTAGTCAGTCAGAGCGCAGCGACGCATCTGGCTTTACCAAGAAAGACTCTGAGGAAAACTATGCAATTCAAGAAAAATATCTTTGCCGCCGCACTGTTCGCATTTGCTGCCGCAGCGCAGGCCGATACCGTGATTTTCTCCCAAGACTACAGCGCCCAAGGCCCGATCAACACCTGGGTTGCGCAGCAAAACAATTTCGTTTCAGCCGCCACACAAGCCACCTTGAATTTCCAGATTCGCGGCTTTAACAGCCTGGATGGCGACAATTACTACATCGATATTTTCAATCTGCACCTCAATGGCGCCAAAATTTTCTCCGGCACATGGAATCTTGGCGGCGGCGGCCTTGACCGCGTATTCACCAGCCCGACAGGCGCCACGGTGCAACACACCGGCCAATTAGTCACCATCTCGCTGCCGGTGCAATTGCAAGCCGGCGCCAACAACATCACCTACTCGTATGACTCGCCATCCAGTTTTGAAGGGCAGCAACGCTATGGCTGGCAGGACTTGAATGATGAAGGTTGGCAGCTCGGCGCTGTCAGCGTCACCACCGCCGTGCCGGAAGCTGAGCAAAGCGCGCTGATATTGGGCGGACTTGGCATGTTGGCGCTGTTTGCGCGCCGCCGCAAAGCCAATGTTGTGCAGGCATAAAGCGTAAAAAGTCCAGCAGCAGGGCGGTGGTGAATAAACCGCCGCCCTGTTTGTTTTTGCCGACAATCCAGGCATTTCATCGTTTCTTCACTGCATTCACCGTCCGCTGCGCTTATCATCCCTTGTTTCCAACGATGGGAGGACATATGCAATACGGCAAAATCATCACAGCCGGCGTCATGAGTTTGTGCGCCGGACTGGCCTATGGCGCTGACTTGAAAGCGCGCAAACACGCTGATTTTTCCAGCTATGTGCTGGCCTTGTCCTGGCAGCCCGGTTTTTGCCTGGGCAAAAGCGGCGACGCCGCGCCGCTCGAATGCAGCCAAACGCCGCTGGACCCGGCCAATAATCTGAGCGCGCACGGTTTATGGCCCAGTCTGCCGGCTTCGCTGGCGGCCAAGGGCGTGACCAGGGAAGAATGGATGAAAGATGGTTGCGCTGCCGGCCCGCTGGCCATGCCCAAATACAGCCCGCAGGGCAAGTGTTACGCCCCCGGCGTGAATGTGGCGGCGGACAATCTGCGCGATTTTGTGTCCGTCATGCCCGGCGCCATGGCGCCGAGCTGCCTTGCCAATTATGAGTGGGGCAAACATGGCGTGTGTTTTGAGTTTGATCAAAACGATTATTTCGGCGCCATCGCCCGCTTCACCAAACAGCTGCGCCAATCACCCTTCGGCGCTTTTCTGGCGGCGAATATCGGTAAAAGCGTGCCCAAAGCCGAATTGCAAAAAGCCCTGAATGGCGCGTTTGGCGCGAATGTGGCCGCGCTCACCAAGCTGCAATGCAATAACAAAGCCAATCCGCCGCATTTCACCGAAGTGCAAATCTCCCTGCTGTCAAATATGATCAACAAACCCTTGAGCACGGCCTCACTGACTTATTTTGACGGCACAAGCGGCGAGCCGCCCAAGGATGATTTCACCTGTCCCGAGCAAGTGATGATTGTCGGGCCGCAGTGGAAGAAATAAGCGGCAGCGGGATGGCAAGGGGCAGCCGGCTGGATTGCTGCGCAGCGATTCACCCGGCGCCACAACTGCGAAAGCCGCTGGCTGCAAGCCGGCGTGGGCCGGCATGTGCGGCTGCAGCCACATGGCGTGGCTGCGCTTTACGCCGCAATGCGGCGTGCTGATCAGCCTTTCTTACTTGGCCTGAATGCGCTGGCCCAGTTCACAAAGCTGGCCGGGGTGCGCGTTTGCAGCCAGATCTTGCCCTTGCCGGTAAAGCGGCAGACAAAGCCTTCGCCCGACAAAAACAGCGATTTATAACCGCCAACTTTAGTCACTTTGTACTCCAGCCCCTCGGTGAAGGCCACCACATTCCCGGTGTCCACCACATACTCGTCAGTGACCTCGATTTCAATCGCCGCGCCATAGGTGTTAAACCACAGATCGCCAGTGCCGATCGCGCGCACCAGGAATAAACCCTGGCCGCCGAAAAAGCCTTTCACCAGCCCCTGCCATTTCGCTTCCACATTCACCTGCGGCGAACAGGCCACAAAGCAAGAGTTTTGCAGATAAATGATTTCATTATCCAGATAGCGGTGCAGCAAGTCGCCAGGCGCTGCCGGCGCAATCCCGATTTCACCCGGCGCACCCTGCGCCGTGAACTCATTGATGAACAGATTTTCACCCGACAACAAGCGTGACAGACCGCCTTTCATCTTGGTTTTCATCTGCACATGGGTGTCCATGGTGGCCATGGCCGAGGCTTCGACCTTGATCATATCGCCCTGATTCAAATGCACAGTGACAAAGCCGTAATCCGGTTTGCCTTCAATCCGGAAACGGTAGCCTTTGGGCGCCGCCGGCTCGAAGATGGACTCGTCGCCGCGCTGATGGGCCGGCTGCTTTACCGGCAAACCGGCCTCGGGCGTCGCAGCGGCGGCCGGCGGCGGCGCAGTTTTTTCCAGACTCGGCGCGGGCGGCGTGGCCGGCGCGGGCGCTGCGGCGGGCTTGGCCAGATCCGGCGCCGCAGCCGGGTTGGCGTCTTCCAAACGGTGAGCGATGCCAGCCTGGTTTAAGGCATTGGCATAGGTTTGCGCGCTGGCGGCATCCACCCCGCGCTTGATCAACAGCGGCGCGCGCGCCAGGGTGGCGGCGGCTTGCGCCGGATCGAGTTTGAAGAGTTTGGCGAAAGCCGCTTCCATTTGCTCGCGCGTCACGCCCGGCAAACATTCGCCGGTGACAATCACATTAAAAGTTTGCGTCATGCTCTTGTCCTTCCTCACAGTGGGCGCAAGTTCGGGCCTAACAGGGCGCCAAAACTGCCTGGATTATGCGATTGGCACCACACCGTGCCACGTCCTTTGAAGCGGCAGACAATGCCTTCGCCGCCGAGCCAGGATTGCAGCCAGCTGCCGCCGGCTTTGCTGAGGGTGAAATTCAGGCTTTCTTCAAAGGCCACAATATGCCCGGTGTCAACGATGTATTCGCCATTCACCTCAACCGGATAAATCGCGCCGAAAGAACTCAAGACCAGTGTGCCGCTGCCATTCAAATGCAGCCAGAATACCGATTCGCCCGACAGCAGCGATTTGAAACCCTGCCAGCCCAGATCAACATTGATGTTTTCCGAGCAGGCCAGGAAAGAGCCGGATTGCACGATCAGATTTTCACCTTGCAATTCGCGCACCAGCATATCGCCGGCCAGGCCGGAACCCAGCCAGACTTCGCCCGGCTTGCCTTGCGGCGTGAAATGATTCAGGAAAAATGACTCGCCAGACAGCAGACGTTTGGCCGCCTTGAGCAAGCCGCCGCTGCCTTTCTTGTGCGTGGTGGTGCTGATTTCCATATGGCCGCTCATGGCGATCATGGCGCCGGATTCGGTGGTGCAGGATTCGCCCGGATTGAGCATCACCTTGGCCGCAGTGTTGCCGGGGCGGTGGAATAATTCAACCTTCATTGCGTTCTCCTTATAATTTCGGGTTGACCCAATTCGCCAAACCCGACATGCTGCGGGTTTGTATCACCGCCCGTCCTTCGCCTTCCAGGCGCAAGACCAGTCCCTCACCGCCAAACAGGCTGGAAAACAGTCCGCCGGCGAATTGCAGCTTGAGTTTGATGTTTTTGTCGTAGGCCACCAGGTGGCTGGTATCGACAATGTATTCCCCCTTGATCTGACGATCCAGCAAGGCCCCGTAAGCGCCATACCACAGCTTGCCCGGGCCTTTGGCTTCAAGCCGGAATAAACCCTCGCGCGCAATCCAGGAAATCAAGCCGGCAAAGCTCAAGCCCAGCGTCACGCTTTCGCTGCAGGCTAAAAACGCGCCCGGCTGCAGATACAGGCTTTCGCCTGCGGCCAGCTCAATTTCGCGGATCTGTCCCGGCGTCGGTTGCACGAAGGTGATGCGGCGCGGCGCGCTGGCGCTGTTGGCGTAGCGGCTTAAAAACAGCGATTCACCGCCCAGATATTTGCGCAGCAAGCCCTTGAACAGCCCGCCATTGAAAATCGCCTTCATTTCCATATCCGCATCCATGGAAGACATGGCGTCAGATTCAGTGATGATGACTTCTCCCGGCGCCAACTCCATATCCACATAGGAGAAGGCCGTGCCGCCTTTGATGTCGGATTTCATGTTTTTCCTTTCTTTTCCTGTTTGCTATTGGCGACGAAGGTTTGTACCGATTGTTTGAGGGTTGGGAAGGCGTCGCCGAATTCGCGCCAGGCCGGCGCTGGTTGCCGGCTCAGCCGCTGCTTCATGTCAGCAATCCGCTTTTCTGTGCTGGGATGGGTGCTCAAAAAACGCATACTGAGTTTCAGCGCTTCGCGGGCGTGCTCATCCTCCACTTTTTCCAACTGTTTTTTCTCTTCCGCCATGATTTTTTCAAAGAAAGTCACCAGCCCCATGGGATTGATGCGCGCGCGCACCAGCATGGCGCTGCCGACTTCATCGGCTTCTTCTTCAAAGCGGCGCGAATAGCTCTGCGACAGCAGCAGCGGGGCGGCGTTGGCCAGCACCGCCACCAGCCCGGTGGCGTCGCCAAACAACAGGCTGGCGCCAAGGTATAAACCGGCGTTGCCTATCATGTTTTGCACCCCGTGCTGTTGCTCGACGTGGGCGATTTCATGGCCCAGCACACCCAGCACTTCTTCCGCCTGATCGGCTTTGAGAATCAAGCCGGAATGAATCACCACAAAGCCGCCCGGCAGCGCATAGGCATTCGGGGTGGGGTCGTTGACAATGTAAAACTGCCATTTGAAGCGGGATTTTCTGGTTTCTTCCTGTAAAGGCGCCAGCAAGGGGGCGAGCAGGGCGTCGCTTTCTTTTTGCGGCATGAATTCGCCCTTGATGCGGATTTGATCCAGGGCTTGCCGGCCGGCCTTGGTTTCCCATTCCGGCGGCACCTGTTGCGCCGCCCAGCCGGTCACGATATCACTGCGCCAGAGCAGGCCGGCGGGCACGCCGACCACCAGGAAAAAAGCCAGGCAGGCGATGAGCCAGTTTTTACGCGCATGCTGTTTGGCGCGCGCCAGATGTCCGGCCATCTGCGGATGCGCTTGCACATGCGGATTGCGCAAAATACTGCGCTCACTGGTGTAAATCGACCATTCGGGGTGTTGCGGATGATTGATCAAGACCAGCCGGTCAGACGCGCCGCCGAGCTGCATATGCGTGCCGGCAAAGGGGAAGTAACCGCTGATTGCGCCAATGGTGAAATGGATGCCATCGGCCTCCAGACGCAACACCCCGGTGGCTTTGCCTCCCGGCAGATCAGCATGAAAACCGTGGCAGGAATACTGGTTGGGATCAGTCATGGGAAAAGCCTTATGTGCAGCGCGAAAAAAAGAAAGCAAGTATTGCATAAGTATTGGCTTTTGTAAGGGCAAAACGGATTTTTCCGGCGCTCTTGGGCGCCATGATTGCCGCTGCTTTCTGGCCGTGCGCAGCCCTTGCATGGCGCCAGGCTTGGCGCCGCCGGTTCTGCCGCAGCCCGCTTTCCCAGCGCAATCGGATCCAGATTCAGCATGCCGCCCGGCAGCTTGAATTCTTGAATGCAGCAGGCCCGCGCCGTCAGTCTGCCCCGGGGCGCCTGACGCGCCAGCCAGCCGCATGCCCAAACCAAAACGCGTCTTGCCGGCCAGCGCGCCAAAGGCAAAGCTTTGTCAAACAATCCGGGCAGATCGGATGCGCTTTCCCTGCTATAATTGCCTGTTTTTTCAGCAGTTTTTACGATCCGCCATGACTTCCAGCAGCCCGTCCGCCCAGCCCAATCCAAATCCCGCTCCAACCGCCGCGCGCGCCTTGCCGCCGCGCACCCTGTCTGTGGCCCCGATGATGGACTGGACTGACCGCCACTGCCGCTATTTTCACCGTCTCTTGAGCCGCTCCACCTGGCTGTACACCGAAATGGTGACCACCGGCGCCTTGCTGTTTGGCGACGTGCCGCGCCACCTGCGCTTTGATCACAGCGAACACCCCATCGCCCTGCAATTGGGCGGCAGCGAGCCGGGCGATTTGGCGCGCGCCGCGCGGCTGGGACAGGACTGGGGCTATGACGAAATCAATTTGAATTGCGGCTGTCCGTCTGAGCGGGTGCAGCGCGGCGCGTTCGGCGCCTGCCTGATGGCGGAAGCGCCGCTGGTGGCTGATTGCGTCAAAGCCATGCGTGATGCGGTGGAGCTTGATGTCACGGTCAAACACCGCATCGGCATCGACAAAGAAGAAAGCTATGCATTCGTGCGCGACTTTGTCGGCACAGTGGCGCAAGCCGGCTGCCACACCTTCATCGTGCATGCGCGCAATGCGATTTTGAAAGGCTTGAGTCCGAAAGAAAATCGCGAAATTCCGCCGCTTAAATACGACTACGCCTACCGCCTCAAACGCGATTTTCCGCAGTTGGAAATCATCATCAATGGCGGCATTAAAACCCATGCCGAAATCAACGCCCATTTGCAGCATGTGGATGGCGTGATGATAGGGCGCGAAGCCTATCACAACCCCTATCTGCTGGCCGAAGCCGACCAGCGCTATTACGGCGGGACAGAGCCGATCCCGCAGCGCGGCGCCGTGCTGCGCGCCATGCTGCCGTATATCGAACGGGAATTGGCTGCCTGTGACGCCTTGCGCGCCACCACCATCACGCGCCATATGCTGGGCTTGCTGGCCGGAATGCCGGGCGCGCGCAGTTTCCGCCGCCTGCTGTCAGACGCCAAGCGGGTCAATCTGGTTGCGCCGGAACAGATTTTCGCCGAGGCGCTGCGGTTTGAAGTCCGTTCATAATGATGAAAATGATTTAGCGTTATTAATGAAAAGTACTTGCGCTTTTGTGCCGGGTTTGCATTACAATGAACGGGTCTTAAATTTCTGATCAAACCATTTTTGGCGTGATCGACCTTGATCCTTTTGGCGGTTGTGCGTTTTTTCTGACGCTATACCTTTTTCCCATTTTTTGTGCGACAGGCCGTTGTGAAAACACGTTCCTCAATTTTGCATGTAGTACTCGCGCTGATGCTGCTCTTATCGCAGCAGCTGGCCTTGTCTCATGCATTGACGCACATCCAGCTCAACGCACCTGAAGCCAGTGAAACAGCGCGCGAAGGCAAGCACAGCTTGCTTGAATCGCATTGCGAACTGTGCGCCTCGGTGGCCCAATGCAGCGATCTTTTACCGCTTGGATTTGCCGCCGCGCCTGCGCTTTCCTCTCCAGATTTCCTCACGCATGTCGGCCCGCTCTGCGCGCGCGTCGCACACGCCGCCGCGCCCTATCAGGCGCGCGCCCCGCCCAAGTAATCCGTTTTCCCGTTTTTTGTAGTGTGGTCTCTCTGGCAGACAGCAGTCTGCTTTCCCGGTTCGCCTGTGGTCTGTGTTTATCAGGACATGGATTGCACGCAACGTGCGCCGGCTTTTGATCTGGCCTTGCCTGATCGGAAGAGGGATACGGGTGAACCGTTTTTTTGGACGGCTGCCGCGTCAAGCGGGCGGCGTCTTCGTTAATACATGTGAGTAAGGAAAAGAAGAATGTTGCAATCCAATGTCGTGCGCGCCAAGGCTGCGCCCCTGTCGAATACAAATTTCGCCCGCAACACCCTGTTAGCCGCGATGCTGGCCGCCGGATTGTGCTCTCAGCAAGCGCAGGCTGCCGATGATAAAGCGCTGGAACAAATCCGTAACGAACTCAAAGAAATGCGCGCCGCGTATGAAGCGCGGATGGCCGCCATGGAGCAAAAGCTGAACCAGGCGCAAGCGCAAAATGCCCAATTACAGCAGCAATTGCAAGACAAGAGCGCCAGCGCCGCGCCTGCCGCATCTGCCGCCGCAGCCCCGACTGCCAAGGCGAAGAAAGCCGCCGGCAATATGAACGAATTCAATCCGGCGCTCGCTTTGAATCTCTCGGCCACCATGGCCAATCAATCGCAACATCCTGAAGAATACAAAATCCAGGGCGTGCTGCCGAGCGGCGGCGAAGTCGGCCCGGCCAAGCGCGGTTTTTCGCTGGGCGAATCTGAAATCACCCTGTTTGCCAACGTTGATCCGAATTTCTCCGGCCAGCTCACCTTTGCCCTGGGTGAAGAGGGCCATGCTGAAGTGGAAGAAGCCTTTATCGATACGCGCAGCCTGGGCAATGGTCTGAAAATCCGCGCCGGCCGCATGTTCTCCGGAGTGGGTTACGCCAACAGCCAGCACGCCCACGCCTGGGATTTTATCGACGCCCCGCTGGCGTATCGCGCCCTGTTCGGCGGTCAATATAAGCGTGAAGGCGTGCAGCTGAAATGGCTGGCCCCGACTGAACGTTATCTCGAATTCGGCCTGGAGCTGGGCAATGGCGGCAGCTTCCCCGGCACGCCGCGCGATAAAAACGGTTTTGCCGACAGCGCAGTATTCGTCAAACTGGGCGACGACTTCGGCCCGAACGCCAGCTGGCGCATTGGCGCGGCCTGGATGCGCGACAAAACCGCGAATCTGGAATTCACAGACAGCGACGATACCGGCGCGGAAGTGGCGCAAACCTATTCCGGGCGCAGCCGCACCCTGGTGCTGGATGGCGTGTGGAAATGGGCGGCGAATGGTCAGAGCGTGAAGATTTCCGGCGAATATCTGCGCCGCTGGTATGACGGCCAGCTGTCCTGGAGCAATGACCCGGCCACGGTGGTGATGTCAGATTACAGCAGCCGTCATAACGGCTGGTATGTGCAGGGCGTGTATAAATTTGCCCCGCAATGGCAAGTCGGCCTGCGTCACGAACAGCTCACCGGCAGCCAGAATAATGGTTTGCTCACCGCAGGCGGCTTGACGGCGCAGCAAATGCCGCTGCTGTCCGATTTCAAACCGCGCAAGACCACCCTGGCGCTGGATTATCTGCCGTCTGAATTCTCGCGCCTGCGTCTGCAATACGGCCATGAGCAAGCCAGCAGCGGCCGCACCGATAAACAGATTTACCTGCAATACAATATGAGTCTGGGCGCCCACCAGGCCCATGCATACTGAGCATGTCTGGAGAAATAGATGCAAATCAGTAAATTTTTGCTGGCGCCGCTGCTCGCGGCGGCGTTGCCGGCGCAAGCCGCACTTTCTGTGCTGGCCTGTGAGCCGGAATGGGCGGCGCTGGCTGGCGAGCTGGGCGGCGATAAAGTCAAGGTCAGCTCCGCCACCAGCGCGCAGCAAGACCCGCACAAAATCGAAGCCCGTCCCAGCCTGATCGCACGCACCCGCTCCGCTGATTTGCTGGTGTGCACCGGCATGGATCTGGAAGTCGGCTGGCTGCCGGTTCTGCTGCAGCAGGCCGGCAACGCCAAGCTCAACCCCGGTGCGCCGGGACACTTCCTGGCCGGCGCCTATGTCACCGCGCTGGATGTGCCGGCGCGCTTAGACCGCGCTGATGGCGACGTGCACGGCGCCGGCAATCCGCATATCCAGCAGGACCCGCGCAATATCGCCAAAATCGCCCAAGCCTTGGCGCAACGCTTAGCCGAAGTGGATCCCGCCAACGCTGCGTATTACCAGAGCCGCTATAAAGATTTCAGCGCGCGCTGGCAACAATCCATGCAAAAATGGGAGCAGCAGGCCGCCCCCTTGAAAGGCGTGGCGGTGGTGGAGCATCATAAAAACATGAGCTACCTCTTGCACTGGCTGGGCATGAAATCGGTCGCCACGCTCGAACCCAAACCGGGCGTGGAGCCTTCGGCAGCGCATTTGGCCGGTTTGCAACAGCAATTGCAAAAGCAGCCGGTTAAAATGGTGTTGCGCGCGGTGTATCAGGATGGCCGCGCCTCACAATGGTTAGCCGAACGCAGCGCGATCAAGCCGGTGGTGCTGCCATTCACCGTGGGCGGTGAAGACAAGGCGAAAGACTTGTTTGCATTTTTTGATGTGACGGTGCAGCGTTTATTGGACGCCGCCAAATAAGGGGTGATGGATGCAGGACTTGGGAATTATCGGGTGGGCTTTGTTGGCCGGTTTATTGGTATTGTGCACACATGTCCCGCTCGGCGCCCAGGTCTTGCGCCGTGGCATTGTCTTTATTGATCTGGCGATTGCACAAATCGCCGCACTGGGCGTGATCATCGCCGGCTTGCTCGATTTGCAAGGCTATATGGTGCAAGCCGCCGCCGCCAGCGCGGCCATCGGCGGCGCTTTTTTGCTGACCTGGACCGAAAAACGCTGGCCAGACGTGCAGGAAGCGCAGATCGGCGTCATGTTTATTCTGGCCGCCACCGCCGGCTTGTTGCTGGTCTCCAAAAACCCGCATGGCGGCGAACATATTCAAGATTTATTAGCCGGCCAGATTTTATGGGTGCGTCCCTCGCAATTGATTTTGCCGGCGATCGGCAGCGCCATCATCGTGCTGCTGCTGAAATGCTGGCGTGAAAAATTGGGCACGCTCGGCTTTTACCTCTTGTTCGCCCTGGCCGTCACCGCTTCGGTGCAGCTGGTTGGCGTGTATCTGGTGTTTACCAGCCTGATCGTGCCGAGTCTGGCGGTGCGCCACTATCGCGAGGGGCTGCGTTTGCCGCTGGCCTATCTCACCGGCGCGCTCGGTTATCTGCTCGGCCTTTTGCTCTCCGTGCAATTCGATCTGCCTTCCGGCGCCCTGGTGGTCTGGTGTTTGACCGTGGTGGCGATGCTGGTGTATGGCCTTGGCCCGCGCAAAGGCGAGGGCGCAGCCTGAGCGCGCTAACACAACGCCGCGCGCCGCAACCTGACACAGGCTCTTGCCGGCAGCGCGCAACAGCGCTGCTGCATCAACCATAATTGCGCAGACCCGGGCCGGGATGAGCCTTGCGCATGTCGCGCCGCAAGTCCGGATCGCCTGATTCTCACGTCTGCGCGGCTTGCATCGCTGCACGCCATCGCGCACAATGTGCTCACACTATTGCGCGCCTGCCATGTCTGAATTCAAACCCACGCCATCATCCGCAGATACCGTCCCCGGGGACGCAGACAGTGTTGTCTCCTGGCCGCTGGCCATGATCTTGCTCAGCCTGACGGCCATATGTTGCGCCGCCTTGCTGGCGGCGCTGACCCCACACTTCGATCCGACCCCGCCCGGGCCAGGCGTGTTTGATGTGCAACGCGCCCAAGCCAGTCTGGAACAGATTGCGCGCGCGCCGCATCCAATCGGCAGCGCAGAACATGGCCGGGTGCGCGAATATCTGATCAAATCTCTGCAAGACCTGGGCATGGCGGTAGAGGTGCAAGAAGGCGTGGGCCATTCGGCCTGGAGCAGCGGGCGCGTGAAAAACATCATCAGCCGGATTCCCGGCAGCCGTCCCGGCGGCAAAGCCGTGCTGCTGATGGCGCATTACGACACGGCCCCGCATGCCCCCGGCGCGGCGGATAATGGCATGGCGGTGGCGGCGGTTTTGGAAACCTTGCGCCAGCTGCGCCAGGAGCCGCCGCTGTTACACGACCTGATCGTACTGTTTTCCGATGGCGAAGAGGCGGGCATGCTGGGCGCCCAATTATTCGCCTCAGAACATCCGGCGCGCGATGCGGTGGGCCTGGTGTTGAATTTTGAAATGCGCGGCGCCGGCGGCCCGCTGTTGATGTTTGAAACCCAGTCCGGCAGCGCGCCGCAGATCCGCACCCTGGCGCAAGCCCTGCCGCAAATCCAGGCCAATTCCCTGTTTTATGAAGTCTATCGGCTGATGCCGAATTACACCGATTTTTCCGTATTCAAGAACCAGGGCGTGGCCGGCCTGAACTTTGCCGCCATCGAAGACCACACGCGCTACCACAGCCGCACCGATACGCTGCAAAACATTGATCCCGCCACCTTGCAACAACTCGGGCAAAGCATGCTGGCGGCAGTGCGCGCCTTCGGTCAGCAGGAAAAGCAGCAAAGCCATGGCGGCGAGCTGGTGTATTTTCATCTGCCGGTCTGGGGCATGGCGTACTACCCGCCATCCTGGCTGCCCTTTTTCGTGTGCGCCGGGCTGTTGCTGTGGCAGGTGCGCAGCGCACGCCGGGAGCAACATCTGCGATTGTGGAAAACCCTGGCCAGCTTGCCCGTGCAGCTTGTATGGCTGGGACTGGCGGCCGGCAGCGCCTGGCTGCTATGGCGCTTGCAGTTGTGGATGGATGGCGACTACCGCATTTCCGCACATGGCGGCATGCCGCAGCAACTCTGGCATCTGCTGGCCATGCAATTGGCCGCGCTGACAGTCTGCGCCGCCATGCTGCAAGGCTGCTTGCGCCTGTTTTCCTTGCACGAATGGCGGCTTGGCGCAGCGCTGCTGTGGCTGTTCTTACTCGGACTCAGTTTATGGCGGGCCCCGGGCATGAGTTATCTCCTGTTGGGGCCGCTGGCGCTAGCCTTGCTGGGCGGACTCTTGCAAAGCATGGCGTACTGGCGCCGCCCGGCCCCGGCGGCTTGCCTGTGGAGCGGCTTGCTGATTCTGGCGCTATGCCTGCATGCGCCCTTATGGCGGCTGGTGGCGCAAGCCCTGACCCCCGCCATGGCCTGGGTCTGCGCCTTGCTGCTGGCTTTATTGCTGGCATTGTTTGCCCCCTGGCTGGCGGCAATCCGCCCGCCAGTCTCCGGCAAACCCTGGCCGCTCACCGCAGCGCTCAGCGCCGCCCTGTTCCTGGCCTGCGGCGCCGCCGGTCTGCTGACGCCGCAATACAGCCCGCACTATCCGCGTCCCAGCCATCTGGCCTGGTTGTATGACGCCGAAAACGAAGAAAGCTGGTGGTTTTCACGCGATCCGCAACCCGATCATTACACCCGCTTTTTCTTCCCGCAGCAGGCGCGCCTGCGTCCCTTGCCGGTATTGGGCGATGAGCGCAGCTTGCTGTGGCTGCATCCCGCCCCTGGCCGCCTGGCCCCGCCGCAAATTGAAGTCCTGTCCGACCGCATCTTGCAAAGGCGCGGCGCGGTGCGCGCGATAGAACTCAAGATCCGTCCCGCACGCGCAGATGCGCAATTGAAATTGCAATGTAAAGGGCGCTTACTGGCGGTGCATGTGGAAGGGCGGCGCATGGATAAATTTGAAGATGGCCCCTGGATCTGGCTCGCACATGGCTTTGGCGAACAGGGTTTGCATCTGCAATTTGAGCTGGAAAGCGGCTTGCGCCTGCACTGCGGCGTGCTGGAGCGCAGCTTTGATCTGGACCCCTCAGCCCAGGCCCCCTTGCAACCGGACATCATGCCGCGCCCGTTTTCCGATGCCTTCAGCCGGCAGGTCTATGTGGCGAAGGAATTTTGAGCTTGCCGCATGGCAATCTTTTGTTGCAGAAATTTTACCGGACGCCACTGTCGAACCTGACAGGTGAGGGCGCTTACAGTCCACTCGTACAATAGACTCAAGGTCAACAGCTGGCTGCGTCAGTGGAGGTGGTATGGAGAGCGAACAGGTGATGCGCGAACGGATTGAACATGTGGTGCTGCTGGATGATGACAGCTTCATGTTGTCAGTGATGGAAGAAATGATGCGCGATCTGGGCGCGCAACATGTGCATTGTTTCAGTAACGCCAAAGACGCCTTGTGCGACATCTTGCGCTGGCCGCGAGCCTTGCTGGTGTGTGATTTGCGCATGCCGGATATGGATGGGATTGAATTTTTGGACAAGCTGGCGCGGCTTGGCTATGCTGGAAACGTGGTATTGCATTCCGGCGTGGGCGCAGGCGTGATGCGGGCGGCGGAGAAACTGGCGCGCGCGCACGGCTTGACGGTGTTGGGCGCATATGAAAAACCGATCGACAGGGTGGCTTTGTTGCATTCCCTCGCCACCAGTTAGGAGATGGCGCATGGCGAGCGTGGTCTTGTTGGAAGATGACAGTGATTTGTGCGAATTGTATGCAAGCGCCTTGCGGCTGGCCGGACATCAGGTGCATGTGGCAGCCAACAGCCGTGGCATCTTGAATGTGTTACAGGCGCAGCAGGCGCAGGTTTTGGTGACCGATTTGATTATGCCGGGACATGAGGGAATCGAGGGCATCTTCCTGGCGCGTCAAAAGCAGGGGCTGCGCATCATCGCCATCTCATCTAATCAGGAATATTTGCGCTTGGCTGAAAATTTGGTCGATGTCTGTCTGCACAAACCTTTTCCGGCGCAAAAACTGCAGCAAAAAGTTGAAGAAGTATTGAGCCGGCGCGTAAGCGCTGCTGATGAATGAAAGTAAAAATACGCAAGCCGCCTGCATCACAGGGCATGCAAGGGGGCGGGTTGAAAATAAGCAAGCGGTTTGTGGCTGTGCATGCGCCGTGCAGCCACCTTTGTTTTGACTGGAATGTATATGGATTTGCAAGAGAAAGACCAAACATCGCTGCGGCAGACCCGTGCTCTGGTGGTGGATGACGATGCATTCTTCAGAGAATATTTTGTCGATTTGTTAAAAGAGGCCGGCTTTACCGAGCCGCAAACCTGTCACGGCGGGCGTGAAGTATTAAATCTGCTGCACACCATGCGCCCGCAACCGGGTTTGATTCTGTGCGATTTGCATATGCCCGGCTCACTTGATGGCTTTCAAGTCATGCAGGGCTTGGCGGATATGCATTATGACGGCGTGGTGCTGCTGATTTCAGGCCAACAGGCGCATGTATTGCACTCGGCCAAACTGATGGGCCGCTTTCACCAATTGCGCGTGCTTGGCCCGGTGGAAAAGCCGGTCTCGCTCGCGCAATTGCAGGACATGTTAAAAGACATTGAATAGATCAGGATATTCCCGGCCCGACGCTGCCGGCGAACTGGTAGCGTGAAGCCGGATGCCACATGGTGGCGATGGAAGCCACCTGTCCCAAAGCCAGGGTTTGCCGGTGCAACACCAGGCAAGGTTCGCTGGCCGGCATCTGCAGCCATTGCGCCACCTCCGCCGGCGGCATCATGGCTTCAATTCTGTAATGCGCCGCCTGCAGCGGCGCGACCCGCATTAAATATTCATTCGGCGTGCTGTGGCTGAAATCCTGCTGCAAATAATCCGGCGCCAAAGCCGGATTCACCCAGCGTTCCTCAACTTGAATCGGCAAGCCGTTTTCCATATGCACAATGCGTGAATGAAACAGCGGCGCGCCACTGCCCAGCGCAAATTCGCGCGCCAACTTCAAACTGGCTTCGCAGGCATCCAGACAGAGCAGGGCGCTGCTGTGCGCATGGCCGCGCATGCGTATCTCATCCGCAATACTCTTGATCTCCAGCAGCGTGGCCTGATATTTCGGTTGCGCCACATAGGTGCCCAAACCCTGCTTGCGCACCAGCACCTGTTCATTCGTCAGTTCACGCACGGCGCGGTTGACCGTCATGCGCGCCACGCCAAACTGGCGCGTCAGCGCAGTTTCCGAGGGAATCAAATCGCCAGCCTGCCAGCGGCCCTGTTGGATTTCATGCAGCAGAAATTCTTTAATCCGCTGAAAAGCAGGTACACTTTGCGCCACTTCGTCCAAACCTCAACCCTCCGCTTACGCCAGCCCAAGCCGGCCTGATGCGGATTGTAGCATTGCCAACCCTGGCTGCCCTTTTCTGTGGAGTGAGCATGTTTGCTTCTTTTTTTGCCGCCGCCATACCGGCGCGGCGTGCGCTGGCGGCGCTGATTCTGCCCGCCAGCCTGCTTTGCCATGCCGCCGGCGCAGCCCCGGCGCGCCTGCTGGAAAACGCGAATGGTTACACGATTGTGCAAGATGGCGCGCGCCAGCAATTGCGCCAATTTGAGGCCATCGCAATTGATGAACAGGGCCGGATTCTGGCCACCGGCGCCAGCGCCCAGGTGCGCGCCGCCCTGGGCACCCGCGCATATGAAAAACTCGATCTGCAGGGACGCACCGTATTGCCCGGCCTGATTGATGCGCACGGCCATTTGTTTGCGCTGGGCGAACAAGCCGGCGAACTCTCCTTGCGCGACACCCCAGATCTGCACAGCGCGCTGGCGCGCATTCGCCACACCTGCGCCAAGCTGCCCACCCCATGGTTGCTGGGTGGCGGCTGGAATCAGGCGAATTGGAAACTGGGACGCTTCCCCGACGCCGACGAATTGCAAGCGGCCTGCGCCCAGCCGGCTTTTCTGGTGCGGGTGGACGGCCATGCGGCCTGGGTCAACCGGCGCGCCCTGGCCCTGGCCGGCATTACCCGCGACACCCCCGACCCGCAAGGCGGACGCATAGAAAAACTGGCGAATGGCGAGCCAAGCGGGATCTTGATCGACCGCGCCATGGACTTGATCAAGCCGGTTTTGCCAACAGAAAATGAAGCCGGCTTGCGCGCAGCGCTGGATGCCGCCCTGCCCATGCTGGCGCAACTCGGCATGACCGGCATGCATGACGCCGGCATCGGCCCGGCGCAAGACAAGCTGTTGCGCGAATACGCCGCCCAAGGACGCCTGAGTTTGCGCGTCTATGGCATGTGGCGCGGCGTGGATGCGCGTTTTGACGCCTTATTGCAGCGCGATGCGCAACCCTGGCGCACGCCATATTATTCGCTGGCCGCCGTCAAACTGTTTGCCGATGGCGCGTTGGGCAGCCGGGGGGCGGCATTGCTGGCCCCGTATGCCGATGCGCCGCAAGCCAGCGGCTTATTATTCAGCGCCGACAGCGCCTTGCGCGCGCAAATCGCCAAGGCCATGGCGCGCGGCTATCAGGTGAATGTGCATGCGATTGGCGACGCCGCCAACCGCCAGGCGCTGGACGCCTTCGCCGCCCTGCTGCGTCAGCAACCGCAGTGGCGCGCACTGCGCCCGCGCATTGAGCATGCGCAAGTGATTGCGCTGCAAGACATTCCGCGTTTTGCCGAATTGGGCGTGCTGGCCTCAATCCAGCCGGTGCATGCGGTGTCGGACATGAATATGGCCGAAGCCAGAGTCGGCCCGGCGCGCATTGAAGGCGCGTATGCCTGGCGCCGCCTGCAGGCCGCCGGCGCACATCTGGCCTGCGGCTCGGATTTTCCGGTCGAAGCGCCGCACCCCCTGGCCGGCTTGCAAGCCGCCATCACCCGCAGCGACGATAAAGGCCAGCCGCGCGGCGGCTGGTACCCCGAGGCTGCGCTTTCGCTCAAAGAAGCGCTGGCCTGCTTCACCCTGAATGCGGCCTACGCCGCCCACCAGGAAAAAGAAGCCGGCAGCCTGGAGCCGGGCAAATGGGCCGACTTCATCGTATTGGAACAAGACATCTTCCAAACCCCGCCGCAGCAACTGCAACAGATCAAGGTCTTGCAAACCTGGGTCGGCGGCCAGCGGGTTTGGCCGGCGGAGCAGAAAAAATAAAGCCAGTCGCCGGCTATCTTATTTGGCCGGCGCCAGCCGCCTGAGCAAGCCTGAAAACACAAAGGACTGGCGCGCTTCCCACAAAAAACACAGCTTGGCTGAAGCTCAGCGACAAGCCTGAAAAAAGATAAACCCACAGCCGCTGCCAAGCTTGTGGGAGCGACTTCAGTCGCGAATCAGGTCTTGGCAAATGGCCGGCGCCATTCGGGGCAAAAGCCCCTCCCACAAAAACATGTGGCAAATGGCCGGCGCCATTCGGGGCTGGCGCGTCTCCCACAAAAAGCCATGCGCCGCCATGCACGGATTTGACAAAGCCGCACCGGCAAATTTATGCTGACAGTCAGATCAACTCACGCCGCCCGGTATGACCACCTGTTCCCCGCCCAGCCAAGTCAGTCACGCCCTGATCGTATTCGCCACCGGCTGGGGGCCGCAATATGGCGGCATCAACAGCTTCAATTATGATTTTCTGCGCGCCATGGGCAGCGCCTGCGATGGTTTTATGCAGGTGATTTGCATCGTGCCGCAGACCGATGCTGCGCAGCAAAAGCAAGCCTTGTCGCATGTGGTGTATTTGCGCGGGCTGGATGCGCAGGAAGGCGCATTTGGCGACAACGACTACCTCAAAGCCTGCCAAATTTTGCGCCAGGAATGGCCACATCTGCAGCCGCAAAACATTGTGTGGTTGGGGCACGACAGGATCAGCGGCGGCATCGCGCTGGCGGCGCGTAAGGAATTTGGCGGCGGGCGCGTGGCTTTAATTCATCATATGAGCTACAGCGCGTATGAGGATTTTGCGGAAAACAGCGCCAAGGCAGAAGAAAAAGTCGAAATGCAGCGCGAATTGTTTGCGCAAGCTGACATTTGTTATGGCGTGGGGCCGACATTATTCAATGCCCTGGATGGCTTTGGCTGTGAACATGCATTTCAACTTATACCCGGCATGGCGGATATTGAGCCGCGCAGCAATCCACCAAAAACGTTCACGGCTTTTTTGAGCGGGCGCTTGGGCGAAAAAATCAAGCAGGCGGAATTGGGCGTGGCCGCATTTGGCGATGCAATCCGTCAGGCTGATGCAGACCCCAAACGCCTGCCGGATTGTTTGCAGGGCTGTGAAGAGCCGCGCTTGCGTTTGCGTGGTGTGAATTTTGAAGGACCGCAAGGGGCTTATGCGGAGGAAGCTGAAGCCGAGTTGCGCCGCTTTGCCGAGCTATACGCCAACCGGGCCTTTTCCCTGCAGGCGCTGCCATTTACGCATGAAAGGGAAGCGATCTGGGATAAGGAATTAAAGCAATCCAGTCTGGCCATGATGCCGTCCTGGCATGAAGGCTTTGGTCTGGTGGGGTGGGAGGCTATCGCCGCAGGCGTGCCCATCATCATCAGCAATAAATCCGGCTTGCACCGTTTTTTGAAAGAGGAATACAGCAATCAGTATCAAGCCATTGACGTGCGTGGCAGTGCTTGCGAGCACCCTTACTTTATTCCTGAGGATTTAAACAGTCTGGCTGAAGCGATTATTTGTGTGGCGAAAGATGCCAAGAAGTGGAAAGACCACGCCGCCCGACTGCGCAGTAAGTTGAAGGAAAACTATACTTGGCGCGCTTGCGCTGAAACGTTTTTAACACCCTTGGCCTGGGGAAATTTGATGCGTTCAGCGGCGCAAGCGCCGCAGGCGGCAGATGCTGCCCCCGTTCCCGCGCCAGCCCCCACGCCCGCAGCGCCAGCCCCCGTATCCAGCGCGCCAGCCCAACTTTTACTTTTGCCACCAGCCGCCTGGCGTCCCGGTCTGTCTGACAGCGTTTTGCTGCGCGCGGAAGAAGAGGTGATTCCATTCGACCCGGCGCGCGAGGGCTTTTTGCAAGAACAATTGGCGTGGGCGCAGCAATCTGATCCGCTGCAAGTGCGGCTTTTGTATGGGCAGGGCGGTTGCGGTAAAACTCGCTTGGCGCTGGAGTGTTGTAAGCGCATGCGCGCCTTGGGCTGGCAAGCCGGCTTTGTCGGCGGCGATCTCTCTCCCGGCCAGGCGAAAAATCTGGCCATTAAATTGCAAGCCAGCGGACAAGCATGTTTTGCCGTGATTGATTACGCCGAAACCCGGCAAGATGTGGTGTTAGCCTTTGTGGCTGCCTGGCGCTTGCATGCTGGCGCCGTGCCCTTGCGCTTATTGCTGTTAGCGCGCCAGGGCGGCGACTGGTGGCGGCAATTGCCGTATAAAAATGCAGACTGCGCCGCCATACTCGACGGTGGCGCCACTACCGGCCCATATGAAGTTGCGCAGTTGTACCAAAGCCAGAGTGAGCGCGAACAAGCCTGGTATTGCGCACACAAAGCTTTTGCCATCAAACTGGGTTTGGCCCCCACCATGCAAGCCCCGGATATCAGCGCCGCTTTTTACGAGCACGCCCTGTATTTACAGATGAGCGCCTTGCTCTGCCTGCGCGGCGAGCGCGCCGATACTCCCGGCAGCTTGCTGCGCAGCTTGTTAGCGCACGAGCAACGCTATTGGCGCAATGCCATCGAGCCGGGCTGGCGTGAGGTGGATTGGCAGCGGCAGAGCGATACCTTGATGTGCTTAAACACCTTATGCGGCGGCTTGCGCACGGCAAAAGAGGCGGAAGTGATTTGGGCGTCCTTGGGTGAGGAGAAGAAAGATTTAAAAAGCCTATTTGAAAGATTGCGCCAGCTTTATCCAACATCCAAAGGTTTGCCTGCATTAGCGCCAGATTTATTGGCAGAAACCTTGCTTGCCACCTATCTGGAGCAGGATGGGGGCATAGATTTGCTGCTGGAGTTGATGCGGCAAAACAATTCTGCCTGGCAATACAGCGCCCTTACGGTTTGCGCCCGCATGCTGAAGCACAGACCGGATTTGCGCGAGTGCTTACACGATGTGATGCTGCAAGGTTTGCAAAAAAGCTTGCAAACCGTATTGGATGTTTGCCGCGATGTGGACAGCCCTTTTTCGCAAGTGTTTGTGCAGGTTTTTCAAATTCTGGCGCAAGATGATAGTGGTAATTCATACAAACTGGCGCTTGAAATTGCAAAGAAGGTGAATGTTAATATTGAGAGGAGAATTGATGCTATATATGATATTTTTATGTTTGCGCTTGAATTGTTGGCAAAGCAATTTGAGGTGAAATGCAAGAAAAAAGAAAATAGAGAAAGCTTGATGGAGTGGGCATCAAGCTTAATAATGTTGGGCGTTACATGTGTGTTTAATGGACAGATAGATTTGGCGTTGCAGAAAAGCATGCAAGTTAGGCAAATATGGAAAAATTTAGGTGTTGCTAGAAATGAAGATGAGCGAAATCATTACGCAGCAGTATTAGTGTCGCAAGGGCTTATCATGTATCAGTTAGGCCGATTAGATGATGCGATAATGTTTTCAGAGGAGGGGTTGGAGATTATAGGGAAAAATTTTCATTCCAATTCTGAGGAAATTTTTTCTTTTTATGGAGGTGCGCTGAATATCCATGGATTTTACTTGGCAGCAGTTGGTGATTATGCTAAATCCATCTCATATTGCGAATATGGATTAGAAGAATGTGTTAGGCATTCTAGAAAAAAACCAAGACTTATGTTTTGGATGCATCAGCAAATTCGATTGAACTTGGTATTTTGGCATTGGTGCGCCAATGGGGCGGATATGAAGGAGGCACTGTTTGCGGATGTGCAGGTTGAGTCTGGTGAACAAGGTAAATTGTATGATAAACGTGGTTTTGATTTCTGGCGAGCCTGCTTACAAGCCTTGGCTATGCCGCAAACTCCAACATTGGATACAGCCTTATGCGCAGCCAAGACCTTGAGTCTTTCTGAGCGTGACCATTGGCAAATGCCGCGCCTGCTGCTGTTTTGCCTGGCCGATTCCCAAGCCCATCCACAAACCCCGCCAGGCTGGCGGGAGGAATACGCGCGTGTAATGCGGCGGCAGAAGGTGTTACCGCGCTGGATGCAAGACGCCGCTGCACGCCTGGGTATTTGCTTTCCGCCGGCGCCGGTGGCGCTTGCATCTGCTGTATGAGGCGATGCGGGCAGGATTCAGGCCACCCGCTCTCCGCTTTCCGCCGCAAACAGCGCCGCCTTGCTCAAATTAAAATTCAAGCGCATCAGCGCGCCCACTGCCGCCGCTTCGCGCGGGTGGCTGCGGCACACCACATTCACCTCATTCAAGCGCACTGTCACCAGGGTATCCGGCCCGGTGGGTTCAGTCATTTCCACCATGCAATCCAATTCCTGCCCGTGTTCGCCATGTGCGCTGGAGAGGTCAGTGATTTGCTCGGGGCGGATGCCTAACAGCAGCTTGCGTCCCATCTGTCCCTGCAGACCGACCGGGGAAAACGGCAGGTCCAGGCGCAAAGCGCGTCCGCCATTGGCCAGCGTCACATACAGCTGGCCGCCATCGCTTTGCAATTGGCAGGGAATGAAATTCATCGAGGGCGAGCCGATGAAGCCGGCCACGAATTGGTTTGCCGGGTTGTCGTAAATTTCCTGCGGCGTGCCGAGTTGCTGCACCACGCCATCCTTCATCACGGCAATCAAATCGCCCAGCGTCATCGCTTCGATTTGGTCATGCGTGACATACACGATGGTGGATTTCAAGCGTTGGTGCAAGAGCTTGATTTCAGCGCGCATCTCGACCCGCAATTTGGCGTCCAGATTCGAGAGCGGTTCATCAAATAAAAACAGGGACGGTTTGCGCGAAATGGCGCGGCCCATCGCCACGCGCTGGCGCTGGCCGCCGGACAGTTGGGCCGGGCGGCGGTCGAGCAGGTGGCTGATTTGCAGCGTCTGCGCCACCTGGTTCACAATCTGCTCCTGTTCCGCCTTCGGCACTTTGCGCACTTCCAGGCCAAACGCAATGTTTTCCCGCACTGTCATCGAGGGGTACAGCGCATACGACTGAAACACCATGGCGATATCGCGCTCTTTCGGCGGCAGATTGTTGACCACCTTGTCGCCGATTTTGATTTCACCCGAGGTGACGCTTTCCAAGCCGGCGATCATATTCAAGAGCGTGGACTTGCCCGAACCCGAGCCGCCCACCAAAATCAAAAACTGACCATCGGCAATCTCAATATTGATGTCTTTCAACACCTCCACGCCATTGTTATAGACCTTGCGCACACTTTTGATAGACAAACCAGCCATTGCTTTCCCCCTTATCCCTTGACAGCGCCGGCCGTCAAACCGCGCACAAAATAGCGTCCCGCCACCACATACACCAAGAGTGTGGGCAGGGCGGCGATGATGGCCGCAGCCATATCCACGTTGTATTCTTTGACCCCGGTTGAGGTGTTCACCAGATTATTCAACCCCACTGTCACCGGCTGCGCTTCGCCGCTGGCGAACACCACCCCGAACAGAAAATCATTCCAGATCTGGGTGAATTGCCAGATGATGCACACCACAAAAATCGGCCCTGAAATCGGCAGCACGATTTTGCGGAAAATCAAAAAGAAGCCGGCCCCGTCGATGCGCGCCGCCTTGATCAATTCTTCCGGCACGCCCACATAGTAGTTGCGGAAAAACAGGGTAGTGAAGGCGGTGCCGTAAATCACATGCACCATGATCAAGCCGCTGCTGGTGTTGGCCAGACCGAGTTCGCCCAACACGCGCGCCATCGGCAAAATCACCACTTGAAACGGAATGAAGCAGCCCACCAGCATGGCGGTGAACAAGACTTCCGAACCGCGAAACCGCCAGTGCGCAAACACATAGCCGTTAAATGCGCCCAGCAAGGTCGAGAGCAAGACCGCCGGAATGGTCATTTTCAGGGAATTCAAAAAGAAAGGCTGCAAGCCTTCACAGCTGACCCCGGTGCAAGCGCTGCTCCAGGCGCGCGCCCAGGCTTGGCCATTCAAGCTGTGCGGCAGCGCCAGCAGATTGCCGTTGCGGATTTCATCCACGCTTTTCAAGCTGGTGGACAGCATCACATACAGCGGCGTGAGGTAGTACAAAACAAATACAGCCAGCAGGGCATACAAGCCCAGCCGCCCGAGGGTGAGTCGCTCAGAACGCATCGCCACTCCTTATTTGAACGCGCGCGCGGCGCGGGTTTCCAGATACATCAGCGGCACTAAGACCGCGACGATGGTGGCCAACATCATCATGGCCGAGGCGCTGCCCAAGCCGAGCTGGCCGCGCGTGAAGCTGAATTGGTACATGAAAATCGCCGGCACATCGGTCGCATTGCCGGGGCCGCCATTGGTTAAGGCCATTACCAGGTCAAAGCTTTTGATGGCGATATGCGCCAAAATCAAGAGCACGCTGAAAAATACCGGGCGCATGGCCGGGATGATGATGCGGCGGTAAATCGTGGGCAGGCTGGCGCCGTCGATTTGCGCGGCTTTGATGATTTCATCGTCGATGCCGCGCAAGCCTGCCAAAAAGAGCGCCATGACAAAGCCGGAGGATTGCCAGACGCCGGCGATCACCACGGTGTAAATCGCCATATCCGGGTTCACCAGCCAGTCAAAGGTGAAATTGCTAAAGCCCAGATCATGCATCAGCTTTTCCAGGCCAAGCCCGGGGTTGAGCATCCATTTCCAGGCCGCGCCGGTGACGATGAAAGACAGCGCCATCGGGTACAGATAAATCGCGCGCAATGCGCCTTCCGCGCGGATTTTTTGATCCAGCACAATCGCCAGCAACAGCCCGACCGCAACCGAGATCAGAATAAACAGGCCGCCGAAAATGCCGAGATTTTTAAACGCCTGCCAAAAGCGCTCATGCTCAAACAATTCGTGGTATTGCAGTAAGCCGGCGAATTCATAGTTAGGCATCATGCCTGATTCTGTCAGCGACAAATAGCCGGTAAACAGAATGAAGCCATACACAAAGATCAGGCTGGCCAACAGACTCGGGCCTAACACCAATTGCGGTGCGAACCGCTCAAACAGGGCGCGTATCTTCATTGCTTGCTCAGGGTGAGGGAGGGCTGCGCTGCCGCCCGGAACGCCGGGCGGCAGCGTGCAGAAGCTGCTGCTGCGAGCTTACTTGGTCTTGGCGGCTTTGGCCAAGGCTTTCACGGCATCCGCTGAACTCATATTCGAGTTCATGAATTTGGCCACCACATCAACAATTGCGCCTTGCGCGGCGGGGGAAATCGCCATGCCGTGCGCAAAGCTGGGCACTAAGCCACCGTTTTTATTGGAAGCCGCCATATCGTCCATGGAACGGGTGGCGCAGGCATCAAACTTGCCGCGCGGCACATCCGGGCGCACCGGGATCGAACCCTTGTTCAAATTGAATACTTCCTGGAATTCCGGACTCATGATGGCGGCGGCCAACACGTCCTGGCCTTTTTTCGCATCCGCCGATTTCTGGTTCAGCATCACGAAGGAGTCAATATTGAAGGTGTAAGCCTTGTCAGTGCCCGGCGCCGGGGCGCATAAAAATTCCTTGCCCGGGGTTTTGCCGGCGGCGCTGAATTCACCCTTGGCCCAATCGCCCATGAATTGGAAGCCGGCTTTGCCATTGATCACCATCGAAGTCGCCAGATTCCATTCGCGTCCGGCGGCGTCTTTGTCGATATAGGTTTTCAGCTTGGCCAGGGTGTCAAATACTTTGATCATGGTCGGGCTGCTCAGGCTGGCCTGATCAAGCTGAACCAGGGATTTTTGATAGAAAGCGGCGCCGCCCACGCCCAGGGCCACCGATTCAAACACAGTGGCGTCTTGCCACGGTTGTCCGCCATGCGCAATCGCAATTGCGCCGCTGGCTTTGATTTTGTCGGCGGCGGCAAAGAACGCGTCCCAGGTGGCGGGAATCTCATTCACGCCGGCTTTTTTCAGCACATCGGCATTCGCCCACACCCAGTTGACGCGGTGCACATTCACCGGCACGGCGACGTAATTGCCTTTGTATTTCATGGCGTCTGACACGACCTTGGGCAGCACCGCATCCCATTTGCCGGCCTGCGCTGTGTCATTGATATTGGCTAAGCCCACTTCTTTGCCGAATTGCTGAATCATCGGGCCTTTGACTTGCGCTGCAGTCGGCGCATTGCCCGACATCACGCGGCTTTTCAGTACGGTCATGGCGTTTTCACCGCCGCCGCCGGCCACCGCAAAATCTTTCCAGCCAAATCCCTTGGCTTGCACGATTTTTTTCAATTCAGCGGCAGATTTCGCTTCACCGCCGGATGTCCAGTAATGCAGCACTTCGACATCTGCGGCAAATGAGGGCAGGGCGAAGCTCATGGACAGCAAGGCGGCAAGGGTGGTGGCTTTCATCTCGGACTCCTGTTATCTGGCGCGCACAGCGCGCGGCTGAAATTATTCATGTTGTGAATGTCTGACAAAAACGTCAGCGCATGGCAATGGTAGTCAAACTACGATAAAATTGCAATCAGATTGTTGTATTACTACTTGCGGCGCAAAAACAGCGGATCTGCGCTGCGGCCTGATAAAAACAGAACGGGAAGAAGATGGAAGCTTTACCACAGACATCACAAGAATACGGCCCACGTCTTTTGGCCGACATTGGCGGCACCAATGCGCGCTTTGCGCTGGAGTTTGCGCCCTTACAATATGAAGAAGTGCAAGTGTTGCCCTGCGCCGATTACCCCAGTCTGGCGCAGGCGATGCGCGCGTATCTGCAGCGCATGCATGTGCGCCTGGCCGGGCGCAGCTTGCGCCATGCCGCGATTGCCATCGCCAATCCGGTCGATGGCGACGCGGTGCGCATGACCAATCACCATTGGGCGTTTTCGATTGCCGCGTTGAAGGCGGAAATGGGTTTTGACACGCTGTTGGTGGTGAATGATTTCACCGCGCTGGCGCGCGCCCTGCCGCATTTGAGCGCGGCGCAATTACAGCAAGTCGGCGGCGGTGCGCCGCGCGCCGGCGGTGTGCTGGGTTTGATCGGTGCCGGCACCGGGCTTGGCGTATCCGGCATGATTCCGGCGGGCCAGCGCTGGATTGCCTTGCAAAGCGAGGGCGGCCACGTCAGTTTTGCGCCGGCGGATGAGCGTGAAATTGCGATTTTGCGTTTTGCCTGGCGCGAGTTTCCCCACGTTTCCGCCGAGCGCCTGCTCTCAGGCGTGGGGCTGGAATTGATTTGGCGCGCGCTGGCCGATTGGCGCGGCGTGTCCTTCCAAAGCGCGCCCGCCGCGCCGCACATCACCGCCGCCGCGCTCGACGGCTCCTGCGCCATCAGTGTGGAAACGGTAGATGCGTTTTGCGCCATGCTCGGCACGATTGCCGCGAATATCGCCATTACACTGGGGGCGCAAGGCGGTATTTATATAGGCGGCGGCATTGTGCCGCGTTTGGGCGAGCGTTTTGCGCAATCCGCCTTCCGCCAGCGCTTTGAACACAAAGGCCGCTTTTCCAACTGGCTGGCGCAAGTGCCAACCTGGGTGATTACGGCGCCGTATCCGGCGTTTTTGGGGGTCTCGGTGATGTTGGAGGAGGTGTTGGGGGAGGGCTGAAACATTGGCAAGGGCGCGCGGCGCCCTTGCGGTTTTTGCATGCGCCGGGTTTGGTGAAGCATGCAAAAGCCTGCGCATTTTGTTTGTGGTGAATCGGCTTGCATGAATACGATCTGCTATGATGCCCTCACTGCAATCTGGGTATGAGGAGAATGTCACATGGCAATTAAAACTGCTTATGCCAGCATCCAAAATGGACTGCTGCAAGTGCCGCCAGAGGCTTTGGAATTATTGCCGCAAAGCATTCCATTGCATTTCTTTATTGATACGGAGAAAGGTACGGTCACCATTTACGCAAAAGATCCCACTGATTTGCCCAATAAAGAAGTGTGGGCGGAATTTACGGATTTGGTTGCAGATGTGGATTGGCGCACATATACAGAGCCGGTGCCTGAACATTTGTTGCGCAGACCACGAAAGGATGGAGATGCGGAATGAGTAAATCAAAAATTGTCCTGGACGCCAATGTATTATATGGCAGCTTCCTGCGGGATTTATTGCTTTCACTCTTTTTTGCCGGCATCTATGAAGCAAAGTGGACTGAAAAAATCACCCGGGAGTGGGTTGGGCATTTATTGAAAAATGAACCTGATATTACGGAAGTGAAAATTGGCAGAACGCTGGATTTGATGAATAAAATCAAACCAGCGGCTTTGATCAGTAATTATGAACGTTACATTGCCGAGGTCAATATTCCGGATAAAGATGACAGGCATGTGGTGGCTGCGGCTATTGCAAGTGGCGCACAGAAAATTGTCACCTGGAATTTGAGTGATTTTCCAAACAAAGTGTTGAAAGTTTTTGGTGTGATTGCAGAGTCGCCGGATAAATTCATCTCTGATTTGATCCTCGACAATCCGGGGGCAATTGTTCCTGTGCTGAAGGCTATGCGTGAAAGGTTTAAAGCCCCGCCTATGTCTGTGCAAGATTTTTTCCTGAGGTTGGATAAAAATAGATTAAGCATGACGGCTAAGCAATTGGAGCGCTATCGGGATTTGTTGTGACTCTGCATGGTGCAAGTATGATTTCGTTCCATTGATGCGACTATGCCCGGTTAATCCATTCGTGTTTATTCAGCTCCAATGGAGGCATGAAATTATCTTTACTGTTTTGCGGGGCAGGGAACCCGTTTGCATAAACGATGGCTGCTGCATACTTGCATAGATTTGCACGTCGCTTGCAGCAGCCTTTCAAACCAATCAGCGCTTGGGTCTTGGCGGCATATCTCCCACTGGCGCTGTTTTTTCCTTGCCTTCAAATGGGTTAAAAACCAAAGTCACAGTTTTGCTCTGCAAATCAAGCTTGTAACGCTTGCCAAATTGCATCGTGACTAAAATCGCGTTTTCATTTTCCAGGTTCTGCAAATGCGTCATATGAACAGCGCTGTAAGGTTGCGGCGCGCCTGGACTGTTACGTAATGGGTCTGCAATCTTTACTGTCCAAAGTTTGACATTGGTTTTCACATCAAAAGCCGCCAAATACTCGGCGCCAGGCTGGCGTTCGGGGAATACATCTTCGTCAGGGCGAAAAATAACTTCACCAATACGTAATGGGGTAAATTCTGGCGGGGGAGCTTCCATGGGAGGTGGTTATTGAATCCTTTTTTTAGATAAGAGTTGTAAAATACCTGATTGTATGATTATTCTTCATTTCTATTGTAATAGCCCGCCATGAAATTCATTGCGGATCAATGCGTGTATTTGCGGGAATTCTATGGAAAGTAACATATAGCACCAAGTTCTTGTTATGCATCCGGATCGAATTCTTCAAATTCTGATTTGTCAATATCTGTTTTGGATGTTTCTTTTATTTCAGGCGTAAGTTCCGGCTCCGGCCACTTTGGTCCTGCAAGGCGGACAAACTCGCTAGCAGGATAAAATGCTATCACCTCCTCTGGGTAAGTTTGATCCCAAGTTTCTCCATCCCAGGAAAGAAATGCATAGTAACCTGCATCATTTTCCAATTTAATCGCGGCCAAGTATAAATCTTGGAATTTTGGTGTGCCTGTTTGCCATTCAATTTCTAATTGCATAATTTTACCTGTGTTTTCTGTTTGTTGAAAATGGAATTAAGGAAGTACTGATTTAATCGAATTTCAAATTCGCATATCTATATAAACCAATGAGTCACGAAGCGGAAATCGGCGAAAAAATGAATTAATCAGCGTTTCATTAGTGAATAATCATGGTTGATAAATTTTGATATTTCATTAATGTTTCTGAAAATATATTTCCTTGATTTTCAAAAATATTTTGATGAATTCGATCTGACGAGGATAAGCTCAATGTGAACATTCTGATATTAATGACTCTCTCGAAATTCTTTTGCAATTTCAAGAAAAGGTAAATACCACGTTCGCGGGGTTTGTTGATAGGCGGTGTGGGCAGTGTACAAAATCCCGATCAAGAGATAATGATCGTCATCAAAATATGCGCGACAATAAACCAGTGCGGTATCGCTGCTGCGTCTGAATTGAGTTACCCTCAATTTAAATCTGGGGCTGCCGGGATCAGGAATGTGTGCATGCCATAAATCTTCATCTTTTACTTTCTGCGGTCCCATGTAAGGATAATCGCGTCCGAAAAAGTCTGTGCAATCACCATCTGCTTTGAATTTTCTGAATGCTTCGACCAGCTCTTCCAGATCATTTCGGCTTAATTGATTTTCCAGAAAACTGGCTGTTGTAATTTTTACTCCCATTCTGTGAACTCCGATTTTTTGTACAGTGTTGGGGATTTCAAGAGACGTTCGCCTTTGATTGCCGCCGCACGCCAATCAATTTCACTCTTCTTTTCAGTCGCATCTTTTTGGGTTTTTTTGTTGCGCAGTAAAAATGCTGTATTTTGCTTGTTTTTATTCATTATCTGGCCTCAAATTTCATGGCCATGAATTGATAATCTCCATACTTGCCAAGGCAAACCTCATCTACTTCGTCAAATTCCATGCCCTCCAATGAGGAAAGAATTTTCTGCAGATTGAATTCATTGCTTTCCAGGAAGTGGAGAATGTGCAATAAATGATTTTTTCCTGCGGGGGTTGTCAAAATATACTTTGTCAAGCCGGGCGCATGCTTATTGCTTTCGTAGAATTCTTTCTCAAAGACAAGACTGGCCTTGTCGTCAGAAAAAGAATGAATGCGAATAATCCATTCGCCATGTTCCAATTCCCCATCGACAGAAGGGAGGAATGTCAACCAGTCAGAAATAGTACTCAGTGGAAACATTTTTAGTGTTGCGTTGTAGTTGAGTTGAAGTTTATCATAGCATAAATTTAGGCTGTATGAGATTGCTATGCCTGCCTTCGCGTTAGCGTGGTTGTATTGAAATGGAATATGGGACAGTGTTGGAGAAAACTGAATAAGCATTACTTTATAGCTGCGTCGAGCGTATCAGCTATTGCTTTGGAGGTTTGCAGAGCATCCAGAAGTCTTTTAATCATATTGATCCTGGCCGTATCCTCTTTGCGACTTAAATACAGTTTATGCAATAAAACCAAATCCAGCCAAGCTTGCAGGAAGTTTTCGTCCGTGCGCAAAACATTTTTTTGCGTATGCCACTTGTTTGCATAATCTTGCAGCGCCTGTTTGATCCGCAATGATTCCAGCCAGCAGTCATGGCATAGACGCCGCTTTTGATCAATATAGGCTTTCTTAATCTCGTAGCTGTGCTTTTGATCTTGCGCTGAAAAGACTGCGGCGGCATGGCATTTGCTGCAGTGGTAGTGGATATCGCGGTATTCTTTGGCCCAGATGGCCTGTACGGATTGCTGACTTTTGTTTGACCATAAACGTGGCTCAGCCAGTGCAACATTGCTGCGCTGTTTGATTTGCCGTGCAAGTCGTTTTTCCGCCCGTTTCATCATCCGCCTTCACGCATGGATAGCCGCTGCTTGGACAGGCGCGCCGCCGTGCTATTCTCTGCGCGGCTTATTTCATAATGCGTTTTCGCGCAATGTCGCCTGCCATGTGGGGTGGGGGCGAAACAGACGCGCCCACCCTGCGCGGTTAACTGTGAAACTGCAACTTCGCCAAATTCGCATACACCCCGCCTTGCGCCAGCAGGCTGGCGTGGCTGCCGCTTTCGACGATCTGGCCGTGTTCCAGCACGATGATGCGATCGGCCTTTTTCACGGTGGCCAAACGGTGCGCAATAATCAGGGTGGTGCGGCCCTCCATCGCAGCTTCCAGCGCGCCTTGCACCAGACGTTCAGATTCCGCATCCAGCGCGCTGGTGGCTTCGTCGAGCAGCAAGAGTGGCGGATTTTTCAGCAAGGCGCGCGCAATCGCGATGCGCTGGCGCTGGCCGCCGGATAAGCGCACCCCGCGTTCCCCCAAAAACGCTTGATAACCTTGCGGCAGGCGTTCAATGAATTCATGCGCCGCCGCCATCTTGGCTGCTGCAATCACTTCCGCATCGCTCGCTTCGGGCCGGCCATAGCGGATGTTTTCCATCGCATTCGCGGAAAAAATCACGGTGTCTTGCGGCACGATGCCAATCGCGCTGCGCAAATCTTGCAAGCCGAGTTGGCGGATGTCCACGCCGTCGAGTTTGATTTGTCCCTTTTGCGGATCATAAAAACGCAGCAGCAGTTGGAACAGCGTGCTTTTGCCGGAGCCGGAGGGGCCGACCAGCGCCACGGTTTCGCCGGGGCGGATGTCGAGCGAGACATGGGACAGGGCGGCGGCGTCGGGGCGGGACGGGTAGTGGAAGAACAGGTCGCGCAAGGTGAGCGCGGCGCCGTTTTCGGTGCGCGCGGGCAGCGCCTGCGGCTGCGCCGGCGATTGAATCGGGCTTTGCAAGGCCAGCAAATCCAGCAGACGTTCGGTGGCGCCGGCGGCGCGTTGCGCTTCGCCCATCACTTCCGACAAAGCGCCAATCGAGCCGGCCACGGTGGCGGCATATAAAATGAATTGGCCCAGTTCGCCGCCGGTCATGCGGCCTTCCAGCACCGCGTGCGCGCCCAGCCACAGCACAAACACAATGCTGCCAAACACCAGCAAAATCGCCAGCATGGTCAACAAGGCGCGCGCACGGATGCGCGCCACGGCGGTGGCGAAAGCGCGCTGCACCGAGTCGTCAAAGCGCGCCGCTTCTCTTTGTTCGTGGGTGTAAGCCTGCACCGTGCTCATGGCGTTGAGCATTTCGCCCGCCAGCGCGGAAGCATCGGCGATGCGGTCTTGCGAATCGCGCGACAGGCGGCGCACGCGCCGTCCGAACGCCACAATCGGCAGCACCACGCCGGCCAACAGCACCAGGATGATGGCGGATAAGCGCGGGCTGGTGATGAACAGCATGATCAAGCCGCCGATGAACAGCAGCATATTGCGCAGCGCCATGGAAATACTGGTGCCGACCAGGCTTTGAATCAAGGTGGTGTCGGTGGTTAAGCGCGATAAGACTTCGCCGGTTTTGGCGGTTTCAAAAAATTGCGGACTTTGCTGCACCACATGCCGATAGACTGCGCTGCGGATGTCGGCGGTGACACGTTCGCCCAGCCAGGAGACCAGATAAAAACGGCAGGCGGTGGCCAGCGCCAGCAGGGTGGCGACTGCGAACAGGGTTAAAAATGCGCTGTTGACGTGCTCAGCCCCTGCGCTGCCGGGGCCAAAGCCCAGGTCGATCATGCGCTTGAAGGCCAGCGGAATGGTCAAGGTGGAACCGGCCGCCAGCAACAGGGCGATGCCGGCCAGCAGAAAAGTATTGCGATACGGGCGCATAAAGGGCAGCAAGCCCTTTAACATCGCCAAACTGGTTTTGTGTTGCGCCGGCACGCTCTCAGGCGCGGGCGCGCTGTCTTGTTTTTCCATAATTTTCAATCTTGTTGCAGCCGCCAATGGCTCAAACTGCCATCGGCTTCCAAGCGGATATAGCCGCCGCGCCCGGCGCCCACATCCCAGTCGGGCAGCACATGGCGTTCATAATTCAGTCCGTCACGCTGCCAGCGATGGCATTGCGGGCGGTGAGTGTGGCCGTGCAGCAGGATGCGGCAATCATACGCATCCAGCAAGGCCGCGATGCTGTCCTGGTTGACGTCCAGCAGCATGGCTTGGGCGCCCATGCCGGCCTGTCTTTGCATGCTGTGCGCGCGCATTTGCGCAATCATGGCTTTACGCTGGGCCAGGGGACGGGCCAAAAACGCTTGTTGCCAGGCTGGCGTGCGCGCTTGCGCCCGAAACGCCATGTATTCATGGTCGTCGGTGCAGGCGGCGTCGCCATGACACAGCAAAATGTTGGCCGGGCCGCATTGCAGCACATGGTTTTCCGCCAGCAGCGTTATGCCGCAGCGCTTTGCAAACGCGGCCCCCGCTAAAAAGTCGCGGTTGCCGGCGATCCAATACAGTTGCACGCCTTGCTCATGCAAGCTTTGCAGGGCGGCCAGCCAGTCGGCATGTTCGGGCGCGTCGAGATCGTCGTCGCCAGCCCAGTATTCAAAAATATCGCCCAGCAGATACAGGGCAGGGGCCTGATTGGCATGCTGTAAAAAGCGCAAAAAAGCGCTGCGCGTGGCGTCGGCTGCGCTGCCTTTGGCGGCTGCCGGATCCAAATGCACATCAGAAACAAACAGCGCCAACGGCTGTTCGCCGTGGCGCTGTGCGCTGCTAAAGCCTGGCGTCATGCCCTGCTCAGATGACGCTGGCTTTGGTGATGATCACGTCTTCCAGCGGCACATCGCCGTGGAAACCGCTGCGGCCGGTTTTCACATTCTTGATCTGGTCCACCACTTCCGTGCCGGCGCTGACTTTGCCGAATACGCAATAACCCCAGCCATCCTGACCCGGATAGTTCAGGAAGGAATTGTCCACCACATTGATGAAGAATTGCGCAGTGGCCGAGTGCGGCGCATTGGTGCGCGCCATGGCGATGGTGTATTTGTCGTTGGTCAAGCCGTTGTTGGCTTCGTTTTCAATCGGTTCGCGGGTTTCTTTTTGCTTCATGCCCGGTTCAAAGCCGCCGCCCTGGATCATGAAATGGCCCATCACGCGATGGAAAATCGTGCCGTCATAGTGGCCGCTTTGCACGTATTCGAGGAAGTTGGCGACGGATTTCGGCGCTTTTTCCGCGTCCAGCTCAATCGTGATGTCGCCCATATTGGTTTGCAGAAGAACTGCCATGATGCTGCTCCTTTATTTGCCGCCTGCTTTTTGCAGCGCGGCTTGCTTGATGATCACCGGTTTCACCGGCACGTTTTGATGCATGCCATGGTTGCCTGTTTCAACCTTGGCGATTTTGTCCACCACGTCCATGCCGGCAATCACGCGTCCGAAAACGCAATAGCCCCACCCGTCGCGGCCCGGATAGTCGAGCGGGGTGTTGTTGTTGACATTGATGAAAAACTGCGCGGAGGCGGAATGCGGCATCGGCATGCGCGCCATGGCGATGCTGTAGGTTTCGTTTTTCAGGCCGTTTTTGGCTTCGTTTTGAATCGGCGCATCGGTCGGTTTTTGATTCATTTTTTCATCAAAGCCGCCGCCCTGGATCATAAAACCGTCGATGACGCGATGAAACAGGGTGCCGTTGTAATGGCCTTTTTTGACGTATTTGAGGAAATTTTCCACCGTCTTGGGCGCTTTTTCCGGGTTCAGTTCGAGCACGATTTCGCCCATGCTGGTTTTCAGCACGACTTTCGGCCCGTTGCCAACCGGCGGCGCCGGCGGCGCGGCAGGGGCGGGCGCCGGGCTGGCGGCGTCTGCCGGCGCGCTCGCTGCCGCGCTTTCCTGTGCGGCGGACGGCTTGAGGCAGAACATGGCGCCAGCGGCCAGCAGGCAGCTCAGTAATTGGCGGCGGGTGTGCATAAGCAACTCCTTTTAAACGGTTACAACAGGGTTTCGTACATCACCTTCCAGGACGGGCCTTCTTTTTGCCAATACTGGCGCTTTCTGGAGGTGTATTTGTTTTTGCCGAAATAGGTGTCCTGGGTGAAGGTGGCCACCACCATGTCAGGCACATCAGGATAACGGAACAGGGTGACTTCGCGCAGCTTGATGCTCAAATTACTGGTGGCGTTGGCTTGCAGCCGGTTTTTGGCGTACCAGGCTTGCAGATTGTCGCCATTGGCGGCTTTAAAGCGCGGCGAGTAGTTCGCCAGGAATTTCGCTGAATCCAGGCTTTCCAGATCGGCGCGCCAGTCTTCCACCATTTTCGCGGCTTGCTGGCGTTCGCTTTCACGCCGGGTTTTGTTGACAAACTCGACCCGCTCGGCAATCACCACCGGGGTTTTGCCGGCTTCAACCGATAAATACAGCTGTTCCAGATCGGGATTGGTCAAGACCACGCAGCCATCCGAGGCCAGCGGCGGGCGGCTGTAATTCGCCGCCGGGGTGCCGTGCAGCCAGATGCCGGAACCGCTGCGCCCATGCAGCTTGTCCCATTCATTCGGATAGTTGATGGGCAGGGCGCCGGAGCCGTAAAAATCGGGCAGCTTGGCGCGCGGCAGGCGGCTGGTGACGTAGTACACCCCGAGCGGTGTGCGCTGGTCGCCTTCCTTGAATTTATTCACGCCGAATTTGCCGTGCGAAATATAGTAATCGGTGATAAAACGCAGGCGCCCGTTCTGGTGTTGATAGACATACAGGCGCGATTGGCGCGTATCGACCACCAGCGCATGGGTTTGGTCTTCGCGCAATTGCAGCAGGCTGCGCGGGGCCATGTCCGGGTCGGGTTTTTGCTGCAAGGCGCGGATGCGCGCTTGCGCTTCGGCGCGGAAATCGGCGATTTTGTCCGGGGTCGCATTCGCGCCGGCGCCGAAACCTTGCACCGGCTTGGCTTGCGCCAGCAAAATATCGCCGCGCACCAGGTGCGCCAGGCGGAAATTGGGATAGGCGGCGACCAGCGCGTCGGCCTTGGCCAACGCTTCTTTGCGCCGGTTATTGCCCAGATCTTTATAAATCGCGATCAGGCTGGCGTCCGGGTCCGGCTTTTTGTCAGCGCGCTGCGGCAGCAGCGGCGCTGCCGGGGCGGGCGTCGGTGTCGGCGTGGGCGGCGGCGGGCGGAATGCGCCAATCGCGAATGCGGCCTCACACCACAGCATGGCGGCGCACAGCAACAGCGCGCTGCTGCTGCGGCGTGGACGGCGGGCCGCCTGATTCGGCTTGACTGCAGGGGACAACATCAGCTTGCCTGGCGTTCCTGTTTGATTTGCCATTTGCCGCCCTGGCGCGTTAAGACCAGAATTTTGCGGCTGTTGGCGCTCAAACGGTCAGATTTATACAGTTGGCGGAATTTCACCGTGGCCTGACCGTTTTCAATGCTGACTTTCGCATCTTCAATCTGCACGCTGATCTTGCCCTTGCTTTCAATTCTTCCCTTGCGCTCTTCGGCCCAGGCTTTGCGCGCTTCGCCGTTGGGCGTTTGGAAATCATTGCCGTATGCGGCCAGATAGGCTTTCACGTCTTTTGCGCTCCAGGCGCGGGCCCAGGCATTGACTGCTTTCAAGACTTCATCGCGTTCCACATTGGCGCGCGCCTCTTCCTTGCGCGCCGCCTCCTGTTTTTCCGCTTTCTCTGCGCGGGCCTTGTTTTCAGCGGCGGTTTTCGCCTCAGCCAATTCGCGTGCGCGGGTCTCTGCCGCTGCCTTGGCCTCGGCGGCTTTCGCCTCTGCCGCCGCTTTCGCTTCGGCCTTCGGATCCGGCTTGGCCGGGCTGGGGGTGGCGGCTGGGGCCGGGCTGGCCGCCGGCTTGGCCGGGCTGGCGCTCGGGGCCGGGCTGGCCGCCGCCAACACTGTCGGGCTGGGGCTGGCTGCCGGTTTGGCCGGCGGCAGCGGGCTTGGACTGGCCTTGGCCGCCGTCGTCGCGCCGGCCTTGGGCAGCGCTGCGCTGCTGCTGTTGCCAACCAGGGTGCGCACCATGGTCAGCTTGGATTTGGCGCTGTTATTGGCGGAATCCAGTTGCAACGCCTTGTCATACGACTGGCTGGCCAGCTTGGCGTACACATCGCCCAGGTTTTCATGCGCGGTGGCGTAAGTCGGATTGGTTTTGATAGCCGCTTCCAGCGCGCCGCGCGCCTTGTCATATTGACCGCTGGCGGCGTACAGCACCGCCAGATTGTTATACGGTTCGGGTAATTCCGGATAGTCTTCTGTGAGCTTGGTGAAGACCGCAATCGCTTCCGGGTTCTTGTTTTGCTCAGTCAGAATCAAACCCTTCAAGAAACGCATTTGCGCATCTTTCGGGCGTTGCGCCAAAACGGCGTCAACCTTGCTCAAGGCATCATTGAACTGGCCGGCGCGGATCAGTTTGCTGACATCGGAAAAATCATCCGCCTGCACAGGCAGGGCCGCCATGCCGAATACCGTCGCGCTGAGCAGGGCCAGGGCGCCATGACGCAAGCGCGGCCACTTCAGAGAGCGTGACGCTGAAGGCAAGGTTTTTGATCGGGGGGGCAGAAAACTTGCTGGCAAGAGTTGCATGGGTTTCATCAAGAGACTTTGAGCGAAGTTCGGCATTCTACCAAAGAAGAATCAAACTGCGTGACACTGTGCATAAAACGGCGCGCGGCAGGCTGTCCCGCCCCGCAATTCTTGCTTGCAGGAAATCCGTTACATCTCGGTTTGGCGCGCAGCCTGAAAAATCATGCGATAATCCTTCCTTCGTGCCGGGCGTTTGCATGGCTTTTTCCGCCTTGCCTGCGCCTGTTCCTTTGCCAATTTCCCCATACTGTTTTTACGCACAGGCCCGGAGCTATTGATGAGTTCGTTGAAAATCTATAATTCGCTGTCACGCGAGAAAGAAGTGTTTGTTCCACTGAATCCGGGTCAGGTGGGCATGTACGTCTGTGGCATGACGATTTATGATTATTGCCATGTCGGCCATGCGCGTATGCTGATGGCGTTTGATATTGTGCACCGCTGGCTGAAGCAGTCCGGTTACGCTGTGCGCTATGTGCGCAATATTACGGATATTGACGACAAAATCATCCGCCGCGCGGTGGAAAACAATGAACCGATCGCCCATCTGACCGAGCGTTTTATCCGGCTCATGGATGAAGACATCGAGAAGCTGAATATTCTGCCGGCCAGCGACAACCCGCGCGCCACCCAATTTTTGCCGCAAATGCTCTCCATCATCCAAACCCTTGAACAAAAGGGCTTGGCGTATAAGAGTGCGAATGGCGATGTGAATTTCGCCGTGCGCAAGCTGGAGGGCTACGGCAAACTTTCGCGCCGCAATCTGGACGATATGCGCGCCGGCGAACGTGTTGAGGTCGATGGCGCCAAGCAAGACCCGCTCGACTTTGTGTTGTGGAAAGCCAGCAAGCCGGAAGAGCCGGCGGATGTCAAATACGCTTCTCCGTATGGCTCCGGGCGTCCGGGCTGGCATATCGAATGCTCGGCCATGGCCTGCAGCCTGCTGGGCGAGCCGTTTGATATTCATGGCGGCGGCCTGGATCTGGTGTTCCCGCATCATGAAAACGAAATCGCGCAATCCGAAGGCGCCAGCGGCGGCCAGATGGCGCGTTTCTGGCTGCATAACGGCTTTTTGGAAGTCGATGGCGAAAAAATGTCCAAGTCTTTGGGCAATTTCTTCACCATCCGCGACGTGCTCAAAGAATACGACGCCGAAGTGCTGCGCTTCTTCATGCTGCGCACCCATTACCGCAGCCCCTTGAATTATTCCGACCACCATCTGGACGACGCCAAGCAAGCCTTGACCCGCCTGTACACCGCCTTGAAAGATTGCCCGTCTGACGGTTCGGGCTGGGATTGGGATGAGGAATACGCCGCACGCTACCGCGATGCGATGGATGATGATTTCAATACTCCGCTGGCGATGGCCGCGCTGTTTGAATTGGCCGGCAAGCTCAATCGCGAACGTGATCCGCGTTTGGCGTCCCAGCTCAAGGGCTTGGGCGCAGTGCTGGGGATCTTGCAGCGCGACCCGCAGGAATTTTTGCAGGCTCAGGTGAAAACCCTGGATGCCGCCTGGATTGAGGCGCAAATTGAGGCGCGCAGCCAGGCCAAGGCGGCGAAGCAATTCGCCGAAGCTGACCGCATCCGCGCTGAGCTGCTGGAAAAAGGCGTGGTGCTGGAAGACAAACCGGGCGGCCGCACGGAGTGGCGCGCTGCATGAGTTCAGCCCCTGACTTTTGGGAACAGGCCAGAACAGAACTGGCCGCGCGCGACCGTATCATGGCGCGCCTGATTCCGCAATTCGGCGACGCGCACATCATGGCGCGCGGCGATGCTTTCCGCACCCTGGCCCAGTCTGTTTTATCGCAGCAGATTTCGGCCAAGGCGGCGGAAGCGACCTGGTTGCGTTTGCTGGAAGTGTGCCCGGCCTGCTCGCCTGAGCAGATCCTGGCCACTGATCCTGCGCTGTTGAGCGCTTGCGGCTTATCCAAGCGCAAGCTGGAATATCTGCTCGACCTGGCGCAGCGCCTGCCGGCCATGGATCGCGCCGGCTGGCAGGAAATGGATGATGAAAGCGTGATTGCGCAACTCATGCAGGTGCGCGGCATCGGACGCTGGACGGCGGAAATGTTTTTGATCTTCAATTTGCAGCGCCCGAATGTGCTGCCTTTGGATGACGCCGCCCTGATCCGTTCCATCAGTCTGAATTACTTTTCCGGCGAGCCGGTCTCGCGCAGCGATGCGCGCGAAGTGGCCGCCAATTGGGAACCCTGGCGCAGCGTGGCCGTATGGTATATGTGGCAAAGTTTAGAACCCTTGCCCATTGCCTGATGACGTGGCACAATCCGCTGTCGGCGCAAAACGCCAGAAGAAAATGATTTGCCTGTTGTTTTTGTTGCGCAAATCCAACAAAAAAAGGAGTGAAAATGTCAAAACCCACTTTCCTCAATTTTGAACAGCCAATAGCAGAGCTGGATACCAAAATTGAGGAGTTGCGCTTCGTACAGGATGATTCGGCAGTTGATATTTCTGAGGAAATCGAGCGCTTGGCAAAGAAAAGCCAGCAACTCACCAAAGACATCTACGCCAAACTCACTCCCTGGCAAGTTTCGCAAATCGCCCGCCACCCGCAACGTCCTTACTCCCTCGACTACATCCAAGGCATTTTTACTGATTTCCATGAATTGCATGGCGATCGCACCTATGCGGATGATTTGTCGGTGATCGGCGGTCTGGCCCGTTTCAATGGCCAGGCTTGCATGGTGATCGGGCATCAGAAAGGGCGTGACACCAAGGAGCGCGCAGCGCGTAATTTCGGTATGCCCAAGCCGGAAGGCTATCGCAAGGCAATGCGCCTGATGAAGCTGGCGGAAAAATTCAATCTGCCGATTTTCTCTTTCGTCGATACGCCCGGCGCCTTCCCCGGCATTGACGCTGAAGAGCGCGGCCAGTCCGAAGCGATTGGACATAATCTGTATGTGATGGCGGAACTCAAGGTGCCGCTGATCGCCACCATCATCGGCGAAGGCGGTTCCGGCGGCGCGCTGGCGATTGCGGTGGCGGACTCGGTGCTGATGCTGCAATACGCCACTTATTCCGTGATTTCGCCCGAAGGCTGCGCCTCGATCTTGTGGAAAACCTCGGAAAAAGCATCTGATGCGGCGGAAGCTCTGGGCTTAACCGCGCACCGCCTCAAAGCCATGGGCCTGATTGACAAAATCGTCAGCGAGCCGCTGGGCGGCGCACACCGCGACCCCAAGCAAATGGTTTCCCTGCTCAAACGCGCATTGGCCGACACCCTGCGCCAATTCCAGGGCATGAAAACCAAGGATTTGCTTGCTGCCCGGCATGAAAAGCTGATGGCGTATGGCAAATTCAAGGAAACCAATGCGCCGGAATAAGCGCGGCATTTTCTCGCAAAACGCGCGGCATGCCGCGCGTTTTTGTTTGTGCGCGGGGGCGGGTTTGTTTGTGGTGCGAATGGTGTCGGACGCCGGGTTATCGCCGTGCGCAACCCGGCCTGCGCCTGTTCCCCCTTTGCTACGCTGTTATCCGGTTCATCCGGTTGATGCGCCATGAGTACCTTGAGCCATGCTTTTGAGCAGCACTGGAACGCGCAATGGCGCGCCGCCGGCTGTCCGGCCCGGCTGGCGCTGGGCTATAGCGGCGGGCTGGACTCGTGCGTGCTGCTGGCATTGCTTTCGCGCTGGGCTGAAAGCCAAGCTGAGATCCGCCTGTTTGCCTTTCATATCCACCACGGGCTCAGCCCGCATGCCGACGCCTGGCTGGCGCATTGCGAACAAAGTGCGCAGGCGCTGGGAATCGGCTTCGCCACGCGCCGGGTTTGCCTGAGTGCACCAGCGTTACAAGCGCAGGGCGTGGAACAGGCGGCGCGTCAGGCGCGTTATGCCGCGCTGGCCCAGCTGTGCCAGGAACATGAGGTGGCGCATTTGCTGTTGGCGCATCATCAGGACGACCAGGCCGAAACCTTTGTTTTACAGGCCCTGCGCGGCGCCGGCCTGGCCGGGCTGGCCGGCATGGCTGCGCAACAACGCGACAGCGCCGATGGCCTGAGCCGCTTGCGCCCCTTGCTGCCGTTTTCGCGCAGCCAATTGCAAGCCTGGGCCAAGGCGCAGGGCTTGCGCCATATCGAAGACGAATCCAATCAAGACCCGGCGTATGCGCGCAATGCGCTGCGGCTGCATTTTTTGCCGCAGTTAGCGCAAGAGTTTCCCGCCGCCTCCGCCTGTTTTGCGCGCAGTGCGGCGAATTTGCAGCAAAGCTTGGAATTGCTGCAGGAATACACCGCCCGCGATTGGGCGCAGCTTAGCGCAAGCGCGCCGGCCCACACCCGGCGCCTGGCGCTGGCCGATTTGTTTGCGATGTCGCCGGCGCGGCGTGAAAACTTGTTGCGCTATTGGCTGGGCGCGCACGGTCAGCGCATGCCATCGAGCGCGCAAAGCCGTGAAATCTGGCGCCAAAGCGCAAGCCAAGACCCCGACGCTGCGGTCTGCATCACCTTGGAAAGCGCACAACTGCGGCGCTACCGCGAGCATCTCTATCTGACTGCGCGGCTGGATCTGCGCGCCGCCGCGCCGCCGCGCCTCGACTTCCGCTGGCAAGGCGAGCTGCGGCTGGATTTCCCGGCCTGGCATGGCAGCTTGCATTTTGCGCCAACGCATGAAGCCGGCTTTGCGCAAGAATGGTTGCGCAGCCAAACCCTGTCCTTGCAGACGCGCATGGCGCAAACCGGCTATCAACTCAAGCTGTGGGGCCGGCCCAGGCGCAGCCTGCGGCAACATTGGCAAAGCGCCGCCGTGCCGCCTTGGGAGCGCCCCTGGCTGCCGTTGCTGCAGAGCGAAGCCGGCTTGCTGTATGTCGGCGGGATCGGCATGGAGGCTGCGCACATGGGGCAGGGCGGCGCGCGCTGGCTGCTGCGCTGGCAGGCCGATTAAGCGGCCAGCGCTGTAATCACGCGTAACAGACAAGGCTTGCGCAGGGGTTTAGAATCTGATGCGTTGCAACATCCATCCACCCGCCATCAGGAGGCCCTATGTTTGACTTGCCCCGCAGCAAACCGCTTTTACCGCAAGACAGCAATCCAGCCCAACAGCAAGAACGCCAGGAAGCCTTGGCCAAACAGCGCGACACCTATTTGTGGAGCCGCGAGATTCCGAATGTGGTCGGGGTGCCGATGGCGGCCAAAGTCCCGCTGCATGATGATCCCACCCTGGAATGGCTGGTGAAAGTCGGCGGCAGCGCTTTCGCCATTCTGGAAAACGCCCTGGCCAATCTGGCGCATTTGCTGGCGCATGATGAAAAAGAGGCAGTTGAAGAGGAATTGTCCAAATTGCGCAGCGCCATGCAGGAACATCACAAACGCCATGAAAAAGATGGCGCCGGCTTGCTGGCCGGGGCCGCCCAGGCCCTGCGCACCCTGATTGCGCCCAGCCAAGGCGCGCTGCAAGGCCAATGGCAGCGCCTGCAGGAAATCCAGCAGCGTTTTGCCGAGCAGCAAGACGGCCAGCCGCACAGCCTGCAAGCGTATCAAGATCTGTTTCGCACCATCGCCGTGCCGGAAATCGCGCAGGATACGCTGGACGACCGGATTTTTTCGCGCATGCGCGTCGCCGGCCCCAACCCCATGTTGCTATCCGCTTTGGATGCCTGGCCGGAAAAATTCCGCTTAAGCGAAGCCGAATTCGCCCAGGGCAGCGGCGGCGACAATCTGCAAGACGCGCTGCGCGAAGGGCGCTTGTTCTGGGAAGACTATGCCGAATTGGAAAGCCTGACCCATGCCCCGGTCGAAGTCGATGGCAAGAAAAAGACAGTATTTGCGCCCATGGTGCTGTTTGTGCTGCCGAAAAATGAAAAAGAATTGCTGCCGGTGGCGATTCAATGCGGCCAGGATGGGCGCAAATTCCCCACCTTTATCGCCAGCCGCGTGCCGCAAGACCCTTTGTACTGGGGCTGGCAATTCGCCAAATCCATCGTCCAGGTTGCCGCCACCAACTACCATGAACTGTTCGCCCATCTGGCGCGCACCCATCTGGTGATGGAAGCCTTCACCGTCGCCACCCATCGCGAGCTGGCCCCGGAACATCCCATCAATTTACTGCTGCTGCCGCATTGCGAAGGCAGCTTATTCATCAACAGCCTGGCCGCCTCCAGCCTGATCGCGCCGGGCGGGGCGATTGACCACATCTTCGGCGCCAAGATTGAGGAATTGCAAAAAAGCGCTGGCGGCGACCGTCTGGCTTTTGATTTTACGCAAAACATGTTGCCCGCCGACTTACGCCGGCGCGGCCTGGATGATGTCGCGCGCCTGCCGTATTTTCCTTATCGCGACGACGCTTTGCTGGTATGGGGCGCGATTGAGGAATGGTGCCGCAATTATGTCTGGCTGTATTACGCCGATGAAGCAGCGCTGCGCGACGATTGTGAATTGAGCGCCTGGAGCAAGAGCTTGCAGGAAGATGGTTTGCTCAAGGGCTTTAGCGCCCCGCGCAACCGCGAGGAATTGGCCGAAGTCTTGACCATGGCCATTTTTACCGCCAGCGCACAGCATGCGGCGGTGAATTTCCCGCAATTTGATCTGGAAATTTACAGTCCGCTGTTCACCGGCGCCGCCTGGGCCGACCTGCCGGCGCAGCAAGCCGGGCTGAATATGCAAGACTGGCTGCAAGTCCTGCCGGATCTGAAAATCGCCTTTGAGCAATTGAATATTCTGTATTTGCTGGGTTCGGTGTATTACCGCAAGCTGGGCGAATACAAGAGCAATCACTTCCCCTATCCGAATTGGCTGCACGACCCCGAAGTGCAACCCTTGCTGGAAGCTTTCCAGCAGCGCTTGCAGGAAGTGGAAGCGGAAATCAATTTGCGCAACACGCAACGCCATCCTTATCCCTATCTGCTGCCGAGCAGGATTCCAGCCTCGATTAATATTTGAGGGGGACAATACGGACGCCGCCCGCCGCTTGGGCGGCGCCGGCAGACATAGGGAAATCCCCCTCCTGCAAATCAAGCGCGGCTGGCGCCAGTTTCATAGTAATGCCACCAGCTTGTCTATTTGTTGTGAGCGCGATTTCAGTCGCAAAGCAGGCTGCGCCCGGCCCTGGTTGCCGCCGCGTCCGATTCCCCCTACAATGCGCGCTTTTCCGTGGGCTTGCCCGATGTCCGCTTTGCACTCTTCTCCCGCATCAGCACTTGGCCGCGCGCTGGCTGATTTACCGCCGCCGCAGGATTGGCCGCTGTTTTTGGCGCAGCCGGCGCTGCCGCCGCAATTCAATCTATATGAATGGCTGTTAGGGGCCGACGCGCTGGCGCGCTTTGGCGCGCGCACGGCGCTGATCGGTGTGCATGAGCGCTTGAGCTATGCGGCGCTGGCGGCGCGCTGCGAATTGCTGGCCACGGCGCTGGTGGGGCAGGGCATAGGGGCCGGCAGCCGGGTGCTGTTGTATGCGCCGAATTCGCCCATGCTGGGAGCCGCTGTGCTGGCCTTGTGGCGGCAGGGCGCGCAAGTGCTGTTGTGCGGGCCGATGTTGCGCCGGCATGAATTGGCGAAATTGCGCGCACGCTTTGGCCCGGGGGAAATCAGCTTGATGCTGTGCGACCCGGATTTGCTGCCGGAATGGCTGGCCGCCTGCGAGGGTGAACCGCCGCCGACCCTGAACTTGCCGCCCGATGCCCTCAGCGCGCAAACCGGCGACCTCTGGCAGTTGGCGCAAGCCGGGCGCGATTTGCCCGCCGCGCCGCTGCATGCCGGCGCACCGGACGATATCTGCCTGCTGGCGCAAACCTCAGGCAGCAGCGGTCAGCCTAAATTGTGTGCGCATGACCAGCGCGCCTTGTTTGCGATATGCGACTATTTTCCGCGCCATCTGCAGCTGCATGCCGACGATGTCTGCAGCGGCACCCCTTCGCTGGCCTTCACCTATGGCTTGGGCGGATTGCTCTTGTTTCCTTTAGCGCATGGCGCGGCGGCGCTGTTGGGGCCGCATCTGCCGCCGGCGGCGTTTTGGCAGCGCGCGCGCGATTGCGGCGCGACGCTGTGTTTTTCTTCCCCCCTGTTTTATCGCCAGCTGGCGCGCCTGGATTTGCCGCCGGCGCGCTTGCGCCTGGCCATCAGCGCTGGCGAAGCCTTGCCGCAGGCCACCCGGCAGGCGTTTCAAGACGCCAGCCATGTTCCGCTGCTGGATGCGCTGGGGGCCACCGAAATGTTGCATGTGTTTATCGCCGGCCCCGCCAGCGGGCAGGCGGCCCCGCCCGGCGCCCTGGGGCGCGCCTTGCCGCCTTACCGGGTGGCGGTATTGGATCAGGCCGGCCAAGCCTGTGCGCCGGGCGTGCCGGGGCGGCTGGCGGTGCAGGGGCCGAGCGGTTGCCGCTATTGGCGCGAAGGCGATTCCGGCCGCCAGGGCGAGTATGTGCAGCAGGCTTGGAATCTGAGCGGGGATGCGGCGCATATGGATGCGCAGGGCTGGATTTTTTTCCATGGCCGTTGCGATGATCTGCTGGTGTTGGATGGGCATAATCTGGCTCCGCTGGAAGTCGAATTGCTGTTGCAAGGCCAGCCCGAAGTCGCGCAAGCGGCAGTCTGCCTGTTGCCGGAGGCGCAGCGCGGGCAGATTTTGGCGGCCTTGCTGGTGTTGCAAGAGGGCGCCGTCTGGAGCGCGGCGCTGGAGCAGGATGTACGCCGCCGGCTGCAAGTGTTGGCGGCGTATAAAATGCCGCGCCGCTGGCTGACGGTGGCGGCCCTGCCGCGCAATCAAAACGGCAAATTGCAACGCCGCCTATTGCCCGCCGCTGCGCAGAGCGTGCTGGAGGCGCTGTGAGCCGGCCTTTGCAGATCGCGTGCGCCGGGGCTGGCCCGGCCGCTTTGTTTGCCGCGCTCTTGCTGCGGGCGCAGGGGCATCGCCTCAGTATTTATGAGCGCAATCCCAAGGCGCAGTGGGAGCAGGCCGGCTGGGGCGTGGTTTTGCCGCCGGCCTGGTTGGAGGAATGCGCGGCGCATCTGCCGCAGGCGGCGGCGGCTTTGCGGCCGCATTTGCAGCTGATTCAGGCTTTGCATATTTGGCGCCAGGGTCTGGGCCAGCCGGCGCAGCAGGATGTGTGTCAGGCCGCGCCGCTGTATGCGATTGGGCGCAGGCAGTTGTTGCAGGTCTTGGCGCAGGCGGCGCAGCAGGCCGGGGTTGCGCTGCATTTTGATGCGCCGCTGTTGCCGCATAATGCGGCGCAGCTGGCGCCTGCTGCGGATCTGCTGCTGGCTGGCGATGGTGTGGCCAGTCCATGGCGGCAAGCGCTGCAGATTGCGGCGGCGCCGGGGCCGCTGCAGCAGGCTATGCCGGCGCGCCCCAAGCGCTATGTCTGGCTGGGCTTGGCGCGCGCGCTGTCAGGCTTTCATTTTGTGTTTGTGCAAACGCCGCACGGCTGGCTGCATGCGCATTGCTATCCACACGCCGCGCGGCATGCCAGTGTGGTGCTGGAAGCGGATGAGGCGCTGTGGCAGGCGCATATGGCGGGCGCCAGCAGCGCGCAATGGCTGGCGTTTTGTCAGCACACCCTGGCCGACTGGCTGCAGGGCGCGGCGCTGTTGGCGCAGCCCGGCGCACAGTGGCAGCAATTTCACCCCTTTGTCGCCGCGTGCTGGCAGGCGCAGTCCGGCCAAACCCCGCTTTTCTTACTGGGCGATGCGGCCCATCAGCTGCATTTTTCGATTGGCGCCGGGACACGTCTGGCGTGGCAGGATGCGCTCTTGCTGGCGCATACGCTGGCGCAGCAGCCTTCTCTTGCCGCCGCCGGCGCCGCCTATGCGCAAGCGGGGCCGCGCCAACTCATGCGCAGCGCGCATGCCGCCCATAATTCTTTGCATTGGTTTGCTGATCCGCCGTTTGAAGCAGACTTTGGCGCTTTTTGCTACAGCTTGCTGACGCGCAGCATGCGTGTGCTGCACAGCGATTTGCAGGCGGCGGATGCGGCCTGGTTTGCCCGCAATCAGGGGCAGGTGGCTGCGCCCTGTTTGCAGCCTTTGGCGCTGGCCGGTTTGCGTCTGGCAAACCGTATCGTGGTCGCGCCGATGGCGCAATATCAGGCCAGGGACGGGCGTTTGGGGACGTGGCATCAGGCGCATTTGCGCGCCTTGCTGCAGGGCGGGGCGGCGCTGGTGTACACCGAAATGCTGGGGGTGAGCCTGGCTGCGCGCATTACGCCGGCTTGTTTAAGTTTGCAGGCTGCGGATCTGGCGGCCTGGCGCGCGGTGCTGCAAACGGCGCGCGCCGCCGGCTGTGCGCTGGCGGCGCAAATCGGGCATGCCGGAGCCAAGGGCGCTTGTCTGCCGCCGTCTGCCGGATTGGGTTATGAGGCGCCCTTGCCGCCGTCACAAGCCTGGCCCTTGTTTGCCGCCAGTGCGCTGCCCTGGCAGGACGGGCGTTCAGCATCTCCGCAGGCCTTGGATGAGGCCGGCATGCAAGCGATTCTGGATGATTTTGTCGCGGCCGCGCGGCTGGCTGCGCAGATCGGTTTTGATCTGTTGGAAATCCATGCCGCGCATGGCTATTTGCTGTCCGGCTTTCTGTCCCCGCTCTATAATCAGCGTCGCGATGGCTATGGCGGCGATGTGGCGGCGCGCTGCCGTTTTCCGCTGCAAGTGCTGGCGGCGGTGCGCGCGGTGTGGCGCGGCCCTTTGTCGGTGCGCATCTCGGCGCTGGATTGGGTGGCGGGCGGCAATACGCTGGATGAGGCGCTGCAAATCGCCGCCTTGCTGCAAGCCGGCGGGGCCGATTTGCTGAGCGTGTCGAGCGCGCAGGTCAGTCCCCATCAACAGGTGGCGTATGGCCGTATGTATCAAGCATTGCCGGCGGCGCAGATCCGGCGCAAACTCGGCATGCCGGTGTTGTGCGCCGGGAATATTCAAAACATGGCGATGGCCGACACTTTGCTGGCGGCTGGCTGGGCCGATTTGTGTGCGATTGGCCGGCCCCATTTGCAAGACCCGGCCTGGACGCGCAGCCAGGCGGCGGCGCGCGGCATCAGTTTGCCGCTTTTTTCTGGAGAATCCGCATGAAACAAGCTTTCGCCCCCTGGCTGGCGCAACTCGCGCCTTGCTCTGAGATTGCGCTGGCGCTGGATGCCGGCGTCTTGAGGGTGCGCCTGGTGCGTCCCGCCCGCAAACATGCTTTGACCTTTGCCGCGTATGCGCATTTGCTGGAAATTTTGCAGCGCATTGCGCGCGCGCCGGATGTGCATGCGGTTTTGTTAAGCGGCGATGGGGCCGATTTCTGTTCCGGCGGCGATGTGCATGAAATCATCGGCCCGCTGACGCAGATGAGCATGCCGGAATTGCTCGAATTCACGCGCATGACTTGCGCCGTGGTGCAGGCCATGCTGGATTGTCCGCAACCCATCATCGCCTTGCTGGACGGGGTGTGCGCCGGGGCCGGCGCGATGCTGGCGACGGCGGCGGATTTACGTCTGGCCACGCCGGCGGCGCAGATTTCTTTTTTGTTTAACCGGGTTGGTTTGTGCGGCGCGGATATGGGCGCTTGCGCGATGTTGCCGCGCCAGATCGGGGCCGCGCGCGCGGCCTGGTTGTTATACAGCGGGCGCAGTATGACGGCGCAACAGGGGCTGGACTGGGGCTATTTGCTGGCGCTGCATGCGGCGGCGGATTTGCCGCAGGCCGGCTTGGCGCTGGCGACTGAGCTTGCCGCCGGGCCGCGCTTTGCCCATGCGATGACCAAGAAAATGTTGCAGCAGGAATGGAATCTGTCGCTGCCGCAGGCGCTGGAGGCGGAAGCGCAGGCGCAGGCGCTGTGTATGGCGACGGGCGATTTCAAGCGCGCGCATCAGGCTTTCAGCACGCGCGGCCCGCTGCAATTTGAGGGAAATTAAGATGGATATTCAGGCTTGGCGCGCGACGCCGTTTTTTACCGACGCCCAGCGCGCCATGGCGCAGGCGTTTGAAGACTGGGTGTGCGGCGCGCTCTTGCCCGCATTAGCCGGGCGCGGGATTGCTTTGGATGATCCGGCCAGCCATACCGCGCAAGCGATGGAGCAGGATTGCCGCCTGATTGCGCGCTTGCTGGGGCAGGGCGGTTGGCTTGACAGTCTGGCTGATAGCGCGGTTTTTTCTGTGCGCAGCCTGGTTTTGCAGCGCGAAGTGTTGGCGCGCTATGCGCCGCTGGCCGATTTTGTGTTCGCCATGCAGGCTTTGGGCGCGGCCAGCGTGCTGCACGGCGGCAGTGCGGCGCAGCAGGCGCAGTATCTGCCGCAGATTGTCAGCGGGGAGGTGTTGTGCGCTTTTGCCTTGTCTGAAAGCGCGGCCGGTTCTGACGCCGCCGCCTTGACTTGCCAGGCCAGGCCGCAGCCGGATGGTTTTGTCGTGCAGGGTGAAAAGTGCTGGATTTCACATGGTCAGCATGCTGATGTGTGCATTCTATTTGCGCGCAGCGCCGAGACGCCCAAGCCGCAGCACGGCATTTCCGCCTTTGTGGTGGAGCGCCATCTGTCGCCGTGGCGGGTGTGTGAGGAATTCACGATGTTAGCGCCGCATCCTTTGGCGCGCATCGCCTGGGATGGGGTGGGCTTGCCGGCGGCGGCGCTGTTGGGTGCGCCGCAGCGTGGTTATGCGCTGGCGCTGCAAGTTTTGCAGGCTTTGCGCAGCAGTGTGGCGGCGGCGGCCTTGGGCATGGCGCGCGCCGCGTTGCAGCGCGCCATCGGCCACGCCAAACAGCGCTCCATGTATGGCGGCGTGCTGGCGGATCAGGCGGTTTGCGCTGCCACGCTGGCGCAGCAGGCGGCCAGCCTGGATGGGGCCGGCCTGCTCTGCGCGCGCGCCGCCTGGCTGTATGATTGCCAGCCGCAAGACGCCGCGCTGGCGCAGGCGGTGGCGCAGGCCAAGTGGCAGGCTACCGAGCATGCCCAGCAGATTATTGACCGTGCCCAGCAAGTATTCGGCGCGGCGGCGATGTGCGACGGCCATCCGCTGGCGCGCTTGTATCGCGAAGTGCGCGCTTTGCGTATTTATGAAGGCGCCAGCGAAGTGCAGCAGCACATTGTGGCGCGCAGTGTGTTACAGCAAGGAGTGTGAGATGGAATTTTTATCGCCCCCCGGTTGGCTGCGCGGACGCGGTTATGCGCATGGCGTGGCGGCGCCCTTGCCCGGCGGCGCGCGGCTGGTGTGCATCAGCGGTTGTATAGGCTGGGATGGCCAGCAGTGTATGGTGTCGGATGATTTTGCGGCGCAGGCTGAGCAGGCGCTGCAAAATGTGCTGGCGGTATTGCAAGAGGCCGGCGGCGCGCCGCAGCACATCATGCGCCTGACCTGGTATGTGCTGTCGCGTGAGGAATATCTGCAAGCCGGGGCTGCGCTTGGCGCGGCGTATCGGCGTGTGCTGGGGTCGCATTACCCGGCGATGTCGGTGCTGCAGGTGGCCGGTTTGCTGGAAAGCCGGGCGAAAGTTGAGATTGAGGCCACGGCTTTGTTGCCAAATAAAGAAGGCGCAATGTCCTGAATGCAATATTGCTAATTGGAAATATTAATTTCAAGCCTATAGAAACGAATTCATACATTTTTTTCTGATAAAAGGCTGCAATCATGTAAGAAATTTGATAAGATTACCGCCTTTGTTGTACAAAACAGACAGGTGGCATTCATATTTGCTGCAATATTGTCTGACAAACTTGCCGTACTGACGGGCCTTCCATTTTTTTCCCTGTAGTCTGTCAAACTTAGGCGTGATTGGCGTCCCGGTTTGCAGGCGCCAGGCGGGCCATTCATTCCAAACCTAGAGAACACTATGCTGACAAAACCAATGCTGGCGCGTTGTTTACCGTTTGCAATTTATATTCTGTTTTTGGCGATAGAAGACTTGTTGGGCAAGGTCTTGCATGTCTCCAAGCCCGATCTGCTGTGGCTGTATCCGGTCAAGATCAGCCTGGTCATGGCTGCTTTGTGGTACTTCCGTCATGAATATGATGAATTGCGGCGCGCCATGGGCGCACGCGCGCTTGCGCTTTCGCTGGGCGTCGGCGTGCTGGTGTTTGTGCTGTGGATCAACGCCAATCTGCCCTGGATGTTGATGGGCGAGGGGCGCGGCTATGATCCGCACACCACGCCGGACAAAATGAATTGGTTTTTAGTCGGCACGCGCATCTTTGGCGCGACGCTGGTGGTGCCGCTGATGGAAGAATTGTTTTACCGCTCCTTTTTGCAACGCTGGCTGGTCAAGCCGGATTTTCAGCAAGTTGATCCAAACGCGATCCCCTATCAATGGCTGCTCGCGGTCTCGCTGGTGTTTGCGGTGTCGCATACCGAATGGTTCGCCGGCGTGATTGCCGGTCTGGCGTATGGTTTCCTTTATATGAAGAGCCGCAATTTGTGGACGGCGGTATTTGCCCATGCCGTCACGAATGGCGTGCTCGGCGTCTGGGTTTTGCAGACAGGAAATTGGCAATATTGGTAAAATGGCAATTTCTGTGAAGCATTCATGTGAGGCAAGCGTGTTCCAACCCGAAAATAATATGGCCCCTGCAGTTCCGTCACGGCTTTGCCGCCGCTTGTGCGGCTTGCTGCTGTTGACGGCGGCGGCCAGTGCGCATGCCGAAAGCGGCAAGCTGATCACGCCTTTTGCCGACCTCAGTTATAACTACGCCAGCAATCTGCGCAGCCGGCCAGATGTGGAAAATCCGAATGTCAGTGAGCAGGAGCGCCAGGCGCGCGATAAGCAGGCGCGCCAGGACTGGGAACTCAATACCCGCCTTGGTCTGGCGCTGGAAAAGAAATTTGGCCGCCAGCTGTTGCAGGGCCGTTTCGTGCTCGGGCACAGCAAGTTTCAAAATCACACGGATTTGAATTACGACAGCCGCGAGGGACAAACCACGCTGGCCTGGCAGCTTGGCAACCATATTGCCGGCAATCTGGGCGTGAGCAACTCCAAAACCATGAGTCCGTTTGATGTGTATGAGGGCAGGGTGCTGGTGAGTTTGCGTAATTTGCGCCAGCAAAATAACCGTTTTGTCGATGGCGGCTGGCGTTTTCATCCGAGTTTCCGCCTGCGCGGCACGCTTGGCCGGCTGGATTTGAGCAATGAGCTTGATACCGTGAAGATGTTTGACCGCAAGCAGATCACGCGCGAGGCCTGGCTGGACTGGCTGCCGGCCAGCGGCAGCAGTTTGAGTTTGATGGTGCGCCGCACCGGCGAAGGTTTTCCGCTGTTCAAGGACAGCGAACGCTCCGCCGATAAGTTTGACCGCAGCACGGATGAAATCAAGCTCAAGCTGCATTGGGCTTATTCCGCCAAAACCGAGTTGCAATTGCTGACCGGCTATGTGCGGCGCAAATATCAATTTCAGCCGGAGCGCGATTACTCCGGGCTGAATTGGCATCTGAATGGCAATTGGCGCGCCAGCGCCAAGCTGGAGTTTGGCGCGCAACTCTGGCGTGCGCTTGATGGCGTGGATAAGGAAAGCACCAGTCTCTCACTCAGCAATGGGCTGCGCATCATTCCGGTGTGGAATATTTCCAGCAAACTCAGATTGGATGGCCGTTTGAATCTGGAGCGGCGCACGGCTGTGCCGATGCCTGGCATGAACGTCAATCTGGTCGAGAAAGTCTATAATGCAACACTGGGTTTGACCTGGGTTCCACTGCCAAAATTACAAGTTTCAGCAAATGTAGGACGGGATCAGTTGGATTCCAATCTGGAATACCGTTCCTACCATAACAACCGCATTGGCTTGAATGCACATTACGAATACTGATAATGCGGGCGCCGCCCGCTGACACTTTGGCGCGATAAATATGACAGTGACCGACATTCCGCTGGTATCTTTTTCCAAGCGTTTGCTCGACCCTTCCATCATCTGGGGCGTGTTGTACCTGGTGAGCTGGGCTTGCGACGTGCATTTCAGCGCATACTATTTATTGCTGGCGATTATCGTCTTTTTCATCTCCGGCATGATTTATGAGCAGATTGATCCATATCGTTCCTGGCGTGGCGGCAAGATGTTTGCCTATATCCGCGACATCATCGTCGGTTGGCTGTTGACGGTGGGAATTTTGTATCTGATCGGCCATGTCACCGGTTTTGAACATAAATACGATGAAGATGTGATGCTGATCTGGTTCGGCGCCACGCCGTTTGCTTTGATCATGAGCCATATGGCGGTGCGGCGCATGGTGATTGATCCGGGCAAGGAAGGCGAATCGCGCTCGGTGATCATCATCGGCGTCAATGATGTCGGCTTGAAACTCTCCAAGCGCATCGCCGACAACCCCTATATGTTCATGCATCTGCATGGCTTTTTTGATGATCGCGATGTGTCGCGCCAGCCGCCGGGGGCGAACATCACGCCTTTGGGCAAGATGAGCGATGTGGCGGACTATGTGCACAAGCACAATATCAAGATGGTCTTCATCAGCCAGCCGATTTCGGCCCAGCCGCGCATCCGCAAATTGCTCGATGAATTGCAAGACACCACTGCTTCGGTGTATTTCCTGCCGGATATCTATGTGTTTGATTTGATGCAGGCGCGCATCGACAATCTGGGCGGCATGCCGGTGGTGGCGGTGTGCGAAACCCCGTTTACCGGCGTCAACAGCGTGATCAAGCGCGCCAGCGATTTGGTCTTGGGCAGCCTGATTTTGTTGATGCTGTTGCCCATCATGCTGGTGGTGGCGGCGGCGGTCAAGATCACTTCGCCGGGGCCGGCGATTTTCAAGCAGCGCCGCTATGGCCTGTATGGCGAGGAGATCATCGTCTATAAATTCCGCTCGATGACGGTGGCCGACGATGGCGCTGTGGTCAGGCAGGCGCAAAAAAATGATCAGCGCGTCACCCGCGTCGGCGCGTTTTTACGCAAGACCTCGCTGGACGAATTGCCGCAATTCATCAATGTGCTGCAAGGCCGCATGAGCATTGTCGGGCCGCGTCCGCATGCGGTTGCGCACAATGAAATGTACCGCAAGCTGATCAAGGGCTATATGCTGCGCCACAAGGTCAAACCCGGCATCACAGGCTGGGCTCAGGTGAATGGTTTGCGCGGCGAAACGGAAACCCTGGACAAGATGCAGGCGCGCATTGAGTATGACCTCGATTATGTGCGGAATTGGTCGCTTACCCTGGATTTGTGGATTATTATTCGCACCGTGCTGGTGGTGGCCAAGCGCGAAAATGCGTACTGATCTTGTGCGCAGTCGCTATTCATTAACAGTATTTCTGGCTGGTGTATAATGCCGCAGGCTTTTTTATTGCAACTTTGCAACAAGGCCTTCAGACATCACCCAGCCAGTCCGAGCCGTCCGGTTTAGCGTTTTTATCAGTTTTCAGTCGCGCTGCGCGTATGTGCTCAGGCCTTGTCTGATACGCCTGTATTGCTTGCATCAAATCAAAAACATATTTTTAGGAGCAAACCTCAATGATCTTCGCCAATTCCTCCCGCAAGGCATCCCCGGTCGTCAAAACCATTGCCGCATCGTTGATGCTGGTGGCCGCCTTATCCGCCTGCGGTGACAAAGAGAAGAAACCGGGTCAGTCCATCGTCTCTGTGAATGGCGAGGAAATCACGATTTCTCAATTGAACGATGCGCTGACCCGCGCCAATGTGCCGCAGGCGCAGCATGATGCGGCCTCCAAGCAAATGATGGAAGAGCTGATCAACCGCCAATTGCTGGTGGAAGCGGCGGTCAAAGAAAAGATGGACCGCAGCCCGACCGTGATGCAAGCCATCGAAAACACCAAGTCCACCATGCTTGCGCAAGCCTATCTGCAAAAGAAAATTGCGGCCCTGGGCAAACCCACCAAATCTGAAATCGAAGATTACTTCAAGAAAAACCCGGTGTTTTTCGGCGAGCGCAAAGTGTTTGAAATGAAGCAGTTGCAATTGGCCGGCAAGGATATCGACGAAGAAATGAAGAAAATGCTCGATACCGTCAAAACGCTCGATGAAGTCGCCGCCTATCTGGAAAAGAAAGGCCTGAAATTCGCGCGCAATGATCTGGCCCGCTCGACCTCTGATCTGCCGCCGCAGATGAGCAGCAAGATGCTGGAAAAACGCACCGAACTGTTCCTGGTGAATGAAGGCCCGGTCTCGACCCTGCTGCAAATCATCAATATCAAAGACGCCCCGGTCACGCTGGAACAGGCTTCGCCGCAAATCGAACAATTCCTGATGAGCAAGAAGCAGAAGGAAACCACCGAAGCTGAGATCAAGCGTTTGCGTGAAAACGCCAAGATCGACTACCTGCCGGGTGCGCCGAAAGGCCCGGCTTCCGCTTCCGCCGCTGCATCCGCTTCCGCCGCTGCATCCGCTCCCGCCGCCGCTTCGGCTCCGGCAGCGGCTCCGGCTGAAGCTGCGCCGGCCGCATCGGCTGCTGCTGCTTCCGCTTCCGCACAATAATTTGAGGCCGGTCCTGCCTGGCCGGCAATCGCACGATATGAGACAAACCGCCGGAGCGGGCAGGGCTCCGGCACGCGGATGGGATGGTATGAAGAACATGCTCCAATTGCGCAGACTGCTTGCGCAGCTCTTGTTGTTTTCGCTGTGCCTGGCGAGTTGGCCGGGTGTGGCTGCGGCTGCCGAATATCTGCTGGGGCCGGGCGATGCGGTGCGCATCGTGGTGTATGGCAATCCAGATATGACGCTTGAAACCCGGGTCAGCGAATCGGGCAAAATCACCTATCCCCTGGTCGGCGAAGTGATTGTGGGCCGGCTCTCGCCCTCCGCCGCCGAAAAGAAAATCGCGGCGATGCTGGAAGCCGGCGGTTTTTTGAAAAATCCGCAAATCAATGTCACGGTGACGCAGATGCAAAGCCAGCAGGTGTCGGTGTTGGGCATGGTCAACCGTCCGGGCCGTTTTCCGCTTGAAGGACGGCGTATGTTGAGCGATGTGCTGGCCCTGGCCGGCGGTTTGGCGCAGGATGCGGCAGACACGGTGACAGTGATCCGTTATCGCGACGGCAAACCGCAGCGTGAAGAAATCGATATCGTCGCCATGTTCCGCAGCACGGAACTCAAAGAAAATGGTTTGATGCAGGGCGGCGACGTGGTGTATGTCGAACGTGCGCCGCGTTTTTATATCTATGGCGAAGTGCAGCGCCCCAGCCAATACCGGCTGGAGCGGAATATGACGGTGTTGCAGGGGCTGGCGATGGCCGGCGGCCTGACCGCACGCGGCACAGAGCGCGGCGTGCGCATCAAGCGCCAAGGCCCGGATGGCAAAATCCAGGTCTTGCAAGCCAAACATGACGACCTGTTGCGCGCCGAGGATGTGGTGTACATCCAGGAAAGCCTGTTCTGAGGACTTTGAAAGAAGCACGCAATGAATTTTTCCCAGTTATTCCTGATCCTCAGGGCGCACCTGAAAATCAGCCTGATCACCCTCATCGTGACGGTTTCCGCCACGCTGGCGATCAGCATGATGTTGCCGAAAAGCTATAAAGCCTCCACCAGCCTGGTATTGAATTACAAAGGGGTGGATCCGGTCACCGGCATGACGCTGCCGGCGCAATTGATGCCGGGTTATATGGCGACTCAGGTCGATATCATCAGCTCGATGTCGGTCTCTTTGGCGGTGGTGGATGAGTTGCGCTGGGCTGACGAGCCGGTGTACAAAGAAGAGTTCATGAAAGCCACCAAGGGCAATGGCAAGATCCGTGAATGGTTGGCGGAGATTTTGCTCAAAGGCTTGATCGTCGAGCCGTCCAAGGAAAGCTCGGTCTTGACCATTACCTATAAATCAAATGACCCGGACAGCGCGGCGCGGGTGGCGAATATGTTCGCCGAGCAATATCAAAAGATGTCGGTGCAACTCAAGGTTGATCCGCTGAAAAAGGCCGCCACTTTCTTCACCGGCCAGCTCAAGGTATTGCGCGACAATCTGGAAAGCGCGCAGAAAAAGCTCTCCACCTATCAGCAGGAAAACAATCTGTATTCCGTCGATAACCGGCTGGACGTGGAAACCACGCGCTTGAACGATCTGGGCGGGCAATTGGTGCTGGCGCAGGCGGCCATGGCCGAAGCGACCTCGCGCCAGCAAATGGCGAAGGGGGCCAACCCGATTGAATCGCCGGACGTGGGCGGCAATCCGCTGGTGCAGAATATGCGCATTTCGCTGGCCACCGCAGAAGCCAAGTTTTCGGAAGTGGCGCAGCGCCTGGATAAAAACCATCCGCAATATCAATCCGCCAAGGCGGAAGTGGATAAGCTGCGCAGCGCGCTGGCCGAGCATATCGCCGCCACCAGCAACAGCGTTTCCAACAATGCGCGCATCATGCAGCAACGCGAAGCGGAAATCCGCGCCGCCTTGAGCGCGCAAAAAACCAAGATCCTGGAATTGAACCGCACGCGCGACCAAATGAATTTGTTGATGCGTGAAGTCGAAAGCGCGCAGCGCGCCTATGACACTGCTTCACAACGCTTCACCCAGGCCAATCTGGAAGGCCAGTCCAATCAATCCGATATCGCCGTGCTGGCCCCGGCGGTGCCGCCGCTGGATCATTCCAGCCCGCGCATTGTCTTGAATGTGGCGCTTTCGATTTTCATCGGCGGCATGCTGGGCATCGGCTTTGGCCTGTTGGCGGAAATGATGGATCGCCGCGTGCGCTCCGCCACCGATCTGGTGAATGCGCTGGAAGTCCCGGTGATGGGGCAGCTGTCCTGGGGTGCGCCGAATAAACGCCGTATGCAATGGCTGCGCAAGCTGTTTTCGCGCAAGAGCAAGAGCAGCGCTAAAGGCGAAAGGAAGAAGAAGGTATGAGCGAGGAGAAACAAGTCGGCATGGCTGCGGTCAGCCGTGACAGCAGTATTGGCCGCATTCTGCTCGAAATGGGCAAGATCACGCCGGAAGATGCAGAACAGATTTTGCGCATCCAGCGCGAAAAAGGCATGCGCTTTGGCGAGGCTGCGCAGCATCTGGGCCTGGTGACTGAGGCGGATATTCAAGGCGTGCTGGCGCACCAGTTTGATTATCCCTATCTGCAAGCCGGCCACAGCCCCTATCCGGTGGATCTGGTGGCCGCCTTTCACCCTTTTTCGGTGCATGTGGAAGCTTTGCGCGCTGTCCGTTCGCAACTCATGCTGCGCTGGTTTGCGCAAGGGGAAAAAGCGCTGATGGTGGCCGCCATCAATTCCGGTGAAGGGGCCAGTTTTCTGGCGGCGAATCTGGCGATTGTGTTTTCCCAGCTGGGCGAACACACTTTGCTGGTGGACGCCAATTTGCGCACACCCTGCCAACACAAACTGTTTTGCCTGGAAGGGCGTCAGGGCTTATCCGACATTCTGGCCGGGCGCGCAGGTCTTGATGTGATTCAGCGCACCAATGCCTTTGTCGATTTATCCGTGCTGCAGGCCGGCACGCTGCCGCCCAATCCCCAGGAATTGCTGGCGCGCACCAGTTTTGGCGCCTTGAACGACGAATTGTGCAAGCGTTACGATGTGGTCTTGTATGACACTTCCGACTTTGCCAGCAGCGCCGATGCGCTCACCATCGCCTCGCGCGTGGGGGGCGTGTTGTTGGCGGTGCGCAAAGATAAGACCCGTTTGTCCGATGTGAATGTGATGAATGAACAGGTGCAACGCAGCAATGCTGAAGTGGTTGGATCTGTGTTACTGGAGTTTTGACAATGAGCGCTATCCCCGCATCCCCCGCCGCCTTTGGCGCGCGTCGTGATTTCAAGGCCGCCCTGATTGAATGGGGGCTGCCGCTGGCCGCCGGCTTAGCCTTGATCGGCCCCACAGTGTATGACTTTTGGAATACCCTGTGGCAAACCGATGATCAGGCGCATGGCCCGATTATTCTGGCGGTGATTTCTTACCTCATGTGGCAGTTGCGCGACGCCTTTTTGTGCGAAGCCGGCCCCAACCGTCCGGCCTGGATCGCCGGCATGCTTTGCCTGATCTTTGGCGGCTTGATTTACGCCATTGGCCGCTCGCAGGTCATCAATATTTTTGAGTTGGGCGCCTTTATCCCGCTCTTGGCCGGGGTGGTTTTGGTCATGCGCGGCTGGGCCGGTTTGCGCCATCTGTGGTTCCCGATTATCTTCATCATCTTCCTGCTGCCCTTGCCCGGCCCGCTGGTGGATGCGCTGACCGGACCGCTGAAGAAATACATTTCCATCATTGCTGAAAACGTCTTGTACTGGGCCGGTTATCCGATCGGGCGCGAAGGCGTGCAACTCGTGATCGGACAATATCAATTATTGGTGGCCGACGCCTGTTCCGGCCTGCACTCGATGTTCTCGCTGTCGGCCGTCGGCGTGCTGTATCTGTACATGATGGAATACCAAAACCGCCTGCGCAACGCCTTGATCGTATTGGCGATTTTGCCGATCGCCTTTGTCGCAAACGTGATCCGGGTGATGATTTTGATTCTGGTCACGTACTATTTTGGTGACGAAGTGGGGCAGGGCTTTATCCACGGCTCAACCGGCATGTTCTTATATGTGCTGGCCTTGAGTTTCCTGTTCCTGATGGACACCATCGTGGGCAAAATCGGCTTGTTCAAAGATAAACCGGCAGCAAAGCAGGGGGCATGATGACGTATATCCGGCAAATTCTGATCGCGGTGGTGCTGCTGACGGCAGCCTGGGGCGCTGTGGCGCTGAAACCGACCAAGAAGATCAATGCAAACGACAAATTCTCTCTGGAACAAATCATTCCCAAGAAGTTTGGCGATTGGCAGGTTGACCCGACCATTATTCCGGTCAAACCGGATCCGGAAACCGAGCGCAAGCTGGCCGTGCTGTATGACCAGACGCTCTCGCGCACCTATGTCAACACCAAGGGCGAGCGCATCATGCTCTCAATCGCCTACGGCGGCGACCAGAGCAATAATTTGCAAGTGCACAAGCCGGAAGTCTGCTACACCGCGCAAGGCTTTGAAGTCACCCGCAATGTGCTGGGCCAGATGCTGACCGAGTACGGCCAATTGCCGATCAAGCGCCTGATGGCGGTGCAAGGCCCGCGCAATGAACCGATCACGTATTGGATCACGGTGGGCGATAAAGTGATTCAGACCGGGGTGCAACGCCGTTTGCAGGCGCTGACCTATGGCTTGACCGGGCGTGTGCCGGACGGCATGCTGGTGCGCGTATCGAATATCGACACCGACCTGGAAGCGTCTTACAAACTGCAAGATGAATTCGTCAACAGCATGTTGCGCGATCTGGACGCCAAGAGCCGCAGCCGTTTGATTGGCACATTTGGCGCATAAGCCGCAGCTGTTGCGGCAAACTGAGTAAGCAATGAAATTTTTCTCCCGCATGGGCCAATGGGCCAGCGCTGTTTGGCTCTTTGTGCGCCTGTTGTTTGTCGCACAAACCTGGCGCGATGGCGCCCGGTGGTTGTGGCGCGGGAGCGTCTGGTGCGTGCTGTTGCCGCGCACCATCTGGCGCTGGATCAAGCGCACTTATCAGGATCGCTTGCGCTATTCGCGTTCGCATCTGGGGCGGCGGCCTTTTTTGCCGCCGCAACTCCTGTTTATCCCTTTGATGATCGTGCCGGCCTTCATGGGCTTTGTGGCCGGCTTGGATAACCCCTTTCTGGTGGTGTTGTTAGCCGGCCTGGTGTTTGCCGTGATGGTGTTTGTGCTGATGAGCACGCGCGGCATGTTGCAAGTGCTGTTCGTGCTGACCTTTCTGGTGCAAGGCTCGATTATGTATTTCGCCAAATTCAGCAAAGCGCCCTGGCTTGCGGTTGGCATGGGGGGCTTGCTGTTTTTTCGCGCTTTACTCGAATTCACGACCTACAACCGGCGCGACTTGAAGCCGCTGCCCCAGGCTGGGCCGGTGTTGTTTGCGCTGTTGATGTTTGTGGCCTGCTTTTTCGCCAGCACTGCACTCAACCGCCCCGGCGCTTCGCAGATTATCTCCTCCCTGAAAACCACCTTCCCGATGTTCGGCGTGCTGGCCGTGCTGATCTGGTTTAAATGGGACAGCCTGTTTTTGCAGCGCATCTGGCGCTTGATGCTGGTGGTGGTGGTGTGCCAGTTGCCAGTGGTGGCGTATCAGCATTTTTTCGTCGCCGGCAAACGCGCGCAGGGCTTTGACTCGGTGGTCGGCACCTTTGGCGGCAGCGAGGTGGCCGGCGGCTTGTCGGCGGTGATGGTGTTTTTCCTGATTTGCGCGCTCGGCTACGCCCTGGCCGCCTGGCATCGCAAGCAATTGGACCGGCGCTGGGTGATTTTCATCGTGCTGTGCATTTTCGCCAACATCCTGTTAGGCGAGGTCAAGGCCGGTTTTGTCTGGATTCCGGTGATGTGTTTGATGGTGCTGCGTCAGCGCGTTTTGAAAAACGTCGGCACCGTGATCGCCTCCGGGATTGTGCTGGCGGTCGTGCTGGGCGGTGTGTATGTGACCTATGACGCGCTGTATTGGAAAAACGAAAAAACCCAGAAAGCCGGCACATCAGAAAAACTCGAACGCACCACCAGCTATTTCTTTGACACCCGCAATATCGACTACACCACAGGCGAAGTCAGCCGTGGCGCCTCAATCGCGCTGTGGGCGGAAGACCGCCAGGCCAGCTTGCCGCGCCGCATGATCGGCTACGGCCCCGGCGCCAGCAAAAGCGGCAGCGTGCTGGGCAAGGGCGAAGTGGCGCGCCGCTTTGAACCGCTGGCGATTGACGCCACCACCGTCGCTGTGCTGCTGTGGGATTTGGGCGTGCTCGGCTTTACTTCCTATGTCGGCATGATGCTGGGCGGGATCTGGGTGGCGTGGCGCTTTATGCGCTCAGGGCAGGGCAGCGAGCGCCAGCGCGCCATCATGGACGCCTGTTTCGCCAGTCTGGTCTTGATGCTGTCCAAGCTGATTTATAACCGCAGCCTGACTGACGAACCCACTTTGCAACTGCTGTTCCTGTGGATTTTGGGTTGCATCGTGCAAATTGCGCGCTTCCCGGAAGCGCCCGACGCCAAAGTGGAAGCTGCGCCGGTGAAAGAGCCGGCGCCCGGCCGCCGGCGCGCCTTCATCCCCCGCCCGCGCCGCGCCGCGCCTTTGTATCCGCAGCGCAAGCGCGCCGGCGCGCAGGCGCATTGACGCAGGGGGCTTGCGAATGGCCGAACATCCCTATCAGGCAGCGCAGGTAGCGCGCCAGGCGAAATGGTTTGCCCTGGCTAAATTGGCGGTGGCGGTGATTGCCCTGGCCACCCAGTTTGTGCTGGTGCGCGCGCTGGCGGTGGAAGATTACGCCGCCTACACCATCTTCATCAGCTGCTTGTCGGTGCTGGTGTTTTGCACCATGTACGGGGTGGACAGAATCGCTTATCGCTTTGTGCCGCCGCTGCGCCAGCAGGGCCGCTGGCGCGAATTGTGCTGGCTTTTTGTCAGCCTCTCGGGCGTGCGCATCGCCACGATCTTGCTGTTTCTCGGTCTGCTCTGGCTGGGCCAGCGCTGGTTGCCGGCGCAATTATGGCAAGTCTTGCAAAGCGCGCCCTGGGCTGCGCTGCTGTATGCCTTGGCTTTAGGCGGTTCGGATTCATTTCCGGTGTATTGCAATGCGCTCGGGCTGCAAAGCCGGCAGGCGTTTTTGCAAATGGGCGCCACCTGCTTGCGCATGGCGCTTTTGTTGTGGCTGGGTTTTGCCGGCCAGACCGGCTTTATCGCCGTGGCCTGGATGATGGCCGGCACAGAAGTGCTGCTGGCGCTGGCCTTAAAGCTGAGCCTGGTGCTGGAATTGCGCAAGATTGCGCGCGCGCATCCGGCCAGTGGCCGTTTGCAGTTCGGTTTTGCCTGGGGCCGCTTATGGCGCGACAGCATCAGCACCCAGTTCGCCTATCTGGTGAATCTGCCGTTTCGCGGCGTGTTTTTACGTTTGATCGTCGGCAGCGTGGCCTCGCCGGTGGTGGTGGCGGCATTCGGGTTTTTCCAAACCCTGGCCGACCGCGCCTACCAGCTGACGCCGATGTTTTTGATGCGCGGCATGTTGGAGCCGACCCTGGCGGCGGACTATGCCGAAAAACGCGACCCGCAACGCATCCGCCTGGTGATGGCCTTGCTGTTGCGCGTGAATGCGGCGATTTTATGCGCCGCCGTGATGCTTCTGGCCGGCTGCGGCAAAGAATTGATTGATCTGGCCACCCATGGCCGCTACGGCTCGCAAGTCTGGCTGGCGCTCTTGATTGTGCTGCAATTGGCTGCGATTTCCCTGGGCGAAGCCTTATGGATAGGCTTAAACCCGATGGGCCGGCTGGCTTTGCACAACCGCATCTGGAACTGGGCAGCGCTGCTGTGCTATGTCTTGCTGGCCGCCGCCGCCTGGGCCAAAAACAGTTTGTGGCTGGTGGCTATCAGCGCCTTGCCGTATTTCCTGGTGTTTGCCTGGCTGCGCTGGAAAAGCAGAGAACCGCTGTTGCAAGCCGGACTGGGTTTGCGTGAATTGCACGCGCTCGTGCCGCCGCTGCTGGGCGGGGTGATCATGGCCAAAGCTGTGCTGCTCATGCCCTGGCCGGCAAGCTGGCAACCCTGGCCCGGCATCCCGGCGGCGCTGGCCGCCATGCTGGCGTTTGCTTTCCTGCTGCGCAGAAGCGGCATGATGAAAATGCAGGAATTGCAATCCATCCATCAATTTTCGCCCAAGCTGGCGCGTATCCTGCGCCTGGTGTTCGGCGTTCGATGAAGCGGCTCCGTCAAGGAGAAAAAAATGAAGCAAAGCAATCAAGACATCAAGGTATTGTATTTTGTGCCGGAACCGATGCCGACTTACCGCGCGGATGTGGCGGTGCTGTTTGGCAAATATCTGCCGCGCGAAGGCGTGCGCGCGGATCTGGTCGGACGCCAGGGCCAGGGCGAGGTGACACAGCAGGGTTTTGCCTCCGTCACCGTGCCGGGACAGGGGCGTGGCAGATTGTGGCGCGAAGCGGCCTATGTCTGGCACTGCCTGCGCAGTATCTTAGGCGCCAAACGCGGCCAGTACGCCATGGTGCAAGTGCGCGATATGGTGGGAATCGGCGCGCTGGCGCTGATTTTGGCGCGCATCAAAGGCATACGTTTTGCCTATTGGATGTCGTTTTTAATGAACGAGGGACGGATCGGGCGCGCCCGTGCGGAAATCGCCAAAGGCGGCGGCTTGCGTTACCGCCTGGTGTTGCTGAAAGGCTTGATTGAAGTGTTTTTACTCGACCGCTTCGTCTTGCCCAATGCCGACCATGTATTTGTGCAAAGCGAGGCGATGCGCGATTTAATCGCTGGCCGTGGCGTGGCGCGTGAAAAGATGACGCCGGTTCCGATGGGGGTGGATTGCGAAAGCCTGCAAGGCGCAGCGATTACGCCAACCCGCCTGCCCGGTTGGCAGGGTTTGCCGGTGATCGGCTACCTCGGCACGCTTGACCGCTCGCGCGAAATGGAGCGCGTGGTGGATATGCTGGCCCTGGTGCGGCGCACTGTTCCAGCTTGCCGCCTGCTCTTGATCGGCGATTCGCCCACGCCATCCGATTTGGATGATTTGCGCGCTTACGCCCGACAGCAGGGACAGGAAGAGGCTGTTCACATCACCGGTTGGATGGCGGCGGCGCAAGCCTGGCCCTTGCTGGCCGCTTGTGATTTGGCGGTCTCCTACATCCCGCGCGGCGATTTGTTTGACATTTCCAGCCCGACCAAGCCGCTGGAATATTTGGCCCTGGCCATGCCTTGCGTCGGCAATGACACCCCGGACCAGGTCTTGGTCTTGCAAGGCAGCCAGGCCGGCTGGCTGTGCGCCAGCAGCGTCGAAGCGATGGCGCAGGCGATGCTGGAAATTTTGCACGATCCGCAAGCCGCGCGCGCGCGCGCCGCACACGGCCCGGCCTGGGTCCAAGCGCAGCGCAGCTATGCCGTGCTGGCGCGTCAGCTGGCGGCGGCGTATCAACAATTGAGCCGCAACTGAGCCGGGCCGCCCCGCTGCCTGCGGGTTGCGTATCGGGATTGAATTGATTCACCAGCCGCCAAAGAGAGGAAAATATGTTGAAACTGTTCCGTTTTTATTCCTGGCTGCACCGCTTGGGCATCCCGCTGTTGCCCAAGCTTTTGTACGGCGTGAACCGGATTTTATTTGCGGTGGTGTTGCCGCCCACGGCCAAAATCGGCCGCAATGTCACCTTCGCCTATCAAGGTTTGGGCGTGGTGGTGCATGCGCAAGCGGTTTTGGGCGATGATGTGTATGTCGGGCCGCAAGTCATCATTGGCGGCCGCGCTGGCGAAAAACAGGTGCCGGTGATTGAATCCGGCGTTTTGCTGGGGGCCGGCTGCCGTGTGCTTGGCCCGGTCACCATCGGGCGCGGGGCCACCGTTGCCGCCGGCGCGGTGGTGGTCAAAGATGTGGCCGCCGGCAGCAGCGTGGCCGGGGTGCCGGCCAAACCGATGCCGGTTTAAGCCGATTTGCAGCAGCAGAATTTAGTGAGGCGCATATGAAACGCAATCTGATGGCTGTCAGCGCGGCTGCGCTGCTGAGTCTGCCGGCGTATGGCGGCGACGGGGTGGCGCTGGACAATGGCTGGCTCACCATGCGCGATGTCAATCTGGAAATCAAAGCCGGCAGTCCGCTCGACTTTTCACTTCAGTTTCCAGAGCAGGAAGGCGGCGTCAAGCAAGCGGTGTCGATCAGCCCGGAGGGACGCTTTCAAATCGGCGCGCGCGAGCAGCGCTTTATGTGCGCGCCGATGGTGTTTGGCATGCCGTATGGCGGCTACCCGGATAAAACCCAGGCCGAGCGCTATGCGGCCCAATTAAAGCGCGCCGGCTACAATCTGGTGCGCCTGATGTACATCGAAGCCAATTTGATGCACAACAGCGGCGAGGATTTTGATTATGACGCCGAGCAACTGGAGCGTTTGCATTACTTCCTGGCCGCGCTCAAGCGCGAAGGCATTTACTGGATGCTGGATGCGCAATCCTCTGAAAACGGCTCGCTCGGCGGCGTGTTCCCGCACCGCTGGGTGAAAAAGCATAATCTGCTGGTGCGTCTGTACTACGATCCGGCGGCGCAGCAGCATTGGCGCGATCAGGTCGAAAAACTGTTCGCCCGCGTCAATCCGCATACCGGCAAAAGCATTCTGGCCGATGAAGCCCTGTTCGGCATGATTTTAGTGAACGAGGGCGGCTTGCAATTCTTAAGCCATGTGCGGCGCAAAGTGCCGGATGAGCTGATGCCGCATCTGCAGCAGTGGCTGAAAAAACGCTATCCCAAAGGGGCCGATTTTGAAAAAGTCTGGAAGCAATCGCCCGCCGTATTAGAGCAGGGTGGTTTGAAATTGCCCAGCCACAGCGAACGCTCGCCGCAGATGGATGATGTGCTGGCCTTCTTTTTGGAGTTGCACAGCAATACCGCGCAATGGATGCAAGCGCATCTGCGCAAACTCGGCTACAAAGGCCCGCTGACCTCGTTCAACAACAACCCGACCAGCCTGAATATGCGTTCGCGCGCACTGTTCAACTGGGCCGATATGCATATTTATCATGACGAGGCATTCGGCAAAGAGCCGGGCGCGAAAATGCACAATGACAGCGCGTTTGATAAAAACCTGCAGCACATCACCACCCTGGCGGTAAACCGTCTGGCCGGGCGCGCTTACACCATTTCAGAATACGGCCAGCCGTTTTGGAATGAATGGCGGCGCGAAGCGATTCTGGTGCCGAGTTACGCCGCCATGCAAAACTGGGACGCGGTGTGCCAGCACGCCAGCACAGCGGTTGACCTCACCTATGCCCACAGCAAAGGCTGGAAGCAATCGATTCATCCATACGCGGTCGGACTCGACCCGGTCTTGCGCGCGGGTGAAACCCTGGCCGCCTTGTTATACCGGCGCGGCGATATCAAGGCCGCCAGCGCCGTGGCGGAAATCACCTTGCCCGGCGGCAAGGAAGAATCTTCGGCGCGCTATTGGGGCATCGGGCGTGAAGTCGAACGCAATGCCCTGGTCATGCGCACGCAAACCCGCTTGGGCGACGATGGCAGCAAACCGCATCCGGCAGCGCTGGCCAAGCTCAGTGTGAATGCAGAATCCAAGGTCGGGCGCAAGGTCGATCAATTGCTGGCTAAAATCGGTATCGGCGGCGAGCAGGATGAGTTTGACAAACTGGCCAAACAAAGCGCGCCGGACAACCGCACCCAGGCCGCCGCCGGCGTGTTTCAAAGCAGCACCGGGCAATTGCTGGCCAAGATGAAACAGCGTCAATTTGAGATCCGCACCCCGAAAACCGAGGCCGCCTTATTTGAAGATGTCGGCAAAGGGCTGTCCTTGGGGACATTGCAGATCAAGAGCAGCGACGCGCCGGCCCTGGTCAGCTTATCCGCGCTGGATGCGGCCAATCTGGATAAATCGAAAAAAATGTTGTTGATTGTGGCCACCGATGCGCTCAATACCGGCATGCGGTTTACCTCGGCCAAACGACAGGAGCTGGTGCGCCTGGGCAGCTTGCCGGCGCGTATCAAACCAATCGCCGCGCGCCTTGAAATCGGCGGCAAAAACGGACGTTTGCAAGTGCAGGCGATGCGCCAAAATGGTGAGCTAACTGATATGTTGCCGGTGCAAGAAACCGCAAGTGGCTGGCTTGTCGATCTGGACATGGCTAAACTGTCATCCGGTCCCGGCTTTTATTTTCTCGTGACACGCAATTGAAGCCTGCAGCGTGCACACAGCGGGACAATCGCCGGCGCAGCCGGCGCCTGCCGCCGTCTGCCGCAAACGGGCATGCGTGCGCTTTCGCATCCTGCGGAAGCAATTTGGAGTTTGCATGAAAAAAAGAATCGTGATGTTGGGCACCAGCTTTGAAACGCTGGGCGGGATTTCCTCTGTGGTCAAAGTCTGGCGCGCCGCCGGGCTTTTGTCGCGCTGGGGTGTGTTGTATCTGGAGACGCATCGGGATGGCTCGAAGTGGCGCAAGATCAGTTATTTTGCACGCGCCTGGCTTGGCTTTATGTGGCAATTACTGACCTTTCGCGTCGCCCTGGCGCATGTGCACCTGTCGTCCGGCCCGAGTTTTTGGCGCAAGCTGTTTTTTATGTTGCCGGCAATCTGGCTGCGCGTGCCGCTGGTGGTGCATTTGCATGGCGGGCGCTTCGCCGAATTTTATGACAAGGATTGCGGCGCGCGCGGCAAGGCCTTGATCCGCTATGTGTATGACCATGCGGCGGCGGTGATTGTGCTCTCCAACACCTGGCTGGGCTGGGCCAAAACGATCACCAACAACCCGCGTATTTACGCCCTCTACAATCCGGTGCAGGTGCCGCCGCAAGTGCCTTTCGCCAGCCGCAAGCCGCAACAGATTCTGTTTTTGGGACGGGTCGGCCCGCCCAAGGGGAGCGTCGAATTGATGCGCGCCTGCGCTGAACTGGCGAAAGAATTCCCGCAGCTGGAATTGGTGATGGGCGGCGATGGCGACCACGACGCCGCGCGCGCCCTGGCGGCGGAATTGGGGATTGCCGACCGTCTCAAACTGCCGGGCTGGATTGTCGGCGCCGACAAGCAAAAGCTGCTGGATCAGGCGGCGATTTTCGCGCTGCCTTCGTATTTTGAAGGCTTGCCGATGAGCGTGCTGGAAGCGATGGCCAGCGGTTTGCCGATTGTCGCCAGCACGGTGGGCGGGATTCCGGAAGCAGTGACAGATCAACAACAGGGGTTTTTAGTGCCGCCGCGCCAAGTCGCCCCTTTGCAGCAAGCTTTGCACCGTCTGCTGGCGGATGCTAAGCTGCGCGAACAAATGGGGCAGGCTGCGCATCAACGCATATGCGATGTGTTCGCCACGGAACAGATTTTGCCGCAGGTGGAACGCATTTATTACGAACTTGGAGTACGTCCATGACTTCTCTTGCCTGGAAAATCAATCGCTTGCGCACCATGGGGCCGGGCGAAATCACCTGGCGTGTGATGAACGCAGTACATACCCGGCTGGAAGAGCAGGGCTGGTATCTGGCCACCGAGCCGCCGCATCCGCATCCCGCCTATGGCCGCGCCTGGCTGCCGGAATTGCCGCAAAGCTTTGACGCCGCGCCCTATCTGGCCGCCGCCGACCGCATTCTGGCCGGGCGCTTTGATGTGTTCGCGCTGCACGATATCGAACTGGGCTTTCCGCCGGATTGGAATCGCGATCCGAAAACCGGCATCCGCGCGCCGCTGAGCTTTGGCAAAACCATCGATTACCGCGATGAAAGCCTGGTCGGCAATATTAAATATCTGTGGGAGCCGAACCGCCATTACGAATTGGTGACGCTGGCGCAAGCCTGGTATTTATCGCACGATGCGAAATACGGCCAGGGCTGCCTCGATCTGCTTTCCTCCTGGTTTGAACAGTGTCCCTATCCGAAGGGACTGGGCTGGTCGAGTTCGCTGGAAAACGCGGTGCGCCTGTCGAACTGGGCGGTGGCCTGGCATTTGCTGGGGGCGGACAAATCGCCGCTGTTTGCCGGCGAAGGCGCGCTCATCAAACAGCGCTGGCTGAATTCGATTTACCAGCATTGCCATTTCATCGCCAGCCATTTCTCCTTGCATTCTTCGGCAAACAATCATTTGCTGGGCGAATACATGGGACTGTTCATCGGCGCCACCACCTGGCCATGCTGGGAAGACAGCGCAAAATGGAGCAAGCTGGCCAAAGAAGGCTTGGAAGTGCAGGCGCTGTTGCAAAATGCGGATGACGGCGTGAATCTGGAGCAGGGCATCTGGTATCACCATGAAGTCGCCGACATGCTCTTGTTAAACGGCTTGTTCGGGCGCGCCAATGGGGTCGAATTTTCCAATGCCTACTGGCGCCGCCTGGAGGCCATGCTCGAATTTGTCGAAGCGATTATGGATGTCGAGGGACATGTGCCGATGATTGGCGACTCGGATGACGCGCTGATGGTGCGTTTTTCGCGGCAAAACAATTTCGACGCCTTCCGTTCCTTGCTGGCGACCGGCGCGGTGCTGTTCAAACGCGCTGACTTTAAAGCCAAATCCGCCGGCTTTGAAGACAAGAGCCGCTGGCTGTTAGGCGATGGCGGCGCGCAGGAATATGAAGCGCTGGGCAATCCGAATCCGCTCGAATTTCCGCAAAAACGCGAATTCCCCAAAGGCGGCTATTACATTTTGGGCAGCGATTTCGATACGCCGCGTGAAGTCAAGATTGTGGCTGACGCCGGCCCCCTGGGTTATCTCTCGATTGCCGCGCATGGCCATGCCGATGCCTTGTCGTTCACCCTGTCGGTGGCCGGGCGGCCTATCCTGATCGATCCCGGCACCTATGCCTACCATACCGAGCGCAAATGGCGTGATTATTTCCGTGGCACGTCAGCCCATAACACGGTGCGGGTGGACGGGGTGGATCAATCCGAATCCGGCGGCAATTTCATGTGGCTCAAAAAAGCCACTTGTGAAGCGGAAAGCTTTGACACGAATGTCAATTTCGACCGCCTGGTGGCCGAGCATGACGGCTATATGCGTTTGGATGACCCGGTCTTGCACCGCCGCACCATCGCCTGGGACAAACGGCGGCGCATGATTTTAGTCGAAGACGTGTTGGACTCTGACGAAGATCACAGCGCGGAATTCTTCTGGCATTTCGATGATTCCTGCCAGGTTACGGTCGAGGGCGATCATGTGCTGATTCAATCCGGCGCAGTCAAGCTGTATATGACGCAGGAAGACGCGGGACATGTCGGCCTGCCGGAATTGCGCAACGGCAGCGAAGACCCGGAGCTGGGTTGGATCTCGCGCCATTTTGATGAAAAGCAACCCTGTCCCACTGTGTATTGGCAGGAAAAATTCCGGGGCTGCTTAAAACGCACCACCATGATACGCATTGAAATCGAAGGCGAGGCCGGCGCGCAGTGAGGCGGCCAGCGCACAAGATGTGAGCAAAGGTTTATTTCGCAGACGGCACAGGGTGAAACATGCTATATTTCCAGTTTGACAATATGCGGACGCAGCTTGTTTCCGTGCCTGAATGCAGCGCAGTTTTCGCCTCGCACGCAAGCATGCACGGCCCCGCAGCGGGGCCGGCAGTAGTTTCGGCTGAGTTCTCACACTCCTTATTGCAGCATCGCTGCATCTATTAATTCCCGACAAGAGGTGAATCCATGAAAATCAGTATTTTTGGCCTGGGTTATGTTGGCGCCGTTTCGGCAGGTTGTCTGGCCAGTGACGGACATAATGTGGTCGGGGTTGACCCGAACCGCACCAAGGTCGATCTGATCAACCAGGGGATTACCCCTATTATTGAAAAAGACATTGGCGAAATGATCGCCGCCACTGTCAAATCCGGCCATCTGCGCGCAACCATTGATGTGCGCGACGCGGTATTGTCCACCGACATCTCGCTGATTTGCGTTGGCACCCCCAGCCAGCTCAATGGCAATCTTGATCTCAGCCATGTGCGCAAAGTGTGTCAGGAAATCGGCGCTGCGATGCGCGAAAAATCTGATTTCCATGTGGTGGTGGCGCGCAGCACCATGCTGCCAGGCTCCATGCGCAGCGTGGTGATTCCGGTGCTTGAAGAAGCATCCGGCAAAGTCGCCGGGGTCGATTTCGGCGTCTGCAACAATCCTGAATTCCTGCGCGAAGGCACGGCGGTGTATGACTACTACAATCCGCCCAAGACGGTGATCGGCGAAACCGATGCGCGCGCCGGTGAAATGCTGGTCGGCCTGTATGAAAAAATGCAGGCGCCGCTGGTGCGCACCGATGTTGAAACCGCAGAAATGGTGAAATACACCGACAACACCTGGCATGCGGTGAAAGTGGCGTTCGCCAATGAAATCGGCAATATCTGCAAATCGCTCGGCATCGACGGCCATAAAGTGATGGAGATTTTCTGCCAGGACACCAAACTCAATCTGTCCCCGTATTACATGAAACCCGGCTTTGCCTTCGGCGGCTCCTGCCTGCCGAAAGACGTGCGCGCCCTGACGTATAAAGCGCGCAGCCTGGATCTTGATTTGCCGCTGCTGAACTCGATTCTGCCGTCCAACCAGCGCCAGGTTGAAAAAGGCATCAAGATGATCGCTGACAAGGGCCATAAAAAAGTCGGCATCCTGGGCTTTTCGTTTAAAGCCGGCACTGACGATTTGCGCGAATCGCCCTTGGTCGATGTGATTGAATATCTGCTGGGCAAGGGTTATCAGCTCAAGCTGTATGATAAAAACGTGAATCTGGCCGCACTCACCGGCGCGAATCAGGATTACATCCTGAACCACATTCCGCACATCTCCAAATTGATGGTGAATTCGATTGATGAAGTGCTGGAATTCGCCGACACCGTGGTGATCGGCAATGGCGCGGAAGAATTCAAGGCCGTGCCGACCCGCCTGCGCGAAGGTCAGCAATTGGTGGATCTGGTGCGCATTTCCAAACAACAAAGCGGGGGACAGTACGATGGCATCTGCTGGTAAGCCGCGCCGCGTTTTGATCCTGGTGGAAAACCTGCCATCGCCGTTTGACCGGCGCGTGTGGCAGGAAGCCACCACCCTGCACGCGAATGGCTACCAGGTCAGCATCATCTGCCCGACCGGTAAAGGCTATGAAAAGCGCTACGAGGAAATCGACGGCATTCATATCTACCGCTACGCTTTGCCGCTGGAAGCGGAAGGCGCCAAGGGCTATGCCATCGAATACTCGATGGCGCTGTTCCACAGCTTCCGGCTGGCTTTCAAAGTCTTGTTCAAGCATGGCTTTGATGTGATCCATGCCTGCAATCCGCCGGATCTGCTGTTTTTGGTGGGCGGCTTTTTCAAGCTGTTCGGCAAGCGCTTTGTGTTCGATCATCACGACATCAATCCGGAGTTGTACGAAGCCAAATTCAACCGCCGCGATTTCTTCTACAAATTGATGATCGTGCTGGAGCGCTGGAGCTTTAAAACCTCGGATGTCTCGATCGCCACCAATGAATCGTATAAAAAAATTGCGATTGAACGCGGCGGCATGGATCCGGCCAAGGTGTATGTGGTGCGCAGCGGCCCCAAACTCGACCGCCTGCGGATTGTGCCGCCCAAGCCTGAACTCAAATGCGGCAAGCAATATCTGGTCGGCTATGTCGGCGTGATGGGCGCGCAAGAGGGGATTGATCTGCTGTTGCAATGCGCGCGCCATTTGATTCACGATATGGGACGCAAAGATGTGCATTTCGGCCTGGTCGGCGGCGGCACATCGCTGGAGCAAATGAAGCAGATGGCGAAAGATCTCGGTATCGCCGATCATGTCACTTTCACCGGGCGTGCGCCGGATGAGGTGTTGCTCGATATGCTCAACACCGCCGATGTGTGCGTCAATCCTGACGTCGCCAATGAGATGAATGACAAGTCCACCATGAATAAAATCATGGAATACATGGCCCTGGCCAAACCCATCGTGCAATTTGATCTGACCGAAGGCAAGGTCTCCGCGCAACAGGCTTCGCTGTACGCCAAGCGCAATGATCCGGTGGACATGGCGCAGAAAATCGCCGAGTTGTTGGACGATGCGCCACGCCGCAAGCAGATGGGCGATTTTGGCCGCAACCGGGTGGAGCACGAGCTGGAATGGAAATACGAGGCGCCAAAATTGCTCGCCGCGTATGACGCAGTATTTGCCAACAAGGGGTGAATATGAAAATCCTGGTGACAGGCGGAGCCGGCTATATCGGCTCACATACCGCGCTGGAATTATTGAGTGCGGGACATGAGCCGGTTTTGTATGACAATTTCTGCAACAGCAAGCCTTCCGTATTGGGACGGCTGGCGCAAATCGCCGGACGCGAATTGTGCATGGAGCAGGGCGATATCCGCGACCGTGCGCGCATGCGTGAAGTGTTTGCGCGCCATCAGTTTGACGCCGTGATCCATTTCGCCGGCTTGAAAGCAGTTGGTGAATCGGTTGAAAAACCGCTGGAGTATTACGACAACAATATCAATGGCAGCCTGATTTTGTTTGAATGCATGGCCGAAGCCGGCGTCAAGCAATTGGTGTTTTCCTCTTCGGCCACGGTGTATGGCGATCCGCACACGGTGCCGATCACGGAAGATTTTCCCGTCTCCGCCACCAATCCTTATGGCCGCAGCAAGCTGATGATTGAGCAGATTTTGCACGATGTCATCAAAGCCAAGCCGGATTGGCATATTGCGCTGCTGCGCTATTTCAATCCGGTCGGCGCCCACATCAGCGGTTTGATTGGCGAAGATCCGAATGGCCCGCCGAATAATCTGTTGCCCTTTGTGGCCCAGGTGGCGGAAGGGCGGCGCGAGCGGCTGGCGGTGTTCGGCAATGATTATCCGACGCTGGATGGCACCGGCATGCGCGACTACATCCACGTGGTGGATTTGGCGCTGGGCCATGTCAAAACCTTGGAAAAACTGCCAAGCCTGCCCGGCATCCATACCTGGAATCTGGGCACTGGCCGTGCATATAGCGTGCTGGAAATGGTGGCGGCGTTTGAAAAAGCCTGCGGCCGCCCGATTCCGTATCAAATTGTGGCGCGCCGCCCCGGCGACATCGCCACTTGTTACGCCGATGCATCGCTGGCCTTGCGCGATCTGGGCTGGCGTGCTGAACGCGACATCGAGGACATGTGCCGCGACGCCTGGAACTGGCAAAACACCACTGCGCGTCATTTGTCATAATCCAGCCACGTCTTTGTATGAAAAAACCCTGGTCTTGGCCAGGGTTTTTTTTTCGCCTGCATTGCATGCGAAGCGGCGCTGGAGACTGCGGCTGAACTAAAACCAATCGATTGCCAAGCCAAGTTGAGGCAATGCGCGGCCCGCACGCCTGGGCCAGCATGGCTTTTTCCGCATCACTGCGGCGGGCGCGCAAAGCTTGAGTGCGCCATCCCTGCAGCCTTCTCAAAAACAAATACGCATATCATGATCATTCCTTGCTATACATGGCATGAATTGCGATAAATTCATTGTCTTTTTGATACATGATTGTTGCTGCGCAGATTTTGATGCAAATAAAAATAACAGGCTCAATTTCAACTATGTAAAAAAATTAATATTATTGTTTCGTCCTTGTAAAGTAATGTTCGGATTAAACGAGGATACGTGCGATAATCAGCCGCTGTTCTCAGGAGCACATATGCAAACCGCCCAATTTGAAAATTTCCTCTCCCAGCTGCATCAATTATCGCCGGCGCAAATCCGCCGTTTGCGCGCTGCGCTCTCGCGCAATGACCAATTACAGCAGACCTGGCAGGCGCTGCAAGAGGCGGGCGGCGGCTTGCATTGCCACCATTGCGGCAGTGCGCATGTGGTGCGCAATGGCTTTGAACATGGCATGCAGCGGGTGCGCTGCAAAGACTGTGGACGCTCTTCCAATTGCGTCAGCAATACCCCGCTTTCGCGCCTGCGCAACAAGGAAAAATTCACCGAATACGCGGAGTGCCTGGCGCAGGGGATGACCTTGCGTGAGGCAGCCCAGAAGGTGGGCTTGAATCTGGATCGCGCCTTCCGCTGGCGGCACCGATTCCTGGCGGCCGGCCAGGTGCAGGGCGTCAAACCGCCGCGCCAGGATGCGGCGAAAACCGTCTCAGGGTCTGCCGCAAGTCAGGAGGGGCCGGCGCCGGCCAAGAGTTCCGGGGCTGCGCAACGCCGCCAGATCGCCATGTTGAAAAACAGCGGCTGGTTGCCCAGCTTGCGCGGCATGGCGCCACGCTATATTCCGCATTATGAGTCATGGTTGAAAATGCGAAAAGAGAGGAAAGGTGAGGATGATGCCCGTGAGTATCTTTTCTTTGCGCTCGGAAAGTCACCAATCCACGTATAACAACAACAGAGGCGCAAAATGCTGAATTCAATTACAATTAGTGGCAACACCAGCCAGGAATGTTGCGCAGTGCAGTAAGCGTTGCCGACATTCATGCCAAGCAAGGATCTTTTCGGGATCAAGCTGTTGTGAAACAGCTTTCCAGCCCCCGGATTTTTTAACATCATGCCCGGATATATTGTTCCGGATCCAGATTGGCGCAGGCCAGGTCAGGGTGGAGAACGTGAGCAGCTCCGCGCCACATCGGAAGGCGCATCGCAACGCCGCTGCCACGTTCAGCATGCTTTACTCCAACCCGCATACCTTTCAACACAATATAGGAAGCTTCATGAAAAAGATTGCCCTCACCGCTATTGCCCTGGCAGCCGCAATGTCCTTCAATGCGCACGCAGTACAAGATATCAGCCACAGCCCGACCGCGCTGACCCTGAACAGCAGCAATAACTCGATCAATTTTGGCGGCAAATTCGCAGCCAACAACAAAGATAACTTCTTTGCTGACAAATTCACCTTCACCCTGAACAGCGTGTACCACGCCGAAGCCATCGTGTCTTCGATCAGCGCCAGCGCCAGCACCGGCTTGGCCCTGACCGGCTTCAGCATCTACAACAACGCCGGTCAGCTGGTGTTTGGCGGTCAGCAAGTCAGCACCGGCGTGAAAGATGTGTGGAAACTGCCGACGCACGACTTCCAAGCCGGCAATTACTGGCTGCAAGTGAGCGGCTACATGGTGTCCACCACCAGCGGCAGCTACGGCGGCAACATCAACCTCAAGCAAGGCCCTGGCCCCGGCCCGATTCCGGAAGCTGAAACCTGGGGCATGATGCTGGCCGGTTTGGGCGCGCTGGGCGTGTTGGCGCGTCGCCGTAAAGCCTGATTGGCGCAGTAAGATTCACAAAAGCGGGGTGCGCCCCGCTTTTTTTACGCGCAAATCCGGGCTTGGCGGCAGATTGTTCTATCATGCGGCAATCACTGCTTTGGCGATGGATTGCGATGAAGCTTACCCGGTATTTTTCAGTCAGCGCATGGCGCTGCATGGCTTGGCTAGCGGCCTTGCCCATGGCGGCTGCGGCGGCCCCAGTCGAGCGCTATGCGCTCAAACCGGAACAATTGGCGCTGGTGGTGAATGACGCTGATCCGGGCAGCGTGCAAATCGCCGCCGAATATCAAAAGCTGTACCAGATTCCACCGCAAAATCTGATCCACATCCGCCTGCCGGGCAAGCCTGCGCGCATCGACAGCGGCGCTTTCCGCTTTCTGCGCCAGGGCGTGATGGCCCAGCTCAAGCCGGACATCCAAGCCATGTTGCTGGTGTGGAGTGCGCCGTATGCGGTCGAATGCAATTCCATTACCTCGGCCATGACTTTCGGCTTTGAGCCGGGGATTTGTCAGCGCACCTGCAATCCCAGCCGCCCGAATCCCTATTTTGATTCTGAATCCAACGCACCCTACACCGATCATGGCTTGCGTCCGGCGATGCTGTTGCCGACGGATGCGCCGGACTTGGCGCGTAAATTGCTGGCCAAGTCATACCAGGCCGGGCGCGAGGGTTTGCGCGAAGCCGGCGCCTATTATCTGCATACCAGTGACCGCGCACGCAATACGCGCGTGCCGTTTTTTCCGCCTGCCGCCAATTTGCCGCAAAAGAAATTGCGCATCAAAAATCTGCGCAGCGACGCCCTGGAAGGGGTGTCGGATGTGATGATTTACCAAACCGGCGCGCCGCATGTGCAAAAATTGGAAACGCTGCACTTTTTGCCGGGCGCGCTGGCGGATCATCTGACATCGTTCGGCGGCGATTTGCAGGGCAAAAGTCAGATGACGGTATTGCGCTGGCTGGAGGCCGGCGCCACGGCCAGCTATGGCACGGTGTCTGAACCCTGCGCCCATCCGCAGAAATTCCCTCATCCCACGGTTTTATTAAAACACTATCTGGCCGGCGCCAGCGCATTGGAAGCCTATCTGAAAAGCATCGCCTGGCCGGCGCAAGGCTTGCTGGTGGGCGATCCGCTGGCTGCGCCATATGCCACACGCTGATGCGGGTTTGCGCAAGCATGCCGGCAGCAGCCGGTTTTCCTCAGTATGCTGTATATTCTTGACAAGAATATGTTTCCAGCGGGGAATTTTCATACACGATTTCAGTTCTGTTACATTAGGTAAACGATTCTAAAAACTGTTAGAAATTGTGAGCGATATCGCACACTTTTGGTGCGAAATTGGCTTGCCGCGCATTGCATTTTGTTTAATGCCTGTCACTTATGGCGCCGGCCTTTCCTATCCACTGTGCTGAATTCTGCATTTTCATTCGTTCCGCACCGAGAGCGCAGCCGGGCAAAATCACGAGCATATACAAGTGCTTGGGGCGGAACCGGGGCGCCTTGGCGGCGCCTGGCTGGCCTGATTTCGCGGCAATCCTCGTTTAAGCAGAACAGATAGCAAAAAATGCTATTGTCGGCTACACTATGACGCAAATGCTCATAGTTATAAGCGTGGGTATAAATCACACTCCATCTATTCCAATCAATATTCCAAGAGGTATTTATGAAAGGCAGCAAGGCAGCATTCGCCGGTTTTGGCCTGGCTTTGGCGGCATTCAGCTTCGCACCGGTCGCAATCGCAGCAACCGACATCAGCCATCCGACTCAAGCTCTGCAGTTCCTGGACAACACCACGGACTTCGGCGCCACCTTCGGTAACAATCAGCGCAACAACTTCTTCGCTGACAAATTCACCTTCAGCATCAGCGATCGTCCGTATGTGATCCTGGAATCCTATCTGTCTTCGATCAGCTCGCGTGCGACCAATGGTCTGGAAATCACTGATTTCACCATCCGCAACAATGCTGGCGTGGTGGCGCAGGGCGTGCAGGAATCGCGCGGCGACATCGATCTGTGGTCGCTCTACAATGTGACCCTGCAACCGGGCGACTACTGGCTGCAAGTGAATGGCTTTGTGGTCTCCAACACCGGCGGCAGCTTTGGCGCCAACGTCAACCTGACCCCGGTGCCGGAAGCCGAAACCTGGGCCATGATGCTGGGCGGTCTGAGCGTGCTGGGCGCATTGGCGCGTCGCCGCAAACAAGCTTGATTTGCTTGTCCCGATAAAAAAGGACGCCGTGGCGTCCTCGGGCGAATGAAAACCCTGCCTTTTGAAAAAGGCGGGGTTTTGTTTTTTTACGCTTACTGAGCATGGCATGGGGGGCTGCGGCGTGGAAATTGGCCAATCACATCGCTGCAAATGCGGGCAGCCAGTCTCAAGCGATGTCTATTGCAAGACGTCCTTCAATTTTTGATAGCCGCTGCGGCTGATCGGCAGTTTATCGCCGCTTGTCAATAAAGCCTGCTGGCTGTCTTTGCTCAGCGGCTCAATGCGCGCCAGATAATCCAGATTCAGGATGTATGAGCGGTGGATGCGCAAAAAACGCGCCGGATCCAGCAGGGCTTCGAGTTCGCTCAAACGCTGGTTTTTCAAAAAGCTGCGCCCGGCGCAGTGGATTTGCACATAATCATCCTGCGCTTCGATATATCTGATTTGCTCAAGCGGCGCCACATGCACCTTGCCGCCGTCGCGGATCAGAATGCGCGTCAAGGGGCCATGTTGCAACTGCGCGTGTTGCACCAGCGGCGCCAAGGCTTGCGCGCGGCCCAGGCTTTGCCTGGCGTGGTTTAAGGCATGCGCCAGACGCTCGGGACTGACCGGCTTGAGCAGATAATCCAGGGCGTGCACTTCAAACGCTTTTAAGGCGTATTGATCGAACGCGCTGACGAAAATATAGTGCGGCGCGGGGGCGCGGCCGGCAGCCAGCTCCAGCACTTCAAAGCCGTTCAATTTGGGCATTTGAATATCCAGCAAGACCAGATCCGGGCGCAATTCGCTAATCGCCTTCACCGCCTCATAGCCATTCGCCGCTTCGCCGATCAATTCAAGATCCGGGTGGGCGGCCAGCATTTCGCGCAAGACCATGCGCGCCAATTCTTCATCGTCAACGATCAATACCCGCATCTTGTGTTCCTGTTTGCAAGGGCAGGGTTAATTCCACCTGGAACTGATGCGCTTGCATCCGCCAATGCGCGCTGGCGGTGTGGCCATACGCATGGTGCAGGCGCTGGCGCACATTCTCCAGCCCGATGCCGCGCCGTCCCCGGGGCGGGCGGTAATCCGGATCAACCGGGTTGCTCACACTGATTTTCAAATACGGCGCCTGAGTCCGTATCTTGATCTCGATGGCGCCGCCTTCGAGCAACTGCGCAATGCCATGCTTGATCGCGTTTTCCACCAGCGCTTGCAAAATCATCGGCGGCGCCAGGCAGGATTGCGCGGCTGGTTCTACCGACAACGCGATTTGCAAGCGTTGGCCAAAGCGTATTTTTTCAATCGCCAGATAATCTTCGATCAACAGCATTTCCTGCGCCACGCTGATATGCCGGTCGGCGTGCACATGCAGACTGCGGCGGAAAAAATCGGCCAGGCGCAAGGTCATTTCACGCGCGCCTGCCGGGTTGGCCGAGGTCAGGGCGCTGATGGAATTGAGGCTGTTGAATAAGAAATGCGGATCAATCTGGCTGCGCAGCAGGCGCAGTTCGGCTTCCTGCGCCGCCACTTGTGCTTGCAATTCGCGCTTTTCCAAATCGCGCCGCTGTTCAAATTCAGCCGCTAAATAGTGCAAGGCGCAGCATAAGAGGTACAACAGGGCGCCGAGCGCGAACAGGGCAATTTGCAAAGCCGGCGTCAGGTTCAAGGCAAGCCAATCCAGCCAGGTGTTGCGCAGCAGATGCTGCAAAGCCAGCCAGAGGGCCGTCCACAACAAGCCGGCCAGGGTGGCGGCGCTGCATAAAATCAGGGCCAGCGCCGCCGCATGATATTGCTTGAGCGGATAGGCGCGGCACACATAATAAGAAGAAAAACCCGCCGCAACGCCAAACAGGATGGCGGCGGGAAGCGCAAAAAACAGGCAGGCCGGCAAGGCGTTGTTGCTGGCGCTGTGAATGCCTGAGCCGAGCAGGGCGCCGAAGATGGCCCAGACCAGCAAATACAGGCTGACGCTGCGCAGATTTTGTAAAAATCCCGGCATCAGCGCGGTCTGCTTTCCACACTGACGCCGCCCATCACTGCCACGCCGGTGATGATCAGGCGTTTGCTGCTGTCTTGCGGGGCCATGGTTTTATCCTCAAAGCCGCCTAAAATCGGCGTGCCGCGCATCTCCACCGCCCAATCCATCGGCACCTTGATTTCGACGCCGCCCATCACCGCCTGCACATCGAGCGTGGCCTCGCCTTGCAAATCGCACAGGCGCAAATCCAATTCGCACCCTCCCATCACGGCGCTGATTCTGCCGCCTTTGAAATCCGGCGTATTCAAGCGCCGCTCAATCCCGCCCATCAGCACACTGGCGCGCACATACGAACCATCGTTGCCGCCCTGTGCGGCGACGCCATCGGGCGTGTGCCCAGGCTTGTCTGCATTGTCTGTCACCGCGCGCACAATCAGGGCCAGGCCGCCCAGCATAAACATCAAAGGCCAGATGATTTTCCAGCTGAAACTCAACCAGCCCAGGCGGTTCATGGTCAACACCGCGCCGACTGCAATCAAGGCTGCGCCGGTGAAATAAGATTTATTCGGCGCGTCTTCCTGCAGCTTGATCACGCCCAGCACAATCAAGAGCACCGGCCAATAGTGGAAAATGGCGCCGGCATCCCACCAGCCGAAATTATCAAACAGATAAATCACCCCGACCGCCATGATGATCAGGCCGATAAAGATCTGCTGCAACAAACCTTGCTGCGGATGGTGTTTCATATGCTTAATCCTTATTGGTGAAAAAACCGGCCAGCGCTTGAATCAGCATTTTGGCGCCGACCGCGATCAGAACGACGGGCCAGCTGTTGGCGAAGCTCAAACCTGCATAGCGCATCAAACAGGCGCTCAGCCATACGCCGATACAGATCATAAACAGACCATCGGCCAAGCGGCCCGGTGTCGGTTGCGCCAGCATTTTCGCCATCCCCAGCGCAACCAGAACCAGCGGAGCAAAATGCCACAGCGGCCCGATGTACAGCAAGTCTTGCTGTTTCAACAGGGCCAGCGCGCCAAACAGCAAGAGAAAAATACCCAGCGCCAGATGGTGCGCCATGTGCTGCGCCTGGCGTTTTTTATGGCGCCAGTCCGGGTTTTCCGACGCCGGTTCTTGCACAGATGGAGGGTGTTGCATGTGAAACTCCTGGAAGTGTGTGACATGCAAAACAGGATAGCGGCAAGTCGCCGGCGGCTAAAGCCAATTTCGGCGAATGCCGCGCAGGGGCCGGTGAATGACGAAAAATCCGGTGGCTGACATACACGCCGGCGCCAATGCATCAAGGACTCAATGCCCGCCCGGCGCCGCCTGATCATGCGCGCGCACCTTGAGCAGCACAATGCGCGGGCCTTGCATTTTTTTGACGGTGATGGAAAAGCCGTCAAAATCCACTTTTTGCCCCTCGTGCGGGATCTCGCCCAAGGTGTGCATCAACAGGCCGCCAACTGAATCCACCTCGTCGTTTTCAATATCCAGGCCGAGCGCACGCTCCAGGGTAAACAGCGGCAGACTGCCTTTGCCCAGCAAACTGCCGTCATCTAAGCGCAACCAATCATTGTCGCTTTGGCTGAATTCATCGCGGATATGGCCGACTAAGGCCGACAGCAGATTATCCAGCGTGACAAAGCCGATGTATTGTTCATGGCCTTCGACCAGGGCGAAATGCGGGCTGCCGCTGCGAAAGCGGCGGAATAATTCAAGCGCCGGCATTTTCGGCGGCACGATTTCAATCTTGTGCAGGCAGTTTTGCAATTGCGCATGCTCCATGCCTTGCGCCAAAAATAAATCTTTCAAATGCAGCACGCCCAATACGGTTTTGCCGTCTTCCGCAAAATAGGGATAGCGGCTATAGCGGTGCTGGCGCACGATTTCCAGATTTTGCGCCGCGCTCAAATCGGCGTGCAGGGCGCGCATCTCTTGAATCGGGCGCATCAGATCAGACACTTCCAGGCTGCGGAAATCCAAGGTCTGCGCCACGATATTCCACTCATCGCGCGAAAAATCGGCGGCGGCATTGCTGCCGCGCAAAATCATTTTGATTTCTTCCGGCGAATAATGATGATCATGGCCATGACCTTGATCCAGCCCGGCGATGCGCAAGACCCAGTTGGCGCTGGCGTTCAAACACCAAATCGCCGGAAACATGGCCCAGTAAAAGGCATACAGCGGCAGCGCAGTCCACAGCGCAATGCTGTCCGGGCGGCGGATCGCCAGCGATTTCGGAGCCAGTTCGCCGATTACGATGTGCAAAAAGGAAATCGTGAAAAAGGCAAAGAAAAAGGCGATGCCGTGCGTCAGTTTGGGATTGGTGATGCCGAGCAGGCTGATGACGGGTTCCAATAAGCGCGCAAAAGCCGGTTCGCCGATCCAGCCCAAGCCGAGTGAGGCCAGCGTGATGCCGAGCTGGCAGGCGGAAAGATAATTGTCGAGTTTGCCATGCACTTTTTGCAGCGTATCGCCGCGCAAACCATGGTTTTTTCCCAACTGACGGGCGCGGCTGGCGCGCAATTTCACGATAGAAAATTCCGCCGCCACAAAAAAACCATTCAAGGCCACCAGGAATAAAGCCAGAATGACCAGAAAAAAATTATCCAAAACGCAACCTCAAATTAAAAAATCAGCTTATGTGTGCGCATTTTCAGGCGCCGCCAGCGGCTGCGACAGCGTGACCGTGCTTGCACTGGGCGGCACTGATACGCTGACCCGGGACACGGAAAAGCAGATTGTATACGATGTGTATCCGCATACCGGCACAGCCCTGTCCCGCTGTACGGGGGCAAATGAGGTCAAGCGCGCCTCTGCGCCTGTGCAGATTGCAAATGATTTGCCCGCGCAGCCGGCTGTTGCCTGTAGCAACCTGGCGCTGCATCTTGCTTGCTGCTGTGGCGCACAGTAAAAAAGCAAGCAGAAACAGCTCAATCAGGGCTGCAAAGTCAGTGCTTTTGTGCTGAATCGCCATCGGCTGCTCCGCCATCCATGCTGGTGAAGTTCAGTGTATTGAAAAAAGCCTGGTTGCGCCGATTTTTTTATTCAGCCGCTTTGCCCTGTTTGACGCTGCAACAAAGGCGGGTTGCCGGATGGGCTGGCCCCTCACTCCCGCGCCAATTGCACCACCTCGCGCTTAAACGGCACATCGCCGCTTTCCGGTGCATCCATCTCGCGCGCCGCCTTGTGTCCGGCATATACCGCCGCCGCTATTGTGGCCGGCGCATAGGCGTCGCCTATGGTCTGCACGGCCTGAATTCCGCTGCCGGCCCAGTCACTGGCGCGCGCCGCCAATGCCTGGGCCAGCGCGTCTTGCGGCTCGCGCATGGTGAGCAAGAGCAGGGCGCTGACATGCTGTTCGCGCAGCTCTCCGGTGTAGGCGCAGGCGCTTTGCAGGCGCAGGCCGGGGCCGTCCTGGGTCACGCTTTGCAACAGGCGCGAGACGGAAATTTCCACCCCCAGCTCATGCAGGCGGCGGTGAATACGCGCCTGCTCCATGGTTTGCTCTGTCCATTCTGACACCTTGGCCGCCGGCGTCATGTAATGCACCGGCAAACCCTGTTTGCGCAAAAACTCAGCCAGCACCCCGCCCATATAGTAATTGTCATCGTCATACACCAGCACCGGGCCGGTTGGCAGGCGGCCTGCCAGAATATCGTCGGGGGTGAAAATCTGCGCCCATTCGCCTTGCGCCAGCGGCGCGCGGTGGCTGCGGCCAAAACCATCGCGCCGCCAGTGTGAGCCGGTGGCCAGAATCACCTGTTCAAAACCAAAGTCCAGAATATCTTGCGCGCTCAGATCATTGCCGGGATACAAATCCACATTCGGCATCTGGCGCAATTGCTGCAAACGGTAATCCGCCACCCGCATCCAGCTGGCCAGGCCGGGCAGGCGGGCTTCGCGTCTGACCCGCCCGCCCAACTCGGCATCGCGCTCAGCCAGTGCGACTTGATAGCCGCGCTGGCCGAGTGCGCGCGCGGCTTCTAAACCGGCCGGGCCGGCGCCCACCACCAGCACGCGCGCAGAGGAGGCGCGCGGCGGGATGAATTCCGGGTGCCAGCCGCGCCGCCATTCCTCGCCCATGGTCGGGTTTTGCGTGCAGCGTATCGGCACACAGGCATTGTCGCCCGAGACGCAAATATTGCAGCCTATGCATTCGCGGATATCTTCCAGCCGCCCGGCTTGGATTTTATGTGGCAAAAACGGGTCGGCAATCGAGGGCCGCGCCGCGCCTATCATGTCCATCAGCCCGCGTTTGATGGCCGACACCATTGCATCCGGCGAGGTGTAGCGGCCGACGCCCACCACCGGCTTGCTGGTGAGCGCCTTGATGCCCTGCAAATAGCTTTCCTGATACCCCTCTGCGGCGAAACGCGCGGTTTGGCTGTCATTGCTCCAGTCGGCGATATTCACATCCCATAAATCCGGCAGCTCGGCCAGCATGGCGATCACATCGCGTCCTTCCGCCGCGCTGGTGATGCCTTGCGGCCCGAGTAATTGATCAAGCGCCAGACGCACCACCACGCCGCAGCGATGGCCGACCGCATCCTTGGCGTCTTCGATCAATTCGCGCAATAAGCGCACGCGGTTTTCCAGGCTGCCGCCGTATTCATCGCTGCGGAAATTGGTGTGGCGCGATAAAAAATGCAGCGGCATGCCCAAATCATGGCCGGCGTACACATACACCAGATCAAAGCCGGCTTGCATGGCGCGCAGGCAGGCTTGGCGGTGCAGCCGGCGCACTTCGGCGATGTCGCTTTTGCTGGCGGCGCGCGCTTGCAGCGGGTCGCCGCTTCTGACCGGCAGATTGCTGGGCGCAAGCGGCGTGATGCGGCTGTATAAATTTGCGGTGGCGTAGCCATTGAACATGATTTCAATCCCGGCCAGCGCGCCATGCGCATGACAGGCATCCGTCATTTTTTGCAAGGCGGGCAGATCGGCCTCGTCCCAGATGCGGCCCTCGTTATACGGCGCGATTTCCGAGCGCGGCGAAATTTCCACTTCCTCGGTGCAAATCACACCCCAGCCGCCCTCGGCCTTGATTTTGCGCATCTGCGCCAGCGAAGAGGGGTAGCGATGTCCCATGCCATTGCAATGCGGCACTTGGTAGAAGCGGTTTTTGCTGGTGACCGGGCCGATTTTGACCGGTTCAAACAGGATATCGTAGGCTGACATGGCGGCTGGCTGTGGTGAAAAAGACGCCATATTGTAGCCCTGGCGCGGCGCAGGAAAGCAAATCGCCTGTCAATTTCCGGCAGGCTCCCATGCGTGCATTACAATCGAGCCGGACGCGACACAGAATTGCGCCAGACATCATTCATTCAATCGGGAGAACAACATGAAAAAGCGGGACTTTTTGCGCCTGTGCGCCGTCACGGGCGGCGCTGCTGCGCTGCCGGGTTGCGGCGGCGACACCGCCACGCCTGCTGCGGCGCCGCCCAAAGTGGTGATATTGTGGAGCGGCGCCGCGTTGGACGCGGTGCGCCAGGTCAAACCCGGCCCGCCAATGGTGGCGCGCGCGCTGGCCATCATCCATACCGCTATGTATGACGCCTGGGCTGCCTATGATGCTGTGGCTTTGGGCACCCGTTTGCATGGCGCTTTGCGCCGTCCGGCTGAAGAGCGCAGCGCGGAGGCCAAGGCGCGCGCCATGAGTCAGGCCGCGTATGCTGCCTGCATGAATCTGTTTCCCACACAAAAAACCACCTTTGACGGCTTGATGACGAAGCTGGGTTTTACAACCAGCACATCGCTCGATCCGGCGTTGCCGGCCGGAGTTGGCAATCTGGCCGCGCAAGCGCTGTTGGACTATCGCCGGGGCGACGGGGCGAACCAGGATGGGCGCTTATCCGCTTCCGGTTTGCCGTATTCTGATTACACCGGCTATGCGCCGGCCAATCCGCCGGCCTTATTCACCGAGGCCACGCCGCAGTCTGCGATTGTGGCGCCGGAGCGCTGGCAGCCCTTGACCTTTTTTGACGCCAGCGGCAAGGCCGTGACGCCGGGTTTTATCGCGCCGCATTGGAAAAATGTGACGCCCTTTGCCTTGAGCAGCGCTGCGCAATTCCGTCCCCCTGCGCCGGCTCCGCTCGGCAGTCCGCTGTTTCGCAGCCAGGCGCAAGAGGTGCTGGATTACGCGATCAATCTGAGCGAAAAACAAAAGGTGATTGCCGAATACTGGGCCGATGGCCCCAGCTCGGAATTGCCGCCCGGCCACTGGTGTCTGTTCGCGCAATGGCTGTCTGAGCAAAAGCAATATGACAATGATCAGGATGTGAAACTGTTTTTTGCGCTGGCCAATGCGGTGTTTGACGCCGGCATCGCCACCTGGGAGGCGAAACGCTTCTATGACTATGTGCGGCCAGTGACGGCGATCCGCTTTTTATTTGCCGGCCAAACCATCCAGGGTTTTGGCGCTGAAGGCCCGGCGGCCGGTTTGCAAAGCATTCAGGGCGAGGCTTGGCGGCCTTTCCAAAAGTCCAGTTTTCCGACCCCGCCGTTTGCTGAACATACTTCGGGACACAGCGCATTTTCCGCCGCCAGCGCTGAGATTTTAAAGAACTTTAGCGGCAGCGATCAATTCGGCATGAGCGTGACTATCGCCGCCAAAACCTTGCAAGCTGATCCAAAATTGCCGCTGGCCCCGGTGACGCTGTCCTGGCCCACCTTCAGCGCAGCGGCGGAAGAGGCCGGTTTATCGCGTTTGCTGGGCGGGATTCATTTTTCCGCCGGCAATACAGCCGGTTTGGCGCTCGGTCGTCAGGTCGGGCAGGCAGTGTGGGCGCGCGCCAAGGCGTATTGGGAGGGCAGGGCGTAATCGCCCGGCTGCGGCCTGTTGCTGTGGGTGAGGCAACAGGCCGCAGCGGTTTCAGGTTTTTTGCAATTCAGCTTCCGAGGCCCAGCAAGCATGGGTGCCGCTGCAAATCTGGTGCGGCAAAATAATCCGGCAAACCGGCCCGGCGGCGATATTTTTGGCGTCCAGCACCACGCATTCAGAACGGGCGGCGTAGGCGTCTGTGACAAAGCTGACTAAATAGCCGTCATCCTCATCCACCGCCCCATCGCGCGGCGCAAACGGGCTTTCACTGCCGAAACGTCCTTCGCCGAATAAATATTCCTGCGTGCCGCCGTCGGACAAATCCTGCTTCATCAAACCGGAAAATAAAAACCAGCCCGGTGTCGGGATCGCCGAATAGGCATAGCGATACGGCAGGCCCAGGCGTTGCGGATTGATTGTGCCGAATTCGAGCAGATGATGGCTTAAAGCCTCTTCTGTGCAGACGCCGGTTTTCAGATCAAAACGCCAGCGGTGCAGATGCGGGCGGAAGGCGTGCTGATCCAAGAACGCCATCATGCGCTGATAACCCGGCGCCACGCGCATGGCGGCCGGGCTGGCCTGGCGCGGCATCGGCTCTTCCTGGTAATAGCCGTCCAGTACGATTTGATCGCCTTCTTCCCAGGCATTGAGAAAATGCAGCACATAGGTGGAACTTGCCTCAAACCAGCGCACCGCCTCCGGCCCGCCGTGGCGCGGCACAATCGCAAAGCGCGCCGGCATATGCGGCGCAAAGCGCATCACATGCCGACCTTCGGCTTGCGCCTGTTCATCTGGCAGGAAGGGAAAATCATTGAAAATCAGATAGTTGGTGGTGAACGCAAAATCATGCGGGGAGCGCGGGCCGGGCAGCGGCAGGCCGTGGTAATACAGTAATTCGCGTTGCGCATTCAAGGCCCCGTAATGCAGATAGGGATAATCATTGCCGTAGTTGAAAAACAGCAATTGCCCGGTATGCGGATCGGTTTTGCAATGGGCCGAGACGCCTTGTTGCGGCGCCCAGGGGGCCGGGCCTAAATCTTCCAGCGTGCAGGGATCGAGCTGATACGCCTGGCCGCATTGATAAAAAGTGCTTAAAGCAAGCCCGGCGTGCACCACCACATCGGTGGAAGAAGCGTCTTTCAAATGGCCGCTGGGGCCGATGCCGGGGCGTTGTGATTTGGCCGGCGCTTCCATCAAACCGGCCCACAGGGCGCGCCCGGCGGCTTGCTCTTCGACAAAGGCGGCGCTGCGCACTGCGCGGTTGCGGTATTCCACCTGGCCATTGCGAAAGCGCATCATATGCAGCATGCCATCGCCCTCAAACGGGTGATAGCGCCCGATGGGTTGCTGGATCTGGTTTTCGGTATTGCGCAAATACACCCCGTTCAAGTCAGCGGGAATGGTTCCGATCACTTCCAGCCCGCTGGCGTTGACTTCTTGCAATTGCGGCGTCCATGGCCCGTTTAAATAGGGATGATCATTCGCTTGCAGATTGCTGCTGATGGTGTTGACGATCTCGACTGGCATGGCTCCCCCCTTGGCTGCGGCCTTCAGCGTATGCTGCTGTAATTATTACTGCGCACCATCTGGGTGATGCGCGTTTTCAGATCCAGAATGCGTTTTTTATTCTCTTCACTTAAATTGTCCTGCCAGTTCAAGGCGGGCGGTTTTTGACAGTAATTGTCAAACGCGCACTGCGCCACCGTGCCCCAGGATTGTTCACTGCAATCCTTGCCCAATTCACAGCCGGCCAGCATGACGGCGGTGTCCACTTCCTGGCTTTCGATGGTGTCGGGACTGATCTTGAGCGCGTTTTTAAGCGAGGCGGCAAAGGCCGGGCTGGCGCGTTCCCAGGCGCTGTCGGCGTGGCTTTGCAGCAAGGCCAGCATGGTGTCGCGGTCGATTTGCGCATCGCCGCCGGCCTGATCAAGTTTGGCTTCGACCGAGCCTAAGCGGCGCGCCAATTCCATCTGCGCTTCCTGCTGTTTGAGCATGTCTTGATCGGGCGTATTGGCAAAGCCCTGGCAGCGGCGCTGCACTTCTTCAATCGCGGCGCGCCGCTCGCGGTTCATGCCCGGCGTGCCATCGGCCTGTTCCAGTACGATGCGCATATTTTCGGTGTGCGCGCGCAGCGCAAGGCAGGCTTGAATCGCACGCAAGCCCTGATAGGCTTGCGCGGCCTGTTGACTTTGTTTGAGGGAGTCCGCGTATTGCTTGAGATTGCCTTCGCGCGCAAAGCTGTACATGCGCAAGGGCAGCGATGGCGCGGCGCCGCTGGCGATGGGTGCGGCTCCGGCTTGCTGGGCCGTGATTTGCCCCATCAAGCCATCGACATTTTTTTGCACTTGATTTTGCGCCGGGCTGACGGCGGCTTCCTCGCCGCCATAAATCAGCCACGCCCCGCCCGCCGCCAGGGCAAGGGCGGCAATGCCTAACACGATACCTGGTTTCATACCTGCTTCCGTATGCTGTTGATTTGTTAAGCATACCATGGGCAAAAGGGGGGAACGCTTTTCCGCCAGCCGCTGTTGGCGGCGCAGGATCGCATCGGCGCGAAAGCCTTGCCGCGCTTGATGTTTTCACGCCACGCGGCCGCAGCCGGGCGCAGCGCTGGCGGCAAGCCCGGTTTGGCTTATTGCTCCCATGGCGTGAAACTGATGCCGTTTGCAATCGCCGCCGCCACGCCGCTTTTGTTTTCGGCTGATTCAGAAAAACCGACCAGCACGCCAAAGCGGGTGCCGGCCCCGGTGTTGAGGATATTCACCCAAAACGCCAGCCCGCCGGCGTCTGCAGGCCGGTGCAGCACGTTTTGATACAGTTGCGCCACAAAGCCGTTATTGTCCAGGCTGCCATAGCGATCGGAAAACTCCTGGCTTTGCACAAAATTGCGCGCCACGCCTTCCAGATTCAAGCCGTATTTTTCAATCGTGGCCAGGTGAAAGCCCAGGCCGGCAGCGTCCGGCTGGCGGTCAAAGGCGGCCTGGTATAAGCGATACACCTTGCCGGCATTGCCTTCGGTGTCAAACGCCAGCTGGCCATCGCTGAATTGCACGCGCTGTGCGCGGCTGGCTGTGAAAGTTTGCGCGCCGCATGTGATTTGCCAGTCATTGCCGGATGCTGCCTGGCTGCAGGCGCTGCGCGCCACATTCACCGCATGCAATGCGCCAGCCCCCAGCGCTTGCGCCGCCAGCGCATTCGAGGCGCTGCCGGCGCCGGCGCTGTTTTGCGCTTGCACGCTGCAACGCCAGATGATGCCGGCGCTTAATTCGATGCGCAGCGGGCTGGCTGCGCCGCTGGCGCTGCGCGTGCTTTGTCCGTTCGCAGTGCAGGCGGCCAGATAGCCGGTCAGCGCGCTGCCGCCGCTGTCTGTCGGCGCGCTGAAATACAATTGCGCGCCATTTTCCGCCGGCTGGGTGCGCAGCAGGGTGGGGGCGCCAGGCGCCGCGCCGCCGCCGCTGGCGGCAAAACTGGCGCTCACGCTTTGCGCTGCGCTCATGCTGACGGTGCAGGTGCTGGCGGCGCCGCTGCACGCCCCGCTCCAACCGCTAAACACGCTGCCGCTGGCGGCGACTGCGCGCAAGCTGACGCTGGCGCCGGGCGCAAATGTGGCGCTGCAGGCTGTGCCGCACCAGACCCCGGCCGGATCGCTCATCACCAGGCCCACTCCATTACCCTGCAGACTCAAGCTGAGCAGGGCGTCATTGCCCTGCGGATAGTGCAAGACCCCGCCGGCATCGCTTTGCAAAGCGCCGCCGCTGCTCAACATCCAGGTATTGCCGCTGCGGCTCAAGCTGTAGGCGCTGTTGGCGCGCAAGCCGGTAATGATGTGGCGGCTGGCGCTGCTGTCGTAGCTGAAACCGGCCTCGCCCTGCACATTGTGGGGAAACATGACCAGGGTGTCGCCATGGGTGGCGCCGCTCCAGGCCCCGTTGCTGCTTTGCACCAGCGTCCCTTGCGCGCTGGCGGCGTTGCCGCCGACGCTTAATTTATGCAAAAACTGCAGCGCTTGCGGATTGTCCGGCGCATCCACGCGCAGACGCACCCGCATCAAATCGCCGCGCGCGGCGGTGTTTTCAATATGCTGCTCGTTGGTGTTGACTGCAGTCAGCACGGCGTTTTGCGGCAGCAAGCTGTGCAGCCACAGGGTTTGATTGCCGGCGGTGCGCGAGCTGGCCAGCTTGCCCTCTATCGTGGCCGGGTTGGCCAGTTGCAGCCACCAACGCTTAAAGCGGTTGGCGCTGGCGGTTTCGGCGCGGTCAAACACAAACAGCGCCTCGCCCGGCAGCCACAGCAGAGCGCGGCTGGCGTGCCGCACATCGTTCACGCCTTCGTTGCTTGCGTTGTACAGATTGGTATTGTCGCTGTGCACGTATTGATAATGGCGGTTATGGCTGGACGCCAGCCATTGCGGATCGCCCGAGGGCAGCAGATTCCATTGCGAGCCGCGTTGCCAGAGGTCGATGCGCCAGTCATTTGCATCGCGGTTGGGGCGGCTGTTTTCTATCGTCAGCGCATTTTTGAATTCCGAGCTGGCGATGCCTTCAGCGATATCGGGATAGCCATTGCGCGCCTTGGTCAGCCATTCGCCATTGTGATACCACTCAAAATTGCCGCCGGCGGCTTGCTGGTGGTCGATGTGGTTCCAGCTCATCTGATACGAAAACCAGGAGGCGTCCGCACTCCAGCTGTTGCGCGCCAGCACGGTGTGCAAGCCGGTCGCAAACCAGCTCAGCGGCAGGCTGCTGCGCGGGTCGTATTCGGGAATGCTGACCACGTTCGGGTCAAACAGCATGAAATACAAAATCGCCTGGCGGAAATCTTCCGGGTTGGAGGCGCGCCGCGTCAAACCGGCGGCCCCGCCCGGGGCCAAATGGGTTTGCGCCCAGCGCAATGAAGCTAAGCGCTCGCTGCGCCCATCCAGATAATCATATGCGCCCATCGCGCCAAAGGCGCTGATGAAGTCGCTGCTTTGATAGTTTTCGCCATCGCCATACCAGGCCGGCAAAAACACGCGTTGCTGATTGGCGTTGGTGGTCGGGGCCGGGCTGAGCGAATGGTAGTAAGAGATCAGGAAGTCATCCCAAAACGGATTTTCCGCCAGCCGGCAGTGCCGCCCGCAGGTATCGGCCCCGGCGGTTTTCAAGGCCAGCAGAAATTGCACCGCGTAGCTGGCGGTTTGCGGGCTGTATTCATAGCCTTCCGGCAGCAGCCCGCCGCGCGCATCGCCGCGCGTTAAATGATCAAAGATATACAGCCAGGCCCCGGTGGCGTTGCCCAGATAATTGCGCAATTGATTATTGGCGTCGTCCGCCGCGTCGAAAGAGAGCGCCAGCATGCCCAGATTGCGCATATGGGCGACAAAATAATTATTGCCCGACCAGCGCACCTGGCTGCTGTTTTCCAGCAGGGTGGGGGAGTTGACAACGCCAATCGGCTCGGGACGGTGATAGCCGCGCTCCACTATTTCTTGCGCCCAGCGCAAAAACACGCTGCGGATCAGGGTTTTGTCTTCGCTGTTCAAATATGGATAAATCCAGTCCACCACCAGGGGAAACGCTTCGCCATGCCAGCGTGCGCGGTTGGAGTCTTCGGTGAAAAAGCGCGGGCTGCGATAGGGCGGGTAATCCGCTGAGCCGGTTTCGGCGCACACCACGCTGCGGTCTTCCGAAGGGCCGAGCGCGGCATGGCGCATGATGCCCAGTAAAAGCGTGCGGGCGCGCCCGGCATAATCAGCGCGCACGGCGGCGTCGGCTTCGATTAATGACATGAAGGCGAACAGTTCGGCATACATTTCCGCCGGGTAGGATTCATATTCCGTGCTGCCGCAATCGCGCCCCGGCACATCGCCGCGATCCATTTCGGCTTTGGCGCGTTGCGCCAGTGGCAGCAAGGCATCGCGCCAGAAGGGATTTTCCTGGGTGGCCCAGCTGCGCAGCCGGCTGACATCGCTGCTGTTGAGCCACAGGCGGGGATGGCTCTCCGCCGCCTGTGCGCGTGGCGTAGGCAGGCAGAGCAGGGCGAGGAGAAAACAAAACAGAGCCGGCAGCCGCATCATATACTCCCGCAATTGGTTTGCTTGCATTCTGGGCGCTGTGCGCCAAACATGCAAGCGGCGCGGCTTTATTCTGCGATTTCGAGTAAAACGCTGCCTTGCGCCTGCAGCGCAATCTTGCCTTGTTTGACGCGGGTGAGTTGTCCGCTGTAGGCGTCGCGCAGTGCTTGGCCTTCGGCAAAGCGGCCTGCCGGCAGTAGGATATCGCCTTGCGCTTGCGGCGCCACCAAGACCATATCGCCGCGCTTGGCGTCCACGCGCATAAAGGCGTAGGGCTGCTCGGACAGGCGCATATGCTCGCCGCGCGCTATGGCGACATGGCGGGCGCGGAATTGCGTGAGTTTTTGCGCATGTTGCAGCAGCGTTTTATCCATACTGTCCCAATTCATGGGCGAGCGCGTGGCTTGTTGCGGGTCGCCCTCCGGCGCGGCGCCATTCGGGCGCGCGCTTTCATCGCCATAAAATAATTGCACCCCGCCCGGCGTCAGCAACAGGGCGCTTACCCCGTGGCGCAATTTGTCGCGCGCAAACAGGGCGGTGTCGTGCGAGGAGATATAGGACAGGATGTCAAACGGCTTGTCTTGCGCCTGCAGGGCATTGGCATACGCCAGCCAGGTTTTATCCAGCGTCAGCCAGTCGGCGCTGGCGGCGCTTTGAAAATCAAAATTGATCATCGAATCAAAGCCGGCCTCATGCCAGTGGCTGCGCTGCGGGCCGTGGCCCCAGGCTTCGCCGGTCATCCAAAAGGGCGCGTCGTCAATTTTTTTGGCCGGATTGTTCGCCTTCCATTCCGCCAGGGCTTTGCTGGCGGCTTGCTTTAAGGCCAGCCAGGAGGCTGCTTCGACATGTTTCACGGTGTCGCAGCGAAAGCCGTCGATGCCGTATTCGCGCACCCAGTCGGCCAGCCATTGCACCAGGTAGCCGCGCACGCTGGTGTTGGGCAGGTCGCGCGCGCGGGTGTCGGCTTTCTTTTTCAGAATCGGCGGGAGGGACACGGCTTTGTCGCGTTCGGTGCGGAAATCGGGCAGATAGGCCAGCTGCATGGTTTCATCATCGCGCCCGCCATCGACATAGCCGGGCAGCCCGGCGCGCACCCAGTCCGGCCCCCACCATTCTTTGAAGGCGAAGTTGTTGTAGTCGATCAGGCTGTGATAGTCGCGCAGGGTGGCTTTTTCCCAGCCTTTCCATAACACTGGAATCTTGTATTCGGCCAGGGTGTGCAAATCGGCGTAACCGGGATGGTTGATCACCACGTCAAACAGGATACGGATGCCTTGCGCATGGGCGGTATCGACCAGCTCGCGCAATTCGGCAGGCGTGCCCATGTTTTTATCCAGCAGGGTGTAGTCCAGCGCCCAGTAGCCGTGGTAGGCGTAGTGTTTAAAACTTTGCTTGCCGCCCACCACCCAGCCGTGGATTTGCTCATATGGCGCGGAAATCCACAGTGCATTGACGCCCAGATCGCGGAAATAGCCGGCTTTGAGTTTTTGCGTGAGTCCGGCCAGGTCGCCGCCATGAAAATCGCCCGGCCCCTTGCCCGGCGTGCGGCCATACGATGCGTCATTGCCCGGATTGCCGTTGTGGAAGCGGTCGGTTAAGACAAAATACACAATCGGATTGGCGGCAAAGCCGGCGGCCTGCGGCGGCGGGACGGGGCTGGCTCCGGCATGCAGGGACAGGGCGAGCAGGGTGGTGGAGAGCAGGATTTTCATGGCGAGTGGTGGAAACGGTGTTTGGGAGATGTTTTTACTTCTGTGGCCTGCATCCCCGTGGAGGGGGTAGCTTGCAGCCGCTGACGCGGCTGAGAACAAAGGCTGCGGAGTCCGGGCTTGCATGCCCGGACCGTTCGCGCGGCGCGCGGCATGCCGCGCGAAACCCCGGCTCGATTTCAGTGCTTTTGAGCTTGCAGCCGCTGACGCGGCTGAGAACAAAGGCTACGGAGTCCGGGCTTGCATGCCCGGACCGTTCGCGCGGCGCGCGGCATGCCGCGCGAAATCCCGGCTCGATTTCAGTGCTTTTTAGCTTGCAGCCGCTGACGCGGCTGAGAACAAAGGCTACGGAGTCCGGGCTTGCATGCCCGGACCGTTCGCGCGGCGCGCGGCATGCCGCGCGAAACCCCGCGCTCACCCCTTCACCCCTCCGGCGGTTAAGCCGGACACCATCCAGCGTTGCGCCAGCAAAAACACCGCCGTAATCGGCAGACCCGATAAAATCGCCGCCGCTGCAAAATCGCCCCACAAATATTTCTGCTCATACAAAAATGACTTCATGCCAATCGCCAGCGTCATCTTGTCGCGCTCGTGCAAAAGCACGGAGGCAATCGGATATTCATTCATGGCGGCGATGAAGGCTAATAAAAACACCACCATCAAAATCGGCAATGCCATCGGCAATAAAACATACACAAATGCCTGCCACGGCGTGGCCCCATCGACTTTGGCGGCTTCTTCGATCTCAATCGGAATCGTTTCAAAATACCCCTTGATGGTCCAAATGTGCATCGCCAGGCCGCCGGTGTAGGCCAGGATCAAACTGCCGTGATTATCAATTCCCAGCCAGGGGATGTAGCTGCCCAGCCAGTCGAAAATCGCATGAAAGGCAATCATCGCCAATACCGCCGGGAACATTTGCAGCAGCAAAAGCATGGATAAAGTCTGCTGCTTGAAACGGAATCGCATGCGCGCAAAGGCATACGCGCAAGTGGTCGAGAGCAACACCGCAAGGCCGGCGCTTAAGGTGGCGACCTTGATCGAATTCCACAACCAGCGCAACACCGGATATTCCGGCTGAATCAAGTTGCCGTTCGGCCCCTGATATGAGATGCCAAGCGCCAAGCGCCAGTGATCCAGGCTGATTTCCGCCGGAATCAAACTGCCCACCGCAAAATTACCGGGACGCAGCGAAATCGACAAAATAATCAAAAAGGGAAACAGCACCAGCGCTGTCAAACCGATCAAGAGCGCATGCGCGGCAATGATGCGCCAGCGGCTCGATTTATCCACCACAATCGCCATACATCCTCCTTAAATCGTGCTGCGGTTCATCTTGGTCAGGCGCATATTGAGCAAGGAAATCGCGGCCACCAGAATGAAAATCAAGGTTGAAATCGCGGCCGCCAGACCAAATTGCTGGCCCGAATCCTCAAACGCGATGCGCACCGTATAAGACACCAGCAAATCGGTTGAGCCGGCTGGCAAGACGGTGTCCAGATAGTCCGGACGGCCGCCGGTCAAAAGCGAGACCAGCACATAGTTGTTGAAATTAAAGGCAAAGCAGGCCAGCATCAAGGGCATCAAGGGCTTGATGATCAAGGGCATGGTGATCTTGAAAAAATTGGTCAGCGGCCCGGCCCCGGCCAGCGCGGAAGCTTCATATAAATCAGATGGAATCGATTTGATCAAGCCCATGCACAGCACCATCATATACGGATAGCCCAGCCAGGTATTGACGATCAAGAGCATGGTGCGCGCAAGTGCGGTGTCGGAAAACCAGGCCGGTTTTACGCCAAACAAAAAGTTGAGAATCATATTGATCTCGCCATAGTTGTTGTTGAACAGCCCTTTGAACACCAGAATCGAGATAAAGCCCGGCACCGCATACGCTAAAAACAGCAGGGTTTGATACACGCCACGGAATTTGAGTGCGTCCCAGTTTAAAAGCACGGCCAGCATCATGCCCAGTGAGACGGTGGTGAAGACGGTCAGCGCGGAAAACGCCACGGTCCAGACAAAGATGCCCAGAAACGGGCCGCTGATGGCTTTATCTTCAAAGATGCGTTTGAAATTGGCAAAGCCGACATGGGTTTTAAAGCCCGGCGCCAGTTTTTCGCCATCCGGCGTGACATAAAAGCCGCTGGCGAAATCGGCTTTGATGATTTCTCCCGTCGCCAGCTTTTTCAAATTGCCATCCGGCAGTTGCTGATACACCTTGGCGATCGGGCCGAATTCGCGCAGGCCGGTCATTTTCAACTCGATTTTATCCGGCAGCACCAGGCTTAATTGTTTTAACGCTGCCTGATGGGCGATGACTTCCTTGAGCGGCAGCGCTTCGCCCAGCGCGTGCTTGCCATTCGCTTGCAACTCCACTCTCAGCGCCTGTTTTTTGCGCAGCGCCAGCGGCGGGCTGAGTAAAACCTGCTGACCATCCGCCGCCAGCAGGCGCAGGCGGAATTCCTGCCCATCGGCATGCAAGGTGAAGGGATAGCCGCTGGCCTCGGTGCGCGTGGTTTCATCCAGCAAGACGGCGGTGGCGCGCTCAAAACTGAGCAGGTTCTTCGAGCTGTAATTGGTAAAGCCGATGGAAATGGTGTAAATCAGCGGGAAAATCACAAACACCAGAACCGCTGCCAGCCCCGGAAACAGATAGCGCCAGGCATACAATTTTTCTGAGCTGTACACCAGGCCCAATAAGGCGAGCAGGGCCAAAAACAGCATGGCGAGCCAATTCTGTCCCGCGTGATAAATAATGAACACCAGATACAGGCCGGCCGCTAAAGTCGTCCCCAGCGCCGCCTTGCCAAGCCATTGCTTCATGCTTACCCCCAGATGCGCGATGCGCGCTTATTTTTTGCTTTTGCTTTGTTTGCTTTGCTCTGTGATCTGGCGTGCGGCCGCTTCCAGAGCGTCACGGCTGTTTTGCCGCCCGGAGGTGATGTTTTCCAGCGCGCTTTTCATGGCGCTCCAGAATTTACCCATTTCCGGGTTGTTCGGCATGATCTGCCCCTGCTGAATATTGTGCATGGTGGCGGCAATCGCCGCATCGCTTTTCAATTCCTGATAAAACGCATGATTCGCCGGCACCCCCAGCGGCACATCGGCATTCATCTCACGCAAGCCTTGCAGGGACAGTAAATATTCTTCGATAAAACGCACCGCGCTGGCGCGGTTCGGGCTGGTTGCGCTGATCATCGCCCCTTGCACCCCGACAAACGCCGGCGCCGGCTTGCCCTGCACCGCCGGCAGCGGGGCCACGGTGAAATTGATTTTCGCCCGGCGCACGCCTTCCCAGGCCCAGGGGCCATTGATCATCATCGCCGTTTTGCCTTCGTGGAATTCCTTTTCCATTTGCGCGTAGGAGCTGGTTTTCGGCAGCACGCCGGCTTCCAGCAGGCTGTTCACAGTTTCCATTCCCTTGAGCGCGCCACGGTTGGCTACGCCCGTATTGTCAGCGTCATAATGCCCGTCATCCCAGTGCCCGAATGCATAGCCGCCATGCGCAGCCAGCAGCGGCCAGGTGAAATAGACATTGTTGTAATCCCAGTTAATCGCTTTTTTGCCGCGCGCCTGCAGGCTGCGATCCAAGGCCGGCAGTTCGGCAAAATCCGCCGGGATTTTGCTGAGCAGATCACGATTCACAATCAAGCCTATGCTTTCCATGGAAATCGGATAGGCCCAGGTTCTGCCGCGCACCGTGAATGCGCTCCAGCCCAGCGGGTGAATGCTGCGCCGCACCTGGCGTTCGGGTGAGAGCGGGCTTAACAAGCCCTTTTGCACCCACTCGCCGAGGCGGTCATGCGCCCATAAAAAAATATCCGGCGCGTCCTGTTTGCCGGCGCTCTGGATAAAGCGCCCCGGCGCATCCTCAGGCTTTTCCACCTGCACCGGAATTCCGGTTTGCGCGGTGTAGCGCTGGCCGATTTTATGGATGGCCTTCCAGGCTTTGTCGCCATTCACCCAGATGATGATTTTGCCGGCTTCTGCGGCTTGCGCCGGCAAATGGGCGCTAAACAGGGCAGCGCTGAGCATGGCCGCGCACAGGCTGGCGGCGGAAAAACGTTTTTTCATGAGATTGGCTTGCGGCGGGTTTCCGCAATATCACGCGGAAACCCTGGCCGCCTGGACTTACTTGGCTTCCGTCTGGATCCGCTTGGCGGCGGCGTCCAAACCTTCTTTCACGCTTTGACGGCCGGCGGTGATGTTTTCCAGCGCCGATTTCATCGAGGCCCAGAAACGGCCCATTTCCGGGTTGGACGGCATCGGATGCCCGGCTTGCGCGCTGGCCATGGTGGCTTGGATGTTCGGATCATTTTTCAGCTCATTGAAGAACTGAATATTCGCCGGCGTGCCCAGCGGCACATCCGCATTGATGGTCTTCAAACCATTCACGGTCAGCATGTGGTTTTCCAGGAATTCCACGGCCAGATCACGGTTCGGGCTGGCTTTGGAAATCATCGCGCCCAGCACGCCGACAAAAGGCGCGGCGGCTTTGCCTTTGACCGTCGGGATTTGCGCCACGCCGAAATTGATCTTCGACTTTTTCGCGTTGTCCCACGACCAGGGGCCATTGATCATCATCGCCACTTTGCCTTGATTAAAGCCGGCTTCCATTTCGGCATAGCCTGCGCCCTTGGGCATGGCGCCGGCGTTGATCAGCTTCATGATCGCTTCCACCCCGGCCACTGCGCCGGCATTGTTGACGCCGGTGTTATTCGCTTCATAGCCGCCATCGGCCTTGGGTTTGAAGGCGTAAGCGCCGCCGGCAGCCAGCAGCGGCCAGCTGAAATAGGTGTTGGTGTAGTCCCACAGAATCGCGCGCTTGCCGGCGGCTTGCAGTTTTTTATCCAGCGCCAACACCTCATCCATGCTCTTGGGCGGGGTCGGAACCAGGTCTTTGTTGTACACCAGGGCCACGGCTTCAATCGAGATCGGATAACCCCACACTTTGCCGCCGCTGGTGAAGGCTTTCCACGGCAGCGCAGAGATGCTGTCTTTCACCGCTTTGGACGGGGTGATGGTTTGCAGCAGGCCGCCGCTGATCCATTCGCCGATGCGGTCATGCGGCCAAATCCAGATGTCCGGGCCTTTGCCGGCGGCGGCGGCTTGCTGGAATTTACCCGGCGCATCTTCCGGATGTTCCACCGTCACCTTGATCCCGGTCTTCTTGGTGAATTCCTCACCGATTTTTTCAATCCCCTTGTAGCCCTTGTCGCCATTAATCCAGATCAACAGGCTGTCTTTTTCAGCTGCGAATGAGGGCAGCACAGCCATGCCGGCGCCCAGCAGGGCGGCAGTGATCAGAGTGCGCTTGAAGGTGCTTGTTGCGCCAGATGCTTTCATTGTCTCAACTCCATGGTGTCGCGCGTATTATCGGAAAAGGGGATCGGCGGCCGCGCGTTGCCTGCCAAATACCGGAAAAACCTGGGTTTAACGGCAGGCGCGTCCCTGTTCATCGAACAGATGGGCGCGCGCCGGTGCGATTGACACAAAGGCGGCTTCGCCGGCGCGCCAATCGTTTTCGGGATCAACCCGCGCAACCAGCGGCTCGCTGACGCCTTGCGCGGTGACATACACATAGCTGATATCGCCCAGATGCTCCACCGCCAGCACTTGCACCGGGATATCGTGTTGACTGGCGTTGTGACGCGCCAATTGCATATGTTCAGGACGCGCCCCGAGCGTGATCGCGCTGCCGGCGGCCAAGCTGCGCTCGCGCGGCAAATCCAGATGGCCGCCGGCCTCCAGCGCGACTTGCAACACGCCTGCTTGCGCGGCGCTGATCTTGCCCGGCATGAAATTCATGCGCGGCGATCCCATGAAGCCGGCCACAAACAGATTATCGGGGCGGTGATACAGCTCCAGCGGTGCGCCGACCTGCTCGATTTTGCCGCCGTTTAAGACCACGATGCGGTCAGCCAGGGTCATCGCCTCGACCTGATCATGCGTCACATAAATCATGGTGGCGCCCAATTCGCGGTGCAAATTGGCTAATTCAATGCGCATTTGCACGCGCAGCGCGGCATCCAGATTTGACAGCGGCTCATCAAATAAAAACACATCCGGCTTGCGCACAATTGCGCGTCCAATCGCCACCCGCTGACGCTGACCGCCTGAGAGTTCTTTCGGCTTGCGCTCCAACAGGGCTTGAATGCGCAAGACTTGCGCGGCGCGCTGCACCGCTTCGTTCTGCGCGCGCTTATCCATGCCGACCAGCTTTAAGCCGAAAGCCATGTTTTCCGCCACGCTCATATGCGGATACAGCGCGTAGCTTTGAAACACCATGGAAATGCCGCGCTTGGCCGGCGGCACATCATTCATGCGCGTATTGCCGATGAATAAATCGCCGCCGCTGATTTCCTCCAAACCGCAAATGCAGCGCAACAAGGTCGATTTGCCGCAACCCGAGGGGCCGACAAAGACGATGAATTCGCCATCTTGAATCGTTAAATCTATGCCATGCAGGGTTTGCAGATTGCCATATTGCTTCTTGATCCCTGTCAGTTTCAATCCCGCCATCTCAATCCCCAATTCAATCAGTCGATCAAGCCAAACCAGGCGCTCCAGCCGGGCAGGGTGATGCTGGCTCCGGTCGCACTGCCGCTAAAGCCATGTCCCTGCATGCTGCGCGCTGCCGCCGCTTGCGGCCAGTCGAACGCCAAATCTTCGCGTCCGAGGTTGAATGCGGCCAGCAAGGTGGGCGCGCCGGGCTGGCTGCGCACCAGCGCCAAGACTGGTTCGGGCGCATCATAAAAAGCAATCCCGCCGCGCAAGAGTTGCGGCCATTGCTTGCGCCAGCGTAAAAAGGCGCAGGCGAAATTGTAGGCTGAGTCAGGGTCTTGCGTTTGTTGCAAAACGGCGCGCGCCACATGTTCCGGGGCCAGCGGCAGCCAGGGTTTGGCGCTGGAAAAGCCGGCATTGGGCAGGTTCGCATCCCATGGCAGCGGGGTGCGGCAGCCGTCACGGCCTTTGAATTCAGGCCAGAAGGCGATGCCATACGGATCTTGCAAGTCTTCAAAGGCGACTTGGGCTTCCGGCAAGGCCAATTCATCGCCTTGGTACAGGCAGGGCGTGCCTTTGAGCGAGAGTTGCAGCGCTAAAATCATTTTGGAAAATTGTGGCGTGGCGTCTTTGCCGCCCCAGCGCGTCAAGACGCGCGCCACATCGTGGTTGCCAATCGACCAGGAGGCGCCGCCATCTTTCACGCGCGCCTCGAATTGCTCCACGCGTGAGCGGATGTGCGCCGCGCTGTATTCAGAGGTCAGCAGATCAAAACTGTAAGCCATCTGCAGCTTGTCGCCGCCGGCGGTGTATTGCGCCATCACTTCAAGCGAATCGTCGGCCCCGACTTCACCGATCGCCACCGCGCCGAATTCCGCCAGCAGGCTGCCCACGCGCTGCAGGAAGGCAATATTTTCCGGGCGGGTTTTGTCATACACATGGGCTTGCATGCCATATGGATTGACTTCTGAGACTGTGGCCGAGTCGCGTTTGGCGGCGGGCGGATTGTTGCGCAATTGCTGATCGTGGAAATGGAAATTGCAGGCGTCCATGCGGAAGCCATCCACCCCGCGCTGCAGCCAGAAGCGCATATTCGCCAAATGCGCATCCTGCACCTGCGGATTGTGGAAATTCATATCCGGCTGACTGGCCAGGAAGTTGTGCAGATAATATTGACGGCGCCGGCTGTCCCAGGCCCAGGCCGAACCGCCAAACACGGACAGCCAGTTATTCGGCGCCGTGCCATCGCTTTGCGGGTCCGCCCAGACATACCAGTCGGCTTTCGGATTGTCGCGGCTGCTGCGGCTTTCAACAAACCAGGGATGATTTTCCGCCGTATGTGAGAGCACCTGATCAATCATCACTTTCAAGCCCAGCGCATGCGCACGCGCCACCAGGGCATCGAAATCGGCCAGCGTGCCGAACAGCGGATCGACATTGCAATAGTCCGCCACGTCATAGCCGAAATCTTTCATCGGCGAGGTGAAAAAGGGCGAAATCCAGATCATGTCCACGCCCAGCCGGGCGATGTGTTCCAGCTGTGCGGTGATGCCGGGCAAATCGCCCACGCCGTCGCCATTGGAATCAAAAAAACTGCGCGGGTAGATTTGATAAATCACGGCCTCGCGCCACCAATCGGCGCGCGGGCTGCTTGTCATAGGCGTTTGCTGTGCTGTCATGTCTCTTGTTCTTTCGCTCGGTTTGCCGCCGCCATATCCGGCGGATGCGCTTTCAATAAATTCAAAGCGCTTTGAAGATGGCTGCAAGTGTAGTTCAAAGCGCTTTGGAAAGCAAAAAGTTTTTATTTTGCAATGCAAAAAATGTATATCGGATAGCTGCGGGGGCAGATTAGCGCTTTATATGAGTCTTACCAGTTACAGAAAAAGTGAACTGGCTTGCCTCCATTCAGCAGCCCGTGGATTGCTACAAATCAATTAGCTGCAAATTTTCAAACTGATCTGCCTTCACAGCCTCCAACGATATCGAGGTACAAACCGCAATCCGGTTCGGCCCTACCGCGCGACCATAGACCTTGTGGCCATCCAATTCGCCAGAGAATTGCAGTTTTTTGATAGTGAGGGCCGGGTCGCCTGTGTGCATGTCGCCTGCCTGCACTTGCAGTGAGGATGTGTAAGCGAGGTTAAACACTTTTTCGCGTTGTGCGCCTAATTCGTGCCAGATGCCATAAGGGGCGCGGTGTGGGAGTTTGACCAAAAGCTTACCTTGCGCGATGCGGCCTACCGCGTTGGCAAATGCAATTTCTTGGGTGGGAGGGACATGACGAATGATTTTGATTACACCGCCTGGACAAAGGTCGAGAAGGCCCAGTGCGACACCAGTTTTGGCAGTAGGCGCGTAGGGGTTGCTCGGATCAGCCAATAGCGGTGGGTGGGTGTTGAGGTTTAGGTTTGGCACACCAAGAATGTCGGCGATCCATGTTTTAAGCGGCTCTTCATATTCACAATCTGCTTGAAGATAGAGGTTTCCGTTTGCATCAATTTTTGGCATTTCATCTGAATTATCTAGGGTGTGTTGACATTTATTTCAACCATATCATTGATGCCGCCAAGGTTACAAACGAAGAGAAACGGGTATCCAGTTTGTCGTAGCGGGTAGCGATCCGTCGAAATTGCTTAATTTTGGCGAAAAAGCGCTCAATGAGATTGCGGTTTCGATATTGGAACTGATCATAATCCCGCTGTTCTTTCCGGTTCGCCTTTGGTGGAATCACGACCTTGGCATTTTTTCCCTCAATGCAATCAATCAGTGTGTTGGCATCATAGGCTTTATCTGCCAGCACCGCTTGTGGCGCGACGTCATTGAGTAACGCGGTTGCCTGGGTTATATCGTGAACTTCTCCGCCTGTCAGGATGAACTGAACCAAATTGCCCAAGCCCTCAACGCAAGCATGAATCTTGGTGGTTAATCCCCCACGAGACCGGCCAATGGATTGCGGCCCCTTTTTTTTGCGGCTCCTGCTGCATGCTGATGCGCCCGCACGATAGTGCTATCAAGAAAAACTTCCTCAAAGTCCGCGTCCTCGCGTAGCACGGCAAAGATTTTGTGCCATACCTGCTTATCCGACCAACGCGCAAACCTCACATAGACGCTGTTCCATGGGCCAAATTCAGCAGGCAAATCCCGCCACGGGCTGCCTGTCTTTGCTATCCATAAAACAGCTTCCACAAACAGCCGATTATTCACGCCTGTTCTGCCTCTATCGCCAACCTTTCCTGGTACCAAGGCTTCAATTCTTGCCCACTGATCGTCCCGTAACATCATCCGTGCCATTCTGTTTTGCCCAAAAACAAGAATGTAAACACAAGTGGCAAAAAGTTAACAGCTTTTTTTGAAAATTCCCATCCAAAGTGCTGTTAATTGTCAACACGCCCTACTTGCCTAAAAAAATCCATTACCCATTTTGTACGGCATGCATTGCCTGCCAATAACACGTGAATGATTTTTGGTATCTTTTCGGAAAAAGCCAGTTTCATGGCAACCAAAAACTCTTTGATGCCGTTTCCAATACGGTTACGCAAATAATCGGCTAATTTCTCTTTAGGAATTTTCAATTCACATGGAGTTTTAATCCCGTCCTTGTTGATCAGGTTCAGCTTTTCAACGCCTGTAGAATTGGTGTATTCACCTTGCTCCCACATTGGCCGCAATCTTTCTATCAGCAACATAGTGTTCGTGGAGGCGGCTTGGGTTTTGTCCAGCAGCAGTTCGTAGCCGACAAACGGCTGCGCATCCATTGGCTGGGTGAAGGCAATTCTTTTCTCCCGGCATTGTGCCAGGTTTTCCTGAAATACTATGTAGGCCATATTTTCCAACAGGTTTTCACCGCCCAGAAATTTATCTCCGGCTGGGGCGAAATGTTCTAAAACGGCTTCATACTCTTGATCCAGTTCATCCTCGGTCGGCGTGCGGTAGAAGCCAAAATCAAAGTCGGTAGTGCCACCGCCAAAATCAAAAACGGCATAGGCTGTGCCGGCTTTGCTTGGTTGAATTTGGTAGGTGCGCAGAGCGCAAGCAGCAAAGGCGGCGGGTTCGGCGGCGCGCTCCTCTACCCAAAAATCATTGAATGAAGGAGAGCGGGTAAAAGGTTCAGGGAAGCTGCGTTGCAAACCGCGTTTGAAAGATGCCAAAATCTTGTCTTTGACCAATTGCGGATAAGCAACTGGGAAGGTCATGTAGTAATTTAAGTGTATGCCATTGCCGCGCCAGTTGATAATCATGCCGAGATACCAAGCATATAACTCAATTGGGTCAAATGGATCAGTTATATCCACTTGCAACGGCGTCCCTTTGACAGGCGTGCGCAAGGTTAGCGGCGGCAACTGGTATTCAAGCCCGGCAGCCCGATCCGTAATGTATACAGGGCTGTCAGTCGCCTCACGTATGGCCCATTGTTTGAGCTTGGTTAATGTGCTTGCGCAGGCGGCAGGATCTGATTCGTTATTGCGAAAATCATGTAAGGCTTCATGCGCGCAGCGCGTGTGATTCCAATCGAGTTGCGGACGATAGGCGTAATTTTGCCATTTTCTCAAGAAGGCGGTAAAGTCTATAAATTCCAATACAGTGGGGTTTTCATAATCGGCAGCATTAGGGGCGCTTAAATAGTCTTGTGCACCAATGCGCAGCAATCTCTTCGAGCCATCCGTTTCTGCAATTGCTACTACGGTGCTACTGGTGCCGAAATCAATAGCGATATTTTTTGTGCGAACGTCCAGTTCAGGGTCTCTAGAGCGCACGCCCATTTTTTTTAGCAAGTTCAGGTCCAGACCCCAAAGTTCCCAGATGCCTTTGTCACGCTCTGTGCAGGTGGCGGTATCCAATTTGGGCTGACGGACTGGGCGTGCATCCAGGTCTGGGAATATTGAAGCCCAGTTGAACAAATTCAAGGCAGAATAATTTGATGTACTGAAGAATTCATACCCTTTTTCGTAGAGAATAAAAAATGGCAGGACATCGCTTGTCAGAATTCTTGCAACACGCATGAGTGGGTAATTGTCATCAACTGAAAAATCTTGGATAAGGCTAAGACCATTGTGTGAAAAAAGAGTTGGCCCAATACTTGTATGCCATTTATTTTTATTCAGTATTAAAAAATTTGATCCGGTGCGCAATGGGCATTGATCATCTTTCACAAATGCTTCAAATTCCAAAAAGGTCGGCAGGCTACATTCCTGGCCCGCAAGTTTTAGGCGTCCGTCGAATTTTTTAGCAAAATCTACCGACACGGCATCCTTTGGCTCCTGGCCGTCAAATCCGTCGAATAATAAATAGTGATCTTTAGTACCATTGAAGGTCTGCAATACAAATTTTTTTTTGCGGTCAGCAGATCCAATCCACCAAAATCGGTTGGAGTTTACATGTATTAGGAAACCTTTCAGCAATATATTATTTAATTGCCTCAAGAATGAATTTTGCCATTTTGAAGTATCTGATAATGTCATTGTAATCTCCGCTAATTTAAAATATATTAAATTCTCAGTAATTTTTTAATTGTTGATCAAGGGGGGGTCATATTAAATTTCACCGGGGATTGAGAAGATGAAATTTTATCTTGTCCTAACAACTGGTTGGCGCTGTAAAGTTTGGGCTGCATTGCAAATTCCAAATAACAACTCCGAAGAAACAATTTCGCCGGCATTATTGCTACGCATATGTTTGTTATAGTCGTATTTATCCCCCTCTTCTGCATGAAGGGTAACTGCAGCCATACCCTGCCAGATTGAATTGTGAATATTTATTGCACCTAACAGTATTTCTTTTTCATTGTTGCTCGATACCCGATTCTCCTTTTTGCAACGCTCGGCAATGATGTCCCACAAATCCAAAACCCTGTCCCAGTTTGCGGCAGTGGCGATCATTTTAACCAAGCCGATTTGATCTGATGTGCGCTGTTTCCCTAACCAGAGTGTTTGGAGTTCCTCGTCTCCAGCCAAAATTTCCAGCATTTTTAATTGTTGTGCAAGTTCGACTCTTAAAGTGTCTATTTGGCGGAGGGTAGCCTCACTTTTTTTATGCATTGATGCAATGTTCGGAATTGTTGTGTCCAATCCGACCGGCGATTGTCCAGACTCTGCAGCAGCAACAGCTTGAGCGATTAAGCTCTGGATGTTTTTGTCTTGCATTAGCAGCAAACATAAATCGCCATAGGTCAATTTCTCGGAAAAAACGCGCCGACTCTCCCGAATTTTCTCTAAACGCCGCAGATCCTCATCCATCATTTCGTTTCTCCAAAAAATCCAACATTTCCACCCGGATATCCTGTTTTTGAATATTTCGCAACTGCTCCACCATGCCAATAATCTTGCCCTGAGCGCTGCCAGGCAATGTCTTAAACTTCACTTTAAGTTGTCTTATCACTTCTGGCGATAGATCCGGGCAGGGGGAGGGAATGGTTGGAAAGCTCAGTTTGCCAGCCAAATGGGCCAGTTCGTCCGGCCGGATCTTTTCCCAGAAATTGCGGAAAAAAAGGGGCAAAAAAGTCACCAGATGTTCCATGGGGGCGGCTTGCAAAGCATCCGCTCGGGCTTGCAGCGCAGCATTTTCGACTTTTAAGCGGCGAAGCCGCTCCTGCAATTGTTCAATATTTTTCTCGTGCGCATATGTTTGCTCACGCTGCGCATCGCTCAAGAGGTCGAGTCTGGATTGCAACATTGCATCAAGCAGTGGCAACAGACATTCTAAACACCACGCAGTATCCGACACAGCATCAATCGTCTGGCGCGCCACCTGTGTGCGTTGCGTCAGCGGGGCCAAGGCCAATGCTTGCACTTGGCCAAACCCGTGCGAGCTTGCGGCCTTAAAAAAATCCGGCAATGCGTTTTGACCTGTCTTGGAAAACAATAACACGATGTCGATTTGCCGCAGGTCGGCCGGGTTGTGCAGTTGTTGTTTGATCTGCTGCATCACATACGCACCGCCTTTGGACAGATGAGTGTTTTCCTCGCCATCAAGCAAGTACAGCTTCCATTTGCCATCCCGCCAGATATAACAAACCACCGTTTCAGCGATAAGAATTGTGAAGTTGATCATACTTATTCCGGTTTTGCCTGGCTTAAAAGGTGTTGTTTGGCTGCATGCAACCCGGCTTGAATACTTTGCTCATCCAGATCTGGTTGAATGGTTTTTTCCACGCCGCGCAACATCGTTTCCACATAATCAACATTGCTTATATCAAGCCTGTCGGCATAATAGTCTACTACCATGCCCACATCCTTGGTGGCTGCAAGAATAGCCATCAGGCGGCTGATGGTGAAATATTCCGGGTACTGAGTTGCAAGTACAAATAAACCGCCCATGCTGCCTTCGGGCAAGTGCAATTTGCGCTCCAGCCCAAGGCTGGAAATGGCCATTCCAGCTGCGATTTTAGTAGATGCATCGTAGTTGGCGCTTTTTTCCGGGTCTAGTTCAAAGCAGCGAATCTGCGTCATGTAGTCATCAAATTGTTCAAATTTATCCGGGGTGATCTCTTTTTCGGCTGCTTGCAAGGCGCGGTCGCCCACCTCTTCAACCTGCTCATTTGGGGAAAAGACCTCAAATAATTGCATCACCGCGCTGATGGTTTTGGCCGCCAGGTAGGCTACATTTATGCTTTGGGTTAGCACAGGTAAAATAGCTGGCAGCGTGGTGGTGCAAAATGCGGCAACGGCAGTGCCGATGGTGCTAACAGCGCCGATCAGTGCCGAGCCAAGAGCAACGAGAATACCTAACACCATGATCCCCCCGGTTTTGATTAATGCAAATGATACAGAGTGCCATTTTTCAACCAAGTGTCTATGGTGGGTAAAATGGCTGAGTTTGTCAACGACGTTTGCAGGCTCAGGCAGGCGTCGGCATCCGCTTGGACAATAAATCGCGTAAACTTCAGTAATCCGGCCTTCAAGTCAGTGTCGTTGTCCACGCTGGCATGATCCAGTAAATACGCCACCAATCCTTGCGCCAAATCCTCCCCCTGCCAAGCGCAAATAAGAACGTGGCGCGCAAGGCGGGTGGCAATGGCTTGCCGCTCAGCAACCTTGGATGGGCGCTCTTGCGCACGCAGGGGCGTCAGCGCAAGAATCAAGCTCCAAATGGCAGCAAGCTGCTCCTGGCCTTGCGCCAACTGTGCTGCATGCTCAAATAAGCCCGTGCGGGCAAGGTGGGGAAACAGCTCTTGCCGTTGTTTCCACTGGCGTTGAAGTTCTTGTTCAAGTACCTGTTGTTCGGCTATCGGGTTGCGGCTGGTGTCTGTGTTGTGATGAATTTTTAGTAGTGTCGGCGCATGCCAACCACCGCTATACATCACGGCTTCACCTGGTCGCAACAGCGGTAAAAAATCTTTTTGATCGTCGCGCATTGCCATAGCGTTACCGATCACGTCACGGTCATCGGCGGAAAACAGGCGGTGGACAATTTTGGTGTTGGTATTTTTAATCACATCCGGCACCAGCTTGTTCGGGATTTGTTCGGCAATAATCAAGCCCTCGCCATATTTACGCACTTCTGCCAACAAGTTGCAAAACATGTCCACCCCGAGTTTTTTGCTCCCGCTTTCTCCCGGTTCAGGGCGGCTTAATAGGCGGTGAGCTTCCTCAATCAGGGTCAGGTGACGGAAGGCTGGGTTGGCTTGGTGGCGTTGCTTCATGCATTCTGCCAAGCGGGTAATGATCAAGCCCATCAACAACGCCTTATCACCCTCATCCTTGATTTCATCGAGTTCAATCACGACCCTTTGATCGAGCAAAGCGTCAAAATTAGGGTGTGTTGACATTTATTTCAACCATATCATTGATGCCGCCAAGGTTACAAACGAAGAGAAACGGGTATCCAGTTTGTCGTAGCGGGTAGCGATCCGTCGAAATTGCTTAATTTTGGCGAAAAAGCGCTCAATGAGATTGCGGTTTCGATATTGGAACTGATCATAATCCCGCTGTTCTTTCCGGTTCGCCTTTGGTGGAATCACGACCTTGGCATTTTTTCCCTCAATGCAATCAATCAGTGTGTTGGCATCATAGGCTTTATCTGCCAGCACCGCTTGTGGCGCGACGTCATTGAGTAACGCGGTTGCCTGGGTTATATCGTGAACTTCTCCGCCTGTCAGGATGAACTGAACCAAATTGCCCAAGCCCTCAACGCAAGCATGAATCTTGGTGGTTAATCCCCCACGAGACCGGCCAATGGATTGCGGCCCCTTTTTTTTGCGGCTCCTGCTGCATGCTGATGCGCCCGCACGATAGTGCTATCAAGAAAAACTTCCTCAAAGTCCGCGTCCTCGCGTAGCACGGCAAAGATTTTGTGCCATACCTGCTTATCCGACCAACGCGCAAACCTCACATAGACGCTGTTCCATGGGCCAAATTCAGCAGGCAAATCCCGCCACGGGCTGCCTGTCTTTGCTATCCATAAAACAGCTTCCACAAACAGCCGATTATTCACGCCTGTTCTGCCTCTATCGCCAACCTTTCCTGGTACCAAGGCTTCAATTCTTGCCCACTGATCGTCCCGTAACATCATCCGTGCCATTCTGTTTTGCCCAAAAACAAGAATGTAAACACAAGTGGCAAAAAGTTAACAGCTTTTTTTGAAAATTCCCATCCAAAGTGCTGTTAATTGTCAACACGCCCTAATAGAATGTGCGTTATTGAGTAATTTTCCCTTGATGCCAAGGGTTAAATTGCTCAACCTGGCCAGCAGCGAACCGAGATATTTTTCTGTAAACTCTGTGCCCATTTTTTTTGCGCGCACCACACCATCCAATTCGCCCAGTAAATCGGAAAAGGTGGGCCATGCATTGCTGCCACGAGCAAACGGCTCATCGTGCAAGTAGTTGCGGCTTTGGTGGATGTGCCATCCCTTGCGTTTATAGGCATTGATGATCGCTTCTTCGACCAGATAGGGCATTGCCGCTTCCATCGGAAACACTGCCGCCAGAGTATTGGTGAGGATGGCGATATGGCTGCTCAGATTTTCACGCGGCGAAACCAGTTCAAACGGATTCAGGTAGAACGATGCCAGTTTAGGATGTCCCAAGGGAAAAATGCGTATATCTGTATCGTTGGCAAGTAAGGCGCGATACTCAGTTTTGGCCGGTTCCAGCACCAGAAATGGTTGCTTGGAAGCCTGCAAAATTTTCATGCAGGTAGTGGTTTTGCCGGAGCCTGTTACGCCACACACAAACAGGTGGCTGCGCAATTCCGTGCACGCCAGCTTGACAGATTTAAAGGCCAGAGTCTTGCCATGCTGGATCACATTGCCTAATTCGATATTTTCGTCGCCATTTGAAGGTGCGGTTTGGGCTGTAGTGCCAGGGTTAAGTGCAAAATCAACACTTTTGCGAATGGGCAGTCCTGGCAATTCCATCCCTGGTAAGCCCATCAGCAGTGCCAGTTCCTCGCTGGTGAGCCAGGTTGCGCCTTGAAAAAAGTGTGAGGTCGGACTGGCTGCTAAGGAGTGGATCAGTTCGGCTTGACGCTCGGTTTTTTGGAGCTTGCTATCGTACAGGGTGAATAACGCGCCGATGTCTCCCCCGGTATTGAAGTCGAGCGAGTGGAGCTGCAGAGGCATCATGCCCGCTTTATTTCCTTGGAAAATAGATAACACGCTATGCGCAAGACGTTGGTACAAACCTTTGGAATCGGCGCTGACATAAATTGCGCTACGGAACATGCCTTTGCTTTGCCCGAGTCGAAAACGGGGAATTTGTACCTCGCTCAGGTGTTTTTGCATCTCTTCATAGCCTTTGTCTATCATGTCGTGGCTGGTCGAAGTGCTGCTGCCGCCCGACTCAGTGTTGGTTTCCGACTTGTTGCTGCCATGTGTCACTGCATCGCTTGTGCCCTTGGTTTCTCCCCTGCTTTGACTATTGTTGTTCTCTGAATTGGTATTTGATGTATTTGTTCCTTTGGTTTTGCTGGTGGAACTGCCATGGTTGTTGGATTTTTGCCAGCCAGTGTTCTCGGCAGTTTGCACCGAACGCTTTTGCTTGGCGGACAGGTCGGTTGAAAATGCCAGAATTTGCTTCAGTATCTTGCTTGTAGTCGTTAGGTGGGTCGGTTGTGCGAGGACGATGAATTGCCAACATTCACCGGCCAAGCTATTGACCAATCGCTCAATACCTTGAGATTCTTCATCGCCACTGTTGGCATCGCCGCTGTTGAGAGAGGGCACGCCAGTAAGCAAGCCCGCGCGAGTGCGCTGCCCCAGTACGCTGGAAATATCCTGCGCCGGCGCATCATGCAATTCGGCTCCGAGGAAGTTGCCCTCAAACGCGCTTTTCAGCAATTGGCCGGACAGGGCAAGCTCATCTACTTCGTCCGCAGTTCCGACAACGCCGAGGTAAAAGCGAACCCCGTGTTGATCGCTGGCAATCATATAAACCATGGCATGATTGACCTGATTCATGTTGGCGATGACGTTGCTCATTGCTAAGCGGTGCATCAGTGGTTTAGCATTGATGATGGCTCGAATTTGGTAAAAGCGCCAAGCCAGCGGCAGATTGCCGATGGCTGCCAGCGACATGGACGGCAGTTGCCAAAACGGTGAAAGCGATGGCGGCTTGCGGGTTTGGGAATCCATTGGGGATAAAATTTCTGATCAAGCGTTAAAAAATGGCTCGCATATACCTTTGCTTTTGAGTATCTGGATTGTAGTAAGTTTTTCAAAGACTTGTCCAGTAGTGGGAAATCCTTGGTGTTACAGTGGTATTTTGCAAGCCAATTCATGACCACTCACTATGCCGTTTGAACAGATTTTGCGTATCCACAAATTGCATGATCGGCGTCAAGGCGGCAAACATTTCTTCTTTCACATTCATGGCCAGCCAATCATCGGCATCCTTGAGCGCTTCGAGGCAGGCGCGCAGTGTGCAATCGAGTGAAAAATTGCTCAAGGACAAGGTTTCTTGCTGTAGCCGCAAGTGTAATGCGGCAATAATCTCCTGATGGCTATTTGCCTTGAGCGATAATTTGTTGGAAATATAGCCGGAATAACCCCGCTCGCCCTGCAAGATGGGTAGCATAGCCCGATACAGGCGCTTTATTGCTTGCGTTGAGAGATACAGTTCCCGGCGAAGCACACCAACCTCGCTTTGCAAAATTTCAATGGTTGCGAGCAAACCAAGTTTGCGGTAGCGCTGCTCTCTTAGCAGCGGCTGGATTCGCACATCACGGATCCTGGCATATTCCGCCCATTCTGCGGCGATCTCTGCTTGTGCCCTTGCTTTGCTAAACCACCGTTTTCTCTTCAATGCATTGGCCGCAACCCAGGCCCCGACAGCTGGCAGCAATTCACTGCTGAGCCAGCGCAAAGCTTCTGCACATGACAACCATCCCCGGCTGGAGCATCCGGCATCATCAAACGGTGGATGCCATAAAATCACCACATCATCGTTAAAGCTCAATCCATCAAGGTTTTCGCGGGCATAAAAAAAACCATGGTAAGCACGATCAAAATTGGCATGCTCCCGCACCGTATACAGCTTCAAATAAAACCGGTTTTGATCAAAGATATGCCAAGCGCTCTCGCCAGCCTCCGCATCGTGCTCCCAGGCAAATTCCAGCAACATAGGCCAGACCTGCTTCGGGATGGCGCAAAGGGCGACATACTGATTTACGCCCTGACCAATGAAGGGGAAATCCTGCGCGCCCCATTCAAGCTCTTTTTGATGAAGCGCGTCAATGAATACGCCTGAAAGTTTATCTGCGGCATAGAGTAATTCCTTCACCCCCGCTATCGGCAAGCGCAGGCGACAGTTTTCCAAATTCACCATATAGCTTTCACCGGCCGGATTGTGACGCGACTCACCAAGCAAAAACGGGCGATAGGCCGGGACGTTAGGAAAACCCTCCATCCCGATGAAATTTTCCATCAACCAGGATTGCGATAGCACTACAGCCAAGCCAGAGGTGTCTGCTTTTTGAATTTCAATTGAGGCTGAGCCAGGATAAAAACGCTTTCCGGGCAGCAGTGCTAGCATATGCACCCACGGCAAGGCGATGCGCCAGTTGTCATCCACATGATGGATTGTTTCAATTTTGCCGCGCGCATCCGTGTTATCTAAATACCGCTCGGCCAGCGCGCGCACCTCGACCCGTTCATCGATCAATGCCTTATGCAATCGCTCAATAAACCCGACTTTTTGCATCCATTCATTGGCAAATGCCGAAACGGCCTCGCCTGTAAAAAATTTGCTGACGATATCCGGAAAAGGCTGTACCGCTTCAGTAAGATGCATACCCGTCCACAGTTCTGCTTCGATTTGCTGCTCTTTTAATCGTGCAGACTGTTTGTCCCACGTTTTGACCAGTTTGCCTACTGTGTCTTGCGCGATGATCAAGACAAACCGGGCGCCCGGTTGGAGCCACTTTCCGCCCAGGAACCTATCTACGGCCTTTACCATTTCTCTGGAAGAAAGTTGATGCCAGCATTTACACTCAAACACGACAAGCTGCGCCGGGTGTAATTTGGCGCGTGCAAAAATGTCGATTCCATCTTGCTTTTGCCCGCTGCCGCCAATGCGCTGACATCCGAGCAAATGATGATCTTTGCGGATCAGCCACCAACAAAATTGCTCAAATTGTGTGTCGTTCATTTGCTTGAAATCAAGGGAGTGCTGCCCGATCGGCATGGCCGTGCGAATTGGCTTCACTGCGGCATTTTCATTCAAATGAGGCGGGAAATCACTGGGGAAGTCAGGCTCTGTCATGGGTTGGATCCGCGTGAATAGTCGCACCTAAAGCCCGGTAGCTTATTACATTTCAAAAGAGCTTTGCATGATTGCCACAAGCTGCCTCTGCCCCGCCACTCTGCAAAAGGGGATAGGCGCAGCAGCGGCTGCGGGGCTTGATGCTCTCGCAGGATAGCAGCCGGTAAGCGGTGCGCTGTTGAATCTGCCTGAATCTGCCTGAATTGACCACTCATCGGCCATTTCCCGCCGCCGGTTCGTTTCTGCGCGTTTGCTTCACACTTCTTTTCATTGCTCCACATTTGCTTCACTTTTGCCGCGCAAAGTACACCCATGCATCAAGCGATGCAGGGGAAGCAGAAAAACTGGACGACAGATCAATCATTGAAAGGAAATATCATGCGCAACTTCATCCATGGCAAAGCTGGCAAATTCGCCCACAATATGATTCTGGCTGCCGCACTGGGCAGCTTGCTGGCCGGCAGTGCATATGCCGCCGCTCCGGCTGGGCCGGGCGCACAAAAGCCCGCCGCCGCCGCACAAGGCAAGTCGGCCCAGGGCGGCCAGCAGGCGCAACAAGCTCAGGGCGGCCAGGCCGGGCAGGGCGCATGCAAACCGCACGCCCCGCGTCCGGATGGTTTCGGCCTGCTGCCGCGCGGCCCCTTGCCGGATGAAACCCAACTCCTGAAAGGTCTGGAAAAAATGCTGGCCCACCTCGTGCCGGACGCCACGGATGCGCAAAAAAGCGCGATCCAAGCCCTGGCCAAAACCGCAGCGGCAGATTTGAAACCGCTGCACGAGCAAGGCAAGACGGTGGGCGAGGCGCGTGAAACCCTGTTGCTGGCGGCGGCCATTGATCGCGCCGCACTGGAGCAAAACCGTAGCGCGCACTTGCGCTTAGCCGACAGCATCAGCAAGCGCATTGATCAGGCTGACGCGGATTTTGTTTCGCTCTTGAGCGCAGCGCAGCGCGCCAAGATTGCTGAAATCATCAAACAGGCCAAGGCGCAACAAACCCAGCAAGGGCAAAGCGCGCAACAAGGACAGCAACAAGCTCAGGGTCAGCAATGCGGCGCGGCGCCGCAAGGCGGCCAACAAAGCGGGCAGCAGGCGCCGGCAGGCGTGAATGTGTCGCCTTTCGGCAAAAAATAAGCAGGTTTCTCTGTGTGGGACGGCGTTTGCAAGGGGCGCAAGCGCCGTGTGCAGTGCGGCCAGACGCGAGTCTGGCCGTTTTTTTGATGCGGCGTTTGCGCATCAAGCGCATTACGGTAGCCCCCTTGGCTTGGCAGTTTGTCCCTGCCTGATGTGTTGCGGTTGCCTGTTGCGCTCTATGCCGGTATGATTGCCCGTATAAGCCTGCCTGAGTCAGTCTGATGACCCTGCCCCTGGAGCCGCGATGAGCGAAGGTACAATTTTGTGCGTGGATGATGACCCGACCGTGTTGTCGGCGCTGCGCGCTTTATTAGGCCGGCTTGGCCCCTCATGGGTGATCGAAATCGCCGAAAGCGGTGAGGAAGCGCTCGAAATCGAAGCCGAATTGCGCGAAGCCGGCAGCGATTTGACCGTGGTGGTGTCCGATTTCATCATGCCCGGCATGCGCGGCGATGAGTTATTAGTCAAATTACATCAATTAAGCCCGAGCACAGTCAAAATCATGCTCACCGGGCAAAGCGCTTTCGATGGCGTCAAGCGCGCCATTAATGAAGCCAATCTCTACCGTTTCCTGGAAAAACCCTTTAATAATGACGATCTGTTAATGACCGTCAAATCGGCTTGCCATGCGTTTGGCCAGGAACGCGCTTTGAAGCGTCAGAATGATGAGTTGCGCACCTTGAACACCGAGTTGGAGCAAATGGTGCAACGCCTCACGCGCCAGCAGGAAATGCTGGCGCGCAGTGAAGCCAAGGCCACGATCGGCATGCTGGTCGCTTCGGTGACGCATGAACTCGCTTCGCCGCTGGGCAATAGCGCGATTGCCGCCGATATGCTGGCCGAGCAGGTGGTGCAAGTCTCCGATGCGCTGGAAAACAATCAGTTGCGACGCAGCGATCTGGATGAATTTGTGCGCAATGTCTGTTCCGGCGCCGAGTTATTGCAAAAAAACCTGGGCCGCGCCAAAGAATTGTTAATGAATTTCAAACAGGTGGCGGCGGATCAGGCCAGCGAACAGCGGCGCTGCTTTGATTTGGCGGAAGTATTGCATGAGGTATTGGCCAGCGTGGCGCCGAGCTTGCGCGGCCGCACGCAGCGCGTGCAAGCCGATATTCCGCCCGGCATCAATATGGACAGCCGCCCCGGCGCGCTGGGCCAGGTCTTGATCAATATGATTAATAACGCCATGTTGCACGCTTTTGAAGGCAAACCGGATGGCGTGTTGGAGATCAAAGCGCATTGCAAAGAAGATGAGCCGGGCATGGTCGAGTTGAGCGTGACCGATAATGGCTGCGGCATGGATGCCGATACCCTGAGCCATTTGCTGCAACCTTTTTTCAGCACCAAAATCGGGCGCGGCGGCACCGGGCTTGGCATGTCGATTGTTGACAATCTGGTGCGCAAAGCCCTGGGCGGCCGCTGGGAAGTCAGTTCCACGCCGGGGCAGGGCAGCCGCTTTGTGATTACCGTGCCCTGCATTCTTCCTTTGAATCAGGCCGCTGCATAATTTTGCGCCGCGCACCGACCCGCGTAAAGCCGGGTACAATGCGCAAATTCTTTCCTTTTTATTCTCTTTCCCGCCATGCTTGATGTCGATTTGCATTGCCACTCGAATTTATCTGATGGGGTGTTGGACCCCGCAGTGCTGGCTGCGCGGGCGCATGCGCATGGGGTGCGTCTGTGGGCGCTGACCGACCATGATGAACTGGGCGGGATTCCCGCCGCGCGTGCGGCGGCCCTTGAAGCCGGCATGCGCTATGTGTGCGGGGTGGAGATTTCGATTTCCTGGGCTGGTGAAACTGTCCATATTCTGGGTTTGCAAATTGATCCGCAGAATCAGCTTTTGCGCCAAGGCCTGGCGCACACCCGTCATGGCCGCTTAGCGCGCGCGGAAGAAATGGCGGCGCTGTTAGCGCAAGCCGGGGTGCCGGACGCCCTGGCCGGCGCACGCCGTTACGCCAGCAATCCGCAGTTACTCGGGCGCACCCATTTCGCCCGCTATATCGTTGAACGCGGCCTGTGCGCCAAAGTCTCTGAGGTATTCCAAAAATACTTAACCGAAGGCAAGCCCGGCTATGTGCCGCACCGCTGGGCCAGCATGGAACAGGCATTGCAGTGGATTCATGCAGCCGGCGGGCAAGCGGTGGTGGCGCATCCTGGCCGCTATAAATATTCCACCCTGGCGGAAGCGGAAATGTTGCAATGTTTTAAAGACATGGGCGGGGCCGGGATTGAGGTGGTGACCGGCAGTCATAGCGTCGAACAGTATGCGCACTATGCGAATATGGCGCAGCACTATGGTTTCCTGGCTTCAGCCGGATCAGATTTTCATGCGCCGGGCGAATCAAGGGTTGATCTCGGCCAGTTGCCGGCGATGCCGCCCGGCGTCAAGCCGATTTGGCACGATTGGTAACATTTTTACGCTTGCCGAAGACGGCCAGCCGCCGCATCTTCGGCCACACAGGGTGTAATGCCTGAAAACTTTGGAGGCCATCATGAAACGCATTGCTTTATTCATCGTGACTAACCTGGCAGTGATGCTGGTGATCAGCATTTTGCTGTCCATCTTCGGGGTGGCTGCGCCGGGCCGCAATTTACAGCTGGGCAATTTGCTGGTGTATTCGCTCATCGTCGGCTTTGCCGGCGCCGGGATTTCTCTGCTGATTTCCAAACCGGTGGCGAAATGGAGCACCGGCGCGCGGGTGATTGAACAGCCGGCCAATGGCCAAGAGCGCTGGCTGGTCTCGACTGTGCAGCAGTTGGCGCAAAAAGCCGGGATCGGCATGCCCGAAGTCGCCATTTACGAGGGCGAACCGAATGCTTTCGCCACCGGCGCCTTCCGCAATTCAGCCCTGGTGGCCGTCTCCACCGGCTTGCTGGAAAGTATGAATCAGGATGAAGTCGAGGCTGTGCTGGCGCATGAAGTGGCGCATATCGCCAACGGCGATATGGTGACCATGACCTTGATTCAGGGCGTGATGAATACTTTTGTGGTGTTCCTCTCGCGCGTGGTAGGCTATTTCATCGACCGCGTGATTTTGAAAAATGAGGAAGAGCAAGCCGGCATCGGTTACACCATCAGCATTCTGGTCTTGCAATTGTTGTTTGGCGTGCTCGCTTCGATCGTGGTGAACTGGTTCTCGCGTCAGCGTGAATTCCGCGCCGACGCCGGCGCTGCGAAATTATTGGGTACGCCGCAACCCATGGTGCGCGCGCTGCAACGCCTGGGCGGCATCGAAACCGCCGGCCTGCCGCAAAACCTGGCCGCCGCCGGGATTGCCGATGGCCCGGGCTGGATGGCAATGTTCTCCACCCACCCGCCGATTGAAGACCGGATCGCTGCGCTGCAAGGGCGTTGAGCACTTTTGTCCGGCGCCGGCGCTTTGCCTGCGCCGGCGCATTCGCGTACAATTGCGCTCCTTGAATAACAGCGCGCCATCCGCCAAGCCGGCGGGCGGCAAACCGCGATGAGCCAATTTTTCCAGATTCACCCCGATAATCCGCAAGCCCGTCTGATCAAACAGGCCGCCGCCATCATCAACAGCGGCGGCATTGTCGCCTTGCCTACTGATTCCTGCTATGCCCTGGTGTGTCAGCTCGATGACAAAAGCGGGGTGGAGCGCTTGCGTCGCATCCGCGATGTGGATGAAAAACATCATATGACCTTGCTGTGCCGCGATTTAAGCGAAATCAGCCTGTATGCGCGGGTCGATAACCGTCAATACCGGGTCTTGAAAGCGGCCACCCCCGGCCCTTACACCGTGATTCTGGAAGCCACCAAAGAAGTGCCGCGCCGCATCAGTCACCCCTCACGCAAAACCATAGGCATGCGCGTGCCGGAAAACAAAATCGCCTTAGCCTTGTTGGAAGAATTGGGCCAGGCCCTGGTGTCCACCACCCTGATTTTGCCGGATGAGCAGCATCCGCTGACCGATCCCGAATTTATCCGCGAAAAACTGGAAAAGAAAATCGAGCTGGTGATTGATGGCGGGGCCTGCGGTTTTGACGCCACCACCGTGATCGATCTGTCCGGCAGCGAAGCGGTGTTGGTGCGCCAGGGCCGTGGCGATCCGGCGGTGTTCGGTCTCTGAAGCGGTGAATCCGGAATTTTCCCTGCTGCAAGCAGCGCTGCTGGTGCTGCTATATGGCGTGCCGCTGCTGGCCGGCCTGATTTTGCACGAAGTCGCACATGCGCGCGTGGCGGCCTGGTGCGGCGATGACAGCGCGCGCCGCGCTGGCCGTTTCACCCTCAATCCCTTGCCGCATCTGGATCTGTTTGGCAGCGTGCTGTTGCCGCTGCTGTTTTGGTTTGGCAGCGGAGGCCGTTTTGTGTTCGGCTTCTTAAAGCCGGTGCCGATCAATCCGATGTATATGCGGCAGCCGCGCCGCGATCTGGCCTTGACCGCCGCCGCCGGCCCGTTTTCAAATTTGCTGCAAGCCTTATTATGGCAAGCCTTGGAGCTGTTGCTGCAAGGGCAGGGTTTTATCGGGGCGATGGCGCAAATCGGGGTGGAAATCAATCTGCTCTTGTGCGTGGTGAATCTGTTGCCGCTGCCGCCGCTGGATGGCGCGCAAATCGTGCGCGGTCTGGCCCCCTTGTCCTGGCTGCAACCCTGGCAAGCCCTCAGCCGCTATGCCTGGATTCCCTTGCCGGCCTTGCTGCTTTTGCAAGCTGCTGGTATCTTCGATCTGTTCGGCGTCATTCTTTTGCCCATGATCGAAGCTGTGCGTCAGCTGCTCTTGCTGATCCTGCTTCCTTTTAACTGAAAACCACATCATGTATCCTGAACGCCTTGTCTCTGGCATGCGTCCTACTGACAAGCTCCATTTAGGCCACTATTACAGTGTGCTGCAGGAATGGCGGCGCTTGCAATCTGAGCAAAGCTGCCTGTTTTTCATCGCCGATTGGCATGCCCTGGGCGGCGAAGTCGAAGCATGCGCGCGCATGGAAAAACACACCCGTGACATGTTGCTCGACTGGCTCGCGGCCGGCATCGACCCGACCCAGGCCACCCTGTTTATTCAATCCGAAGTGCCGGAACACGCCGAATTGCAATTGTTGCTGGCCATGGCCACCCCGGCCAATTGGCTGGATTTGAGCGAAGCCGCGCAAGATGGCAGCTTCGCCAATCTGGCCTATGTTTTGCTGCAGGCGGCAGACGCCTTGATTTATCGCGCATCGCATGTGGCGATGTATGAAAACCAAAGCGCGCAGCTGGAAATGATGCGGGAAATTGCACGCCGCTTTAATCATCTGTTTGGTTCGGAAAAGGATTTCGAGGAGAAAGCCGAAAGCGCGGTCAAAAAACTGGGCAGCAAGCGCGCCCGTTTATATGCCGAATTGCGCACCGCTTACCAGCAGGAGGGACGCGCTGGCGCGCTTGAGCAGGCCAAGGCCATGCTGGATGAGGCGCAAAATCTGTCGATGATAGATCGCGAACGCTTGTTCGGCTATCTGGAAGGGAGCCGCAAGCTGATTTTAGTCGAGCCGGAAGTTAGTCTGTTGCCGCAAAGCAGTTTGCCGGGGCTGGATGGCCAGCGCATGCAAAGCCGGCAGGCGAATGTGATTTGCCTGCGCGAAGACGCGGCCAACGTCGAGCGCAAAGTGCGCGCCATGCCGACCGATCCGGCGCGCGTTTCGCGCAGCGACCCCGGCGCGCCGGATAAATGTCCGGTCTGGCCCTTGCATCAGGCGTTTTCGCCGCAACAGCAATGCGGCGATGTGCGCGCCGGCTGTATGCGTGCGGTGATTGGCTGCGTTGATTGCAAACAGCAATTGGCGGCGAATATCATCGCCGCCCAAGCTCCCTTGCACGAAGCGGTGCAAACCTATCTGGATGATCCCTCGCTATTGCGCGCAATCACTGCCGATGGGGCTGAACATGCGCGCAAACTGGCGCGCGAAACGCTGCGCGATGTGCGCGAAGCCATGGGTTTGCAATATCAATTCGCCGGAGCGCCCTTATGAATCCGCATGCGCATGCCGCCCCATCCGCCTGGGTGCGCCGCTTTGCCCATCTGGTCGAATCCGGCCCGGTGTTGGATCTGGCTTGCGGCGGCGGGCGTCACACCCGCTTATTTGCGGAACGCGAATTGAATGTGATTGCGCTGGACCGCGATGCACAGGCGATTGCCGCGCTGCAAAACGATGCTGCGCTGGCAGAGAGGGTGCAGGCGTGTGTGATTGATCTGGAAGTCGCGCCACAGGAATTGGCCTGGCCTTGCGCGCCGCGCAGTCTGGGCGCGGTGGTGGTCACGAATTATCTGCACCGCCCCTTGTTTGAGCGTCTGTTTGCCAGTCTGGCGGAAGACGGCTTGTTCATTATGGAAACCTTTGCCGCCGGCAATGGCGAATTCGGCAAGCCATCCAATCCCGACTTTTTATTGCAGCCGGGTGAGTTGCTGCAGATCCTGCAAGCGCAGGGCGATATGCGGGTGTTGGCGTATGAAGATGGTTATGTGCTGGCGCCCAAGGAAGCGATGGTGCAGCGCATTTGCGCGCGCAAAGGCGGTTTTGGCGCGCGCCCCGGCCTGCTCGGGCCGCTGTGAATCGCGCGGCCTGGCGGGCCGGGTGTTTTTCTGCGTGATCTGAACTGAAATTCGACTGTGTTTGCCCCAAGCGTGCGGGGGAAGCTGTACAATCAGGGTTTTACTTTTTATGGGCAGCAGGTTCTCTATGATTAAGGGCAGCATCGTTGCAATCGTCACGCCTATGCACGCAGATGGCAGTCTGGATTATGTCAGTCTGCAAAATCTGATCGATTGGCATATTGAGCAAGGCACGAATGGCATTGTGATCGTCGGCACCTCCGGCGAATCCGCCACCGTCACGGTGGAAGAACACCAGCAACTGATCAAATTCTCAGTCGAACACGCCCGAAAACGTATTCCCATCATCGCCGGCACCGGCGCCAACGCCACGCACGAAGCGATCAAACTGTCGCAATATGCGCAAAGCGTGGGCGCAGACGCTTGTTTGTCGGTGGTGCCTTACTACAATAAACCGACGCAGGAAGGCATGTATCAGCATTTCAAAATGATTGCTGAAAATGTTGATCTGCCGGTGATTCTCTACAATGTGCCGGGCCGCAGCGTGGCTGATATGAGCAATGACACGGTGTTGCGTCTGGCGCAAATCAAAAACATTGTCGGCATTAAAGACGCCACCGGCAATATTCCGCGCGGCTTTGAGTTGTTGCGTGCGGTTCCCGCCGATTTCGCGGTGTACTCCGGCGACGACGCCACCGCCATGTGCCTGATGCTGGGCGGCGGGGCCGGCAATATCTCCGTAACCGCAAATGTGGCGCCTAACGCCATGGCGCGCCTGTGCGCGGCGGCGATGGCGGGCGACGCCAAGACTGCAGTGGCGCTCAATAATGTCTTGCTGGACTTGCACGCATTGCTGTTTTGCGAACCCAATCCGGTGCCGGCCAAATGGGCGCTGGCGCAAATGGGCAAGATTCCCACAGGCATCCGTTTGCCGCTGGTCGGCTTGAGCGAAGCGCAACATGCTCCGCTGGCTGCAGCGTTGCGCAAAGCAGGTGTATTACAATAACGCGCGCGTCAAGGCGCACTGTTCATGCGGCGGCCCATCCCGGGCCGCCTTTCATCCTGTACCGATATGAAGATTCGCAACAATTTTGGCGCGTTTGCGCACAGTTCCCGCACAGTGATCGCACTGGCAGCCGTGGTTTCGCTGGCTGGTTGCAATGCGCTGGGCAGCCTGGTCGAGCAAGACAAGGTAGATTACCGCAGCGCATCCAAGGCGCCGACCCTGGAAGTGCCGCCGGATCTGACCCAGTTGCAACGCGATAACCGCTATGCGATCCCGGATCAGGCCAGGGGCAGCGCCACAGCGTCCAGTTACAATATGCAGCAAGGCGCGCGCAGCGGCGCAGTGGCCAGCGGTCAGGTGCTGGTGACGCAATTGGGCGATATCCGCGTCGAGCGCGCCGGCAATGTGCGCTGGCTGGTAGTCAAGCGCGCGCCGGAAGCCTTGTGGCCGCAAGTCAAAGACTTTTGGCAGGAAATGGGCTTTGCCATTTCGCAAGAGTCGATGGCGGCTGGCGTGATGGAAACCGATTGGGCAGAAAACCGCGCCAAGATTCCGCAGGACATGGTGCGCAATGTCCTGGGCAAGGTCTTGGATTCGCTGTATTCCAGCGGCGAGCGTGATAAATTCCGCACCCGCCTGGAGCGCACCGCCGATGGCGGCACGGAAATCTACATCAGCCATCGCGGCGTGCAGGAAGTCTTGACCGGGGCGCAAAAAGAAACTTCGGTATGGACGCCGCGCGCGCAAGATCCTGCGCTGGAAGCGCAATTCCTGGCGCGTTTGATGAACCGTCTGGGTATCCCGGAAGACAAGGCTAAAGAAGTGGTGGCAGGCGCAGCGCCGCAGCCGGCGCAAGCCAAGCTGATCAAGAGCGATAAGGGCGCCTTTGTGGAAGTCAATGAAGGCTTTGACCGCGCCTGGCGCCGTGTCGGCCTGGCGCTCGACCGCGCCGGCTTCACCGTGGAAGACCGTGATCGCGTCGCCGGCATGTATTATGTGCGCTATATCGATCCGGAAGCCGACGCCAAGAGCAAAACTGAAAAAGGCTTTTTATCGCGCCTGTTCTCCTTTGGTTCTTCGGATAAGAAAGATGCGCCGCGTTACCGCGTTGTGGTGAAATCCGCCAGCGGTGAACTCAGTCAGGTTTCGGTCTTGAATGCAGAAGGGCGTGAAGATAAAAGCGCGACCGCAGATAAGATTTTGGCGCTGCTGACAGATCAATTGAAATAAAAGCGCTGTTAAGCACATTCAAAAAGCAGGTTGGCGACAACCTGCTTTTTTTATTTGCTGTCGCAGAGTTGGGTTGGATTAAATTTGTGCGGCGCAATATCCACTTTTGCTGACATAGAGGCACTGCGCCATGCTGACATCAAGTTGGAAGCGAGAATAAAACGGCAGCGCCTGAATGCGTGCCCGAAAAAGAAGCTGCGGCCGGCTGAATTGGGCAGAATGTGGCGCAGAGGCGGAATTGATGAGGTTGGGAGAAACAAAAAAGCCGGTCAGTGACCGGCTTTTTTGGAAGCAATCAAAGATTACTTGGAAGCCGATGCGGAAGCGGCAGCCGGTGCGGAAGCAGCCGGAGCGGATGCGGAAGCAGCCGGAGCGGAAGCAGCCGGAGCGGAAGCAGCCGGAGCAGGAGTGGCGGCAGCGTCAGCAGCCGGAGCAGCCGGAGCGGCCGGAGCCGGGGTCGGGGTGGCTTCAGGAGTCGGAGTGGTCATAGCCGGAGCGGAAGCAGCAGCGGAAGCGGATGCGTCAGCAGGCGGTTTTTGACCGCAAGCAGCCAGAGCAGCAGCCAACATGGAGATCATCAGAAGGGATTTTTTCATGGGTTTTCCTTGGTTAATTCAAAAACAAGCTTGAAAGCTCAGAACAAAACGGTGCGATGAATAATTACCGGTAATTATCGCTCTATAGGGCGTTCCGGTTGCTGCTATAGAATCTTTCGGCAGATGTTCATGCTGAAGTTCTTATAGCGCATCGGTACCTTCCTAACCCGCAATTATAACAAGAACTTGTGCAACGCAATAGCCCGTAGAGCAGTTTCTCTAGCGGATTTGCGCACAAACAACAGGAAAATGCATTCCGTCGTGCAACAAGTCTGCACCTTGCGGGACGGGCATTGTAGCAAAAAAAATTCCTTTGTGCCTCAGATTCCGCTACTAAATACCGGCAAACATGGATGGCATGCATCCCACAGCTGGCGCCAGCGCTCCAAAGGCGTAAAACAGGCTTCCGGTGTGCTGAATACGGCTTCGCCGCGCATGTGGTCTGCGTGGTAGCGCCGCACGATGTGGCGTTGGTCTGCAATACAAAATGAGTCGCGCAATTCACGCAGCTTGCGCGGCGTCTGGCGCGTCTCACAGGCCAGCGGAAAAGCCTGCACGGTGCGCAAAAAATGCGGGCAGCGTTGCAGATAGTGCGTCTCATGCAGCGCCAGCTTGATGCGGGCATCAGGCCGACGCAGGAAAAACGCGCGCAGCAATTGCGCCATCTGCGCAGATTCCAGGCCCCAGAACGCAAAATCCGGGTCGAGGCAAAGCAATTCATACTGCGCCGTTTCCACGGCGCGGGACAGGTGCAGCTTGAATTCGCGCAGCGTGTCAAATTTCCCGTCCTGCGGCGCGCTTGCGCCAGCAAGATCAGGGCTGTGCATCGTCCTCTCCGGCGGGGCAGAACAGCCAGCCTTCGTCATGCCAGCTGTGCAGCGCCTCTTGCACATCCTGCCCGGCAGCGCGCACCTGCGCTGCGCTTAAGCGGCGGTGATTGGCCAGGTTTTGCAGCAATGCACTGTCGTTTTCCGGAATCTCATACGATTCGCCATTGATAAACAGGGTGTCATCGGTGTACAGCATCTGCGATTTGCGCGACAGGCGCACACCGCTGGCCGATGCGCGCGCCAGGAATGCGTCAAACGCAGAAGTTTCCTGCGGCGTGTCAAACCAGACGCCGGGCTTGGCTTCGGTCAGATATTGGCCCAGAAACACCGTGATATCCTCGCTGGTGAAGCGCATCTTATTGATTTCGCGCGTCACCTGCTTGAGCATCGCCGGGCTGATTTCGGCCACATGCTTGACCGGTTTTAAATCCGGATCGGCATATCGCCCCGGTAAATCGATTGAATCCAACATGAATTGCAGAAACTGTTCTCCCAATTCCTGGAAGGAAGGGGCGCGGAAACCAATTGAATACGTCATGCAATCGCCAAGCGCCACGCCATCATGCGCATAATGCGGCGGCAGATACAGCATATCGCCCGGCTCCAGCACAAATTCCTGTTCCGGGGTGAAGTGTTGCAGGATTTTCAGCGGCAAATCCGGAATCAGATCCAGATTTTTTTGCGCGCTGATGCGCCAGCGCCGTTGTCCATGCGCTTGCAATAAAAACACATCATATGAATCAAAATGCGGCCCGACTCCGCCGCCATCGGTGGCGAAGCTGATCATTAAATCATCCAGCCGCGCCAAGGGCAGGAAATTGAAGCGGCGCATCAGCGCATCGCAGGCGTCATCGTGCAAATTCACGCCTTGCACCAGCATGCTCCATTCGCGTTTATCGCGCGCCGGCAGGCTGGTCAGCGGGCCGTGCTGCAACTGCCATTGACCATCAAAAGCGCTGACTAAACGGCTTTCCACATCTTCGCGCGCAGCCATTGCCGCCAAGGCCTCCGGCCCGATTGGCGCTTGAAATCCGGGAATCGCCTGGCGCACCAGCAGCGGGCGTTTTTGCCAGTATTCGGCCATGAAACGGGCGGGCGTGATCTCGCCCAGCAGGGAAGAAACTTGTTGAGTGGTGCTCATAGTAAAAATCGAAAAAGACGGGGAGAAAGAGCTGCACCATACCGCAAAACGCTGTGTGCGCACAGGTTTTTTACGCCTGCGCGCGCAAATATTCCAGGCTTCAGCCGCGCATGCGGCGTGGGCGGCGTATAATTCTGCAGCTGTAAACCATGACGAGGAATCAAGATGAAGATTGCCAAAAATACGGTAGTGACTGTGCGCTACAAGTTGTCAGATGCCCAAGGCAATCTGATCGAAGATGGCCGCGAGCCAATGGTGTATTTACACGGTGATTATGAAAACACCCTGCCCAAGATTGAAGAAGCGCTGGACGGCCAGCAAGCCGGTTTTTCCACCACCATCCAGGTTGAGCCGGAAGATGCATTTGGCGAATACGATCCGGAATTGGTGAAGTTGGAACCGCGCCACCGTTTGCCCAGCCCGCTCGAAGTCGGCATGCAATTTGAAGGGTTGCCGGAAGGCGCTGAAGATGATGAAGATGCGGTGATTTTCACCGTCACCCGCATCGTTGACGATATGGTCGAACTCGATGGCAACCACCCGCTGGCCGGCATCGCCCTGCGTTTCTTCCTGGAAGTGGAAGAAGTGCGCGCCGCCACCGATGAGGAAATCGCCCACGGCCATGTGCATGGCGCGCATGGACATGATCACGATGACGACGATGACGAAGGCGAAGACGGCGACGAAGTCCGCACCGTGCGTGTGCACTGATTAAAAAACAGGTTGTCAAGGCCCGACGGATAGATGAAAAACCCCACTTTTTCACGAAAGTGGGGTTTTTCTTTGGCTCACATTGGACACGGCCTGAAGCGCAGACCATCTGACAAAATTGCCGACTGCAAGACAGAATAGGGAAGCGCCGTGTTTTGATGCGCCTGGAGCTGGATTTCTGTTGGCGCGACAGCGCAGCCGTCTCTTGCGAGAAGCCTTGTAAAGTCAATGCGGGGGTAAAAGGTGTTGTGTGTGCGCTTGCTTTGCAGCTGGAGACTGCGGGAGTGGGCGCAGGTGCGCTATATGCCGGTTTTTCACTTTCGCTTGCAGTAAAAACGGCAGCCGGGGCTGCCGTTTTTTTGCAGATGCTTACAGCGCAGGCGACCACTGCAGCGGTTGGCCACGGTTGTCGGTGATCTTGGTCAGTTCGGCAAACACTTGCGCTTGCACCGCATGCGGCAGGGCGACAAAGTCGGCGCCGTCGGCCAAATGGTCGCCTTTGGCCAGCGTCCAGCTGATGAATTTCAACAGTGCGATGGTGGCTTGCGGCTTGTTGGTGCTGCTCGGCAGCAGCATGAAGGCGCCGGCAGTGATAGGCCAGGTCGCGCCGCCGGCGCGGTTGATCAGGGTGTCGTCAAATTGGCCCTTGGTCCAGGCGCTGTTTTGCACGGCGGAAGCAAAGCGGCGGCCATTCGGAGCGACAAATTTACCGTCACGGTTTTTCAGTTGCGCCATGCCCAGCTTGTCTTGTACGGCGAATTTGTAGTCGATATAGCCGATTGCGCCGGCGGTTTGGCGCACGGCGGCAGACATTTCATCGCTGCCCTTGACTTGCTGCACATCAGCCGCCCATTTCACCGTCATATTGCGGCCATAGGCATTCTTCCAATCCTGGCTGACGGTGGAGAGGTATTCGGTAAAGTTGTAGGTGGCGCCGGAGCCATCGCTGCGCGCCACCACGGTGATGCCGATCTTGGGCAGATTCACGCCAGGATTCAAGGCGGCGATTGCAGCGTCATTCCATTTGGTGATTTTGCGCATATAGATCTCGGCCAGCACTTCGCCGCTCAAACGCAATTCGCCGCTTTTGGCTTCAGGCAGATTCACCACCGGCACGATGCCGGTCACGGCGCTCGGAATGCTGATCAATTTTGCGCTGCGGCTTTCTTCCGCGCTCAAGTTGAAATCGGTCGCGCCGAAATCCACCGCCTTGCTCTTGGCCAGTTTGATCCCTTCCGCCGATCCTGCCGCCTGATAGCTCAGTTTGATATTGTTCTTCTGACCATAGCTTTCCGCCCATTTCACATACAGTGTGCGGGCAGAGGAGGCGCCGGCGGCGGTGAAGTCCTGCGCCATGGCGGCGCTGGCAAACAGTGACAGGATGCTGGCGGTAAAGATTTTTTTCATCGTGACCTTTTCAAATAAAAGCAAAAATTGGACAAGCAGCCATCCATCCACACGGCGCACCGTGTGCGTATGGACAACTTCGGGATGGGCGCATTATACGGATGTTTCTGTGGTGCAATACCCGGCTTTAAGAATTGTTACTATTGAAAGATGCCGATAAGTACTTTCCACAATAGGCTGATCGCAGGCGTAAAAAAACCGGGGCTGATTTGATTCAGCGCCCGGTGATGTCCTGCTTGAAGCCGGTTTCAGGCGGCTTGCCGTTTTTTGCGGTTGGTCGCGTTTTCCCACAGTTCGCGCACATAGCTTTGCAGCTGACGGATGGTGAGTTTTTGCGCCAATTCGCTTTCATCGCTGGCGCCAATGCGGCGGTCGAGTTCGCTATCGTCGATCTTCAATTGCAGCGCATCTTCCACCGCCATGATGATTTCCACCACGTCCAGGGCATCGGCGCTGACCGGGTGTTGTTGGGCGAACGGGGCTTCGGGTTGCAGCAGCGCGCTGTCAGTGTGCAGGATGTTGGCGGTAATCGACAGCACTACGGCTTCGGGGTTGAGTTGGTGGGCGTCTTGCCGGGCTTGTGCTGAATTGCCAAGCAGCAATAACAGCGAAGTGGCGGACGTCACGAGCAGACGTTTCATACGTGTTTCCTCTATTCCTTGAAGTGGCGCGGCGGGTGGCCTGCGCCTGGTTGCGTCAGGCGGCTGATAGACCAGCTGACGGGTGAGGCATGCTGATAGCGAAGTGGGGGCGCATGCGGCAAACTTCAAGGATAACGTAAACTGGATATGCATCCAGTATTTTCTTATGTGAATTTATTTTCTTGTGGGTGGTAGTGCAAGCTGCGCCCGGCGGGCGCAAAGGCTGCCGCCGGCGCAGCCTGAGGCGCGCAAAGATTCTGGATTCAGCTTTGCGAGGGACGGACTTGCATCGCCCAGCCGGCCATCACCAGCACCGGGCCGCTGTGGCCTTGGCGCAATTGTTCCAGCCGGCCTTGCGCCAGCTCAGCCAGGCTCAGGCGCAAGATGCGTTGTTGCGGCAGACTGCAGTTTTCCACCGCCAGCACCGGCATCTCCGGGCTTTTGCCGGCGGCCAGCAAACGTTCTGCGGTTTGGATGGCTTCGCGTCCGCCCATGTATTGCACCAGCGTATCGCAGGAGGGCAGGCTGGTTTGCTCGGGTTGTCCGTCGCCATTGGTGGAGGTGAAAAACGCCACGCTGCGCGCCACGCCGCGCTTGGTCAGCGGTTGCCGGCTGGCGGCGGCGGCGGCGAAGGCGGTAGTGACGCCGGGCACCACTTCATAGGGAATGCCGGCAGCTTCCAGGGCCTGCATTTCCTCATCGGCGCGGCCAAACAACATCGGGTCGCCGCCTTTTAAGCGGATCACCAGCGCATGTTCCTGTGCTGCCAGCACCAGTTTGGCGTTGATTTCATCTTGTGGCATGGAGGCTTGGCCGGCGCGCTTGCCGACCGCCACCAGGCGCGCCTGCGCGCACAGCGCCAGCACATCCGGGCCGACCAGGGCGTCGTGCAACACCACGTCGGCCAGTCCCAGCAGGCGCGCGCCGCGCACCGTCAGCAAATCAGCGCTGCCGGGGCCGGCGCCAAGCAAGACCACCCGCCCCGGGCCGGGGCGGGCGCTGGTTTTGGGCAGGATGCCGGGCATGATTACAGCCTGATCATACCGGCGGCCACCGTTTGGTGCGTCACTTCATCAATCAGGATGAAGGCCCCGGTGGCGCGTGACTGCTCATACGCATCCACCGCCAGCGGCTGTTGCACGCTGAGTTGAATGCGGCCAATGTCATTCAATTGCAGGCTTAAACCATCGCCCTCGCGCTTTTGCTGGGTGTTGATGTCGAGCAGGCTTTCGACCCGCGTGACTTTGGCGGCGGTCTGGCGCGTGGTGTGCTTGATCCAGTATTTACGCCGCATGTCCAAGCCTTCTTCAGACAGCCAGCAGACATCCGCCGTGATCTGCTTGAGCAGGGTGGGCGGCTGGTCAGCAGCAGCCAGCATATCGCCGCGCGAAATATCCAGATACTCATCCAGCAGCAAGGTGACAGACTTGCCGGCGTGCGCGCTGGTCAGCGAGCCTTCCAGCACCACGATGTCTTTCACCGTCGCGCTCTTGTTGGAGGGCAGCGCCAGCAGCTTGTCGCCAACTTTCACCTGGCCGGCTTCAACCCGACCCATATAGCCACGGAAGTCGTTTGCTGCGTGGCCATTGTGGCGCGCCACCAATTGCACCGGGAAGCGCAAGGGTTCCTGATGCGCATCGTCATACACCGACAAGCCTTCCAGGATTTCAATCAGGGTCGGCCCCTGATACCAGGGCATGTTCGCGCCGGCGTCCACCACATTGTCGCCGGTCAGGGCCGAAATCGGGATGGCGCGCACATCCGTCAGCCCCAGGCTTTGCGCAAATTCGCGGTAGGCTGTGACGATGCGCTCATACACGGTTTGATCGTATTCCACCAAGTCCATCTTGTTGACGGCGACAATCACATGCTCAATGCGCAGCAAGTGGGCGATGGTGGAATGGCGCTTGGTTTGGATCAGCAGATCCACCCCGCCATCTTCGCGCAGCTTGACCTTGGAGACATCGACCAGAATGATGACCGCATCAGCGGTGGAGGCCCCGGTCACCATATTGCGCGTGTATTGCTCGTGGCCGGGGGTGTCGGCGATGATGAATTTGCGCTTGGGCGTGGCGAAATAGCGGTAGGCCACGTCAATCGTGATGCCTTGTTCGCGTTCAGCCTCCAGGCCGTCCGTCAAGAGTGACAGGTCGATCACATCGCCCACGGTGCGCTTGTGTTTGGCGCGCGACACCGATTCCAGCTGGTCGGCGAAAATGCCCTTGCTGTCAAACAGCAGACGCCCGATCAGCGTGCTCTTGCCATCATCCACCGAACCTGCGGTGATAAAACGCAGCAGGCCCAATTCTTCTTGTTTGTTGTCCATCAGAAATACCCCTGTTTCTTGCGTTTTTCCATCGAGGCCTCGGAAGTCTGGTCGTCCATCCGGGTGGCGCCGCGTTCCGTGATCTGGGTCACAGCGGTTTCAGCGATAATCGCTTCCACCGTAGCGGCGTCTGAGGCCACCGGGCAGGTGCAGGAAATATCGCCGACAGTGCGGAAACGCACGGTTTGGGTGATCACTTCTTCGCCGGCCTGGGCCGGGGTCAGATCGGTCAGCGGCACCAGCAGGCCACGGCGCGGGATGACTTGGCGCTGATGCGCGAAATAAATCGGCGGCAAGGCCAGTTGTTCGCGCGCAATGTATTGCCACACGTCCAGCTCAGTCCAGTTGGAAATCGGGAACACCCGCATGTTTTCACCGGGATGCACGCGCGTATTGTACAAATCCCATAATTCCGGGCGCTGCGCCTTCGGGTCCCATTGGCCGAATTCATCGCGGAAGGAGAAAATGCGCTCTTTGGCGCGCGCTTTTTCCTCATCGCGGCGCGCTCCGCCGATGCAGGCGTCAAATTTATGTTCGGCGATGGTTTCCAGCAGGGTCACGGCTTGCGCCGCATTGCGTGAATCGGTTTGCGGATTGCGCAGGCGCACCGTGCCGCGCTTGATCGAATCTTCGACTGAACCGACGATTAAACGCTCGCCCAGTTCGGCCACACGCTGATCGCGGAACGTGATCACTTCCGGGAAATTATGGCCGGTGTCGATATGCACCAGCGGAAAGGGGAAACGGCCTGGCCGGAAGGCTTTTTCTGCGATGCGCAGCAAGACCACGGAGTCTTTGCCGCCGGAAAACAGCAAGGCAGGGTTGCTGCATTCCGCCGCCACTTCGCGCATGATGTGAATCGCTTCCGATTCCAGCGCATCCAAATGCCGTTGGGAAAACGGCAACTGCGGCGCCTGGGTGCTGTTGCTCATGTTTGCTTCCTTTTTTATCAATTGCATAAGCGTTTGCGCTTATGCTGCTGCTTTGATGCGCACGATTTTGCCATCCACAATATGCAAGCCGCATTCTTTGCTGTCAGCTTGCTCCCACCACCAGCGGCCAGCGCGGATATCTTCACCCGGCTGAATCGCGCGGGTGCAGGGTTCGCAACCGATCGAGGGGTAGCCCTTGTCATGCAAGGGATTGTAAGGCACTTTTTCATGCTTCAGATAATGCCATACATCTTCCTCGCTCCAATCAGCCAGCGGGTTGGCTTTTATGTTGTCATGCGCTGCATCATGTTCAATGAGGGCCAGTTCGCTGCGGGTTTGCGACTGGGCGCGGCGCTGCCCGGTGATCCAGGCGTCACAGCCGGCCAGGGCGCGCCCGAGCGGCTCGACTTTGCGGATGCGGCAGCATTCTTTGCGCAATTCCACGCTGTCATAAAACGCGAATTCGCCATGCGCTGCGACATGCGCTTGCACCGCCTCAGCCTGTGGCTGATAGCGCGCCACTTCAATCCCATAGCGCTGACGGATGCTGTCTATCATGCCCAGGGTTTCCGCATGCAGACGCCCGGTGTCTAGCGTGAAAATGGCGAATGGCAGTTGCATCTGTGCGATCAAGTCCGTCAACACCATATCTTCCGCCGCCAGACTGGAGGCCAGCGCCACATGCTGATATTCGCTGGCCAATTGACGCAGGGCGGCGCGGGTTTGCGCCAGACGCTCCTCAAAGCCGGCAGGGGCGGGCGTGCTCATATGCCTTCCCCTGCGCCAAAGTTTTGTCCCTGGGTTTGGCTGGCGGCTTGCGCGGCGCGGCTGGCGCGCGCAAACAGCGGATATTTCTGATCCACCGAGTTTTGATAGACCTCGGAAAAATCCGACAAGCCTTTCAAGGCGTCATGAATATTCCGATCCGCGCGCGGCTCAAAGGCGTTGAAGCCCACGCGCTGCATATAAAACATCTGGTCGCGCAGCACATCGCCAATCGCCCGCAGTTGGCCCTTAAAGCCCAGACGGGTGCGCAGATTGTAGGCAATCGAATAACCGCGCCCGTCGGCGAATTTGGGAAAATCCACCGCCACCACCGGCAGCGCATCGAGCTTGCCGCGCAAGGTTTCGGGCCGCTCGTGGCTGGCGATCCAGACCCCGATTTCACCCGCTGCAATGCGCGGCGCGAGTTGCGCTTCCTGCGCCACCAATACCGCCAGCGGCACAATCACCTTGCCCGCCGGCACGGCAAAGCCGGCTGCCGCTTCTTCACTGACTTCCTGCTTGAGAAGCTGCCAGTCATCCGCGCAAACGCGCTGATCCAAAATGATTTGTTTGCTGTCAGGCATGACCATCTTCTCCCGGGATATAGTGTCCAGCCGCAATCGGCGTGGCATACACAAATTCTTTAAACGGCGCAACGCCGACGCGCTGCGCGGTGTCGATAAAGCGCTCATCTTCCTGGCGCTCACGCACATACACTTGCAAAATGCGATCCATCACTTCCGGCATTTGCGCAGCGGAAAAAGACGGGCCGATGATTTTGCCGATTGCGGCCTGGTTGCCTTGCGCGCCGCCAATCGAGACTTGATACCACTCGCTGCCATCCTTATCCACCCCCAAAATGCCGATATGGCCGATGTGGTGATGACCGCAGGCATTGATGCAGCCGGAAATGTTCAGCTCAATGTCACCGATATCAAACTGGAAATCCAGATCATCAAAACGCTCTGCAATAGCGGCGGCGATGGGGATGGATTTGGCGTTGGCCAGTGCGCAATAATCGCCGCCGGGGCAGCAGATGATATCGGTCAGCAAGCCGATATTCGGCGTGGCCACGCCATGGCTGCGCGCTTCTTTCCAGACCTTGTACAAATCTTTTTGCGCCACATCGGCCAGCACCACATTTTGCTCATGGGTGGCGCGCACCTGGCCAAAAGAAAAGCGCTCGGCCAGATCAGCAATCCAATCCAGCTGCTCAGCGGTGGCGTCGCCCGGCGGCACGCCGGTTTTTTTGAGCGACAGCACAACCGCCGCATAACCGCTTTGCTTGTGTCCCTTGACATTGCGCTTGAGCCAGGCGCCAAAGGCTTTTTCCTGTTGCGCCAGCGCGCCCAGCTCCGTGCTGTAATCCGGCAACGTCTCATACGCCGGCGGCGTGAAATAGCCGGCCACGCGCTGCACTTCGGCTTGGGTCAAGGTGGCCGGGCCGTCTTTCAAGTCTGCCCATTCTTCTTCCACCTGGCGGCGGAATTCCTCGACGCCCAGCGCCTTGAGCAAAATCTTGATACGCGCCTTATAGATATTGTCGCGCCGGCCATATTGGTTATACACCCGCATAATCGCTTCGATATACGTCAGTACATGCTGCCATGGCAAAAATTCATTCAGCACGCTGCCAATGATGGGTGTGCGGCCCATGCCGCCGCCGACAATCACCTTAAAGCCGGTTTCGCCGGCTTCGTTTTGCAGCGCCCACAAACCGATATCGTGCACAAAAGTGGCGGCGCGGTCGCTTTTCGCGCCATTTACGGCGATTTTGAATTTGCGCGGCAGATAAGCAAATTCCGGATGGAAGGTGCTCCACTGGCGCAGGATTTCGCAAAACGGGCGCGGATCAATGATTTCATCCGGGGCCACGCCGGCGTATTCGTCCGAGGTGACATTGCGGATGCAATTGCCGGAAGTCTGAATCGCATGCATTTCCACCGAAGCCAGATCGGACAGAATTTCCGGCGTGTCTTCGAGTTGAATCCAGTTGTATTGAATATTCTGGCGCGTGGTGAAATGGCCATAGCCACGGTCATATTTGCGCGCGATATGGGCAAACATGCGCACTTGCGCCGAAGACAGCAGGCCATACGGCACCGCCACCCGCAGCATATAGGCATGGCGCTGCATATACAGGCCGTTTTGCAGGCGCAGCGGACGGAATTCATCCTCGTGCAATTCGCCTGACAGACGGCGCCGCACCTGGTCACGGTACTGGGCGATCCGCTCGCGGACGATCAGATGGTCGTATTGGTCGTAGCGATACATGTCTTTCCTCTAAAAATCAGCGCATCTTAAGAAATCAGTTTAGCCGCCACCAGGGTCAGCGTAGTGGCCAGCAGGCCGCGCAAAAAACGTTCCGGAATTTTGCGCGCCAACAGCGAACCCAGAGTAATGCCGGGCACCGAACCCAGCAACAGCGTAAACAATAAATACCAATCAATCGAACCTAACCACCAGTGCCCCAATGCGGCAATCGTGGTGAGCGGCACGGCATAGGCGATATCCGTGCCGGCCACTTCCGCCGGACTCAAACGCGGATACAGCAAGACCAGAATCGTGGCCCCGACCGCACCGGCGCCAATCGAAGAAATCGTCACCATTGCGCCAATCACCGCGCCGCTGATCACCGTGGCCGCCGCCTGGCGCTGGCCGGTCAGCTGGCGGCTCGGATGGGCGTTCATCCAGGCTTGCATTTTACCTCTGAACAAGAGGGCGATTACGGTCAGCATCACCGACGCGGCAATCGAATAACGGATGAATTGGGCGATATCCTGGTTCAGCGGGCCGTGCGACTTGAGCCACAAGGTGGCCGCCAGCGCCGCCGGCAAGGCCCCGACACACAGCCGGCGCACAATCTCCCAGCGCACCGTGCTGGTGATTTTATGCACCAGCGTGCCCACGCTTTTGGTGGTGGCGGCAAACGCCAGGTCTGTACCCACCGCCACCGAAGGCGAGACGCCGAATAATAAAGTGAGCAGGGGCGTCATCAGACTGCCGCCGCCAACGCCAGTCAGCCCGACCAGCAGGCCTACAGCAAAACCTGAAACGATATAAGTCAGCATGATTCTGGATTCCTCAGTTGGACAGGCGGGAGTACGCTGTTTACCGGTTTCCTGGCTAGGGTATTGAAGGGCATACGGTTGGCATGCCAACCGCCTTCAATACAACCTTCGCATGCACGCGAAGGTGCGCCCTGCAAGGGCGACAACGACGCAGACGCATGTCTGCTAGGCGGAGTGGTGTGGCACTGCTGCACCGTGACGCCAGGGAGCCGGGAAACAAGTAATCGCGCCTGTAGCGCTCTGGCCCAAGGGGGGACGCTATTATTTGCTGAAAATTTTAATAAAATCATCGGGTTATCCAAGCAAAAAAGCGATTAACTGAGGAGTCTGGAATCACTGCCTCCTGCACAAAGAGCTTGAATCGTAATAAACTAGGCCCTTATTCCAAACTACATAGAACTTATTTGCTTATATGCCCTTTAGCTATATGCGAATGCAAGCAGCGCCACATCGCCCCTATCCGGGCTGTTTGGCGTGCGCATTGCCGGTTCTGCCAGACGGAGGGCGCAGATGAATCTGCATCAATTGCGCTTTGTGCGCGAAGCGGTGCGTCAGAATTTCAACCTGACCGAAGCCGCCAAAGCTTTATTCACTTCGCAACCCGGGGTGTCCAAAGCCATCATTGAGTTGGAAGAAGAATTGGGCATCGACATTTTCACGCGCCACGGCAAACGCATCCGTGGTTTGACCGAGCCGGGGCGCATGGTGCTCAACTCGGTCGAGCTGATCATGAAAGAGATCGACAGCTTAAAGCGCATCGGCAAGGAATACGCCTCGCAAGACAGCGGCAGTCTGATCATCGCCACCACCCACACCCAGGCCCGCTATGCGCTGCCGCGCGTGGTGCAAGCCTTTATGCAGAAATATCCCAAGGTCAAACTCTCTTTATTGCAGGGCAATCCGCGCCAGATTGCCGACATGGTGCACAAAGACCAGGCCGATATCGCCATCGCCACCGAGGCGATAGCCGCCGTTGAAGGGCTGGTCAGCCTGCCTTGTTATCAGTGGGAACATGTGCTGGTGACGGCGCCCGACCATCCCTTGCTGAAATTGCGCGACTTGACCCTGGAAGACATCGCCCACTATCCCCTGATCACCTATGACAGCGCATTTGCCGGGCGTAACAAGATAGACCACGCCTTCCAGCTGCGCGGCTTGAAGCCGGAAATTCTGCTCGAAGCGATTGACGCCGACGTCATCAAAACCTATGTCGAATTGGGCATGGGCGTGGGCATCATCGCCGGCATGGCGTTTGACGCCGAGCGCGACCGCAATTTGCGCTCGGTCGGCGTGGGGCATTTATTCGGCTTGAATGTCTCGCGCGTGGCGGTCAAGCAGGGCGCGTATTTGCGCTCCTATATATACAGCTTCATTGAATTGCTCACGCCCGGCATGAACCGCAAACTGATCGAGCAGGCGATTCATGGCAAGAAAGACACTTACGATATTTGAGAAGCACATGGAACACACCTCAACCGCCAGCCTGCCGCTGGCGCAACGTTTCGCAGCCGCCGCCCGCCTGCGCCGCCAACTGCGCAGTCCCAGTGGATTGCAATTCGCCATCGCCGACGCCCTGTGCATGTTGAATGCCGCACAATGGGATGCGGTTACCGCTGAAGCAGGCTTTTTCATGCAGCGCGATTATTTGCAGATGATGGAGCAGGCCGGCCCGGACAATATCACGCCGCGCTACTGCCTGATCTACGACGGCCAGCAAGCGGTAGCCGCCTTGTATATGCAAATCGCGAACGTCTCCGCGCGCCAGCTTGGCCCCAATCGCAAGCAGGAAAAAGAAGACAAAGCGAATAAAGAAGAGGGTGGCAAAGAGGAAAAGCGCGGCAAGCGCGAGCGCGCCCTGGCCCTGTTAAAACGCGCCATCGACCCGGCGGCGGCCAGCTTGCAAGCCGGTTTGCGCGAACGGATTTTGGTGTGCGGCAATTTGCTCAGCTATGGCTTGCATGGCATCGCCTTCGCCCCCGGCGCCGCGCCTGCCGACATCTGGCCGGCAATCGCTGAAGCGCTGTACCGCGTGCGGCGCGCTGAAAAGCTGTCCGGCCAGACCGATTTTGTGATGATCAAAGATGTCACCCCGGAAGCGCTGCCAGCCTCGCAAATCATGCAAAAGCTCTCCTATGCTGCGCTGGAAACTGAACCGAATATGGTGCTGCAGCTCGACCCCGCCTGGCGCAACCATGCGGATTATCTGGCCAGCATGCAATCCAAATACCGCAGCGCGGTCAAGCAACAGATTTACAAGCCGATCAATGAAGCCGGGATTGAAATCGCGCATCTGCAGGACATCAATGCGGCGGCGGCGGAATTGCACGCCCTGTATCTGCAAGTGCATGAACAAGCCAGTTTGCGCCTCTTTACCCTGCCCGAAGTGTATTTCCCGGCCTTGCTGCATGTGGCCGGCGCCGATGCGCGCTGTACTGTGGCGCGCAAAGAGGGCCGCATCCTCGGTTTTATCATCACGCTCAAAGACGGCGACACGGCTTACGGTTATCACATCGGTTTTGATAAAAGCGTGCGTCTGCCGCTTTATCTGCGCTTATTGCATGCGGCGGTGGAAGACGCAATTGCGTTTGGCTGCCGCCGCCTGTCCCTGGGACGGACAGCGCTCGAACCCAAGGCGCGCCTGGGCTGCCAGCCGGAAGAGATCACGGTATGGGTAAGACACCGCCAGCCGGTGATGAATATCTTTGTGCGCAATTTGCTGCGCGCAGTCAGTCATGACGAAGCGCCGCAAGCCCACCCTTTCAAAAAATAAACGCACCGACCGCGCCTGCCGCCCTTGTGCGACAGGCGCCAGGGGCGCACAGCAAGACTGAGAATATGGCTAAACTGACGTTGGAACGCCTGCTGCAATCGCAGGGCTATGGCACGCGCAAATATTGCCGCGCCTTGATTTTTGATGGTGCGCTGCAAATAGATGGCGAGGTGGTGGATGACCCCGGTTTTATCCCGGCAGATCCTGAAAAGCGCGCCTACAGTCTGGATGGCGTCGCCTTCCGCTACCGTCCGCAACTGTATTTAGCGCTGCACAAACCGCCGAATTATGAATGTTCGCGCAAACCCAGCCACCACCCCGGCGTGCTGACATTATTCCCCGACCCGATCCGCGCGCGCGACGTGCAGCCGGTAGGCCGCCTGGATCACGACACCACCGGCTTGCTGCTGCTGTCTGACGACGGAGCGTTTATTCACGCGCAAACCTCGCCGCGCCGCCATGTCCCCAAGTATTACCACGCCAGCACCGCCGAAGACGTGAGCCAGGACTTGATCGCGCACATGTTGGCTGGCGTGCAATTGCATGACGAGCCGGCCCCCTTGAAAGCGCTGGAATGCAGCCAACTCGGCCCGCGCCTGCTGCAAATCGTGCTGGAGCAGGGCAAATACCACCAGGTGAAACGCATGCTGGCCGCCTGCGGCAACCACTGCGCCGCCTTGACCCGTGTGCAAATCGGCGGCTTGACGCTGCAAGGACTGGGGTTGCAGGAAGGGCAGTGGTGTTATCTGGAAGCGGAACATCTGGCGCAATTGCGCGGGCAGGCGGAGGGGGAATAGGCCAGCCGCTGATGGCTTCACGCTTGCGTTTCCACTGGCTTGTCTATTTGTTGTGGGGGCGATTTCAGTTGCGAACAAGGCCGGGCATACGCAGGCGCTGATTCGGGGCTATGGGCTTAAACTCCCTCCCACAAATAAAACTACGGCTGGTGGCTGGCGCCTGTTCCTTTGTTTATCCACCGGTGTCGGATGCCGGCTTATCGCTTCGCTCAACCCAGCCTTCTACTTTTGGGTTTTGACCTATTTTTGCGCCAGATTTTGCCATTCCGCTTTGCACCGGCCATAGCTGCATTGCGCAATCAATTCGCCGGCGCGCTGGTGGTCTTGCGCGGGGGAGGAATCTGGCCAGGGGTAGGGCTGGGCTTTGCCAAACAATTCCAGCCGCGCCAGCAGGGTGTCGGTTTCATACAGCAGCATGCCGCAACGGCGGGCGATGGCATAGGCTTCGTTCAGCGCCGCCAGCGCGCCGGGGTGGTCTGGTAATGCGCATTGAATGCGGGCGTGGGTGAGCAGGGCGGGGGGGATGTAGTCACTCTTATTACTCTGACGAATCAAGCGCAAGGCGGCTTGGCTGTGGGCCAGCGCTGCTGACAGGCTGGCGGCGGCGTCCGGCTGTGCGGCGCGCGCCAACAGCAGTTGGCATTTGGCCAGGGTGTGGTGGTCTTGACCCTGGTCGAGCAGCCTATCTTCTTCCCATGCCAAAGTCTGCTGCGCACGCTTGGCCACCTCCGCCGCGCTGCTTTGCTGCGCCAACAAGATCTCGCAATACTGAAAACCGCGCACCGAAAACAGCAGCGGGTAGGCTGGCTGCATTTCCACTTGCAAGCGCTCGGCTTCTTGCATCAAGCGCACTGCGCTGGCGCTGTCGCCGCTTAAAAAACTGTGCCAGGCAAGGTTGCTGCAGTTTACCATTTTCATAAAGGCGTCTTGGCTTTGCTCTGCATAGTCCAGCGCCTGCCGGGCGCTGGTAAGCGCGGTTGGCAAGTGGCCGAGCAGGGCTTGGGTTTGGCTGAGGTTGCTGGCAGTGTTGGCGGCGTTTTGCCAATTTTTTTGTTGCACACGCATGGTAAGATTGGCTTCCATCAAGGGCAGGGTTTCCGGCAAACGCCCCAAGGCGCGCAGTCTAGTCGCGGCTTCGCTAAACAGCCAAGCCTGGTTGCCAGCAGAGATTTGCGCAACCGCCCCCGCTTGCAGGGCGCGCCAACCCGGCGCAAAAAAATGGGCGATGGCGGCCAGGTCGTGGGCATAGGCGCCGAGTTTTCTGCTGCTGTAAAACGTATCACCGCGCAATATGCGTTTGTGATACACATCCTTCCGGGTTTTTTCATACTCCCCCGCCGCGCAGCCATGCATCACGGCTTCATACAGCGGCAATAAATCTTCCAGTGTCGGGTTGTCTTGATCCGGGGTGTTTGTGCATAAAAACTCAAATACGCGTTGATGCGCCTGGCGCCAGCCTTGCGGGCAGCGGGTTTGCAATTCGCTGGCAAAGTATTCGCGCAGCAAGGGGTGGGCGTCCAGGTTGCGCCATACGCCATGCTGGTCTTTGCCTTGGCTGATCAGCTTGGCTTGCTCCAGGCGGCTGAGCAGGGTTTGCAGGGTGTTTGGCGGCAGGGGCGTGTGGACTTTTTTGCGGCCTTTTTGTGTGGTGCTGAATAAGGCATCCGTCACACCCGCAATCGGTTTACCATGCAACAGGCACTCGATACTGGCGCGGCTGGCGGGTTTATCAAACAGGCTGAGCATGTGCAAAATCGCCAGCGCCGGTTTGCCGTATTTTTCATCAGTTTCCAGCCAGCGCGCATAGGCGCGAATCGCACGGAAAGCGTGGCCGTGGCGTTCTTCTTCGTCGGCAATCTGCCAATCGACCAGATCTCGCTTGGCGATGTCGCCGCCGTGGGCTTCTTTTAAATACAGGCCGAGGATGCGCAGGGCCAGGGCGTGGCAGTGCAGTTCATTCGCGGCGGCTTCGAGTTCCTGTGGCAAACCGATAATGTCCAGACTGCGCAGCAGGGCAATAGCGGCAGACAAGGGCAGGGCGGGCAGGTTGATTTGTTGCAGATGGGCGGTGAAACGATCATCCAGCGCGTAGCGGCTGGTGATGAGGCAGAGGCTGGGGCCGTCCCAATAGGTGAGCAGGGCTTCAATGCCCGCGTCTTTGATTCTGCCGCGCTCCGGGCAGGTGGGCGGCATTTGTAGCGGCTCCAAACCATCCAGCAAGAGCAGTGCTTTGGTTTTTTTGCAGCATTCGGCCAGCTTTTGGCCTTTTTCGTAAAGGCTGGCTTGGCTTTCAGCGAAACCGCTTTCGCCGAAAAATTTTAAGGCGTCGCGCAAGAAAAGGTCTGAGCTGGCTTGGCTTTGGTCGCTGGAACCCTGGCTGTAAAACGACCAGGCGAAGACTTTTTGCAAACCCGGCCAGCCGGCTTTTTTCAGGGAGAAAGCCCAATTCGTCATCAGCGAGGTTTTGCCTTCGCCACCCAGGGCGATGATGCTGATGATTTTTTTGCCATCCGTGTCTTTGAACACCGCATCCAGCTTAGCCAGTTCAGGTTCCCGCCCCAGCAAATCGGGCAGCAAATATTGCTTGATGTGGCTGAGGTCTTCTTGCGCTGGCGGTGTGTTTTTTGGTGTGCTTGGCGGTTTGGACGTGGTTTCCATGCCCGCGCCTTGCGGCGCGGGATCAAGTTGGCAAGTGCTTTCCTTACTCAGCCGCCAAGGCTCATCCACGCTGCCGGGGTCAAATTCCCAAGGCTGCCGCGTTACCTGCGCGCCTTCAATCCGTATCAAGCTGAAGCTGTTTGTATGCCCGCCATCCTCAAACGTGGCGCCGCTTTGGAAATGCCAGGCTTTATCGCATACCTTGCTGGGCTTTTTAATCTTGCCATGCGTATGCCCGCTCAAAATCAGATGGCAGCGCGAGGCGACAAAATCATCAATATCCACCCGTCCCCGCGCATTGCTTTCTTCCGGGTGCAGCCAGTCAAAAGGATGGTGCAACATGCCCACCGTGAGCTTAACCCCGGTTTTGCAATCGGCTAAGCCATTTTCCGCCGCCAGCACCTGCAATTGCGGCAGGCCCAGCCAGAGATTGTCTTTGTCATCTTTGCCCTGCGCATACCAGGCCGAATTCATCACCAGCACGCGCAAATCATCCCATTCGCAGATTCCCGACAAGCGGTTTTGTTCGGCGCCTATGGTCAGCAAGGGCAAGCCGAAGTCGGCGCAAAATTGGATGTAGTCTGTAAAACTTTTCAGATTGGGAATATCCGCGATAGGCGGCGTCAGTGCATCGGCGGCGGCTTCGTGGCTGGTGGGGTAAGGGAAACGCTTGGCGGCATTGCGATTGCTGTCATGATTCCCCGCGCAGATTTGCACCTTACCCGCCGACAAGCCGCACACCGCCAGCAAATCTTTCAACCACGCACCTGCCAATACATAATCAGACTTCACCCCCCGCATCCCCAAATCGCCGCTGATCAAAATGTAATCCGGCTTCCAGCAACGTTCATCGCGCAGGCAGCCCAGCAAACCATCCAAACACAGCTTGCGTTGCGCCTGCTGCGTAGGATTGCCATCAAATCCAAAATGCAAATCCGATAGATGCAAAATTGTCGGCATCGCTGATCCATGCTCATGGGAAATGCCATCAAGTATAAGTGAATGTCGCTCGCCGGTGATGATTTTGCTGTCTTGCCACAGTCGCAGAAACTTGCCCCGCAAAACAACCCGCAAAACAACCCGCAAAACAACCCGCAAAACAACCCGCAAAACAACCCGCAAAACAACCCGCAATTGCCGCCCCTTTAGCGTGCAAACCCTTTCCAATGGCATGCCGCAATGCGCAGGCCCAGCCCGCCACCTGTTTGCATTCCACGCGATCCCCCCTTGCAACACCGACATATTCAAATGAAACTGCCTTTCATGTTTTGTATCCTTTTTATTAACTATGTCTCATTTCTGATACGTTGGTTTGTCAAATTTTGCGCCGGAAAAGCGCTGACAGCGCTATCTGTCCCGGTTTGTGCTGATAATCCGAATGCTTCATGTCGGGCGCTGCATTGACAGCGCGTTTTGATTGCAATGTTGAAAGGGATAGCATGTCTGTTTCACACGAATTAAGTCTGGCTGAAGAAGTCAAGGCGGCTTATACCTACGCCTACCCCCTGGTGTTGATGGATATCACCTGCAAGGTCAGCACCAATGTGGCAAGCGCCACTGAGGTTTCCGGCAAGGCGCCGATCAATCAATTTTCACTCTCGCAATACTTTGTCACCCCGGAACAAAAAGAGGTGGTGCGGCCAAATGCCGACACCTTGTATTGCCTGGCCTGGCTGGATCTGGGGCCGGAGCCTTTGGTGATGACGGTCGGTGCGATGGATATTTATTACATGTTGCCCATCCTGAATGGCTGGACCAATGTGTTCACCCCGGATGGCAGCCCGAATGCAATCGGCGCCGCCAGCGGCAATAAGCGCGCGACGAATTGGGTTTTGTGCGGCCCGAATTTCAAGGGCGATATTCCGGCCGGTTTGCAGCGCCTGGATCTGGCTACCGAAATGGCCTGGATTTTGGGACGGATTGAATGCCATGGCGATGTCGGCGGGCCGGCAGATCCTTACAGTTATCAAAGCGTGCACCAGCTGCAAAGCAGTTTGCATTTGATTCCGCTCTCAAGCTGGGATGGCGACCCGGACAGTTATCAAGCGCCGCCCGGGGTGGTCGATCCCGCGCTGGATATGAGCACGCCGCCGCCGCAGCAAGTGGCGGATTTGACAAATATTGATTGTTCGGCGTTTTTCACCCGGTTTTGCGCGCTGATGCATGCCAATCCGCCTGACCCGGAAAGCCCGGCAATGGAGTCGATTTTGCAGCGTCTGGGTTTGACGCCCGGCGCACAGATTGACTGGCGCGCGAGCATGAGTGAGCAAGATTTCGCGACTGCGCAGGCGGCGGCGCAAGCTGCGCTGGCGGCGATTTGCGATCCGAAGAGCGCGCTCGAAGCCAGACCCGGCCCCACGCCAGCACGCGAAATGGACCCGGCGCAAAATAATTATTGGACTATGATCACCAACGCCAAGATGGGTGATTTTGGCCGGCATTATTTTTTCCGGGCGGTGGTGGCGGAATATGGGCTGGGCGCGAATTTGGTGGCGGATGCGATTTACCCCAGCTGCTCGCTCGACAGCAATGGCGAGAGCATGCTCAATAATCAGACTTACACCATCACTTTCCCGCCGGGACAAACCCCGCCGGCGAAAGGCTTTTGGTCGATCACGGTGTATGATGCGGAGGGCTATTTCATTCCGAATGCAATGCGGCGCTATTCCTACCATAACTGGGACAATCCGACCCCGGATGCTGAGGGCAATGTGGTGATTACCCTGTGTTTGCTGGAAGAGGGACGGGATTACAGCGGGATGAATATTCTGCCGCTGGGCAATGCGGGCGATGCGCCGGCCAGCTTTAATCTGACCATGCGCATGTATTGGCCGGATGTGGCGACGATTGACGCCGGTTGGATGCCGCCGGCGGTGTGTAAAGTGTAAGCGCTGTTTTTTGCGTCAGGCGTCTGCGCGGTGTGCGCCAGCTTGCTGTGCGCGCCCCACGCCGGGCGCTTTGTTTCAAACCGCCTGTCCGCGCCACCCGAGTTTTTGCGACAATTCGCGCGCCGCCTCGCGTGTTGCGCACGCTATCGGGCCTTGCCAATCCTGGCCCAGATAGGCCGCCAGGCCGACGACCGAGATGGCGTATTGAATCTGTCCCTGGTGATTGAAGACTGGCGCGGAAAAGGCGTTAAAGCCGGCCAGCAGTTGTTCCACCATGCGTTGCGGGGCCAGTCGCGCGGCGGCCGGGTCTAAGCGGCCAATCACGCGCGCGATGCCGTGCGCGCGAGTTTCTTCCAGCTGTGCTTGCAATTGCGCCATGGTGTGCGGCGCGTCTAAACCTTCTTGCGCATTGCGCGCTAATTCCGGCAGTAAGAGCGGCGCGCTTTCATTGGCCGGCAGCCAGCTGGCGAAACACAGGCCGCTCGCCGTGTAAGTCAGCGGTAAGACGCTGCCTATGGATAAATTCACCGTCACCGCGCGGCGTGAGGGCAGCAGCCGGATATAGGTCGGGCCCAGATTGCCCCAGGTCGCCAGGGCCACGGTTTCGCCAGTCGCCTCGCCCAAGGCTGCCAGGGTGAGGTCGGCCAGTTGCAAAGCGTCGATCCGGTTTAAGGCCGCCAGCCCCAGTTCCAGCGCCATCGGGCCAAGATCGTACAGGGCGCTGGCGGCGTCTTGCCGCACCAGGCCGACCCGGATCAAACTCACCAGGTAGCGGTGCGCCTTGGCCGCCGGCATGCCGGCCAGCTTGGCCAGTTGGGACAGGGGCAGGGCGGCCCCGGCTTGCGCCAGGGCGTGCAAGAGCGGGGCGGCGACTTCGATGGATTGGATGCCGGCGCGCGATTCATCCATAAGGTTTCCTTGTGTCTCAGGTGCTTGATTTGGCCACAGTTTAGCATTACGATATGGTAAATCAATTATGCTATGCGTAATATTTGGCAACTCATGCAAAGGAAAATGAAGCGATGAAATTGGCGACAATCAAAGATGGCAGCCGCGACGGCTTGCTGGCGGTGGTTTCCCGTGATTTGAAAACGGCGCAATTGGCCGACAGTATTGCGCCCACCATGCAAAAAGCGCTGGATGATTGGGATTTCATCGCGCCGCAGTTGCAAGATTTGTATGAGCAATTAAATGCCGGCAAGGCGGCGCGCAGCTTTGCTTTTGATGCAAAAAACTGCATGGCCCCGCTGCCGCGCGCGTACCAGTGGGCGGATGGTTCTTCGTATGTGAACCATGTGGAGTTGGTGCGGCGCGCGCGCAATGCCGAGATGCCGGAGAGTTTTTGGCATGATCCTTTGATGTATCAGGGCGGCAGCGATGACTTTATCGGCCCGCAGGATGATGTGTACCTGCTTTCAGATGAGTGGGGGATTGATTTTGAGAGTGAGGTGGCGGTAATCACCGGCGATGTGCCGATGGGCAGCACGGCGGCCCAGTGCGCAGACAAAATCCGGCTCTTGATGTTAGTGAATGATGTGTCACTGCGGAATTTGATTCCTGCGGAGCTGGCCAAGGGTTTTGGCTTTTTTCAATCCAAGCCGGCCTCTGCTTTTTCACCGGTGGCGGTAACGCCGGATGAGTTGGGCGCGAGCTGGCGCGATGGCAAGGTGCATTTGCCGCTGCGCTCGACCTGGAATGGCAAGCTGGTGGGGCAGCCGGATTGCGGCGTGGATATGGTGTTCAATTTTCATCAGCTGGTCTCGCATCTGGTGAAAACCCGCAATGCGCGCGCCGGCAGCATCGTCGGTTCCGGCACGGTGTCGAATAAAGACAGCAGCAAGGGCTATTCCTGTATCGCGGAAGTGCGCTGCCTGGAAATGATTGCCGATGGCGCGGCTAAAACGCCGTTTATGAAGTTTGGCGACACGATCAAAATCGAGATGCTGGATCATGCCGGGGCGTCAATTTTCGGGGCGATTGAACAAAGCATCCGCCAGGCGGCGATTCCTTAATCACGCAGCGCCAGCGCGCCAGAGCCTGCACCTCATCCGGGGTGCAGGCTTTTTTGATTTTGGCGGATGTAAAAAAAACAAGATTGCGATCATGCAAGATAATTCAGTGACAGCGGGTTTCACCGCTTGTGTCGAATAAACAAAATTGATGCCATATTCCTGCCGCCTGAAGGGCTGCAGACGATTGCCAGCACATGGCTTTCCACTATACTTTACTGGTAAAGAGAAAAATGGCGTGCGCCTTGCCAGCTTTCTCAGCGCCGCTTCAACGCAAGTCATAGAAAGAGAGCCATGGATTTTCATAAGATGAAGGTGGGGACCCGCTTAGGGTTCGGGTTCAGTCTGGTGCTGTTGTTGATGGCGATTGTGACCTTGGTGGGGATACGCAATATGTCCATCATCCAGGGACGCCTGGATACCGTGGTGAATGTCAAAAATGTCGAAACGCGCGCTGTGATCGATATGAATAATTCTCTGAGTGACCGGGTGGTGGCGCTCAAGACCTTGACCTTATATACCGATGCCGCAGACATGCAGCCGGAAATCGAGCGCATCAAATCCTATGAGCAGAAATACCGCGAAGCTGACGCGCGTCTGAGCAAATCCTTCGCCTCGCATGAGGCGCGCGACGATGAGAAGAAATTGCTCGCGCAGATCAAAGAATACGAACAAGCCGCTTCTCCCGCCATCGCGCGCGCGCTTGAGCTGTGGCAGGCGAATAAGCCGGAAGATGCGACCCGCCTCTTGATCAAAGAAATCCGCCCGGTGCAAAAGAAATGGGTGGAGGCGCTCGGCCAGTTGATTGAGTTGGAAGATAAGATCAATCGATCTGCCGCCGAAGACGCCAATCGCGCCTTTGGCAAAGCCACCATGGTGATGATTTTCCTGGGGGCGCTGGCGGTGTTGCTGGGGATTCTGGCGGCCTGGTTTATCACGCGCGGGGTGCTGCGCCAATTGGGCGGGGAGCCGGACTATGCGGCGGAAATCGCCAACGATATCGCGCAGGGCGATTTGTCGGTGCATGTGGAAACCACTGACAGCGGGCATGAAAGCTCGCTTGGCGCTTTGCGTGAGATGAAGGACAGTCTGGTCAAAATTGTGTCCCAGGTGCGGCGCGGCACGGAGGCGATTGAAACCGCTTCGGTGGAAATCGCCACCGGCAATGCGGATTTGTCCAGCCGCATCGATTTGCAAGCGGCCTCGCTGGAAAAAACCGCTTCTTCCATGGATCAACTCACGTCCACTGTGCGCCAGAATGCCGAGAATGCGCGCCAGGCGAATGAGCTGGCGGTGTCGGCTTCGGATGTCGCCAGACGCGGCGGCGATGTGGTGACACAGGTGGTGGAAACCATGGATTCGATCAGCGATTCCTCCAAGAAAATTGTGGACATCATCAGCGTGATTGATGGGATTGCTTTCCAGACCAATATTCTGGCCTTGAATGCGGCGGTGGAAGCGGCGCGCGCCGGCGAGCAGGGGCGCGGCTTTGCGGTGGTGGCGGGCGAGGTGCGCAGCTTAGCCCAGCGCAGCGCAGCGGCGGCCAAGGAAATCAAGGCTTTGATCAGCGATTCTGTCGATAAAGTTTCCACCGGCAGCCAGTTGGTGATGAAGGCTGGTGAGACCATGGAAGAAGTGGTCGCCAGCGTCAAGCGGGTGACAGACATCATGAATGAAATCACCGTCGCCAGTCAGGAACAAAGCGCCGGGATTGAGCTGGTGAATCACGCGATTATTGAAATGGAAGGGGTGGTGCAGCAGGATGCGGCGCTGGTGGAGCAGGCTGCCGCCACCGCCAAGGGTTTGCAAGAGCAGGCGCATGAGTTGGCGCATGTGGTGTCTATCTTTAAGCTTGACCCTGCGCATATCCATCAAGCAGCCAATCCGCCGGCGGCGGCTCCGCGCATTGCGCACAAGGCTGCCAAGCCGGCCCCGCGTCCGTCCCCGGCGCCAGCCCCGCGTGCTAAGCCGGCTGCGCCCAAAGCCGCAGCCAAGGCCCGTCCGGCTGAGGATGGCTGGGAAGAGTTTTGATTCTGGTCCGGGGTTGCGCCGGATGTTTTTGCTGTGAAGGAGCTGGTATGCGTGCATTGGGCAATTTCGACAAAGCCGGTTTGCGCAGTTTATGCGCTTTGTTGTTGGCGGCGCCCTGCGCCGTTCTGGCTGCGGATGTGGTGGCGGCATTGGATGCCAAAGCGCCTTGTGAAAAGCCGGCTTATCCGCGCGCTTCTCTGATGAATGAGGAGAAGGGCACGGTCTTGATGGGGTTTTTAATTGCAGCGGATGGCCGGGTGGTGGAGTCCAAGATTGAAAAGAGCAGTGGTTTTAAGGGTTTGGATAAGGCGGCGATCAGTGCTTTATCGCAGTGCAAATTCAAACCGGCCAGCAAGGATGGCAAGCCGGAGCAGGGCTGGGCCAAGGTGGAATACACCTGGAAGCTGGAATAAGCCGGCGCCTTAATATTGCAGCCATAAGTCTTTATTGCCGGGCGCTTTGTCCGGCAGCGGGGTGAGCGGTGGCAGCAAGGGATTGTTCAAGCGGATTTTGCGCCGCTCGGATAATCTCAGCTGCCGGATCATGTCGCCATGAAATTGCATGTAAAGACGCTCAAACGAGCCGTCTTTCAGGGCGCTTTGCAAGCCTTGTTCGAGCGCCTGGGCCAGGGCGCTGTCTTTTTTGTTGACGAAAAAATATAGGGCGGTGGGGTATTCCAGTATCAGTTCCTGCTCAATGCGCAAACCTTGCTGCTCCCAGCGCCGCGCTTCTTCCTGTATTTCAATCGCTGCGCGCGGAAAATAATCCACCACGCTTTTGCGCAGCATTTCAAACAACATTTCATAGCGCGCCGCGCTCATGACTTGCAAGCCATTGCTTTGCAAGATTTCGGTGTCTGGCCAGTCATGTCCCTGCACGGCGCGCATTTGCGCAAGTTGAAGGCGCTCTTTGATGGCGCTGAAGCGCGCTTGCTCATTGGCGCGGATTAACAGCAGGCGGCAGCCGTACAGGCCGCGATCGAGCGGAATGCGGATCGGCAGCAGTTCACGTTCGCGTTCTATGGAGGTCATGCTCCAGAACACATCAATCTGTCCTTGCTGTAATTGCGCCAGCGCGCGGTTTTGTTGCATGCGCAGCGTGCTGGGCCGCAGTTCATAGGGTAATTGGGCTTTGTCCAGCGCCAGCCGCAGCATTAACAAGGGGTAGCGGCTGCGCTCATCATGATCGGATTCGGGTTGCGGATAGTGCAGCACGCGGGTTTGCGGCGCTGCCGCGCACAGCAGACTGCTGCACAGCAGGCAAAAAAAGAGGATGCGGTACATATGGCCCCCTGCGGCATCGATAGTCAGCTGCCTGTCTGACTTGGAAAAATCGATTCTCAATCCGGCAGAGCAGATCCTGTATCGCCGTCTGAGCCATCAATCGCTTCGCGCGGGATGCGGCAAAGCCGGTAAATCTATTCTTGCTCTGCAGTTTTTTCATTACCATCCGCGCGCCCTGACAAGTTGCTAGCAGAGCAGGCGGTGTGCAAGCCGGTTCAAACCCCGGGCGTGACGCCGCCTTGTATGTTTTGCATCAAGTTGCGGGTTTGCATATCTTCGCGCCAGCCCAGGCGGTAGGCGTCAAGCATGGCGCCCAACCATAAAAAGAAAATCGCATACAGACTGAAATACGCCATTTGCGTGTCCTGGCCGAAGGGCTGGCTCAGAATGTAGCCGAGCATGATTTCAAAATCCGGCGGCAGCAATTGTTTTTGCACCAGGGTAAACAGGCGTTGCCCCACGGCGATCAGGGCCACAATCAGGTACAGCATGGGAATGGAGGTGGCCAGCATCAGCAGCACGCCGGTTTTTTTGCGTTGCAAGAAATAGTGCCCGCTGCCGGGAAAGACAAAGGCTGACAATAATGAGGCGGCCAGGGCCTTGCGCATGTCGATTCTCCCGTTTCAAAAACCTGCGCTGAGGTGGATTTCAGCGCTTTGGATTGGTCGCGCACAAGCCGCTTGCAGACTGCTTCGGGCTTGTGCGCTTGCCATGAGCGCGCCGCAGTGTGCGGTGGGCGCACAGTCAAAGATATCAGCGAAATGCGCGAATGCCAACTTTATTGCGCACCTCTTCCATTTTGGCTTTGGCCAGCGGTTTCACCTTGTCGGCCCCGGCTAACAAAATGTCTTCGATTTCACCCGGGTGGCTGATGTAGTACTGGTATTTTTCACGCTCAGGGGCCAGTTCGCGGTTGACCAGCTGGAACAGTTTTTCTTTGGCGTCGCCCCAGCCGATGCCATCCAGGAAGGCCTGGCGCATATTCGCCACTTCATCCGGCTGGCCGAAGGCGGCGAAGTATTCAAACAAGATGCTTTCGTCCGGGTTTTTCGGTTCGCCCGGCAATTGCGAATTGGTTTTGATTTTCATGATGTCCTTTTTCAACTGCTTTTCCGGACAATACAATTCAATCGCATTGTTGTAGCTCTTGCTCATCTTGCGGCCATCTAAGCCGGTCAGCAATTTGCCATCGCCCACCAGGGCTTCGGGCAGCACAAAGGTTTCGCCATAGCGGTAGTTGAAGGAGCCGACGATATCGCGCGCGATTTCCAGATGTTGCACCTGGTCGGCGCCGACCGGCACATATTTGGCGTCAAACAAAATAATGTCAGCCGTCATCAATACCGGGTAGCAGTACAGCCCCATGGTGACGTTGAAATCCTCGTCACGTCCGTTTTCCACATTGTCGTCACGGATCGCTTTGTAGGCGTGGGCGCGGTTGAGCAGGCCCTTGGGCGCGACGCAGCTCAAAATCCAGTTCAATTCCGCAGTTTCAATCAAGTCGGACTGACGGTAAATTTTGACTTGTTCTGGGTCCAGGCCCGCCGCCAGCCAGGAGGCGGCGACTTCGATGCTGGATTGGCGGATGCGGTCAAAATCCTGCGATTTGATCAGGGAATGGTAATCGGCCAGGAAGTAAAAGAACTCGGAATTGGCGTCGGTGCGGGTTTTTTCAATTGCAGGGCGCATGGCGCCCAGGTAATTGCCCAGATGCGGAGTGCCGGACGGGGTGATGCCGGTCAGGGTTACATGTCGTTTCATGGTGTTGTGCTAGCGTGCAGGTTGGGCCGGGCGGCCTGAAACCTTTGATTGTACACGATGCGGCTTTCACAGCGCGGGATAGGGCAGGCTGACGGTGATCGTGGTTCCACAGCCCGGTTCGCTGCTGACTTCGATGCGCCCATTGTGTTTGTCGATGATGCGTTTGACCACATGCAGGCCCAGTCCGCCATGTTCTTCACTGGTGGTGAAAAAGGCGTCAAACATTTTTTGCCGGGTTGCTTCATCCATGCCGTGCCCGTTGTCGGAAATGATGACCTGCGCCTCATTGCCGGCCTGGCGTATGGTCAGCTGTAAGCGTTTGTGCGGCGTGTCTTGCAAGGCATGCAAGGCGTTACGCAAGAGTTCGCTCCAGACTTGCGCCAGCGCGTCGGGCAGGCAGGGCAGCGGCGCAATCGGGGCAAATTCGCGCACCACATCAATATCAAACGCCAGCTGATTATGGAAAATCGTCAAGACGGTTTCCAGGCTGTCTTGCAGTTGTATGCTTTGCGGCGTTTCATTCGGGTCGAAATGGGTGAAGGATTTCAGGGCGTGAATCACTTTGCTGACCTGGTCGGCGGCCTGATTGATGTATTGCACGCTGCTGAGCACGGTGATCATGCTTTGCGCTGATTCCAGCAGCAAGTCGGCATGGCTGTGTTTGAGCAGGGGCAGATATTGTTCTATATCTTCGTGCGCATGCAGTTGCACCAGGATGCCGGCTTTGTGGCGGGCATCGGGCAATTCCAGTTCCTGCAGGCGGCGCGTGATGTCGCGCGTGAGGGCGCGTTCGGTGCGGGTCGAGCGCTGTTGACCGATTTGCTGCGCGCAGTACAGCAAGCGCATATACAGGCGCGAGTCTTGCGGCGAGAGGGCGTTGAAAATCTGTGGAAACGCGTCCATCGCCTGTTCCAGCGCATCGGCGATATTTTTGCCGCAGGATTTGATGGTGCTGATCGGGGCGTTGATTTCGTGCGCCACGCCGGCCACCAATTGACCCAGCGCCGCCATTTTTTCTGATTGCACCAGCTGGTTTTCCGCGCTGCGCAATTCATCCATGCTGCGGGTGGCTTCGCGTTGCGATTGCTCGGCTTGTTGACGCGCGATTTCCGCGCTTTGGTAGGCGGCGTTCAACTCTGCATTCGCCGCCGCCAGGGCGCGGTTGTTTTTGCTCAATTCCTCGGTGCGTTCGCGCACCCGGCTTTCCAGCAGGCTTTCACTGTGTTGCAGGTTGTAGAGCAATTCCTGTTGCGCTTTGAGGGCGGTTTTTTGCGCCGTCTCTTTGCTGCGCGCGGCCCGTGTCACGCGGTCGGCCAGGGCGAAGGCGAGCAAAATCATTTCGACGCTGACGCCAACTTGCACCGCATGCAGGGTGTACCAGTTGACCGGCACTAAGCCCATATTCATGCTGGTGGCGGTAAAGCCGCCGACGATCAGCATTAAAAATGAGACAACGTAGAGAATCGCGCTGCGCCGTCCTTGTATGGCCAGGGACAGGGCGACCACATAAAAGAAGCATACCGAAAACAGATTGATCAGATTGTTCAGCGGCAAAATCGGGAACCAGGTTTGCTGCAGCAGCAGCCAATACAGCGGCGGCGCGACAAAATGGAAGACGCTCAAATAATGCAACAGGCGGTCGGCGCGCGGGGCTGCTTCAGGGGTGTTGAGCAGGTTGCGCATAAACACGATGGCAAAGCCGATGGCCCAGGCGTATGCCCCCAGTGTGCCCCAGATATTGTATTGGTACAGCCAGTGACTGAGGACGCCGTTTTGTATGCTCAGGGCCAGTGTGCTGAGCGCGGTGAAGAAGACATATTGCAGATACAGGCGGTCGCGCATGCTGAAGTAAATAATCAAATTGAACAGCAGCATGGCGCAGGTCAGGCCATAGAACAGGCCCTGGCGCATCTGGTCATTGCGTTGATGCAGGCGGTAGTCCTGCAGCCGGTATAAATATGCCGGCAAGATCATGGATGACTGGCTTTTCACGCGCACATACAGCACCGCCTGTTCCTGCGGCGCAAGTTGGACGGGCAGCGCGAATTTGCGCCCGGGCAGGGGACGCTTGAGGGCGGGACGGTCTGCCCCGCTTTGCCAGCTGTGCACTTCGCCCTGCGCGTTGAGCCAATACAAATCGACTTCATTCAAACGCGGATTGGCCAGCTCAAACACATGCTGCAAAAGTTGAGTGCTATTGTTTTGCAGCTCTAATTTCAGCCACCAGCTGGAGCGGGTATAGCTCAGATTCAATTCTCCGCTGCTTTTCACCGGGGCAAAGCGCATCTGCCGCACTTCGGCCAGGGTGTATTTGTGTTGCGCATCCTCCAGCACTTGCAGCCAGGGCGTGAGCGACTGGGCCGGCGCTTCGATGTGCATTTCCAGCCGGCTGGCGTCAAATGGCACCGCCAGCGCCGGGCGCAGGCATAAGCCGGCTGTCAGAATCAGCCGGCACAGATGCCATAGCCACTGGCCCCAAGCGCGGCTCATGATGGATGCTCCTCATCGTCTTCAGGGATTTGCTGTAGATACGGCAGATAAACAAAGAAGGTGGAGCCGACATCCGGCTCGCTTTGCACCTGAATCCGGCCACGGTGGCGTTTGATGATGCGGCTGACGATATCCAGCCCCAGCCCGCTGCCTTCGCCCGGCGCTTTGGTAGTGAAAAACGGCTCGAAAATGCGCTCAATCACGGCTTGCGACATGCCACAGCCGCTGTCGCTGATTTCCACCAGCGCTTCCGCGCCTTCCTGCGCGATGCGGATGCACAGCACGCCATGGTTTTGCATGGCTTGCAAGGCGTTGTGGATTAAATTGGTCCAGACTTGATTCAACTGATCGGGGATGCAATACAGCGGCGGGATATTTTCATATTCGCGCACCAATTCCACTCCTTGCTTAATCTGGCTTTGGTAAATCATCAGCACTGTTTCAATGCCGTCTTTCAGGTGCATGCTGCTCCATTCGCCCTGCTTTTCGCCGGAGGAAAAGGTGCGCAGCGCGAAAATGATCTTGGTCACGCGCTCGACCGCCGAATTGATATTGCTGGTGCTGTTGATGATGGTGGCGAGGTGATTGGCGACAGTCAGAATCAATTCTGAGTCAGGGTGTTGCAGCAGCGGCAAAATTTCCTGCACCCGCAAATTCGGGTCCAGCTGGGCCAGGATGCCGGCTTTGCGGCGCGCATCGCTGATGCCGGCCTGCTCCAATTCCTGACTGAGTTGCCGCACCCGGCTGCGTTCTTCGCGCGTGCTCAGTAAGGGGCCGCGTTCGCCGCGCAAGAGGTGTAAAAACAGATTCAGATTGTGTGCTTCCAAGATGCGCATCATGGGCGGGAATTTGTGCATCACATCTTCCAGCGCATCAGCGATGTTTTTGCCGCTGGCTTTGACCGCGCCGATTGGGGTGTTGATTTCGTGCGCCACGCCGGCGATCAATTGCCCCAGCGCGGCCAGTTTTTCTGATTGCACCACCTGCTTTTGCGCCGCCCGCAATTCATTCAGCGAGCGGGTGGCGATCTGGCGCGCTTTTTCCGCTTGCTGGCGTGAGCTTTCCGCTGATTCGTAAGCAGCGTTCAACTGGCTGTTGGTGTTGGAGAGGGCGCTGTGGCTGGCCAGCAATTCATTGGTGCGCTGCTGCACGCGCGCTTCTTGTTCACGTTCCGCGTCGCGCAGATTGCGCACCAATTCCTCTTGCGCCGCCAGGGCTTCTTTTTGCGCCTGCGCCTTGGCCGCCATCAAACCGTTAAAGCGGGCGATCAGGGCATAGGCATTGGCCAGCGCCAGTATGGCGGTCGAGGCTTGCAGCGCGTGCGTGGTAAAAAAATTGGATGGCAGGAAATTGAAGGAGCGCAATGTGGTCAGCACCACCGCCGCCGCCACCAGGGCATAGGAAAAAACAAAATAGCGCGCATTTTTCTGTCCCAGCCGGCAGGCATAGATGCTCACACCCAGCACGGCGCAGGCGCACACCACATGGTTGAGCAAAATAAAGGGCAGGCTGGCGGCAAAGGCGAACCAGATCAGCGGCAGCCAGACCGGCTGCAGCCAGATCAAAAAGCGGATGATGCGATCGGCCAGCGGCATATTCTCGCGCGTATTTAAAATACGGCGCATGAATTGCCCTTGAATTGCGGTGGTGATGGCGCCAAACATCAGGGTCAGTCCCTGTGCTGCAGGGCCGGCGTTGGGCCACAGATATTGGTTGCCTATGCCATTCAAACCCGCCAGCGATAAGGTGAAGGCGCAGATGGCGGCGGCGTACCAGAGAAAATCGGCATCGCGCAGGGTCAGATACAGGAGCAGGGTGTATAAGATCAAGGCCGATTGCATGCCAAAGTACCAGCCCTGCCATTGGTAATCCTGTTGCTCGGCTTGTAAAAATTCCGCTTCGCGCCACAGCCATAAGGGCGTTTCCAGCGTATCTGCGCCGGCAATGCGCAGATACAGGGTGTGTTCGCTGTGTGCGGCGATTTTGAGCGGGAAGATGAAATGGTGATTCGGCCAGGCCCGGCTGGTGAAGGGCAGGGTGTTACCGGTATGCACGCTGTTGAATTGTTCGGCCCCGGCTGTGCTTTCCCCTTCGTACAGGCTGACCAAGCCCAGGTTGGCGTAACGCAATTCCAGCATCATTTGCTGAGTTTGCGCGCTGTTATTGCGCAATTCCAGGCGCAACCACCAGGCGGAAGAGGAAATGCCGAAATGTCCGCGTCGCCGGATATCGTCGCGAAAGCGTCCCGCCGGCATCTGATCATGCACCTCGTGTAAGGTCAGGCGTGCGCTGCTGTCTTCCAGAATGCTCAGACAGGGCGTCATGTGCAGCGGTTGGCTTGACAACTGTGACACATCGGGGCGCTGGCAGGGGGGCGCGGCATGCGCCGGGGCGAGGCAGAACAGCAGCGCCAGCTGCATCAGGCACAGTCTGAGCGGCAGGCGGCACAAGCAGCGCAGCAAACCGTTTCGGCGCAAGCCGGCGCGCCAGTCGCAGCAGGGCGCAAGGATGCGACCTGCCAGCAAGCTGCCGTATGCCATCTGCATGCCTGACCATCGACAAAGCATGTTTCCCCGCCTGGTTGGCGCCAGTTGCGCTGGCTTGGTGTGTCGCCACCGGCTGCGCCGGCAGACCTGAAGCATTTTACGTCAATCAATATCAGGCTGTCAGTTTTCTGCTGCTGCGCACATGGCGCAACGCTGCGATCCATGTTTGTACGCGGGGTGATGCAAAGCTGCGGCGCATCAGGCCGGGTTTGCTCTTGATACAGGGCAACAGCTAGCGGCGGCTGGCTGTCAGGCGCTTGATTATGCGAGGTATATTGGTGGGTTGTGTAGGGTTCGAACCTACGACCTACGGATTAAGAGTCCGCTGCTCTACCAGCTGAGCTAACAACCCGAACAGGCATGTGTGGCATGCCGGAATTCGGTGGTGGGTTGTGTAGGGTTCGAACCTACGACCTACGGATTAAGAGTCCGCTGCTCTACCAACTGAGCTAACAACCCGGAAAGCGCGAAATTATAGATGAATCTGCGGTGAAATCCGCAATTTCAGCAAAATTTTCATTCAAGCAGTCAGCGCTGAGGTGACTTTCAAGACTTCGTCAGCGGTGGTCAGGCCTTCAATGATTTTTTGTGCGCCAGCAATCCGCAAGGGCGTCATGCCTTCGCTGGTGGCTTGGGAGCGTAATTCCTGCAAGCTGGTTTCGGGACGGATCAAACGGGTGAATTCTTCTGTCACCATTAATAATTCATACAGCCCGGTGCGCCCTTTGTAGCCGGTTTGGCGGCATTCCGGGCAGCCCACCGGGTGGAAGATTTTGCCCGGTTTGGCGATGCCGCGTTCACCGACCAGACTGCTCCAGATGTCGTCACTGAGCAATCCGTCGTTGGCCTTGCATTCCACGCACAGGGTGCGCACCAGACGTTGCGCCATGATGCCGATCAGGGTGGCTTCCAGCAGATAATACGGGACGCCAAGCTCAAGCAGGCGCATGACTGCGGAGGGCGCGTCATTGGTGTGCAGGGTGGATAAGACCAGATGGCCGGTCAGTGCGGCTTGAATCGCCATTTCAGCGGTTTCCAGATCGCGGATTTCGCCCACCATGATGATGTCAGGGTCTTGCCGCATCAAGGCGCGCACGCCATCGGCAAACGATAAATCAATCCCTTGCTGCACTTGCATCTGATTAAAACTGGGTTCCACCATTTCAATCGGATCTTCCACCGTGCACACATTCACTTCCGAGGTGGCGAGCGCTTTGAGGGTGGTGTACAGCGTGGTGGTTTTACCCGAGCCGGTGGGGCCGGTGACCAAGATGATGCCGTGCGGGCGGGTGGTCAGATGATCCCAGCGCATCGCGTCTGCTTTCGGGAAGCCCAGTTCGGGCAGGGTTTTTACCACCACTTCCGGGTCAAAAATACGCATCACCACTTTTTCGCCAAATGCGGTCGGCATGGTGGAGAGGCGCAATTCAATTTCCTGGCCGTTCGGCATGCGGGTTTTGATGCGGCCATCTTGCGGGCGGCGTTTTTCAATCACGTCCATGCGGCCCAGCAATTTAATGCGCGCAGTCATTGCAATCATCACCACCGCAGGCACCTGATACACCTGGTGCAAAATGCCGTCGATGCGAAAACGTATCACCGCCAGGTCGCGCTTGGGTTCGAGGTGGATGTCAGAGGCGCGCTGCTCGAATGCGTACTGCCACAGCCAATCAACGATATTCACAATGTGCTGATCGTTGGCGTCCACCTGTTTATTGGTTTTGCCAAGTTCGACCAATTGCTCGAAGTTGTTGCGCATCGAGGCTTCGTTCGCATTCGTCTTGTTGGCCCCCTTGATTGACTTGGCAAGACTGAAAAATTGCGAGATGTATTGGCTGATATCAAGCGGGTTGGCGATCACCAGCTTGATATTGCGGCGCGAGATTTTTTGGATTTCCGCTTCCCATTCCGTGGTGCACGGGTCCGGGGTGGCGATGGTCAGTTCGGTGGCTGTGATTTCAATCGGCAGAATGTTAAAGCGTGTGGCGTAGGTTGCGCTCATCACGTCTGCGACTTTGGTGAAATCGATTTTGAGCGGATCGATACGCAAAAATGGCAGTTTGAGCTTGCCGGCCAGCCATTCGGTGAGCCAATCCAGGGTCAGCATTTTTTTGCTGTCCTGGGCGATGATTTTGCATTGCGCAATCGCGACTAAGGGATGCATAGGCGTGGCCGCGTTTTTCATCAAACCATGGGCGTGGTGGTACATGGTTTTGACTTCCGGCTTTTCCATAATGCCGTCGGCTAACAGCCAGGTGAACAGCATCTGCAAATCAAGGGGTTTTTGTTGTCGCATATGCAATCCTGTTTTGTCAATCTCAGCGCTTGGCTGCTTCTTCCAGCGCTTGCTTGATGCCGTTGACCCAGGCGCGCGCCGGCAGCTTGGTCGCTTCTTTGATGCGTGCGGCTTCTTCATGCAGCGCCGCGAAATCAGGTTTGATTCTACGCTTGAATGCCAGCGCCACCACATTTCCATCCGGCGCCGGCGGCAGCGTCAGCACTTGGATGAATGCGGCTTGCATGGCTTTGATGTTTTTCTGAAAACTGGGATGGTCGCCAAACAGATTCACCGTCATCACGCCATGTTCTTGCAAGAGGTCAGCGCAGCCGCGATAAAACTCGACCGAATCCAGCACCGGGCCATTGGCGCGCGCATCGTACAGATCAACTTGCAGCGCATCCAGGCTGGCGTGGCGTTCGCTGTCTTGCACAAAATCCATCGCGTCCATTTCCAGCACTTGCAGCCGTTCATCATTGGGCGGCAATTTGAACATCGCGCTGCAGACCGCGATCACGGAGGGATTGAGTTCGACCGCTGTGACGCGCGTCTGCGGCAGATAGTGGTAGCAGAATTTGGTGAGAGAAGCGCAGCCCAGACCCAGTTGCGCCACATGTTGCGCCTGTGGCAAAAACAGCATGAAGGCCATCATTTGTTGCGCATATTCCAGCTCCAGCCAGTTCGGCTTGCGGATGCGCATGCCGCCTTGCACCCATTCCGTGCCGAAATGCAGGTAGCGCACCCCATCATGCTCAGACAGGGTGACCGGGGCGTAATGCGGGCGGCGCGTGCGTGGCGCGCTTTTGCGCAGGGATTCTTCTTTTTCGATGGATTTGCGTTTGATCAGCATGCGGGAACAGGGGAGGAGCAAAAAACAAAGATTATCCGCGTCATGCACAAATGCCGCAAGCCGCATTCAAGCGGCTTGTGTCATCAGACCGCACTTGCTGTTTCAGTATCCGGCAGGATTGACTGATACCCGCACCTTGAGGAATTTGCCCGGATCATTTTGCATCTGGGTGGTGTATTTGCGGCCATGATATTCATAGGTGACTGCATAGCCGTTATTGCGGGTTTCCCATTGATCGACGGTGCGACAGGTCTTGACCGGCTGTTGTTCGATCTGGGTGTAGCTGCCGTTATTGCTGTTGTTGTTGGGGGTGGGGCCGTTGCCGTTGTTTTCGATGCGGTCGCCGACAATCGCGCCGGCAATCGCGCCGACTGCGGTGGCGGCGGTGCGGCCATTGCCGCCGCCGACCTGATTGCCTAAAATCGCGCCGGCCACGCCGCCAATAATCGCGCCGCCGGTATTGCGTGCGCCATTATTGTTGTTTTGTGTTGCGTTGTTATTCACCTGGCGCTCGACCTGCACATATTCGGTGCGGCATTCCTGGCGCGGACGGTTGATTTGTTCGACTTGTGGCGCCACACTGACAACGCGCGCGGTATCTTCAAAGTCAGCGGCACTGGCTGACAGCGGCAGAATGGTCAGCGTTGCGCAAGTCGCCAGCAGGATTTTGCTTGATGTGTTCATGTGAATTCCCCGGTTAGTCGGTGTCTCCATCTTAGCCAGAATTCTGAACGTTGCACAATTTGCGCCTGTGGATTGTGTAACAAGGTTTTTCGACTCTGAATCCGGCGCTGCTGCAGCGGGTTTGTCTGTGCATATATTTTTTTACGATTATCACTGGCGGCATGCCGCTTTCAGGAGGGGATATGGGCTGGATGCAATCTATTGTGCAAGTCTGCCTGATGTTTTTGCTGTGTTTGCCGGCATGCGCCATGCCGCAGGTGGATGCGGCCAGTCTGCCGCCGGAGGCGCGCCAGACGCTTGCGCTGATTAAACAGGGCGGCCCCTGGCCATATCCGCGCGATGGCATCAAATTCATGAATCGCGAACAGCGTTTGCCGCAGATGCCGCGCGGCTATTACCGTGAATTCACTGTTAAAACGCCCGGCATATCGCATCGTGGCGCGCGCCGCATTGTCGCCGGCGGCGAACCGCCGGTGGTGTTTTATTACACCGAAGACCATTACGCCAGCTTTCGGCAGATCAGGGAGTAAGGCGGCGCGGCAAAAAGCCGGCAGGCCAAGGCTAAAGCAGGTACAATGCGCGCCATGAAAAAAATTGTCATTCTGATCTCCGGTCGCGGCAGCAATATGGAAGCCATCGTGCACGCTGCGCGCGACCAGCAATGGCCAGCTCAAATTGCTGCGGTGATTGCCAACAAGGCAGACGCCGCCGGCTTGGCGTTTGCCGCCAGCCATGGCATCGCCACTGCTGTGCTGGACCATCGCGCTTTTCCTGACCGCAATGCGTTTGACGCCGCGCTGCGCGAATTGATCGACAGCTATACCCCGGATCTGGTGGTGCTGGCCGGTTTTATGCGCATTCTCGGCGCCGAATTCACCCAGGCATACGCGAACCGTATGCTGAATATCCATCCTTCCCTGTTGCCCAGTTTTACCGGATTGCATACGCATCGTCAGGCCTTGCAGGCTGGTGTCAAATTGCATGGCGCAACGGTGCACTTTGTCACTGCCGAACTGGATCACGGCCCGATTGTGGCCCAGGCTGCAGTGGAGGTTTTGGATGGCGATGATGAACACAGTCTGGCAGCCCGCGTGCTGACGCAAGAACACCGCATTTACCCGCAGGCGGTGCGCTGGTTCGTCGAAAACCGCCTGCGCATCCAGGATGGACGCGTCAGTGTGCTGCCGGCCCAAGCCGGCGCTTGATCCGGGCCAGCCCCTCTCTGTACCCCCTTTGTTTGAAAGAATTTCCCGATGAGATTGCCTCCCGCAGTCATAAACCATACTGAAAATGCGTTGCGCGAAGTGTTGCGCTTTACCGGCCCGGCGGATGTGGTGCTGTCGCATTATTTGCGCGCCAATCCCAAACTGGGCGGCCGCGAACGCGGCGCGATTGCCGAAGCGGTGTATGTGGTGTTGCGCCACAAAGCGCTGTATACCGAATTCGCCACCCATGGCAAAACCACGATGCGTCAGCTGGCCCTGCTGGGCTTGGCGGAATATGCCGGTCTGGATGCGCTGGGCAGCGTCAGCGAAGAAGAAGCCGCTTTTGTCAACAGCGTGCGCGCCACCGATCAAAACCTGCTGCCGGCGCGCATCCGCGCCAATTTGCCGCAGTGGTTGTTTGATAAATTGTGCGCCCAGTTCGGCCAGGAACAATGTCTGGTGGCGGCGCAGGCGATGAATCAGGCTGCGCCGCTGGATTTGCGCGTGAATGTCTTGAAAACCACGCGCGACGCCGCCCTCGCGGCTCTGACGGAATCCGGGATTGTGGCCACCCTGACGCCATTTTCAAATACCGGTTTGCGCTTGCAAAAGAAACCGGCCTTGCAAAACCTGCCGCTCTTTAAAGACGGCTCGATTGAGGTGCAAGACGAGGGCAGTCAATTGCTGGCCCAATTGTTAGCGCCCAAGCGCGGCGAAATGGTGGCGGATTTTTGCGCCGGGGCCGGCGGCAAAACGCTGGCTTTGGGGGCGATGATGCGCAATACCGGCCGCCTGTATGCCTTTGATGTGTCGGAAAAGCGTTTATCCAAACTCAAACCGCGCCTGGCCAGAAGCGGTTTGTCGAATGTGCATCCGGTGCAGATCGCGCATGAACGCGACGCCAAAATCAAGCGTCTGGCGGGCAAGCTGGATCGCGTGCTGGTGGATGCTCCCTGCAGCGGCCTGGGCACCTTGCGCCGCAATCCGGATGTGAAATGGCGTCAGAATGAAGAAGGCTTGGCTGAGCTGGCCGTGAAGCAGCGCGCAATTCTGGATGCGGCGGCGCGTCTGGTGAAAAGCGGCGGCCGCCTGGTGTACGCCACCTGCAGCTTGCTGGATGAGGAAAATGAAGCGGTAGTGCAAGACTTTTTGGCGTCCCATCCTGATTTCACGCTGTTGCCGGCGGCGCAAATTCTGGCTGAGCAAAAAATTGCGCTCGAGATGGGCGATTATCTGAAACTCTTGCCGCACGTACACCAAACCGATGGCTTCTTTGCTGCGGTTTTACAGCGTAACGGCAAGCCGCACACTGCACAGGAAGATGAATCAGCATAATTTGCTGGCCAATTTGCTGGCGGATATCTGGAGCGATGTCCGCAACCCGCTGATTTTCTGGCAATTGGCGGTGCTCTTGGTGTGCGCCGGCCTTGGCTGGTGGCTGGGGCGGCGCTGGCGCGCCCATCTGCTGCAAGGCGGCGATGGCCATGCTTTGCCGCTTTCGCGCGAGCATGTGGCGCGCTTAGTCACCCCGCTGACGATTTTTCTCTTGATTGTGCTGGCGCGCGTGATCTCCGCGCGCTGGAATCTGCGCCTGGACATTTTGCGCATCGCCGTGCCCCTGGCCGGGGCCATGGTGGCGATTCGCGTCGTGTTCTTCCTGCTGCGCCGGGTGTTTGCGCGCGCCGGTCAGGTTGGCAATAATCTGCTCTTGTTTGAAAAAGTGTTCGCCTTGCTGGTGTGGCTGGCGCTTGCTTTGTATCTGACCGGCAGCTGGCCTGAGCTGATCGACTTTTTTGCCGATACCCGCATCCCGCTCGGGCGCCATCATGTTTCCTTATTGTCCATTTTGCAGGCCGGGGTGAGTGCATTACTCACTGTGCTGGTGGCATTGTGGGCCGGCGCCGAAATCGAGTCGCGCCTGATGGAAATGGAAGGCGTGCACCTGTCTTTGCGGGTGGTCGTCTCGCGCGCGGTGCGCGCCTGCCTGGTGTTGGTGGCGGTGTTGCTGTCATTGACCATGGTTGGCATCGACCTCACGGTGCTCTCAGTGTTTGGCGGCGCCTTGGGCGTGGGTATTGGTTTGGGCTTGCAGAAGATCGCCAGCAGCTATGTCTCGGGCTTTGTGATTTTGCTCGAACGCAGTCTGAAAATCGGCGACATGATCAGCGTTGACCGCTTCAATGGCCGGGTGACCCAGATCAACACCCGCTACACCGTATTGCAGGGCTTGGACGGGGTGGAAACAATTGTGCCGAATGACATGCTGGTGTCCGGCGTGGTGCAGAATTTTTCCCTCACCGACACCAGCTTGCGCATCGGCATCCGCCTGACTGTGCCTTACAACGCCGATGTGGAAAGCCTGATTCCGCAACTCGAAGCGGTGGCCGCCACTGTGCCGAGGGTGACGCATGAGCCGCCGCCGCAAGCCATGCTGGTGCGTTTTGCCGAGGATGGTCTGGAGCTTGAACTGGGCTTTTGGATTGTTGACCCGGAAAATGGCAGGGGCGGCGTGTCGTCCGATGTCAGCCGCGCCATTTTGCGCCTGCTGCGCGAGCAGGGCATAGATTTGCCTTATCCGCAGCGCGATGTGCATCTGAAAAATGGCCCGACTAGCTCCAAAGGCTGATTGCGCTTCCGGCTGCTGCATGGCATAAATATAGCTTGCGGGAAACTTTTTATTTTGAGCGCTTTAAGCCGCGCTCATTACAGCGTAAAATCGCAGTAAAACAAAACGGCTTTGGCATTTTTTTGCGCCGCGTTTTGCAAACAGAGCCGGGCGCGCAGTGCGCAGTCCGCCCATCTATCCAACTGGAGTTGTAATGTTAGAGAACATCATTGAATTCCTGCAGCATGGTTTGACCCATGCCAGCGGCTGGCAGGTATTTTTCTTCACCATGATCGTGACTCATATCACGATCGCCAGCGTGACCATCTTCCTGCACCGCCATCAAGCGCACCGCGCGCTTGATCTGCATGCGCTGCCAAGCCATTTCTTCCGCTTCTGGCTGTGGCTGACGACCGGCCAGGTGACCAAGGAATGGGCCGCAATTCATCGCAAACATCATGCCAAATGCGAGACCGCTGACGATCCGCACAGCCCGGTCGCAAAAGGCATCAAAACAGTTCTCTTGCAAGGCGCTGAGTTGTATCGCGCAGAAGCCAAGAATAAAGAAACACTGGAAAAATATGGCCACGGCACACCGGACGACTGGATTGAGCGCAATCTGTACAGCCGTTTCACCTGGCAGGGCGTGGCATTGATGCTGATTATCGATTTGCTGCTGTTTGGCGTGGTCGGTCTGACTGTGTGGGCGGTGCAAATGTTGTGGATTCCGGTGACTGCCGCCGGCATCATCAACGGCATTGGCCACTTCTGGGGGTATCGCAATTATGACTGCCCGGACGCTTCGACCAATATCGTGCCCTGGGGTATTTTGATCGGCGGCGAAGAGCTGCATAACAATCACCACACTTTCGGCACTTCCGCCAAGCTCTCCTCAAAATGGTATGAGTTCGACATCGGCTGGCTGTACATCCGGATTTTGGAAACCCTGGGTTTGGCGCATGTCAAGAAAGTGGCGCCTGCGCCCAAGCTGCAGCATGGCAAAACCGTGATCGATTTCGACACCTTGCAAGCAGTCATCGCCAATCGCTATGAAGTGATGGGCAAATATGTGAAAACCCTCAAAGGCGCGTGGCGCGAAGAGTTGGAAGCATTGAAAGAGCGCGGCGCGCTGGAATCGAATTTCAGCAAATCCGCCCGCAAGCTGTTCAGCAAGAGCGAACCGGCCAAGTTGCCCGAGCCGCAAAAAGAACAGTTGAGCGAATTGCTGGCGCAAAGCAAATCTCTGCAAACCATCCATGAAATGCGTATGGAACTGGCGTCGATTTGGGAGCGCTCCACCTTGTCGCGTGAGCAATTGCTGCAAAAACTGCAGGATTGGTGTGCGCGTGCGGAAGCTTCCGGCATTGCCGCATTGCAGGAGTTTTCCCTGCGCCTGCGCAGCTATGCATAAGTCTTTCAGCAAGTAAAAAAAGCCGGCGTTGCCGGCTTTTTTTTCGCCTCGCTTGAATGCGTCCGCTTTGCGCGGCTGCGCTTGAAATGCCGCAGCATAAGCATGTCGTTTATCTGTTTTGCGCTGGCGCGGGGCTTGGAAAATCCTCGGCGGGTATGCGTGGCGTTATCCTGCTGCGTTTAGCGAAGGCGGGCATGCGGCGCGCAGGCGGATGGGTAGGGGGGGGGCTTATATTGCGCAGTCGCGCAGAACGTTGCTGAAAATAAAAAAACCGCACATGTGCGGTTTTTTTAGTGGTGCGCCATGATCTTATTTGATCTTGGTTTCCTTGTACATCACGTGCTTGCGCGCTTTCGGGTCAAACTTCATGATTTCCATTTTGCCCGGGGTGGTGCGCTTGTTTTTGGTGGTGGTGTAGAAGTGACCGGTGCCAGCAGTCGACTCCAGCTTGATTTTATCGCGGCCGGTTTTCGCCATGATTGAATTCCTTTGCTATGCGTTTAGATTTTTTCGCCACGGGCACGCAGATCGGCCAGAACAGCATCGATGCCGATCTTGTCGATCACGCGCAGGCCGGCGTTGGAGATGCGCAGCGAAACCCAGCGGTTTTCTGATTCAACGAAAATGCGACGGCTTTGCAGGTTCGGCAAAAAGCGGCGCTTGGTTTTGTTATTTGCGTGGGAAACATTGTTGCCGACCATCGGCTTTTTCCCCGTTACTTGGCAAACACGTGCCATTTCTGACTCCTTAAAAGGCTTCCTAAATCGGAAAAGCAAGATTCTAACGAAAAAATTCTTGTGTTTCAAGCACTTGCGAAAAAAAATTGTGTCATGACGGCATGATTAAATTTAACAATTTAATATTTAGTTTTTATTGTGTTGTATTTTGGTATCTATTTTCAGGCGTGGCGCGGCGCCTTTCGCCTGCATCAACAGGGTTGGCGGAATGTTTCCTGCAGGCTACGTGTTATCACCAATGGCTGCAAAGCCGGGTTGTTCCTACAATCGACCGTGTTCTGCAAATGAATACAAACCATCTTCGCCAACGATGATGTGATCGAGTAAATTGACCTCGACATAATCCAGCGCGGATTTGAGGGTGTTGGTCAGATGCAGATCGGGCGCACTGGGTTCGCATGAGCCGCGTGGGTGGTTGTGGGCGATGATCATCGCCGCCGCATTATGCGAGAGGGCGGCGCGCACCACTTCCCGGGTGTGGACATGCGCCTGGCGCAGCGTGCCGGTGGCCAGCACTTCGCGTTTGATCAGGCGGTGGCGGGTGTCGAGGAAGAGCGCGACAAAGGTTTCGACGGTGCAAGGCGCCAGCTCATTGCGCAGATAACGTTTGAGTAAGAGGGTGTTGTTGAGCTCAGGCTGGTTGTGGAGATTCTCACTCAATGCGCGGCGGGACAGTTCGTAAGCAGCCTGCAGCTGTGCGAATTTGGCGTCGCCAAGCCCGGCGATGCTGGAAAAATCAGGCAGGGCGGCGGAAAAGATATGCGCCAGCGAGCCGAATTTTTGCAGCAGCTCGCGCCCCAGGGTGACGGCATCCTTTCCCGGAATGCCGGTGCGCAGGAAGATGGCAAGCAGTTCCGCGTCGGATAAGACACTGGCGCCGTGTGCGATTAAGCGTTCGCGCGGGCGTTGATTTTCCGGCCAGCTGGCAATGCTCATATTGCCTCCTTGTGGAGAAAATGCGGGAATGCCTTAACTGTATATGCATACAGCTGCACAGGCAAGGGGGATGTGCCGCCAAGTTTGGCGGGCGCTGCGGCGCCGGGTGGAAACAGGGCGGCGGCGCAGGTTTCCGACAGGGTTCTGGCATACAATACGGGGCATTTTTCACCCGCAGGATCCGGAACAGATTATGACAAACCAAGAAACGCCCCTGGTTGGCGAACATGCTTACCTGACGTTGCATTACCGTTTACAGGCGCAAGATGGCAGCGAAATCATCAGCACCTTTGCGCAAAATCCCGCCACCATCATGTTGGGGCAGGGGCAGTTAGCGGCGCCGCTGGAACAGCGCCTGATCGGTCTGCCGGAAGGCGCTGAGGCCAGCTTTGAGTTGCCGCCGCAAGACGCTTTCGGCTTGCGCAACCCGGAGCTGGTGCAAAAAGTGTCGCGCGAAACTTTGCTGGAAAATTCCGCGCCGGATGCCCAGTACCAACGCGGCGACCTGGTGGAGTTCAATGCGCCGGGCGGCGGCCGGTTTGCCGGAGTGTTGTTGCAGTTGGATGAAAATGATGCATTGTTTGATTTTAATCATCCGCTGGCGGGACAAAGCCTGCGCTTTGATGTGAAAATCATTGCGATTTTGTGACAGGACAGGGAGAGATGATGGAAGCTAAGCAAGAAGCGGCCCTGGACGGCAAGGAAGTGTTGCTGGCGCAGCCGCGCGGATTTTGCGCCGGGGTGGATCGCGCGATTGAAATCGTTGAGCGCGCATTGCAGCAATTCGGCGCGCCGATTTATGTGCGCCATGAAATTGTGCATAACGCCTATGTGGTGCAGGATTTGCGCAATAAAGGCGCGGTCTTTATTGAAGAATTGTGCGATGTGCCGCGCGGCAGCACGCTGGTATTTTCCGCGCATGGCGTGCCGCAGGCGGTCCGAGCGGAAGCGGATGCTCTGGGGCTGACGATTTTTGACGCCACCTGCCCACTGGTCACGAAAGTGCACGTTGAAGTGGCGAAAATGCGGCGCGAAGGGCGTGAAATCATCATGATCGGCCATGCCGGCCACCCGGAAGTGGAAGGCACCATGGGACAGACGGATGGCGGCATGCATCTGGTGGAAACGGTGGAAGATGTGGCGCGCTTGCAAGTCAGCAATCCTGAATTGCTGGCCTATGTGTCGCAAACCACGCTGTCGGTGGATGATACGGCGGATATTATCGCTGCGCTCAAGGCGCGCTTCCCGGCGATTGCCGAGCCGAAAAAAGGCGATATCTGCTACGCCACCACTAACCGGCAACAGGCGGTGAAATTCATGGCGCCGCAAGTCGATCTGGTGATTGTGGTGGGCAGTCCGAACAGCTCCAATTCAAACCGTTTGCGCGAAGTCGCCGCCAAACGCGGTGTGGCGGCGCATATGGTGGATTCGGCGGCGCAAATCGATCCGGCCTGGCTGGCGGACAGGCAGCGCATCGGCGTCACTGCCGGCGCCTCGGCCCCGGAAGTGCTGGTGCGGGAAGTGATTGCGCGTTTGCAGGAACTGGGCGCAAAACGGGTGCGCAGCCTGGAGGGTGTGGAAGAAAATGTCACGTTCCCGCTGCCCAAAGGCTTGGACGGGCGCGCAACGCAGCTTTAATTTGACTGTTGGCGGCATCTGTAGGATAAAGGCAGAAGCTTGGCTATCTGCCAACCGGAATAACCGGCCAGAGCCGTCAGCAAACTTGGAGAGGATGTCATTGACATACAGCCCGGCCTTGCGCTTGGCTGTGAAAGCGGCATGACGCGTAATGACGTTATGCCTTGAACCAACCTGGCGGGACGGGAGCAGGCTGACAGCCCGAACCTGTGCCGCCGGTGTATACCGGGAACAGAGGACAGGCAATGGATACATTTATCCAACAAATCATCAACGGATTGGTGTTAGGCAGTATGTACGCACTGATCGCACTCGGCTATACCATGGTGTATGGCGTCTTGAATCTGATTAACTTTGCGCATGGCGACGTGCTGATGATAGGCGCAATGGTCGGATTTTCGATTCTCACTTTTCTGGGCACGGCGGCGCCGGATATGCCTGGCTTTCTCAAGCTCATCATCGCGATCATGGGCGCCATTCCGGTGTGCATCATCGTCAATGTCACGATTGAGCGCGTGGCGTATCGCAAATTGCGCAACGCGCCGCGCCTGGCCCCATTGATCACCGCAATCGGTGTTTCGATTCTGTTGCAAACCTTCGCCATGATGTACTGGGGCCGCAGCCCCTTGCCGATGCCGGCCTCCTTGTCCACGGAGCCTATCCATATCGGCGGCGCAGTGATCTCGCAAACCCAGATCATGTTGCTGGCCTTGTCCTTTATTTCCATGCTGGGGCTGGTGTTCCTGGTGGAAAAAACCAAGATGGGGCGCGCCATGCGCGCCACGGCGGAAAATCCACGGGTGGCCGGTTTGATGGGGGTGGACGCCAACTTTGTGGTGGTCGCCACCTTCGCCATCGGCGCCTCGCTGGCCGCTGTGGCTGGCGTGATGTGGGGCGCCACTTATTCCTCGGTGCAATTCGCGATGGGCTTTTTGCCGGGTTTGAAAGCTTTCTCGGCGGCCGTGTTAGGCGGGATCGGCAATATTTATGGCGCCATGGTGGGCGGCATTGTGCTGGGGCTGATTGAGAGTCTGGGCGCCGGTTATATCGGGCCTTTGACAGGCGGCTTTTTGGGCAGTCACTATCAGGATATTTTCGCCTTCGTGGTGTTAATCATTGTCTTGACCTTGCGGCCATCCGGCATCATGGGCGAGCGTGTGGCTGATCGTGCGTAAAGGAGGATGAGATGGCTTTGCTTGATTTCAATATGCAAAAAAATCCGGCCCGCGCCAAGGCCAGCATGCTGATTATGCTGGCGATCATGATTGCCTTCCCCTTCCTGGCGCAATTGTCGGATTCCGGCAATTCCATGGTGCGGGTGGTGGATATGGCTTTGCTGTACATCATGCTGGCGCTGGGCTTGAACGTGGTGGTCGGGTTTACCGGCTTGCTGGACTTGGGCTATATCGCATTTTTTGCGGTGGGCGCGTATATGGTCGGTCTGTTCGCCTCGCCGCAGTTCGCCACGGTGCTGGAATCATTTGTGAATCAGACACCGGCTTTCGGCAACTTCCTGGTGTCATTGTTCGGCGAGGAAATCCGGCAAAACGGCATTCATTTGTCGGTGTGGTGGATTGTGCCTTTGTCGGCTGCGCTGGCTGGCTTGTTCGGCGCCTTGCTCGGCGCGCCGACCTTGAAGTTGCGCGGCGACTATCTGGCGATTGTGACTCTGGGCTTTGGTGAAATCATCCGTATCTTCATGAACAATCTGAATGCGCCGGTGAATATCACGAATGGCCCGCAAGGCATCAATATGATTGAGCCGATTCGCATTTTTGGCGTTTCCCTGGCGGGTGAACCAGGCTCCAAGTCCACCGTCTTTATCGGCAACTTCAGCATGCCTTCGGTGACAGCCTATTATTTCCTGTTCCTGCTGCTGTGCATTATGGTGATTTTTGTCTCGGTGCGGCTGCAAAATTCGCGTCTGGGCCGCGCCTGGATGGCGATTCGTGAAGATGAAATCGCCGCCAAAGCGATGGGCATCAACACCCGCAACGTGAAACTGCTGGCGTTCACCATGGGCGCTTCGTTCGGCGGCATCGCCGGCGCCATGTTCGGCTCCTTCCAGGGCTTTGTCTCGCCCGAATCCTTCTCGCTGATGGAATCGGTGGTGGTGTTGGCGATGGTGGTGTTGGGCGGCATTGGTCACATCCCCGGCGTGGTGTTGGGCGGGGCGATTCTGGCGGCCTTCCCGGAAGTGCTGCGCCACACCTCACGCCCTGTGCAAAACGCACTGTTCGGACATGAAGTGATTGCAGATGAAGTCTTGCGTCAACTGCTCTACGGTCTGGCGCTGGTGGTGGTGATGTTGTACAAGCCCGCCGGCTTGTGGCCTGCGCCCAAGCACGAAGATGAAGAGCAGGAAGAAAAAGTGGAGCAGGCTGGCAAGCCGGCCCAAGCCTGAGCAGGAGACTGAGAGATGAGTAACGATATCATGTTGGAAATTGCCGGCGTTAATAAGCGCTTTGGCGGTTTGCAAGCGCTGACCGAAGTCGGCATCAACGTCAAGCGTGGTCAGATCTATGGTTTGATCGGCCCCAATGGCGCTGGCAAAACCACTTTTTTCAATGTCATCACCGGCTTGTACCAGCCTGACACCGGCAGCTTCAAACTGGATGGGCAGACTTATTCGCCCTCTGCGCCGCACGAAGTGGCCAAAGCCGGGATCGCGCGCACTTTCCAGAACATCCGTCTGTTTGGTGAAATGACGGTGTTGGAAAATGTGATGGTGGGCTGTCATGTGCGCACCAAACAGGGTGTGTTCGGCGCTGTGTTCCGTCATAAGGCAGCGCGTGAAGAGGAAGCCATGATCCGCCGCCGCGCCCAGGAATTGCTGGATTTTGTCGGCATCGGCCAATTTGCCGCCCGCACCGCGCGTTTCCTGTCTTATGGCGATCAGCGCCGCCTGGAAATCGCGCGCGCGCTGGCCACCGATCCCAAGCTGCTGGCCTTGGATGAACCGGCGGCTGGCATGAACGCCACCGAAAAACTGGACTTGCGCAAGCTGCTGGTCAAAATCAAAGAGCAGGGCAAAACCGTGCTTTTGATTGAACATGATGTGAAGCTGGTGATGGGTTTGTGCGACCGCCTCACCGTATTGGAATATGGCAAGCCGATTGCCGAAGGACTGCCCGCTGAAATTCAAAGCAATCAGGCGGTGATTGACGCATATTTGGGAGGGGCACATTGATGGCTGGCGCGACAATTTTGCAAATCAGCGGACTCAAGGTCGCATACGGCGGCATCAAAGCGGTCAAAGGCGTTGATTTGGAAGTGCATCAGGGTGAGCTGGTGACCTTGATCGGGGCCAATGGCGCCGGTAAAACCACCACGCTCAAAGCAATCACCGGCAGTCTGCCTGGCAGCAAGCTGGAAGGCGATATCCGCTATAAAGGCGAATCGATCAAAGGCTTGAAATCCTTCCAGCTGGTGGAGCGCAAGCTGGCCATGGTGCCGGAAGGGCGCGGCGTGTTCGCGCGCATGACGATTTACGAAAATCTGCAAATGGGCGCCTTCACCATGAAAGACAAGGCGGCGATTGAAGCGGATATCGAAAAATGGTACGGCGTGTTTCCGCGTCTGAAAGAGCGTTCGGCCCAATTGGCTGGCACGCTCTCCGGCGGCGAACAGCAAATGCTGGCCATGGCGCGCGCCTTGATGTGCCATCCCGATTTGCTTTTGCTGGATGAACCGTCGATGGGTTTATCGCCCATTATGGTGGAGAAAATCTTTGAAGTGGTGCGCAATATCTCGGCCCAGGGTGTGACGATTTTGCTGGTTGAGCAAAACGCCAAACTGGCCTTGCAGGCGGCGCATCGCGGCTATGTGATGGATTCCGGATATATCACCATGAGCGGCGCGGCGAAAGACATGTTGGATGATCCGCGCGTGCAGGCGGCTTACCTCGGCGAAGGCTGAGAGGCAGACGCTGAAAATGAAAAACCCGCTGCATGCAGCGGGTTTTTTTATGGCTTGAAAAAACTTAAGCAGCTTTTTTCGCGCGCGGCGCGGCTTTTTCAGCAGCCTGGGTGAATTGGCTCATCACCTGGCTCAGATTGCTTTCCAGCGTTTCCAGAGTTTGTTTGCTGGCCTTGGAAAATTGCTCGTAGCCGGCGTTGGCGTTGCCGATCAGGGTTTTCAGTGCGGTCACAGCGCCTTCCGTACCGGCAGGAGCGTGCTTGCTGAATTCTTCCACCAGTTCAACGGTTTTACGGTTGATTTCGGTGATTTGCGCTTCAGCAGTTTTGCTGAATTCGGATTGGGTTTTGTTGGCGATCGCAGCGGCTTCGCGGCTGTAAGCCAGCACTTTGTCGGCCATCGGCTTGAAATGATTGATCGTGAAGACTTCTTGCGGGTCTTTGGCGGACAGCAACTGGCGTGTGGCCTGGCTGCTTTCTTCCAGCGCATTGCGGGTCAGATTCAAATTCAATTCAACCAGCTTTTCCATGCCTTCAAAAGCTTTGCTGCTCAGGGCATTGAATGCAGCGAATTGGGCTTCAATGCCGGCTTTGGCGTTGGTGGTGAATTGTTCGGGGATGGCAAACATGGATGTCTCCTTGTGGGGGCAACGGGGATTGTGCAATGCAACAACGATTTCGATTGCGTATTCTAATGGCGCCTGAAATTTAGTCAAGCGTTTTTTTGTGCAATGCATCATCGCTTTCCGCATGGATCGGCATGCAGCGCTGTGCAGATGGCATGCTACACTTGCCGGTTTATGCAAGGCGGCTGAAATTTTGTCGCCGCAGAAAGTCCGTAACACAAGAAAATTGCATGATTGCAAGTATTGTCGCGCTGCCTGCGCCACAAAATCATGCCGCGCTTTATGGGGGGCGAGATGACACAAGAAAGACCATTGCCTGATGGCCTGAATCAAGAACAAGTGCGTCAGGCGCTGGATTATGTAATCGCCAGCAGGCGTTCGGTGCGCGCATTTCTCGATACGTTGCCGCCACGGGCCTTGATTGAAGAAATATTGCAGATCGCCGCGCGCGCGCCATCCGGCACCAATACCCAGCCGTGGCGGGTGCATGTGCTGACCGGCGAGTCACGCGCAAAATTAAGCCGCGACATCCTGGCTGCCTATGACGATCCGCAGCGCCAGGAAATCGAAGAGTATCCATATTATCCGCGCCAATGGGTGGCCCCGTATATCGAGCGGCGGCGCAAAGTCGGCTGGGATTTATATGCGCTGCTCGGTTTGACGCGCGATAACAAGGCCGGCATGAAACAGCAGCATGGCCGCAATTATCAATTCTTTGACGCCCCGGTGGCGCTGTTTTTTACAATTGAGCCGGTAATGGAGCGCGGCTCCTGGCTGGATTACGGCATGTTTTTGCAAAACATCATGCTGGCCGCGCGCGCGCGCGGTCTGGACACCTGCCCGCAAGCCGCCTTTATCCATTACCCCGACATTATTAAACAGCATTTGGGAATCGACCCGGCGGAGATTTTGATTTGCGGCATGTCCATGGGTTATGCCGATATGAGCAAAGTGGAAAACAGCCTGGTGACGCAACGTGAACCGGTAGCGACATTTGCCCGCTTTCATGAATAAGGCTGGATGTCTGTCCAGGGTGTTCACAGAATGCTTCAGAAATAGGCGCTAAGTCCTTAATTTAGTTGCGATAAATCTGAATTTTGTTACACTTTGACATGGTTTTGAAAGACTCGCGTGAATATCCGCGATATACGCGTATGTGCAATCCATCACTGCATATACTGAAGTCAAGCAGCGGCGTGTATGCGCTGCAGGAGGAAAATATGAAACGCTTCTTAATGCCATTTTTAACAGCGATTCTGGCTTCGCTGCTGGCGACGCCCCCGGTGGAAGCAAAGCAGCAAAGCCAGAAGAAAACCGTGGTCAAGATCAAACCCGGCGCGCAAGGCAAGAACGGCAAAGTGGTCAAAGCCGCAAAAGCCGGCAAAAGCAGCAAAGTGCAATTGCGCCCCCGTCTGGTGAAAAAAGTCGTGCTGGTGCATGGCAAGCGGCGCGTGGTGTACCAGCGCGTGGCGTTTACCGGGCAGCAAATGACGGTAGCGCCGGCGATTGCCACAGTTGGCGATCTGGCCGGCTTGAACCGCACCACGGACCCGCTCGAATTGAAATCCAGCGTGGCGTATGTGATTGATCAATCCAGCAGCCAGGTGCTGTTTGAGAAAAACGCCGATGCAGTGTTGCCGATCGCCTCAATTACCAAGCTTATGACCGGCTTGGTGGTGGTGGAAGCGAATCAGGACATGGATGAAATGCTGACCATTGCCGAAGAAGATGTGGATCGCGAAAAATTCAGTTCCTCGCGTCTGCGCGTCGGTGTCTCGCTGCCGCGCAGCGTGATGTTGCATCTGGCCTTGATGAGTTCTGAAAACCGCGCTTCAGCCGCGCTTGGCCGCAATTATCCAGGTGGTTTGCCGGCCTTTGTGGCGGCCATGAACGCCAAAGCCAAAGCGCTGGGCATGCAAGACACCCGTTATGTCGATGCGAACGGCTTGTCGAGCAAAAACGTTTCCAGCGCGCGCGATCTGGCGCGTCTGGTGGTGGCGGCAGGGCAGCAACCTTTGCTGGCGAAATATTCCACCGATCCGCGCTACGCGGTGGAGGCCAATGGCCGCACCCTGAACTATGTCAACACCAATCACCTGGTGAATAATCCGGAATGGGATATCGGCCTGCAAAAAACCGGCTACATCTCTGAAGCCGGGCGTTGCCTGGTGATGCAGGCCAAGATTGAAGGCCGCCCGGTGGTCATGGTTTTCCTTGACTCCAAGGGCAAGGAATCGCGCCTGGGCGACGCCAGCCGCGTGCGCAAATGGCTGGAAGAAGCCAAATTGCGCACCATGCTGTAAAACCTCTTTACAAGCAAAAAACGGCAGCCGCGCAGGCTGCCGTTTTTGTTTTTGCCGCGTCTTACAGCGGGTTGCCGTTATACCCCAGCGTGGTCGAAATCTGGTTTGCGGTCTGAATCAAATCTTCCATCCACTCTTCCTGCAAACGGTCGGCCGGCGCCGAAATTGACAAACCGGCCACCAATTTCCCGCTATCGTCACGTATCCCGGCCGCCATGCAGCGCACCCCCAGTTCCAATTCCTCATTGTCGCGCGCATAGCCGCGCGTGCGCACCAGAGCCAGCTCACGCTCCAGGCGCGCTAATTCGGTAATCGAATTGCGGGTATGTCCGGCCAGTCCGGTGCGGGTGGCGTAAGCGCGCACGGCTTTCGGCTCATCCACCGATAAAAACAGCTTGCCGGTGGAAGTCAGATGCAGCGGCGCACGGCCGCCGATAGCGCGCACCACCTGCATCCCCGAGCGCTCAGAAAATGCGCGGTCGATATACACAATTTCATCACCCTGACGCACCGAGAGATTAATGGTTTGCTGGGTGCGGCGGTGCAGGCCGCGCATGAAATCCAGCGCCGCTTCACGCACGCTCAAACGGCTTTTGACGATATTGCCCAACTCCAGCAAACGCATACCGAGGCGATATGCGCCAGGTTCAACCCGATCCACAAAGCGGGTTGTCACCAGATCATTCAAAATCCGGTGCGCCGTCGATGGATGCAAGCCGGAAACTTGGGATAATTCCTTCAGGCTGACCGGATCGGGGTATTTGGCCAGGGCGTCGAGCAGCAGATTCATTCTCTCGATAACCTGAATCGAGGTCTTACCGGGTTCTTGTGCAGTGTCCATAATTTTGTGCGTTGCAGTATTTTTGTCATGTTATATCACAATGTGAAAATCAATGCTATTACATGAAAATCTGTGTGGCAAGTCCGCTGCAATCAGACAGCGCGTGCATAATCGGGCTGATGCTCATAGAGAAAGGGAAAAGTGATGCGGGTCGCCCTGTTTGCCACCTGTCTGGTGGATATGATGAGGCCGCAAGTCGGCCTGGCCAGCCTGGCTTTGCTGGAAGCCGCCGGCTGCACGGTGGAGATACCCGATATTCCCTGCTGTGGCCAGCCGGCATATAACAGCGGTGCGCGGCCTGCAGCGCTGGCCCTGGCGCAGCAAGTCTTATCCGCTCTGCAAGGGTATGATTGGGTGGTCTTGCCCTCCGGCTCTTGCGCCGGCATGTTGCGCGTGCACTATCAGGAATTGCTCAAAGATCAGCCGCAAGAACTGGCGCAATGGCGCGCGCTGGCCCCGCGCATACTCGAATTGAGTGAATTCTTGCTGCAAGTCGCCGCCCCGCCAAGACTGCCGCTGCAACACGCGCCCCATCAGCCGCAGAGCATTTCCTATCACGATTGTTGCAGCGGATTGCGCGAACTGGGAATAGCCGCCGGCCCGCGCCAATTGCTGCAGCAAGCCGGCGTCGAGATCAGGGAAATGCGCGACAGCCGCGCCTGTTGCGGTTTCGGTGGCGCGTTTTCTTTGAAATATGGCGAGATTTCCGCCGCTATCTGCGATGAAAAATGCGCGCAATACAGCGCCACAGCAGCGCCGGCGCTGGTGATGGGCGACACCGGCTGCATGCTGCATATTGAAGGGCGTATGCGGCGCCAGGGCCAGGATGGGACGGTGCTGCACTACGCGCAAATCCTGGCTGGACAGGAGGAATGATGCAAAGCCATCCCTTGCATTTCAAACCGCGTGCAGCTGAAAAACTGGCGGACGCCCAATTGCAGCGCAATCTACGCAAACTCACCGACAAATTCGTCCAGGGCAGGGCGCAATCCATCCGTGAGCTGGAGGATTTTGAAGCCACGCGTGAAGCCGTGGTGACGATGCGGCAGCGCGCCCTGGATCAGCTCGATATCTGGCTGGAAATATTTGAAGAACAGGCGCGTGCGCGCGGCGCGCAAGTGCTGTATGCCGAAACGCCACAACAGGCCGCGCAGATGGTGCTCGAATTGGCGCAGGCGCGCCAGGTGCGCAGAATCGTCAAAACCAAATCCATGGTGAGTGAAGAAATCGGCTTGAATGCGGTTTTGCAAGCCGCCGGCATGCAGGTGTTGGAGAGCGATCTGGGTGAATACATTCTGCAGATCAATGACAATGAAGCGCCATCCCATATCGTGGCCCCGGTGGTGCATAAAGACAAAGAAGAGATTGCGCGCCTGTTTGAACGGGTGCATGGCAGCAGCCATCCCGGCGAAATCGACATTCCCGCCTTGACCCGCGAAGCGCGCCTAACCTTGCGCCCGCATTTCCTGGCAGCGGAGATGTGCGTCACCGGCGGCAATTTCCTGATTGCCGAAACCGGTTCGGTGGCCCTGGTGACGAACGAGGGGAATGAAGGCATGTGCACCTTGCTCGCACCGCGCCTGCATGTGGCGATTGCCGGGATTGAAAAAGTCTTGCCCACCTTATCCGATCTGGCCAGCGTTTTGCGCCTCCTGCCGCGCTCGGCTGTCGGGCAAAGCATTTCCAACTATGTCAGCCTGTTGAGCGGCCCGCGTGACGCCGGCGCGCAGGAAGGGCCGCAGGAAATGGTGTTTATTCTGCTCGATGGCGGGCGCAGCGCCCTGCTGGAAACTGAGTTGCGCGAGATGTTGCGCTGCATCCGTTGCGGCGCTTGCATGAACCATTGCCCGGTGTATCAAAAAATCGGCGGCCATGCCTATGGCTGGGTGTATCCGGGGCCGATGGGCAGTGTGTTGACGCCGGCGTTTCAGGGTTTGCATGCCGCCCCTGATTTGCCGCAAGCCGCCACGCTGTGCGGCGAATGCCAGGTGGTGTGCCCGGTTAAGATTCCGTTGCCGGAATTACTGCGTAAATTGCGGGAAATGCAATTCGCGCAAGGCTTGCGCCCGCGCAGCGAGCGCGCCTGGCTCGCGGCCTGGGCCTGGCTGGCGCGCCAGCCGCGTCTGTACCGGCTGTTTGTGCGCGGAGCATCCGCTGTGTTGAGATTGATTGCCGGGCCGCATGGTATGATCCGCCACTTACCCATCGCCAGCGGCTGGCGCGCACAAAGAGATATGCGCGCGCCGGACGGCGCCGCTGCCGCAGCCTGGCAGGCGGCGCGGCGTAAGCGGACAGCAAAACAATGAGGATGTATGAGTACAGAACCCCAAGCAAAGAGTGAATTTAAAAGCAAGAGTGGATTGCGGCGCATTTTTTCCGCATTTTTCTATTCGATGGATGGTTTGAAGCAGGCTTGCTTGCATGAGCACGCCTTCCGCCAGGAATTGGCGCTGGTGATCGCCGGCACGATCATTGCGCTGTTGCTGCCGGTGTCGGCGTTTCAAAAACTGGTCTTGATTGCCGTCCTGATTCTGGTGTTGATTGTGGAATTGCTGAATTCAGCAATTGAGGCAGTGGTGGACCGCGTTTCGCTGGAGCGCCATCCGCTTTCAAAAAACGCCAAGGACTTTGGTTCAGCCGCCGTGCTGCTGAGTATTTTGCTGGTGGTGGCGACTTGGGCGGTGGTGTTGTACAACCGCTTTGCCTGAGGCGGGCTGGCGCGGGATGTGGGAAGGCCTGCGGAATTGCGCCGCCTGTTTGAATAGATTGGCTGATGCAGCTGAAACGGGCTGGCGGCGGCTGGCCCGTTTCAAGCAAACCCCGCTTTACTGCACGGCGGAGCTTTTGGTTTTCGGCGCGCCGAAAAAGGCTTCCACCAGCGGATCACGTTGCACCGGCGCGCGGTGCAGGCGGATTGCATAATGCGTGTCATCAGCCAGGATATGGAATTGACGGCCTTCGCCGGCCATCGGCACGCCGTGCATGCCATGTTCGGCGCCGGCTTTGCGGCGGTTTTGCCCGGCGCCGGCTTTTTTCGGCTGGGTCAAGCCGGTGCGGAATTCGTTGATCTTTTCAGGATCGCGCCCAATGCGGTAAACCGCCTTGCCTTGGCTCGTGCCGTTGCCTTCGATGTGGCGCGCCAACTCGATCACCCCGGCATCACGCAGGGTTTGCACGTATTTTTGTGCGCCGGAACGGGTGAAACCTAAAAATTCGGCGACTTCATCCAGAATCATTTCATGGGTCTGGAAGTGCTCGATCAGGTTCAACAGGTTCTGGATGCGCCGTGCGGCGACCGAGGTGTTGTTCGCTTCTGGAGTCGTGGTAGCTTCGGATTGCATAGATCAATGGGTAAGTATGCTCAACATAGAGCGCGTCCACTGCTGGCCGCGCTGCTCATTTGTCTGCAGTATTTTGCTGCAGACTGCCTGCGGAAAACGTAAAACGCTCACCGTTGTGTCCGCTTAACGGACTTCAATAAAACCAGCATACATTTATGCCTGGCGGTTGTGTGTCACATGGATACACAGCTGCTAGTACGACATAAGAGACCTTTTTGTCCCTTTTTTGCCCACGCGGCCCATGGTAGCCGGGATCGCCTGGCAAGGGGAGCGGTGAAAACCAATGTTACATTTCAAACGCCACTGCCTGACCTTTGTATGCGCAGATTATTCGATCAAATTATTAGCGCCAGTTATGCTGGCTTTACTGCGCAATAAAGCAGGGAATGCATGTATTCTCTTGTGCTAACAGACAGGAAGCGGCAAAACAAGTTCTGTTTTAACAAGATTTGTTACACTTCTTGCGCACGCCTTAGCTGGCAATATGCTGGAGTGACTGAGGGGAAAAGGCAAGCCGTATCGATAAGTCTGTTGCTTTACTGCTACTGAAACCCGCTGATTTTGTAACAAAAGCAATCCTCGCTTGCCCAGGCCGGCAAAACCGGCCCGGGCCGGCGGCGCTATTCGAGTTGGAATTGCGCCACCGCATCGGCCAATTGCGCCGACAAATCGCGCAGACTTTCCGCTGCGGCGGCGGATTCTTCGACCAGGGCGGAATTTTGCTGCGTCATTTCATCCATCTGCGTCACGGCGCGGCTGATTTCCTCAATCCCATCGCTTTGCGCGGTGCTGGCGTTGGAAATCTCGCCGATGATATCCGCCACCCGGGTAATCGCCTGCACCACATTGGCAATCGTGGTTCCCGCCACATTCACCACCTTGGCCCCGGATTCCACCTGCTCACTGGAGGTGCTGATCAAACTCTTGATCTCTTTGGCCGCCGCCGCGCTGCGCTGGGCCAGACTGCGCACCTCGCCCGCCACCACGGCAAAGCCGCGCCCCTGTTCGCCGGCGCGCGCCGCTTCCACCGCCGCATTCAAGGCCAGAATATTGGTCTGGAAAGCAATCCCGTCGATCACGCTGATGATTTCCGCAATCTTGCTGGAGCTTTGCTTGATCGCGCCCATGGTTTCCACCACCCGCATCACCGCATCGCCGCCCTCAGAGGCGACATGGGAAGCGTCTTCGGCCAGCTTATTCACTTCGCGCGCATTTTCCGCGTTTTGTTTCACCGATTCCGTCATTTCCATCATCGAACTTGCGGTTTGCTGCAGCGAGCTGGCTTGCGACTCGGTGCGCGCAGACAAATCGGCGTTGCCGCTGGCGATTTCCGCCGAAGCGTGGCGTACTGATTCACTGGTTTTGCGCACCTGCTTTAAGACGCCGGCGATTTTGTCGGTGAAATGATTGAACGCCAGTGCGATTTGCGCCACTTCATCGCTGCCATGCGCATCCAGGCGGCGGCTCAAATCGCCATGACCGGAAGCGATATCTTCCAGCGCATCGCGCACCAGCACCAGACGTTGCAGGCTGTGGCTCAAACTCAGCCATAAAATCCCCACCATCGCCGCCAGCGCCAGCAGGGTGATCAGGGCGGAACTGGCGATTTGCTGGCGCAGACTGGCTTGCGCCTCGCTCTCATCGAGCGCAATCAGAAGCAGCCAGTCAGTGCCTTCCACCGGGCGCGCAAACAGCCGCACGTCGCGCTCCTTTAAGCGCAAAGTGTGTCCGGCGCTTTGTTTTTCCAGCTTGCGCACCAAATCCATATTCAAAGCCGGATCAAATTCGCCAACCTGTTTTAAGGCCAGCTTGGCGTCAGGATGGGCGATGATCAAGCCGCTGGTCTCGACCAGCATCGCGTAGGAAGAGGGGGTAGGGCGGATCGCACCCACATTCTTGATCACGGTGTCGAGCAGCACATCGCCCGCCAGCACAGCTTTCAGGCTGCCGCCTTCGCTCATCGGCTCGGCAAACGTCACCACCAGTTTGCCGGTGGTGGCGTCAACATAAGGCGCCGTGACGATCGGCGCGCCATTCTTCACCGCTTTGCTGTACCAGGGGCGGATCGTCGGGTCATAGCCGGCGGGCATGGGGTGTGGCGCAATCGTGGTTTTATCCGGGTAACCGATATAGGCGTCATCAAAACCGCCGGCGGCTTGCGCCTGTTTGATGAAGGGCAGCGGATCGCCGCCGGTGGCCACCGTTTTGAGCGAAGCGACAATCAAACGCCGCGCGCGCGCCCATTCGGTCAGCAGCGCCACATTGCTGTGCAACTGCGCTTGCATTTGCGTGCTGATATTTTCTTCAGTCGCGTTTTTATTGAGCAGAAAATTGGCGCCGGCCAAGACCAACAGCGCCAGCGCCAGAATGCTTGCGCACAGGGCGATCAAGCGGTTTTTCAATGACAGTTGCATACGGGCTTCCTCTATCAAAAGACAAGCACAACACGTCATACACAGCGCCGCAGGGGCAAATGCGGAGGCAAGCAGCGCGCTTGTGCCTTGGCAAGCCGGCGGCGTGAGAAAACCAGCGCAAAAAACGGCAGCGCAGGCAATTTCTCGCCCACTGCTGCAGATTTACCGCTGCGATACGCTCACCCCGGCAAGCTGCCAGAGTCTTTTCATATTATCAGCCGCAATGCGGATAGTGAAATCAAAGTGAAGGTGGCGGGCTTAGTATGGGGCGGCTGGCGGCGGACGTTGTAAATGCACATCGCGATTGCCTTCCCAATCCGCAGTCAGGGCATTCGGCCATTGCGCCGGATCGCCATGCCAGAGCGGGTTTTGCAGATTTTCAAACACCTGGCGCAGATTCTGGCCCCAGGATTTGCGGATCATCGCAAAGTACTGATTGTTTTCATCCAGCGTCACAAAGCGCTCCACCCGCAGGCTGTCGGCCTGATACACCAATAAATCGAGCGGCATGCCGACCGAGATATTCGAGCGCAGGGTGGAATCCATGGAAATCAGGGCGCACTTGGCCGCCTCATCGAGCGCCGTCGAAGGCGTCACCACGCGGTCGATAATCGGTTTGCCGTACTTGGCTTCGCCAATCTGGAAATACGGATTTTCGCGTTGCGCCTCAATAAAATTGCCGGCGGAATACAGCATAAACAGGCGGCACGGCTCATTTTTGATCTGGCCGCCCAAAATCATGCCGATATTGAAATCAATGCCGAAAGTGGAGAGCGCGGCGGCGTCGCGCGCAAACACCTGGCGGATCGCATCGCCCACCAACTGCGCCGCCTCATACATCGAATTCACATTCCACAGCGAACGGCTGTTGGCGCCAGCATCGGCTGTCACCAACTGCCGCACCGATTGTGAAATCGAGAGATTGCCGGAAGTCATCAGTGTGATCACGCGCTCGCCCGGAACTTCGCAAATCGTCATCTTGCGAAACGCGCCGACATGATCGACCCCGGCATTGGTGCGCGAATCGGCTAAAAACACCAAGCCGGCGTCCAGCCGCATGGCTACGCAATACGTCATGCCCGCCTCCTTATCAATTGCCGCCCGGCACCAGAAAATCGCGGCTGATGCGGTTGCCCAGCTCAAACGTGCGCTCTAAAAAGCGCGTCAGATAGGCATGCAAGCCTTCGCTCAAAATCTCATCAATCCGCGCATATTTCAAATCCGCATGCAAGCGCCCGGCGAAGCGTTCAGTGTCGGCCGAAGCGTCATTCGCCACCCGGCTCAGATTGTCATTCACCTCGGCCAGGCAGGCCAGCAGCGAACGCGGCATATCGTGGCGCAGCATCAACAATTCCGCCACTTTGGCCGGCGTGATCACATCGCGATATACGCGGCGGTAAATTTCAAACGCTGACACCGAGCGCAACAGCGCAGCCCAGTAATAAAAATCACGCGGATCAGGTTCGTCCCGCCCCTCGGCATGCGGCTGGGCGTGAAATTTCACATCCAGAATGCGCGCGGTATTGTCAGCGCGCTCCAAAAAGGTGCCCAGGCGGGAAAAGTAAAACGCCTCATCTTTGAGCATGGTGCCGATCAGCACGCCGCGAAACAGATGCGAGCGGTATTTCACCCACTCAAAGAAATTGCCCGGATCTTTATGCATCACGCCAGCGGATAACTGGCTGTTGAGTTCCAGCCAGGTGGTGTTGAGCGTCTCCCACACCTCGGTGGTCAGACTGCCGCGCACTGCACGCGCATTTTCGCGCGCACAGCTTAAACAGGCGGCGATCGAACTCGGGTTGCTGCGCTCACGCACAACAAAATCCAGCACATGCTTGCCCGACACCTTGTCATATGCGGCGTCATACGCCGCCTGCAAATCGGAAATGCCCAGCACCGCCTGCCAGCTGCGGCGCGCCGCCTCATTGCCCTGTGGCAGCAGGGCGGCCTGAAATGTCACATCCAGCATGCGCGCGGTGTTTTCAGCGCGCTCGGTGTAGCGCGCCATCCAGAATAAATGATCTGCGGTTCGGCTCAACATGCTCAGTTCTCCAATATCCAGGTATCTTTGGTGCCGCCGCCTTGCGAAGAATTCACCACCAGCGAACCTTCGGTCAAAGCGACTCTGGTCAAGCCGCCCGGAACCATGGTGATCTGCTTGCCGGACAAGACAAAGGGACGCAGATCCACATGGCGCGGGGCCACGCCGGATTCCACAAAAGTGGGACAGGAAGACAAGGCCAGCGTGGGTTGTGCGATATAGCCGCCCGGATTGGCCAGCAAGCGGGCGCGGAAATCTTCGATTTCCTGCTTGCTGGCGGCAGGCCCGACCAACATGCCATAGCCGCCGGCCCCGTGCACTTCTTTCACCACCAGCTCAGGCAGATGCGCCAGCACATACGACAATTCATCCGCTTTGTGACATTGCCAGGTTGGCACATTCGACAAAATCGCATCTTCATCCAGATAAAAACGGATCATCTCCGGCACCAGCGGGTAAATCGACTTGTCATCCGCAACCCCGGTGCCAATTGCATTCGCCAGCGTGACGCGGCCAGCGCGGTACGCCGAGAGCAAACCGCGCACCCCGAGTGAAGAATCGGGACGGAACGCTTCAGGATCGAGGAAATCATCATCAATCCGGCGGTAAATCACATCCACCCGCTGCGGCCCGCGCGTGGTGCGCATATACACCACATCATCCTTGACGAATAAATCCTGTCCCTCAACCAGTTCGACGCCCATTTGCTGGGCTAAGAAAGCATGCTCAAAATAAGCCGAGTTATACATGCCCGGCGTCATCACCACCACGGTCGGGTTGGTGACGCCGATCGGCGCCACGCTGCGCAGATTGTCCAGCAGCAAATCGGGGAAATGCGCCACCGGCGCAATCCGGTTGCGTTCAAACAGTTCGGGGAATAAGCGCATCATCATTTTGCGGTCTTCCAGCATATAAGAGACGCCGGAAGGCACCCGCAAATTATCTTCCAGCACAAAAAACTGTCCCTGCTTGCCATCATGGTTGGCGCGCACAATATCAATCCCGGCGATATGCGCATAAATATCCGAAGCCACATTCACGCCCAGCATTTCGCGCCGGTATTGCGCATTGCCGAGAATGCGCTCAGCATCAATAATCCCGGCGCGCACGATATTCTGCTCATGATAAATATCGTGAATGAACATATTCAGCGCCTGCACCCGCTGTTGCAAACCGCGATACAGAATTTGCCATTCCGAGGCTGGAATAATGCGCGGAATCATATCGAAAGGAATCAGGCGCTCTGTCCCGGCCTCATTGCCATATACGGCAAAGGTGATGCCGACGCGGCGGAACAGCAAATCCGCCTCCGCCCGTTTGCTGGCCAGGGTGGCGGCGGATTGTTCGGCGAGCCAGCTGGAAAAATCCGCATAATGCGAGCGCAACACCGCGTTGGCCGCATCTTCATACATTTCATTGTAAAAATCCGGCATCGTCTCATCCTTCACAAGCTGGAAGATGCGGCAGCCTCAGACGCTGCAGGCTCCGGCGTCACGGTGACGCGCACCTGCAGCTGCTGTTCGCCGCCGCCCAAAATCACGCCACGCATCGGCGTCACATCAGAAAAATCGCGGCCCCAGGCCACGGTTAAATGCTCATCCTGCACCAGACAGCAATTGGTGGGATCAAAATCGACCCAGCCATAGCCGGTGCAAAACAGGGAAACCCAGGCGTGCGAGGCATCCGCGCCTATCATGCGCGGCTGTCCCGGCGGCGGCGTGGTCAGAATATAGCCGCTGACATAGCGGCAGGCCAGGCCCAGGCTGCGCAAGCAGGCCAGCATCAAATGGGCGAAATCCTGGCACACGCCACGGCGCAAAGAAAATACCGTGGAAACCGGGGTGGAAATCGTGGTGGCGCTGCTGTCAAATTCAAAATCGCGGTGGATTCTTTGCGTCAGATCGAGCGCCGCCTCCATCAAAGGCCGGCGCGGGGTGAAGCTTTGCAGCGCATACGCGCGCAGCTGCTGGCATGCGGCTTCGGTATTTTCCAGCGCATACGGCACATGCGGCGAGGGCCAGCAAAATTGCGCCACCTCGCGTAGGGACAGGTGTGCGGTGCGCAACAGCTTATCGCGCTTATCTTCCCAGGCCGGCGAACCCTGCAACTGCGCTTCCTGCAAGCGGCGGCGCAACAGCAGACGGCTGCGCGCGCAGACCGCAAGGCGCAGATGTGGCGCGCTCACGCACAGCCAATGACTGAGATTGCCGAAATAATCGGGCCGCATCGACAATTCCGCCGGTTGCGGTGAAATTTCCAATGTGTGCGCGAGCGACTCCTGGCTGGTGAAACTGCGCGGGGTCATGTGCAATAACTGTTGCGACAGGGTAACGCTGCGCTGATACAGATATTCTGTCTCATGCGTCACGCTGTATACAATCTCCTGTTCGCTCACTGAATGCTCCCGGCAAAAAATCACTGACTGGCGGCGGCATGCTGCTCGGTATTGCTGAAGAAGCGGACTTCGATTTTATGCGCCAACTGTTCGCTGCCCTGGGTAATTGCAAGCAAAACCTGTTCCAGGGCGCTGGAGTGCTGGTGCAAATCGCTATCCACATGCAGGCTTGCCAGACGATGGTGCAAAGCCTGCACCGCATCCACCCCGCACGGCCCGTGCATTGCCTCAAGTTTGCGCAAATATTTGGCCAAGCCGTTTAATTGAAACACAATTGCGCGCGGATTGGTGTCGTCAAGCAACAATAAATCCAGCGTCGGCAGCCATTCCGGGGCCGCCATATAACGGGCGCGGTAGGTCACAATACTGTCAGCCAATTCCAACAGCCAATCGAGCCGCGCGCCGGGCGGCATGCGCAAAGCTTGCAGCAGGTTGTTGCACAAAAACTGCACCCGCTCAATCCAGCGCCCCAGCGATAAAAAGCGCCAGCCCTGATCGCGCGTCATACCATCGAGCGCAAAACCGGACAAGGTGAACAGGGCGGTTGCGCTGTGCTCTAACACCGCCTGCGCATCCAGCAGGGTGGGCGCGTTGCCGACCGCCTCAAACTGCTGCACCATTTGATTCAGCATGCGCCAGTTATCCAGCGACAAGCGCTCGCGCAAATGGAAGGCGACATTGAACAGGGTTTGCAAATTTGAGGCCAGTCCGGTGGTGCGCGGATTGGTCACGCTTTGGATCAACCATTCTTCAATCACATCGGTCGATTCCGGATATTCCTGCTGCACCAGATGCGCCGGCAGCAAACCGAAATGCTCGCACAGCTGCAGCAAGGCCGACCACTCGCCGCTGCGCTCGCCCGGCGCCAGCTGCAAGCGCGTATCCAGCGCGCAACGGCTCAAGCGCACCATATGTTCGGCCCGCTCGGCATAGCGGCCAAACCAAAAGAAATTGTCCACAATGCGGCTGGATAAATGCGCATCGCCACGGTTCAAATCCGCCGCCGAGGTGGCGTGGTGCAATAAATGCAAGGGGCCGGGCCGGCTGCCGCCGATCACCCAGGTATCTTTCGAGGCCCCGCCTTGCTGCATATTGATGACGCGCCCATGCTCATCCGCCGCCGCGCGCGTCAAACCGCCCGGCATCACCAGATAGCCATTCGGGGTGGCGCAGGCGAACACGCGCAAGCCGACTGCGCCGGCCTGCAAACCATCCTGCCACACCGGGGCCTGGCTCAAGGGCGCTTGTTCCTGCGCCACAAACAGACCGGGGCGGGCGGCAATCCGCGCGCGCAGATCGTCCAGGCCGGCCTGGTCCAGCAAATCGCCGAATTGCGGGGCCTGGCGGCGGTTGATAAAAGCCGGCTTCCACACCAGCTCGCGTATATGCGCCAGCGCATGGGCTAAGCCGGCCTCCTCGCCGCACCACCAACTGGTGACAGAGCGCAGCTTGAGCGGCTCGCCCAGCACGCGCTCGCACAGCTGCGGCAAAAAGCATTTCAAGACACCGGACTCAAGCAGATTTGCGCCCAGGCCATTGGCCAGCACCACATTGCCGCGCCGCGCCGCCTCAGTCAAACCGGCCACGCCGATGGTGGAATCGGCGCGCAATTCGAGCGGATCGCAATAATCATCATCCAGCCGGCGCAAAATCACATGCACGCGCTGCAGGCCGGACAGGGTTTTCATATACACCATGCCATTGCGCACGGTGAGGTCGCTGCCCTCGACCAGCACAAAACCGAGATGGCGCGCCAGATACGATTGTTCGGAATAGGTTTCGTTATACGGCCCCGGCGTCAGCAAGGCCATCAACGGCTGTTCAGAATCGCGCAAAGGGCGGCTGCCCTGGCCATAGGCGGCGGCCATGCGTCCCCAATGTTCCAGACTGTCGCGCTGGGTGCTGAAAAAACGCGCCAGGTCGCGCACTTTCAATTCGCGATACAAATCGGGATAGGCGCGCGCAATGATGTTGCGGTTTTCCAGCGCATACGCTGCGCCGGACGGGGCTTGCGCGCGGTCGGCTGTGACCAGCCATTCGCCCTGCGCATTGCGCGCCAGATCCACCGCATAGGTATGCAAAGCCACTTGCTGACCTTGCAATAAACCGTGACAGGGGCGCAGATAGGCCGGGTTGTCAAACACCAGACGCGCCGGCAGCACGCCTTCGCTCAATAAATGCTGCGGCCCATACAAATCCTGCAGCACATGATTGAGCAGATTGGCGCGCTGAATCACCGCCGCCTCAATCTGCTGCCATTCGGCCTGCGGCAAAATAAAGGGCAGGGCATCCAATTGCCAGGGCCGGTGCGAACCTTGCGGATCGGCATACACGTTATACGTGACGCCGTTTTCGCGCACCTGGCGTTGCACCGCCGCCAGCCGTCTTTGCATGGCCTGCGGCGTTTCATGCGCCAACACTTCCAGCATCTTGCGCCAGTGTGCGCGCGGCGCACCCTGTTCCAGCATTTCATCAAAATGCGTGTGCAGCGGCTGATAATGCTTCAGGATCTCGCTTTGCATGCCCTCATCCCCCTGTGCTCAAGCCGGCTGTCGCCGGGCGCTTATTTCGCCGGCGCGCGCCGCAGATCCAGCGTGCACGGCAAGAGCGGATTGCGCTCCGGCGCCGGCGCCGCACCCGGCCCCGGCGTATGCCCGTGCGGCCAGAACCGGCCAAAGCGGCGCGCTTGCGCCTCATTTGCATTCACCGGGAAGGTGGCGTAATTGCGCCCGCCCGGATGGCATACATGATACGTGCAAGCGCCGATCGCGCGTTTGCTCCAGCTGTCATACACATCGAATACCAGCGGATGATGCACAGCAATCGTCGGATGCAGGGCCGAATGCGGACTCCAGGCGCGAAAACGCACCCCGGCCACATATTCGCCCGGCGTGCCGGTCGGCTGCAAGGGCAGGGCGCGCCCATTGCAGACAATTTGATGCCGGCTGTCATGCAGATTGCGCACCAGCACTTGCAAACGCTCAACCGACGAATCGACATAGCGCGCCACCCCCTGGCTGTTCATTTCCTCACCCAGCACATGCCAAGGCTCAAGCGCCTGCCGCAATTCAATCTCAATCCCTTGATACGCCACACTGCCATAGCGGGGGAAACGGAATTCGATAAAGGGATCAAACCAGCGTTGATCAAAATCAAACCCCGCTGTGCGCAAACTGTCCAGCACATCGTACAAATCCTGCTGCAAAAACCAGGGCAACAGCCAGCGGTCATGCAAGGCCAGACCCCAATGCGCCAGCGGCTGTTTATACGGTTCGCGCCAGAATTGCGCCACCAGCGCGCGCAAGAGCAGCATTTGCAGCAAACTCATGCGCGCATGCGGCGGCATTTCAAATGCGCGCAGCTCCAGCAACCCTAAGCGTCCGCTCGCACTGTCGGGCGAATACAGCTTATCGATGCAAAATTCGCTGCGGTGGGTGTTGCCGTTCAAATCGGTCAGCAAATGCCGCAACAGGCGGTCAGTCAGCCAGGCTTGGCTGCTTTCCTGTCCCGGCGTGCAAGTCGCATCCATCTGCTGGAAGGCGATTTCCAGCTCATACAAGCGCTCATCGCGTCCCTCATCAATGCGCGGCGCCTGTGACGTGGGGCCGATGAAGGCGCCGGAAAACAGATACGACAAACTGGGATGGTTTTGCCAAAAACGGATCAGACTTTGCAGCACATCAGGCCGCCGCAACCAGGGGCTGTCAGCCGCATACAGCGCGCCCAGCGTGATATGGTTGCCGCCGCCGGAGCCGGTGTGGCGGCCATCGAGCATGAATTTTTCCGCACACAAACGGGCCTGGCGCGCTTCTTCGTACAGCGTTTCTGTGATGTGCCGCAATTCTTCCCAATTCGAGGCCGGCTGCACATTCACCTCAATCACCCCCGGATCGGGCGTGACAGACAAATGGCGGATGCGCGGATCGCGCGGCGGCGTATAGCCTTCGATGCGCAAGCGCAGATCCAGGCGCGCCGCCACTGTTTCAATCTCCTGCAACAGCAAGAGCCAGTCTTCGATAAAAGCAAAGGGCGGCAAAAACACATACAACACGCCTTGCCGCACTTCCACACACAGCGCGGTGTGAAACAAACCGTGCGCCTGCGGCAGCGTGCTTTGTTGCTGCGTGCTCTGGGCTGGCGCGCCCTGTCCCGCGTGATGGGTGCGCAAAGGCAGCGGCGGCAATTGGCGTTGCTCCAGCGGATCGTGCTCAGAAGGCGGCAGCAGCGCCGGCTCACCCAGCGAACTCAGCGGCAGGCGATAGCCCAGCGGCGATTCGCCCTCCAATAAAAACAGATGGCCGCGCCGGAATTGCCAGCGGCAACTGTCAAAACCGCTGTGATCGTCACGCGCGCGCAGCGGCAGCACATAACCCACCGCATGGCCCAAGCCCTGTCCCAGCAAACGGGCCAGGCGGCGCCGTTCCTCGCTGCTGTCAAGATTGAACTTGAGTGGGTCTGCACCCAGCGGCAGCGATTGTTCAAAATGCGCTTGCTTGACCACATCTTCATACGCCGGCAGCAAATGCACAGGATCGATTGCCAGCTGTGCGCATAAAGCCTGCGCAAAGCGCACCGCATGGCGCAGATCCGCATCGCCGTTTTGATTGCCGGCCAGCAGATCCGGGTTTTGCCAGATCGCTTCGCCATCGGTGCGCCAATATAAATTCAAGGCCCAGCGCGGCAGACTTTCGCCCGGATACCACTTGCCCTGGCCATGGTGCAGCAAGGCCCCATGGGTGAAGGCGGCGCGCAGGCGCTGCGCCAGATCAAGCGCGCGTTCACGCTTGTGCGCGCCGTCCGCCGCCGTATTCCATTCCGCCCCGTCCATATCGTCAATCGAGACAAAGGTCGGCTCGCCGCCTTGCGTCAAGCGCACATCATCCTGCGCCAATCGGGCGTCAACCTGATGCCCCAGCGCGCAAATACGCGCCCATTCTTCATCGCTGTAGGGCAGGGTGACGCGCGGATCTTCCAGCACCCGGCTGACTTGCATATGGTGCGAAAAGCTCACCTCGGCCTTATCAGTGAAGCCCAACACCGGCGCGGCTGATGAGGGCGTGGCGCTGCAGGCGAGTGGAATATGTCCCTCACCGGCAAGTAAACCGGACGTCGGGTCCAGCCCGACCCAGCCGGCGCCGGGCAGATAGACCTCAGTCCATGCATGCAAATCGGTGAAATCCTGGCCCGGGCCGCTGGGGCCGTCGAGCGCAGCCTGATCGGCCTTGAGTTGAATCAAATAGCCCGACACAAAGCGCGCCGCCAATCCCAGTTCGCGCAAAATATGCATCAATAAAGCCGCCGAATCGCGGCAGGAACCGCTGCGTTTTTGCAGCGTTTCTTCTGAACTCTGCACTCCCGGCTCAAAGCGCAATTGGTAATCAATTTCTTCACGCAGGAGGCGGTTCAGATCGACAATGAAATCCAGAGTGGGGCGCGGCGCATCGCCCGGCAGCAATTCGGCGCGCGCCTGCGCCAGCCACTGCGCAAGCAGCGGGCCGCAAGCCTCGCGCTGCAGATAGGAGCCGAGTTCAAAGCGCATTTGCGCATTGTAGGGAAAGGGAAAAGTTTCGTAGCCGGCCTGCAGGAAAAAGTCAAAGGGATTGATCACCGTCATATCGGCCACCAGATCGACCTCGATTTCCAGCTTGTCACTGGGCTGAGGAAACACAATCCGCGCGATGTAATTGCCGTAAGGATCTTGCTGCCAGTTAATAAAGTGATCCTGCGGCTTGACCTTGAGCGAATACGACAAAATCGGCGTGCGCGCATGCGCGGCGGGGCGCAGCTTGATCTCATGCGGCGAGAGTGTCACCGATCTGTCATAGTGGTAACAGGTTTTGTGATGCAGTGCGACCCGGATAGCCATAAGCGTCCTTTCCATGCAGCCTGAATAGGTAAAACCGCGCACAGCATACCTGAAAAGCAGGCCCGTGCCGGTTTGCTGCAGCAGGATTTTTTATGACATTTTTGAATATATACAAGCCGTCCGGCCCGGCTGCGCCAAGCCGCTGCATATGGCACGCGGCGTGCTGTAAAAAAAGCGCACGGCGCTTGCCAACAGGCAATCATAGAAGGGATTTGCTTCAAGGCTGGCGACCGCGCGCCAGGACATGAAACAGAATTGCAAAACCACAGAATGCACAAGCTTGTGGGAGCAACTTCAGTCGCGAATCAGGTCTTGGCGCCTGGCCGGCGAGATTCGGGGGCAAAGCCCCTCCCACAAAATCGCACCGATTCTGCTTACGGTTCGAGCTTGTTGTGCTGGCGCCGCCGCATGAATGCCAACCCTGCCAAACCGGCGACTAACATGCCCCAGGTTTGCGCTTCAGGAATGGAGTGCACGGCGATATTGTCAATCGCTGTATTAAGCGAGCCGCCGGCCGTAGTAACCCAGCGGAAGCTGTCAAATGCAGTGTTACTGCTGAAGCCGACATAGCGGTAGCCGCCGCCGGGAATATTGGCAATATTTAAGCTGCCCACCACTTGGCCTTGATTCAGGACATCGACCCGGGCCGGGCCAAGCCCATTTAAAATCAAGTCAAAGCCGGCAGCATACTTCGGGCTGTCCAAGAATTTGATGGTGTAATCTTCATCCCCGCTGGCGGTCAGCACAGTGCCCCGGAAAGGATTCAGATTGGAGCCGAAATTATAATAAGTTGATCTGCTGCCAATGATGACCGGCACCCCTGCATGGCTGGTGAAGTGGAGCGAGCCGCGCTGAAATTGCCTGGGAAAAGCCTGATTCAGCTCTTGTTCAAAATTATCAATCACTTGCGTTGGCCGTACTGCGTCCAGCGCTGCTTTGGAATCATGAAATACAACTACAGAATGCGCATGCGTGCTGAGCGCAAGTAGAATCATGCTGAGCAAAGATGTTCTCATTTTTCACCCTCGATTTAGCTGAAGAAAGAAACAAGCTGGAATGGCAATCTGAATCTGATCAATCACTGTTGCGACAAGCTGCAATGGGAAACCTTACCCGGTGCATGAAGCAAGACTTGTCTGAGCAACATGATCTAACATAAAATCCCATTATTGATATGAAGTTAAATATAACTATTATTTGGTAATAAGTATTTGCCTTCTTGAGAAAAAATGCAGGCCGTTAATCGGCATCACCCCATGCTCCCCCGCAGCCTTTTCTTATTGCTCCTTGAGATAGCCAGACAGAAGAGGTAAATAACAGCAGTTTAGGCAAAGCAATTATTTCAATTAAAGAAATAATAAATTCCTGAGAAACGGTATTCTTCATTATAATGATGTGAATCATAATCTCTGCATCCACTGAGCGCGCCGATTGATCGCCCGGCTCAGAAAATCAAGCGCCAGAGGGGCGGTATGTCGCATCATTTCCCTGGCAGGCGCGACTGTTTGCGCATTTGCGCCTAATTGAAGCCAATGCGGCGGCCTGTTTGGACGGCATCCGCAACACCAGGAGCACACCATGCCACGCGCCTTCGCCACCATTAATTTCACCGATAGCGTGAAAGCGGCCCAAAGCCAATACGGCAGCCGCGAAGCCAATCAGCGTTTTGAAGTGGGCGAAGACGCCAGCCTGGAACTGAGCGCGCGCGAGATCGAATTCATTCAAGCGCGCGACAGCTTTTATCAAGCCACCGTCAACCAGGACGGCTGGCCCTATGTGCAACACCGGGGCGGGCCGGCCGGATTTTTGAAAGTGATCGGCGCGCGCACCATCGGTTTTGCCGATTTTTCCGGCAATCGCCAATATTTAAGCGTCGGCAACTTGCGCCACAATGACAAAATCGCTCTGATTTTGATGGATTACAGCGCACGCCGCCGCCTCAAGCTGTGGGGACGGGTGCGCATCGTACATGAGAGTGAAGAACCGGAACTGATTGCGCGTCTGGAAGACCCGCACTACCGGGCGCGGATTGAACGCGCTTTTGTGATTGAACTTGCGGCCTGGGATTGGAATTGCCCGCAACACATCACGCCGCGCTACGCCAGCGCAGAGTTGAGCGCTTTAATGGCCCCGGTGCAGACCGAAATGGCCGCCTTGCGGGCGCAAGTCCGGCCCGTTTTCACTGAGTTGGGCGAAGGGCCGTTGCAATTGACGCTCAGCGCCATGCGTCAATTGACGCCCAAGATCCGCGCAATTGAATTACGTGCGCCGGATGGCGCAGACTTGCCGCCCATCCGCGCCGGCGCCCATCTCATGCTGCCGGTGCGGGACAAAGACGGCGCGCCGGCAGTGCGCTGCTACTCCATCAGTTCCGATCCTGCGCGCCGCGACGTGTATGAAGTCGCCGTCTTGCTGCAGGAACAGGGGCAGGGCGGCTCCGCCTTCATTCATCAACATTACCAACTGGGCTTGCAACTGCGCTGCGCCATGCCGCGCAATCATTTTGCGCTCGATGACAGCGAGGCCCCCGTGCTCTTGCTGGCCGGCGGCATCGGCATCACTCCGCTCAAGGCGATGGCGGCAGAATTGCAGGCGCAGGGCCGTCCTTTCTCGCTGCATTACGCCGCCGCATCGCAAGCCGCGATGGCGTATCGCGACAGTTTGCAGCGCCGCTATGGGGAACGGCTGCACCTGCGCAGCTCCGCGCAGCAGCAGCGCATCGACATGCGCCGGCTGCTGGCGCGGCAAGCGCCGGATACGCAAGTGTATGTGTGCGGCCCGGCGCGCATGATTGCCGCCGCGCAGGCAGCGGCGCAGGAATTGGGTATCTCCGCGCAGCTGCATGTTGAGCATTTTTCCGCGCTGCAGATGGTCGAGGAGCGCAGCTTCAGCGTTTTGCTGCAGCGCTCACAAAAAACCGTGCAAGTCACGGCGCAGCAAAGTTTGCCGCAAGCCTTGCAAGCGGCTGGCGTGCAGCTGACATACGGCTGTGGGGCCGGGGCCTGCGGCACATGCGCGGTGAAAGTGCTGGCCGGCGCAGCTGACCACCGCGATCAAGCCTTGAGCACAAGCCAGCGCGAGCAGGAAAAATTATTCTGTCCCTGCGTTTCACGCGCGCATTCCGCCCAATTGGTGCTGGATTGTTGAGGCAAAGGGGGCTATAGCGGCATGCCGGGATAACGCGCCAGAATTTTTTTCATCGCGCCATCTTTGCGCATGGCGCGCAAGGTTTCTTCAAACTCAGCCAGCCGGGCGCGCAAAGGCGAATCGGGATGGATGTGCAATAACATCGGCTGCCGCATGCCCGGCAGCGCCACCGTGGTGATATGCCCGCTCAGGCCCAAACGCTCAATCACCTGCTGCATCACGCCGGGGTTTTCCGGAATCACATCGATACGCTGCTTATGCAAGAGATTGAGCAATAAATCCTGATGTTTCAGATACAGTACATCCATGCCGCCCAGATTGCTTTTCACCCAGCTGTTGCCGGTCACCGCACCGATTTTGTAGGGACGTAAGGCGCTGATGTCGCGCACTGTGTCAAAGCGCGCATCCTGCTTGCGCACATACAGCAGGATATCCCACCAGGCCACCGGTTCACTGGCGGCAATGCTGTAGCTGGCGCGCTCAGCGGTCGGCACCGCCACAAAACCATCCGCCAGTCCGGCGCGCACCAATTGCTGCGCACGCTCCCAGGGCAGAATTTTATGCGTCAGCTGCAAACCCATGCGCCGCCCCAGCGCTTCTTGCAACACCTCAATTTCCAAGCCCTGCGCCTGGCCATTTACTTCCATGCTGTAAGGTGCGTATTCGGTGTAATTCAAAATGATGGCGCGGCTTTGGGCCACGCTTTCAGACCAGAAGGATAAAAGGCAAAACAGAAATACACAGAAAGTGCGGCAGCCCTTGCTGAAAGCATGCATAGGCCTTCTCCCTTCATGAATAAAGCACAATCAAGCGCGCAAGCTGGTTTGAGGCTTGGCCGATTCAGTATAAACAAGTTTGGCCGCGCAGGCGTGCCGCGCATCACGCCACGCACAGCGGATCGGGCGGGCCAGCCGTGGCAGCCGGCGTGATGCAATGCGGTTTGCTCAATGTCGTGATTTGGCGCACAATCAGGCGCTCATGCGCATCTGCGCATCCCCCATCATCAGGCATATGAGAAAGGACGGTCATGGACGGTAACAACACCAGTTTCATCAATGATCCAGAAAGTTTTTTGCGCCGTAAAGGCTTGAATTTCAAAGAAATGGTGCGTAACTCGAAGGTTGGCGCGTTTGCCGGCATCAAAGGCGAAGCCATCGTTGAATTTGATCTCGTGCCGATTAAAGGTTGTTCGCATATGGTGGATGTGATGGTCTTGGGCCCCGCCGGCTCGTATGCCAAAACCTCACGCCGGGGACAGCCGGTGACCGCGCATTTTGTGCACTGGAACGGGCAGACCTATGACAGCGGCAGCGCCAGCTTTGGCAGCCTGAACCTGTCCGCCTGCCGCGCCGACATTGTCTTGACCGCCCCGTTTACCGGCTGCTGTTTCGTGGTGATACGACTGGAAGACGGTGGTTTGCGCGTCTATCATGAACCGACCGAAGACAGCGGCGGCTGTGTCTATCCCGGTGAAGAAGTGCTGCGCTGCGGCCCGGATTACAGCAAGAGCGGCGGGGTCAGCGGCAATGGCGTGCTGGTGCGCACCAAGTCCGGCTGGAAAGCGATTGTGGCCGAGCGCGGCTTCGGTGAAACCTCCTCCCGCGTCAGCACCTACGAATTCTCCTGAATGTTTGCTGCGCATGCCAGGCGGCCACCCGGTATGCGCTGAATCTGATGCTGTCCCCCCTCTGTTTTTCCCGCCTGCTTATCCGAAAAAAGAAGCGAAACACAGTGCTTTGTGTCAAAAGTGCTGGATCGCAATACTTTTTTGCCTTCAAAACTTGCCTGAAGACAATTTTCTTGCCAATCTGAATTGGTTAATTTAGAATTTTGAAAAATCTGATTCAACTTGAAAGTTGTTTTTGGATTATTACTGAAACATAGATGCAGTCTTCTGGCTGCAAGCTGATGAGAATACGCCAGCCGGATCACAATCAAGCCTGATTGCCATCATAACAAGCCACTCCAGTGGCAGGGCGACGCTTTGCCCACAGCAAACACATTACCTGAATATGCAAATCATCCTCAAGGGAAAATATGAAAGCGAATAACACCATCACCAACACGTACATTGGCAGCGAGGAAGCAGATCTGATTATCGGCAGCGAGCAAAACGACGCCATCTATGGCATGGGGGGCAACGACTATCTGCTGGGTAATGGCGGCAGTGATTATCTATATGGCGGCGCAGGCGACGATGTGTTAAGCGGCGGCGGTGGCGCCGACCGCTATTATTTCACCCCCTTGGGCGGCAGCGACGAGGTGCATAACGATGATAATGATCCTTCCGACCTGTTGCCGGATAGCATTGTGGCCGAATTCAGACCCTGGGAAGTTGTCGCACGCAAAGAAGGCAACCATTTGATCTTGCGCAGCAATGATGACGGCGGCCAAATCAAGGTGATGGATCATTTTGTCAACGGCGCCAGCACGCCGCATGCCATTGAATGGGCGGGTTTTGTCGATGGGACGCGATGGAACAAGGCCCAGCTGCAAGCGATATTGCAACTTGGCGCGACTGCCGGCCACGACACGATTCAGGGCGGCGCAGGGCCGGATATTGTGTTGGGCGACAATGGCAACGACCAATTAAGCGGCAATGAAGGCAATGACAGCCTGTATGGCGGCAACAATAATGACCGCCTGGACGGCTTGAGCGGCGACGATTTCCTGCATGGCGGGCGCGGCAGCGACTATCTGGTCGGCGGCGATGGCGCCGACACCTATTATTTTGGCGTCGGCGATGGTCAGGACACGATTTACAATGGCGCGATGACGGGCGGCCCGAATCCTGACCGCCTGCTGCTGGCTTATGACCCCGCTTATGTGCGCATCGCGCATGTTGGCTACGACTTGCAATTGCAGCTGGGCGACAGCGCTAACAAAATCATTGTGCGTGACTATTTTCTGACGGATATGGAAATCAGCAGCCGGCTGGGACGGATTGAATTCACCAACAGCCAGGTCAGCTGGAACTTTGCGACAGTGAAAAGCATGCTTGGCGCCGGCAGCGCAAGAGACGATGCGATCAACGGCTTAAATGTGGCTGAACTGATCAATGGCGGCGCTGGCGATGACAGCCTGGCCGGTGGCGGCGGCGACGACACCTTGCAAGGCGGCGCAGACAGCGATTTCTTGCAAGGAGATGAAGGCAATGATGTGCTGCAAGGCGGCGCGGCGGAAGATAGTTTGCAGGGCGGGCAAGGCAACGATGTCTTGGAGGGTGGCGAGGGCCGTGACCAATTATTTGGCGGCGCCGGCGCCGACACCCTGGACGGCGGCGCCGGCAACGATGTTTTGCAAGGCGGCTATGGCAATGATGTGTATCTGATCAGCCGCGCAGCCGGGGTGCAGACCATTACAGAACAGTATGCCGCATCGGGCGCGACGGACTTGGGCGACGCGCTGCGTTTTGCCAGCGACATTTTGCCAGACGACGTGCAAGTCATACGCGAGGGCGATGCGCTGGTGGTCTTGCTCAATGGCGCGCGCAAAGCTGTCCTGCCGCAACAATATCAAGGCCAGGCGCAAGACAGCAACCAAGCTTTCTCGCAAGTGGAAGCATTCCAATTCGCCAATGGCGTGGTCTGGAATCTGCAAGAAATTCATGCCCGCACATTGCAAGCCAGCGAGCAGTCCGACATGTTGTTGGGCGACAATCAGCCGCGCTTGATCGAAGGCGGGGCCGGCAATGACAGCATCATCAGCAGTTTTAAAAACGATACCCTGGCCGGCGGCAATGGCGATGATTTCTTAAGCGCAGGGCAGGGCCACGACAGCTTGCAAGGCGGCGCCGGCAATGACCTCTTGCATGCAGGCGATGGCGACGACATCATGCAAGGCGGCGCTGGCAATGATGTGATGGACGGCGCGCTGGGCAGCGACACCTTCGCCGGCGGCGCCGGGAATGACACCATGAATGGCTACTACGGTTTTGACAAGTTTCTGTTCGGCTTTGGCGGCGGGCAGGATGAAATCATCTGCGCCAGCAACAGTTTTGGCGTCAATAACACATTGCTGCTCGACCACAGCGTCAACAGCAGCCAGGTGCATTTATATCAAAGCGCACAGGATTTATTGCTCGTCCTGGGCGACGGCCAGGATCAGGTCAACATCAAAAACTATTTCAGCCCCGCAAGCAGCGGCAGCGGGCAGGGCAGCGTGATTCAATTTGCTGATGGCAGCATCTGGAACGCCAGCACAATTCTGAGCAAGCTGAAAAATCTGCCGCAGGCGCAAAACCTGCAAGGCGGCAGCGCCGCTGAAACCCTGCAAGGCCAGCTGGGCGCAGACAGCATCAGCGGCAATGCCGGCAATGACACGCTGCAAGGCGGGGCCGGCAATGACAGCCTCAACGGCGGCCTGGGCAATGATGTTTACCTCTACCGCGCAGGCGACGGCGCAGACGTGATTGAGGCCCAAAGCGGCCCCGCAGAAAACGATATCCTGCGTTTTGGCGCCGCCATTACGGAGCACGAAGTCACACTCACACGCGACGCACTGGATTTGACTGTCACCCTGCAAAACAGTGGCGGCAGCGTGCTGGTGAAAAATTACTTCATCAGCGGGCAAGGCGGCGCGCCAGCGCTGAGCGGGATTGAATTCGAGAACGGCGTGCAATGGCAGGCAGCGCAAATTGCCGCCAGACTTGGGCAAGGCAGCGCCGGCGACGATGTGCTGCGCGGCAGCCTGCAGCAAACGCAATTATTTGGCCACGCCGGCGATGATCGCTTAAACGGCAGTGCGGCTGCCGATACATTGGATGGCGGCGACGGCAATGATCTCATCAGCGCAGCGCAAGGCGACGACAGCTTGCAAGGCGGGGCCATGCACGACACGCTGGAAGGCGGAGCCGGCGCAGATCTGCTCAATGGCGACAGCGGCAACGACATCCTGCGCGGCGGCGACGACAATGACTTACTCAATGGCGGCAGTGGCAATGATCTGCTGGAGGGCGGCGCCGGCCACAACCGCTATCAATTCTCCCAAGGCTGGGGACAGGATGTGATCGGCGGGCAAGCCGCCGGCCTGGCCGAAAACATTACCCTGCAAATGGGCGCCGGCATCAGCGCAGCCGATCTGCGCTGGCAGGCGCAGGGCGAAGATTTGCTCATCAAGCTGGCCGGCGGCAATGATCAGATTTTGCTCAAGCAAGCCTTTAACCCTGCCGTGCGCAGCATTGAACAAGTGCAATTTGCCGATGGCAGCAGCATGAGCAGTGCGCAAATCTATGCCTTGGCGGCTGTCAGCAGCAATGCGGATGACGATTTGCCCGGTACGGCCAATCCCGATCTGATGCAAGGCGGCCTGGGCGCCGACAGTTTGCGCGGCGGCGGCGCGGACGACACCCTGAACGGCGGCGATGGCGCCGACAGCTTATGGGGTGATGAGGGCAAAGATGTGTTGGATGGCGGCAATCAAGCCGATTTGCTGATGGGCGGTAATGGCGATGATGAATTATTCGGCGGCAATGGCGCCGACCAGCTCAATGGCGAGGCTGGCAATGATCGCCTGATCGGCGGGGCCGGGAATGACAGCATGAGCGGCGGCGCCGGCAATGACTGGTATCTGTTTGCCCCCGGCTTTGGCCATGATGTGATCAGCGAAAGCAATAAATTTGGCGCAGACCTCAATTTGCTGCAGATTAATTGCGTCGATCAATATCAGCTGTGGCTGAAAAAAGCCGGCAACGATTTGCAGATTTCCCTGCTGGAAAGCGGTGAAAGCGTGACCATCAGCAACTGGTATCTGGGCGCGGAGCATCAGATCAGCCGCATTTTGTTAAACGATGGCAAAAAGCTGGACGCGGCGAATGTCGATGCCTTGGTGAATGCCATGGCGCAAGTCGGTCAGGGGCCGCTGGCGAATATGATGTGGGATGTCGAAACCGCACCGCTTGGCATGGCGCGCATGCCCTATGATGTCAAAATCGCTCTTACCGGCGTGATCGAGGTTTGCTGGCAGTAAGCGCCGATGGCGCAAACCGGGTCAGGCGCGCCTGGCCCGGCGGCAGGCGGCAGGCGGAATTGTGCGCACAGCGCTGAGCGCAGCAAATTTGAAATTGAAACAGAGGGAGGAGGGGATTTGGCGGAAGCGGTGAGATTCGAACTCACGGAAGGGTTCCCCCTTCGCTGGTTTTCAAGACCAGTGCCTTAAACCGCTCGGCCACGCTTCCTTGGAACATTATTGTGCTGCGCGGCAAGCGCAGAACCGGGATTATACAAAAAATGCTGCTTGTGTGTGGAAATTCGCGGATTTTCGCGGTTTGCCGGGCAAATCGGCAAACCGCTTGAACTGGCTTAATGTAAATGCGCGCCGCCCGCCGGGGTGTCGTCCGGCATTTCCGGGTGCGCCAGATCGGCGTCCAGATCGACAAACAAAGGCGTGCCGCAATCATCGCAGTATTCCGGCGCAAAACGTTCGCTGTAACGTTTGATGTCAGTCACTCCGGCTTCCTGCAGCAAATTGCAAATCACATCCACCGTGGCGCGCCGCGCGCCGGAGGGCGAGAGGCCCTGATTCGCGGCGTCTTCCTCATCCATGCCGTAAATCGGCCACACCACGCCATACACCACTTGCGGCTCGTCTTTGATGAGGAAGCTGATGCGGTACTCATCCACCTGGCCTTCGCTCATTTCTTCGCCAAAGCCGGCAATCGCCGCGCAGAAATCTTCCGGCGGGCGGCCCAGGGTGTGGGTGATGAAGTGCACCGCCGCGCGCACCGAGACCGGGCGGATCGCCTTGTCAGCTTCGCGGCAGGCGATGTAATACGCTTCCGGCAACAGCAATTCCAGACCGCAGCCGGGCAACATCCGGCCCAGATTCGGCAGCGCCTGTTCGCGCCAGGCCTCCAGCGCGATTTTTTTGACTTCAGCGAAATTCGCCTGATGCTGCGCCATTTGCCAGCGGAAGAAAGGCTGGCCATGCGGCACAGCCACGGCGGCGATCAAATAGCGCGTATCGGCCAAAAAGGGCGCGGCTTCCGGCAGTTTTTTGCTCGGGCTTAGCGTGCTGGACTTGAGCGCGGCTTGCGCTAAACGCTGGGTCAGGGTATAGGCTTCGCCATGGCTGCGCGGCATCTGATCGATTGAATACAGATTCGGCGACAGGGCCAGTTTGGCCCCGTCCGCCAGCATATGCGCTTGCAAATGCATGGACAGGGTAGCCAGCAGATCGGCGGGAATCGCGCCGGAGGCGATAGAAAAGCGGGTCCAGGCCAAAATCGGCGCCACCACCAGAATGCAGTCGTATTTCACAGCCACGCCGTTTTCTTCCAGCTCCAGCTGCATCGATTCGCTATTCGCTTCCACCGCTTCCATCAGCGCGTCATAGGCCGCCAGATCATTGGAAAACAAGTGGTTGAGTGCGGCGTCAATCTGTTCCTGATGATTGCCCTTGAGCACTTTTTGCAGCAAGCCATCCAGGCTGCGTTCGAGATAGCGCTCTTCATAGCGGCTGGCCGCCTGCACCACCGCTTGCGCGCTGCCGACTAAACGCAGGCTCTCAGCAGAGAGGCGGGCTTGAGAATCTTTATTGGGACGACGCATGATTGTTTAAATTTTCATTTCGGGTTTTCTGATGGGCTATTGTAGTGTATCTGGCCGGCTTGCATGGATTTTGTGCGTAAAGCTGTGTGGTTTTGGCGGGGGCGCGGGGCAGTCTGCCGTTTCGGTGTGCGGCGCGCGGCATTGCTTTGGGGGGGGCGCTTGATTGATGCGCCTTGCGCAGGGCATTGCTTGTGGCTGCAGCTTCAGTCGCGAACAAGAGCGGGGCACAGGCAAACGCTGATCCGGGGTTAGGAACTTGAATCCCTTCCACAAATCAAGCGAAAGCTGGCGGCAGGCGCCAATTTCTCAGCAACGCCACCAGCTTGTGCAAATGTGCTCCAAATTCATATAGTGGAGCGCGGTTATCGCCGCGAATACGCACGACGCCGGCGCCCCCCCCGGTGTTCGCCTCAGCCGGTATTGCGCAAGCCCGCCGCCACACCGTTAATCGACAAATGAATCCCCAGCGGCACCCGGGCGTCCATCTTGTCCGGGTCGTGCGCCACGGCGCGGTGGCGTTTGATCAATTCGACTTGCAAGTGATTCAAGGGGTCGAGATAGGCGATGCGGTTGGCGATTGAACGCGCAAGCGCCGGATTGCCGGCCAGGCGTTCATGCGTGCCTAAAATCTTGCTCAAGATTTGATTGGTCAATTGGTGTTCATCGCAAATGCGGCCAAAAATGCGCTGGCGCAATTCGCCATCGGCCACCAATTCGGCATAGCGCGAGGCCACCCCCAAATCGGTTTTCGCCAACACCATTTCCATATTTGAAATCAGGGTCGAGAACAGCGGCCATTCGCGCGCCATTTCGGCCAGCAACAATAAGCGCTGCTCTTCGCTGCCCTGGCCATTGCCGGCGCCTTCCTTGATCCAGCCCGCCACCGCGCTGCCAAAACCATACCAGCCCGGCAACAGCAGACGGCATTGGCCCCAGGAAAAGCCCCAGGGAATCGCGCGCAAATCTTCAATCCGCTGATTCGCCTTGCGCGACGCCGGGCGCGAGCCGATGTTCAAGGTGGCGATTTCGGCGATCGGCGTGGCGGCGAAGAAATATTCTGTGAAGCCCGGGGTTTCGTACACCAGATTGCGGTACGCGCGGTAGGCGCGTTCCGATAATTGCGCCATCACCTCTTCATATTCCTTCAAATGGCGGCGGTGCGAAGCATCCGCCGGGGCCGGCATCAAGCTCGCTTCCAGCGTCGCCGCCACCAGCAATTCCAGATTGCGCCGGCCGATCTTGGCGTCTGAAAACTTGGAGGAAATGATTTCACCCTGTTCGGTCAAACGGATTTGCCCGTTCACCGTGCCGGCCGGTTGCGCCAGAATCGCTTGATAGCTGGGGCCGCCGCCACGTCCCACCGTGCCGCCACGGCCATGGAATAAGCGCAATTTCACGCCGGCATGGTTGAACACCTGCACCAGCGAGTTTTCCGCTTTATACAATTCCCAGTTGGAGGTGAGGAAGCCGCCATCCTTATTGGAATCGGAATAGCCCAGCATCACTTCTTGCAAATCGCCTTGCGCCGCCACCATTTGCCGCACCAGCGGAATCGCCAGCCAGTCGCGCATGATCTGCGCCGCCTGGCGCAAATCGGGAATCGTTTCAAACAGCGGAATCACCATCAGATCCAGCTCACATTGCTGGCACACGCTGCCGGCCTCGTCCGCCGGATTGCAATCGGTGCGCAGCAAGCCGGTTTCTTTTTGCAGCAGCATCACTTCCAGCAAATCCGACACGGTTTCGGTGTGGGAAATGATGTAATTGCGGATCGCCCGTTTGCCATAGCGGCAGCGGATTTCGCGCGCGGCGCGCAGAATGTCAAGTTCGGATGTGGTTTGCGCGCTGTATTGCAGATACGGCGAAACCAGCATGCGCGGTTGCGCCAGCTCGGACAAAATCAGCGCCACTTTTTCCGCTTCAGACAGGGCGCTGTAATCGGCGCACACCTTGGCGCGCGCAAACAGTTCAGATAACACCGCCTCATGCATATCCGAGCTTTGCCGCATATCCAGCGACGCCAGATGGAAGCCGAAGATATTCGCGGCGCGTTTCAAATTGCCCAGGCGCGGCTTGATCAAAATCCGGCCATGGTTTTGTTTGAGCGATTCGGCCAGGATTTGCAAATCGGCGCAAAACTCTTCCGCCCTGGCATACGGCTCAGCGGCGCCGACTTCCTGCCGCAAAATAGTGCGCGTGCCCAGTTCGCGCGCGGTGGCGGCTAAGCGCGCATAGATGCCGATCAGGGCGCGCCGGTAGGGTTCGTCGGCGCGGTGGCTGGACTGGTCAGGCGAGCGCTCGGCCAAGGCCAGCAATTCGTTTGAGGCCGGCATCATGCGTGTGGAAATCGATAATTCCGCGCCCAGCGCATGCACCTCTTCCAGATAGTGTTCAAACACCGTTTCCGATTGGCGCAAGAGGGCGCGGCGCATGGTTTGCGCATTCACATTCGGATTGCCGTCACGGTCGCCGCCGATCCAGGAACCCATTTGCAAATAATCCAGACTCGGATCGTGTTCCGCCGCTTCCGGCCAGAATTGCGCGATATCCTGTTCGGTGCGCGCATACAGGCGCGGAATTTCGCGCAAAAAGGTGATGCGGTAGTAAGACAGCGCGTTTTCAATTTCATCGCCCACGCTCAGTTTGTTAAACCGCAGCATCCGGGTTTGCCACAGCGCGGCAATGCGGGCGTGGATCACATCAGTATTGTCTTGCAATTCGCGCCGGGTTTGCGGCGTGTCGCGCGCGGCCAAAAGGCGTGCGATATCGCGCTCGGCATCCAAAATACTCTTGCGCTGCACCTCGGTCGGGTGCGCGGTCAAGACCGGTGAAATCAAGGCTTGCTGGAAAAATTCTTCCACCTTGGCCAAATCCACGCCGGCGCTTTTGAGTTTATCCAGCGCGTGCAAAATCGTGCCCTCGGCAGGCGGCGCATCGGCCAATTGCAAGGCGCGCCGGCAGCGGTTGTGGTGCTGGTCTTCGGCGATATTGGCGAGATGGGAAAAATAGGAAAATGCGCGCACCACGGAAATCGTTTCATCGCGCGAGAGCGCATTCAGCAGTTGATTTAATTCAGATTCGGAAGCCGGGTCGGATTCGCGCCGAAAGCGCACCGCAGTCTGGCGGATGTTTTCCACCACCTGGAAAACATCAATCCCTTCCTGGTCGCGCAGCACATCGCCTAACAAGCGCCCCAGCAGGCGGATATCTTCTTTCAGCGCGGCGTCTTCCGCACTGTGTTGTTGTGTCTGTGTTGTCTGTTGGTTGGTCATGGCAATAATTCAATCCTCTTCGCGGCGCATGGCGAAATCCGGCGTGCAAGTCGGCCTTGCGCACCTGCGTTTCAGCCGCGCCACCCTGGGTTCAGGTTGCGTGGTTTGTGACCACCGAAACATACAGAGCGCGCGTGATAAAATTCATGGTTTGTCACGCACGCCGCTGCTTTGCCGCACAGCTCCTTGCCGCATCCTGCGACGAGCCTGGCATTTCATCTCTTTACTGCTTGTGATACGCCAATGCAAGGGTATTGCATCGGTCCAGGGTATGTTTCACGCGCTTGGCCGCTGATCTGCGTTCAAGCTGCGTTTTGCCAACGACGACAGTATTTATTGTAAAAAGGTAAAGCTTTGACGACTTCCACCTCCGCAGCGTCTTTGTCTGCATTGCCACCCGCGCTCGTGATTGCTTCCCGCGAAAGCCGGCTTGCCATGTGGCAAGCGCAAACCGTGCAACAGCAGCTCAGTTTATTATATCCGCAGTGCAGCATAAATATCCTGGGCATGACCACACGCGGCGATCAAATCCTTGACCGCAGCTTGTCCAAGGTAGGCGGCAAGGGTTTATTTGTCAAAGAATTGGAAGTCGCGCTGGAAGAAAAGCGCGCCGATCTGGCGGTGCACTCATTAAAAGATGTGCCGATGGAATTGCCGCCCGGTTTTGCCTTGCCGGTGGTGTTGCAGCGCGAAGATGCGCGCGACGCCTTTGTCTCGAATCACTATGACAGACTGGAAGACTTGCCAGAGGGCAGCATCGTCGGCACCTCCAGTCTGCGCCGCCAGGCCCTGCTGGCCGCCGCTTTTCCGCATCTGCAATTCAAACCCCTGCGCGGCAATCTCGACACCCGCTTAGGCAAGCTCGACCGTGATGAATACGCCGCGATTATTCTGGCGGTGGCGGGGTTGAAACGGTTGGGATTGCCGCAGCGCATCAAATCCGCCTTAAGCGTGGAGCAAAGCCTGCCCGCCGCCGGACAGGGCGCGATGGCGATTGAGATTCGCGCCGATGACAGCCGCCTGGCGCAATTGCTGGCCCCCCTGAACCATCTGGAAACCGCGCTGTGCGTGCAAGCTGAGCGCATGGTGTCGCGCGTGTTTGGCGGCTCTTGCCAGATTCCGCTGGCGGCGCATGCGCAAATCGCTGACGGCGCGATGTTTTTGCGCGCACTGGTCGCCACCCCAGACGGCAAACAAGTGGCGCGCGCCGAATTGCGGCAAGCCATGGGGCCGGATTTCCAGCCCGAAGCGCTCGGGCGCGCGGTCGCCGCCGTACTGGAGCAGCAGGGCGCGCATGCGATTTTGCAAGCCTGCCGCCAGCACGAGGCGTGACAAGCGCCGCTGAGAATCAAGCTTAAGATGATGCCGCCGCGCCGCCCGTTGCTGATCACGCGCCCCATCGAACAGGGGCGCCAGCAATTGCAGAGCCTGCAAGCCGCACTGCCGGCGGCGGCGCGTCCATTTGAATTATTTCCCTTGCTTGAAATCGCCCCCTTGCCGCCCGCACAGCAAGCGCAATTGCATGCAGCCTTGGCCAGTGTGCGCGGCGGCGAATTGCTGGCCTTTGTCAGCCCGAATGCGATTGCCGCCGCGAATGCCGCCTTGCTGCAGGGCAATCTGCGCCTGGAGCGCCAGGTTTTGCTGGGCGTGATGGGGCAGGGCAGTGCGCGCGCCCTGCAAGCCGCGCCCGCTTTGCAGGGCTTGCGCGTGCTGGCTGCCCCGCCAGCACAGCAGGATTCGCAAGGTTTGCTGCAGACCCTGCACAGCCAAGCCTGTTTGCCGGCGCAGGGTGGAGCTTTGCGCAGCGCCCTGATTTTGCGCGGCCAGGACGGGCGCGAGTGGCTGGCCGAAGCGCTGCAGGCGGCAGGCGTGACGGTGCGTCAGCAGGCTTGCTATCTGCGCCACCCCGTGGCGCCAGAGCCTGCGCGCCTGCAGACCTTGCGCGCCTGGCTTGCGCAGGAATGCTGCTGGCTGATCAGCAGCTCGCAGGCGCTGCGCCATCTGCTCGATTTATGCGCCGCCCTGTGTCAGATGGAAGGCCCCGCTGCGCCGGATTATGTTGCAAAAATGAAACAGCAAACCCTCTTGCTTCCCCATCCGCGCATCGTGCAAAATGCGCAGGCCCTGGGTTTTGCCGCGATTACGCCATATGCGGGCAGCGACGTTGACTTGCTGGCCGCGTTACAATCTCTGCCATGACTGATAAGCCTCCCCACTCCGACCAGCCGCCCGGCATGCCGCCGGTGGATTCCGATCCCGCCGCGCCCGCGCCGGCCCCTGCGTCCGCGCCGGCCCCTGCGCCCGCGCCGGCCTCTGCGCCCGCGCCGGCCTCTGCGCCCGCGCCCGCTCCTGCGCCCGCACCGGCTCCTGCATCAGCACCGGCTCCTGCGCCCGCCGCCGCGCCGCAGGCCGTGCCTGTGTATGTCGCCGCTGCGCCGCCATCCAAAACCAATTTGCATGAAGCCCTGCTCAAACCGCGCACCCTGGCGATTGCCGGCCTGGCGATTTTGCTCGGCTTGCAATGGTGGTCATCGAATCAGGAAATCCGCGCTTTGCGCGAAGAAATGGCCAAGCGCTTGCAAAGCAATGATGTGACGGTGGCTGAAGCCCGCCTCATGGCCAAGAGCGCGCAGGATGGCTCAAAAGAAATTCTGAGCAAATATTCGGTGCTGGAAAACCGCCAGTCGGAAGCGCAAAACCAGCAATTGGCGTTGGAGCAGCTGTATCAGGAATTGTCGCGCAACCGCGATGACTGGGCTTTGGCCGAAGTCGAGCAGGTTTTATCGACGGCAGATCAGCAATTGCAGCTGGCCGGCAATGTGCAAGGCGCGCTGATCGCACTGCAAAATGCGGATCGCAGCCTGTCGCGCTCAGACAAGCCGCAATTCGTCGCCATCCGGCGCGCTCTGGCCAAGGATATGGAACGCTTGAAAGCCTTGCCGAATCTGGATTTGCCAGGCATCGCCGTGCGCCTCGACAGCGCCATCGGGCAGATTGACAGCATGCCTTTGCTGTCGGATGAAAAACCGGCGCAAGTTGCGCTGGCGCCGAAAAAAACCACAGCGCCGCCGCCGAAAGCCGCCGCCAAAGACGCTAAAAAAGCTGATAAAGCCGATAAAGCCGCTGCGCCGCCGGAAGAGCCGGGCATGTGGGCTGCTTTTTCCAACAGCGTGCAGGAAAAATGGCACAGCCTGTCCGCCGAAGTCTGGCTTGATTTACAGCAATTGGTGCGGGTGCGCAGCGTGGAGCATCCGCCGGCCTTGATGATGTCGCCGAATCAGGCGTTTTTTGCCCGTGAAAACCTGAAATTGCGCCTCTTGAATGCGCGTTTAGGTTTGCTCTCGCGCAACGAAAACGCATTCCGCAGCGATTTGAGCGCAGCGCAAGACGCGATCGCCAAGTTTTTCGACACCCGCGCGCGCCAGACTCAGGCGGTGCAAACTTTGTTGCGTCAGGTGCAAAGCAGCAATCTGTCGATTGAAATGCCGCATCTGGGCGAAAGCTTGAGCGCGGTGCGTAATTATAAGAAACCTTAAAATATGCGTGCCTTTCTCTGGTTGATTGCCCTGTTTGCAGTCGCGATTATGCTGGCGCTGTTAGCCCAGTTCAATCCCGGCAATGTGGTGCTGTTTTATCCGCCATACCGCATTGACATGTCTTTGAACATGGCCTTGTTTGTGTTAGCCCTGGTGTATCTGCTGCTGTATGGCGTGATGCGGGCGGTGGCGGCGGCGCGGCAAATGCCGGTGCTGGTGGCGGAATACCGGCACAAACGGCGTGAGCGCGAAGCCAATAAAGCCTTGCGTGAAGCCTTGCGCTGCCTGCTCGAAGGGCGCTTTGGCCATGCTGAAAAAGCCGCCTGGCGCGCCGCTGAATTACCGGAAAACGCCAGTCTGGCGGCCCTGATCGGCGCACGCGCAGCCCACCATATGCAGCAAAGCGCGCGTCGCGACGCCTGGTTTGCGCGCATGCAAAGCGACGCTTCGCACAAAACCGCACGCCTGATGCTGATGACAGAATTGCTGGTGGATGAGCGCAAACCGCTGGCCGCGCTGGAGGCGGTGCGCGAATTGAACGCCAGCGGCATGCGCCATATTCACGCGCAGCAACTGGCCTTGAAAGCCAGCCAGCAGGCGCGCCAATGGCCGGAAGTGCTGCGCCTGGTGAAGAGTTTGGACAAGCGCCATGCCCTGCATCCCGCCTTGTCAACCCGCCTGCGCGAAATGGCGTATGAAGATTTATTGGCCGATAAAAGCCTGGATGGCGAAGGTTTGCAGCGGGTCTGGAGCCAGGTGGCGGCGGATGACCGCAAAAAGCCCTTTGTCGCCGCGCTGGCGGCGCAAGCTTTCAATGCGCGCGGCCTGCACGACAAAGCCGCCGCCATCGTCGAAGCCGCCCTGGAGGCTGAGTGGGATGAGCGTCTGGTGCGCGCCTACCGCGCCGCCGCTGCGGCGGAAGGTTCGGCGACTTTATTGCAGCAGATTGAAAATTGCGAAGGCTGGCTGAAAAAGCGCCCGACCGACGCCGAATTGGCGCTCACCCTGGGCGCCCTGTGTTTGAAACAAAAGCTGTGGGGCAAGGCGCATCGTTTTCTGGAGCAAGCCTTATCCGATGCGCAGGACGCGGCCATGCTGCGCGAAGCGCATTTAAAGCTGGCGCAATTGCATGACGCCTTGCAACACAGCGAAGAAGCGGCCAACCATTACCGTCAGTGTGCGCTGGCAAGCACGCTGGACGGCATTTTGTGAGCAGGCCCGGGGCCTGCCATATAACGGGCTGCCAGGCCCATTTAATTGAGAGCAAACATGAGTCTGAACAATGTCAAACCGGGCAAAGATGTCCCGAATGTGTTTAATGTGATCATCGAAATCGCCGCCCAGTCCGATCCGATCAAATACGAGATCGACAAAGAGAGCGGCGCGGTGTTTGTGGACCGCTTTGTCGGCACCGGCATGCGTTATCCGGTCAACTATGGCTACATCCCCGACACCATTGCCGGCGATGGCGACCCGGTGGACGTGCTGGTGATTTCTCCTTTCCCGCTGCCGCCGGGCGTGGTGGTGCGCTGCCGCCCGCTGGGCCTGCTGAAGATGACCGACGATGGCGGTCAGGATGCCAAAGTGCTGGCCGTGCCGGTTGACAAGCTGACCCCGCTGTACAAAAACTGGCAGGAATACACCGATGCGCCGGAACTGCTGTTGAACCAGATCCGCTTCTTCTTTGAAAACTACAAAGCCCTGGAACCGGGCAAGTGGGTGAAGATGGACGGCTGGGGCGGCAAGGCCGAAGCGATTGGCGAAATCGAAACCGGCCTGAAGAATTACAAGGGTTGATCGATGTGAAAAGCGCGCTGCGGCGCGCTTTTTTATTGCTATCCTGAAGCTGGACTTGTTGAGCGGGGAGGCCGGAATGACAAATGGTGCGACATGCGACGGGGAAAACAACTCGCCTTCCTGGGGCTTGTATGATTTATTCGCCTGGAAAGTCTGGCCTGAGCGTTTTCACGGCGGACGCGAATACATTCAGAAATTCAAAGACGCCTGGGTGCAAAACAATAAACTTAAGATCAAGATGGAAGCCACACAATACAATATGCCTCCCGAATTGCTCGCCGGGGTGTGTTGGATAGAAGTGGGCGGCGATCCGAATTTTATTGACCGCGTGGCGTTTGAAGTGCGCAGCTTCGATTGGAGCGGGCCGGACTGGGTGGATCGCAATCTGACCATTACCAACCGCCCCGAAAAAACATCTTTTGGTGCGGTCAGCATTCAAATCCGCACCGCAGCCGAAACCCTGGGCTTGGACGCCAGCAAGATGTCAGCGCAGGAGCAAAGCAATTTGGCTGAATGTTTGCAAAAGGATTTTTATAACATCCATGTGGTGGCGCTGCATTTGCGGCAATTGCTGGATTTGGATGGCTTGCAAAAAAATCCGCCTGCGCTGGAGGAGGAGGCAATACGTGTGGTCGGCGCGCGCTATAACCGTGGCCGTGGCTTGAGTCTGGAGCAGATCAAGAAAAACACCAGTTATGGCGACTTTATCGTTAAGTTCTGGCCGCGTTTTCAGAATTTGATGAAATAGCGGCATGAAAATCTTCACCCATATTGCCCGCCTGTTCTGGCTTGCCGGCCTTATTCTGCTCTGGCTGTTGCCGCGCCGGCCCTATGAGTGGGCGCAGCAAATCGACCCCGGCAATCCGCTGGCCGCGCAAGGCGGGGCGGATGGCAATTTGCTGATTTTTTCCGTGCTGCTGTGTCTGGTCTTGACGGTGCTGACGGCGCTGCTTTACTGGCGCAGCCGGCAACGGCGTGAAAAACAGATCGCCGCCGCCATGCTGCTGCTCGCCTGGATCAATTGGCTGATATGGTATTGGCAATGAGCGCCATCGCGGGGGCATGGTTTGCCTATGGCGGGACAAAAGACTGGCGGCATTTTTATTGGTTTTGTCAGCACAAAACTGACAGCCGGCGCCAATCATCCCAATCAGCTGGCGCCGGCAAATTGTTTAAATCACTTGTTGCGCTTTGAGTTGCGCAATTTTTTCCTCATCCAGCCCCAGCAATTCCTGTAATACGTCCCCGGTATGCTGGCCCAGCAGCGGCGGCGCCTTGCTGAAGTCGCATGGGGTGGCGGATAAGCGCATCGGATTGCGCACCAGCTTGACGCTGCCGGCGGTCGGGTGCGGCACATCAATCGCCATGCCGCGCGCTTGCACCTGCTCGTTGTCAAACACTTCCTGCACATTATTAATCGGGCCGCAGGGCACGCTGGCGGCTTCGAGTTGCGCAATCCATTCCGCCTTGCTTTTGCTAAGCGCCATTTCTTCCAGCATGGGAACCAGGGTGCTGCGGTTTTGCACCCGCAGCGGGTTGCTGGCGAAGCGCGCATCGTCCGCCAATTCAGGTCTGCCCCCCACTTCACAGAATTTACGGAATTGACCGTCATTGCCGGCGGTCACGATGATATAGCCATCGGCGCAGCGGAAGGTTTGATAAGGCACGATATTGGCATGGTCATTGCCCCAGCGTTGCGGGGCTTTGCCGCTGCATAAATAATTCGAGCCGACATTGGCCAGCATCGCCACCTGCACATCCAGCAGCGCCATATCAATGTATTGTCCCTCGCCGGTTTTATCGCGGTGGGTGAGGGCGGCTAAAATCGCCACTGTGGAATACATGCCGGTCATCAAATCAACCAGCGCCACGCCGACTTTCTGCGGCCCGCCGCCGGGCAAATCGTCGCGCTGTCCGGTGATTGACATCAAGCCGCCCATGCCTTGAATCAAAAAATCATAACCGGGACGCGCGGCATACGGCCCATCCTGGCCAAAACCTGTCACCGAGCAATACACAATGTCCGGTTTGATGGCTTTCAAGCTGTCATAATCCAGACCATAGCGCTTGAGTTGCCCGACTTTGAAATTCTCCAGCACCACATCACAATGTTTCACCAGTTCACGCAGCAGGGCTTGCCCTTCCGGATGGGCCATATCGACAGTCAGCGAACGCTTGCCGCGATTTGCGGTCAGATAGTAAGCGGCTTCACTGGTGTTTTCGCCCTGCGCGTTTTTGGCCCAGGGCGGGCCCCAGGCGCGCGTATCATCGCCGGCGCCGGGGCGCTCGATTTTGATCACATCCGCGCCCAGATCGGCCAGATTTTGCGCGCACCAGGGGCCGGCCAAGACCCGGCTTAAGTCCAGTACGCGGATATGCTTGAGTGCGCCGGCATTGGCGCCTGTGGGGGAAGTCGTCATGCTTGTGTGTCCAAGGGGTTGCAGGGTGCAGGGAGTGTAGCGAAAGCGCTATCATTTGTCGAACAGCAAGGAGAAAGTATGTGGCGATATCCGAAAATTCTGGCGCATCGCGGCGGCGGCAAATTGGCCCCGGAAAACACCATGGCCGGCTTGCGCGCCGGTTTGCGCTATGGCTTTCGCGCGGTCGAGTTTGATGTCATGCTCAGCCGCGATGGCGTGCCGCTGCTGATGCATGACCCGGAATTTGGCCGCACAATCGCCGGCAACGGCGCGGTGGCGGATACGCTGGCGGCGGATTTAGTGCAGATGGACGCCGGTTCCTGGTTTGGCCCGGAATTCGCCGGCGCGCGCGCGCCGCTGTTTGCCGAAGTGCTGGAATTTTGCCGCCAGGAACAGATTTTCATGAATGTCGAAATCAAGCCGGCGCCCGGACATGAGACGCGCACCGGCCAGATTGTCGCCGCCATGGTGCGCGATTTTTGCGCAGCGCACCCGGATTTACCGCCGCCTCTGCTGTCATCCTTTTCCATGGAGGCGATGCAGGCCGCCGCCAGCGCCGCGCCGGATGTGGCGCGCGGCTTGTTGTTTGAGCGCGTGCCCGCAGACTGGCGCGCCCGGATGCAGGCGCATGGCGCGATCGCCTTGCACACCCACTACAGCCAGGCCAGCGCCGCGCTGGCGCAAGAGGCGCATGCGGCCGGCTGGGCTTTGTTTTGCTATACCGTGAATACTCTGGAGCTGGCGGCGCATCTGCGCATGCTGGGCGTGGATGCGTTTTGCACCGATAGAATTGATGTGCTGGGGCCGCATGTGTGGGACTGAGCCGCTGCTGCGCTCAGTCCGCCATGGCGCGCAAACGCACCGCCACTCCTGACAAGACCGAGGTTCCAGACAGGGGATCACGCGCCGCGTCATCCATCAGCTGATTCAGATTCACCCCCGGTTTGGCGCTGGCCAAGCCGAGTTGCACGCCGGCCAGATCATGTCCCCAGCCATGGGGCAGGCTGATCACGCCGGGACGCATGCCGGCATCATAGGCGATGCGCACCTGCAGCCTGCCATGGGGGTTTTCCAGCCAGGCCAGCGCGCCATCCGCCACCCCGGCTTGCGCCGCATCCGCCGGATGGGTCAGCGCCAGACAGCGCTCTGGGCCTTTGGCCAGCACCGGCAAATTATGCATCCAGCTGTTGCCGGAGCGCACATCGCGCCGGCCCACCAGTTGCAACATTGCCTGACTGTCTTCAAATGCGGCGGCGGCGCGCGCCAGATCCGCCACAAATTGCGCCGGCGCCGCATCCAGCAGCCCGTCCGGCATGCGCAACAACTCAGGCAGCCGGGCTTGCAACTCGCCCAAATCCACCCCATTGCGCGCCGCGCGCAACTGCGCCAGGTTCAAGCCGCCCGGTTTTTTGCCAAAGCCGTCGCCATACGGGCCGCTGCGCAAAGCCAGCTCAAATAAACGCTCAGGCCCGCTCAAGTCAGCGCTGGCCGCCAGCAAGGCATCGGCCATGGGGCCGGCGCGCTTGCTGAGCTGGCTGCGCAAAATCTGCTCATCCCAATGCAACAGCAATTCAGTGGGCAAATGGCCCTGGCCTGAGAAAATCGCCGCCAGTTGCAGCAAAATCTGCCATTCCGGCGTTTGTTCGCTGGCGAAAACCGGCTCTGAATAGCGCGCAAAGTTGCGCCAGGCGAATTGCGGAAAAGCGATATCAAAATGACTGTCTTCCAGCGGCGAGCGGCCCGGCAGGATCAAATCCGCATGGCGCGTGGTTTCATTGATATAAATGTCGATGGAGAGCATGAAATCAAGCTGCTCCAGCGCCGCCGCCAGCCGCGCCCCGTTCGGCGCCGACAGCACCGGATTGCTGGCGAAAGTGATCAAGGCGCGCACCTGTTCCGCACCCGGGGTTTCAATCTCTTGCGCCAGGCAGGAAATCGGCAATTCGCCCATCACTTCCGGCGCGCCGCTCACGCGCGCGTGGCGGCGGCCGGTCTTTTGCGCCGGGCCAAAGCCGGGTTTGCCCTCGGTATTCGGGGCAAACGCCGCCGCTTTGGGAAACATCATGCCGCCGGCCACATCCAGATTGCCGCACAGCAGATTGATAATGTCGATCAGCCACGCGTTCACGGCGCCGAAAGCCTGGGTGCAAACGCCGATCCGGCCATACAGCGCGGCCCCATCGGTTTGCGCCAGCGCTTGCGCTAAGGCGCGGATATCGGCGGCGGGAATGCCGCAACGCGCCGCCACGCGTTCCGCCGGCCAGGGCGCAAACAGGGCCGGCAATTGCTCCAGCCCCCGGGTATGCGCAAGCGCCGCGCTGGAGCGGGTCAGCTGTGCGCTGTAAAGATGTTCGCCCAGCGCCAGCAAAAAATACACATCGCTGCCGGGACGGATCGCCAGATGCTGGTCGGATAATTCCGCAGTTTCTGTTTTGCGCGGATCAATCGTGACCATGCGGCCGCCGCGTGCGCGCAAGGCGCGCGCCTTGCTGCGAAAGTCCGGCACAGTCCACATGCTGCCGTTCGACACCGCAGGATTGCCGCCCATGATCACCAGCAAATTGCAACGCACGATATCCGGCACCGGAACCGAAAACCAGGAGCCGTACATCAGAGCGCTGGCCAATTGGCGCGGCATCTGGTCGAGCGTGGAAGCAGAGAAAATATTGCGGCTGCCCAGGGCATGCGCTAAGCGCGGGAAATACAGCAAAGCCCCGGCTTTGTGCACTGTCGGGTTGCCGACCGCCAGCGCCACGCTGTGCGCGCCATATTGCGCCACTTGCTGCGGCAGACGGCGCTCAATTTCCAACCATGCCTCTTCCCAGCTGATCGGGACAAACCCGTCGCCTTGACGCCGCATCGGCGTGCGCAGGCGATCCGGATCTTCGTGCAGATCTTTCAAGGCCAAACCCTTGGGACACAGATAACCCTGGCTGAACACATCATCCTGATTGCCGCGAATGCGCAGCACTTGTGCGCCGTCATGGCTGATTTGCAAGCCGCAACAGGCTTCGCAAAAGGGGCAGGTGCGATAGGCGATCTGTTCCATACATCCTCCAGGCAGGGAAGAGTCATTCTAAACCGCTTTTGCCGGGCCTTTGGCTTTTTGCGCCAAACCGCGTGACGTGCGCGCTTAGCGCTTTCGCGCCGGCAAAGCAGCTGCTCTGTCTTGCTCTTGTGCAGCAGCTCAGTTAAGCTACGGACAGTTTTCCAGCTGTTCTGCAACGCAGTGCGTGACTTGCGGCTTGGTTTCAAATTTGCAAGTTATTGAAAATAGCAAGATTAATTGTCACAATCGCGGGTTTTGCCGGCGTGCAACAGCGCGTCGTCAGCTTCAAGCACGTCAATCAGGCGCCGTTGTTCCGGCGCCGCAATCCAGCAGCGCAAGCAATACCGCAATCCCGCCACGGCGGACTATCAAAGACGGACAGAAAGGGAGACTGAGCATGCACAGCAGACCGGAGCAACAAGATCACAGCCTATGGCGCCCGCTGCGGGTGTTGGCGGCATTGCTGCTGCTCTTGCATTCCCTGACTGCGCAAGCGCATGTGAAATGGTTTGCCCCCTACGACATCGCCAAGCCGCCGCTGCCGATCGGCGAAGTGCTGACCGAAACCTTTATGTGGTTTTTTGGCGGCTCCATCGTGTTTATCTTCGGATTTTTCATGGTTGACCGCTATGCCTTGCGCAAAGGCTATCTGGCCAAGTTTCAGGAAAAAATCAAAATCCGCGACGCCGAATCGATCGATATCATGCGTCTGGCAATCGGTATTTTCTTTATTTTGTTGTGGGCGCATGGGATTTTCATCAAGATCCCGGTATTCCTGACCCCCGATCTGGTGACGCACTCACAACTGATCCCCTGGCTCCAGCTGGCGATCGGGATTTGCGCCTTTTTTGACCGCACCGTGGTGCTGGTCGGCTTTGGCATTGCCGGCCTGTATATCGGCGGGGTGGCGCAATATGGCATTTTTCACATGACCGACTATATGATCTTCATCGGCATGGCGTATTTTTTCATGGTCTGTTCCGTGACCCGCTGGCGCTGGAAAAAAACCGGCTTCGTGATTTTGTACAAGGGCGCCGGCATCACCCTGATGTGGGCCTCGATTGAGAAATTCGGCTATCCGCACTGGACTTACCCGATGTTGCAAGACAATCCCGGTATGTTGATGGGCATGACCCCGTACAACTACATGCTGCTGGCCGGTTTTATTGAATTTGCGATTTCCTTTGTGATGATTTCTTCCGCCTCGGTGCTGGCGCGCAAGGTGGCGGCGGGTTTGCAGGCGGTGTTTATCCTGGCGATTTTGAAATTCGGCCCGATTGACGCCCTGGGCCATTTGATGATCATCGTGATTTTATTCATCCTCTTCATGCGCGGCCCAACCGATCGCATCCGCGCCACCATGGTCTTGCGTGAAAAAGCGATCTGGGTTGATGCCGGCTTCATGACTGCGCTGTACACCTTCGCCCTGGTGTTTTTCTTTATCTGGTATTACGGTTTCCACTTCTATTACTATGGATGGTGAGTGCGCCAAGGCGGCTTTGAAGCGCAGCCGCCCAGCCGCCGCACCGGGCTCAGATTGTGTGGCGACAAACCCGGATCGGTATGTCGCCACACAATCATCTGCAAGACAGCCGGCAAGGCATGGAAATGCTGACGTTCAGACGCTTTCTGCGCAGCTTCCTTTCTCACACAATTCATGATTTGGCGCTGATGATTGATCGCATGCGCGCGCAACGCGAGCCTTTGCCCAGCGCGGGGATTGTTGATAGCCAATCGGTGAAAGCGCCGGGCGCAAGTGAACAGGGTATGACGCAGACAAGAAGATCAATGGTCGAGAACGGCATATTGACGTAGATGCCAATCGCCGCCTGTATTGAAGGAGCAAGTCGGCTTTGATTACAAGCTCGCCGCAGGGGCGTTGAGCGCTCCATCGCGTGGCTGATGCGCTATCGCCGTCTGGCGCGTGACTACGAGCGCCGGATTGATGTTTCTGAAGGGATGATTTACCTCGCCATGGCTTCGACTTACTTGAGGAGAATGTTGCCGTAGAATTATTAAACAGTTTTTTGTGAAGTACGCCTGGATGGACGGAAAAATGAAGAGTTGTGCGCGGACAGAAATGTGTGCCGTCCTCGACGTTAGCGGTTAGCGGGCCTGGAAGCGTGGCGGCCCCCTGAGCGTAGCGCTTGAAGGGAGGCTGCGCCTCCCTTTTTGCAAACTGCGGCGTCAGGCCAGTTTATTTAGCCAGATTCGCCACGTCATTGCGCATCACAGAAATAATCCCACCCCAGTTGCCGCTGGCGTAGTGATTATGATTTTCGCCATCATCGCGGAAAGACACGCTGTGCCGGTTCCACTTGGTCGAGCCGCCTTCATTGCTGGCAGTGCCCAGCGTCAAATCATTCGAGAACCAGTCAGACGGATTGCCCAGCGAGCGGCCCGAGCTGCCGGCGATGCCGCCGGAAGAGTGGTAGGACACCGCCTCATCATCCTGCCCCGGCAGCAAACCGGAATACAGGGTGCCCTTGGCGCCGGCATACATATAGAACCAGACGTTTTGCGTATTGTTGTGGTCATACATGGCGCGCGCGGTGGTGGTTTTCAGATCTTTCACCAGCGGTTCGCTCAGCGCCCAGGAACCATAATCAGCCAATTCAGAGCCGCCCGCCGCGCTGCCGGCGGCGCGCACCCATTTGATATTCCAACCGGTTTGCGTGCCGCCATCGCTGTTGCCGCATTGGCCGGCGCTATTCGGCGTGGCGTTTTTCTTATAGCGTGCGCTGGCGCCATATTGCGCCAGGGTGTAACCCAGCATCATTTGGCCTGCGCTGTGGGTGGCGATATAACACCAGTTGCTGCCGGTGCAAAAACAGTCCAGCGCGTCACGGATTTTGCCGCTTTGGCTGGAGATATTGTTATAGCCGTCCCAGTTTACCGATTTCTTATTTACCCCGGCGGCAGTGGCGCCCGGCCCCCAGTAGTTCCAGCTGTTGTAATTACCGACTGCGCCGCCGCCGGTGCGGCCATTAATCCATAAAGTGTAATTCGTGGCATTGGCGGCGCCTGCGGCTAACAAACAAAGCAGCATCGCGCTGCGGCTCAATTGGGCAATACGCATCATGAACTCTCCGTGTTGGCTGGCAGCTTGCCGGGCTTGGAAAGCGTGCTGAAAAAGCGGCAGGGCGGGTCGGATGCGCCGTTTCTGGCGTCAATAGCCTGCGCTATAGACGTGGCAAAACCGGCAAAATCTCTCTTGCAATGCTGATTTTTCGTGACGATTCTCTACCCCGGCAGACTGCCCGGGTTTGCGGCGCTGCTGGCGCGCGCATGGGTGGGCTGGTGTATGAATCGTAATTTTCCTGTGGGAAGTTGTCAACAAAAAATAGAGCAAGCGCTCGACATATCATGAGAATTTGATATGTTTCCAAAATGCATTCTTTTTGTGAATATCACCCGGCGCATCGTTTTTTACTTAATAAATACAGCTGTCTATGCCCCGGTATGTGATGCCGATCCCTCAACCCGGCTAAAAGCAGGGGATTTCACCATCTGTTCGCGGCATGCCTTTGCCATGCGGCAATTGATAATCCAGGCATCAAACCAGGAAAAGCGGGGGATGCATGGCTGAAGACAGCGAAGCCGAAAAGACCGAACCAGCCAGTGAGCGAAGGCTGGAACAGGCGCGTGAAGAAGGCGATGTGCCGCGTTCGCGTGAAATCGGCACCTTCGCGATTTTGATGACAGCCGGCTTGACCCTGTGGGCGACCGGGCCGGGCATGGCGCGCGCGCTGTCGCACAATCTGGCCTCTGGCATGCGGTTTACCCGCGAGCAGGCGTTTCACCCCGACATCCTGATGATGCGGCTGGCCACCGACCTGGTTCCGGTGCTGCTGGCAATGGCGCCGCTGGCGCTGGCGGTATTGATTGTCGCCGCCGCTTCGCCGCTGGTGATCGGCGGCTGGCTGTTTTCCGCCAAAGCCTTGCAACCGGACTTTATGCGCTTAAGCCCCTTGCGCGGCCTGGGCAATATGTTTTCCAAGAACGCCATGGTCGAATTGATCAAGGCGATTTTGAAAACCGTGCTGGTGGGGGCGGTGGCCTGGGGCGTGATCGCATTTGAAAAAGACGCGGTGTTCGCGCTGGCTTTGCAGCCGGTGCGCGAAGCCAGTCTGCACACCCTGGACTTGCTCTTGATGACGTTTTTATTTGTCGCCGGGGCGCTGGGTTTGATCGCTGTGATTGATGGCCCGTATCAAGTTTGGCATTACGCCGAAAAGCTGAAGATGACGCGCCAGGAAGTGATTCAGGAATCGAAGGAATCCGACGGTAATCCGCAAATCAAGGCCAAGATCCGGTCTATGCAGCGTGAAATGGCGCGCCGCCGCATGATGGCGGCAGTGCCCAGCGCGGATGTGGTGGTGACCAACCCGACCCACTTTGCGGTGGCCTTGAAATATGTGGATGGCAAAATGCGCGCGCCGCAAGTGGTGGCCAAGGGTGCAGACGAGGTGGCGGCCAAGATCCGCGAATTGGCGCAAGAAAACAAGGTGGCGATTCTGGAAGCGCCGCCGCTTGCGCGCGCGCTCTACAAACACGCCGACATCGGCGATGAAATTCCCCAGGCTTTATATACCGCCGTGGCCGAAGTGCTGGCCTATGTGTTCCAGCTGCGGATGTATCAAAAAGGCGAGGGCGAACGTCCGCAAGCCCCGCGTGAGTTGGATGTGCCGCCAGAGATGGACCCCCTGCAAGCGACAGGTCAGCCGCCTGCCGCACCCGCATGAACGAGGTGAAGAATGGATAAAATCAAACTGCCCCCCTGGTTGCAAGGCGCACTGCAGAAAGCGGCAAGCGCGCGCGGCGCGGCAGCGCCGATACTGATCATCATGCTGCTGGCGATGATGGTCTTGCCCTTGCCGCCAATGGCCTTGGACATGTTGTTCAGCTTCAATATTGCGCTTTCGATCATCGTTTTGCTCACCAGCTTATATACAGTCAAACCGCTGGATTTCATGGCGTTTCCGGCGATTTTGCTGATCAGCACCATGTTGCGTTTGTCCTTGAATGTGGCCTCCACCCGCGTCGTGCTGTCAGAGGGGCATACCGGCCCTGATGCGGCGGGCAAGGTGATTGAATCCTTCGGTCATTTTTTGATTGGCGGTAATTTCACCGTCGGCGTTGTGGTGTTCATCATCCTCACCATTATCAACTTCACCGTCGTGACCAAGGGCGCCGGCCGGATCGCGGAAGTCGGCGCGCGTTTTGCTTTGGATGCGATGCCGGGTAAGCAAATGGCGATTGACGCCGATTTGAACGCCGGCTTGATCGGCGAACAGGAAGCGCGCCGCCGCCGTCTGGAAGTGGGACAGGAGGCGGAATTTTACGGGGCCATGGACGGCGCCAGTAAATATGTGCGCGGCGATGCGATTGCCGGCATTGTGATTACCCTGATCAATGTGATCGGCGGTTTGCTGGTCGGTATGCTGCAGCATGATATGGGCTTTTCTGAAGCCATGAAAAATTACACCTTGCTGGCGATTGGCGATGGCCTGGTGGCGCAGATTCCCTCGCTGGTGATTTCCACCGCCGCCGGTATTATCGTCTCGCGGGTGGCGAGTGAGCAGGATATCGGCTCGCAAGTCGTGCAGCAATTATTCGCCAAGCCGCAAGTGCTGGCGATCACTGCCGGTATTTTATTCAGTATGGGCCTGATTCCCGGCATGCCGAATCTGCCGTTTTTGCTGCTGGGCGGCATGTTGGGCGGGGCGGCCTGGTTCTTGATGCGCAAACCGAAAGCGCAGCCAGTCGAGCCGGAACCGGAATTGCCGCCGGCGCCGATCGAATCGGAAGAAGCCAGCTGGCAGGATATTCAGCCGGTCGATACGCTCGGGCTGGAAGTCGGCTACCGTCTGATTCCGCTGGTGGATCGCGCCCAGGGCGGCGAATTGCTCAAACGGATCAAGGGTATACGCAAAAAATTCGCACAGGAAGTCGGCTTTCTGGCGCCGCCGGTGCACATCCGCGACAATCTGGAGCTGCGTCCCTCGGCCTACCGCATCACCTTGAAAGGGGTGGAGATCGGCGGCGGCGAAGCGCACAATGGCCAGTTTTTGGCGATCAATCCCGGCATGGTCAGCGGCAGCTTGCCGGGACTTGTCACCAGCGATCCGGCCTTTGGCCTGCCGGCGATCTGGATCGACGCCTCCTTGCGTGAACAGGCGCAAACCATGGGCTATACCGTGGTTGACGCCGGCACCGTGGTGGCGACCCATATGAACCACCTGATCACCACCCACGCCGCCGATTTGCTGGGCCGGCTGGAAGTGCAGCAATTGCTTGATCATCTGGCCAAAGAATCGCCCAAACTGGTGGAAGACCTGGTGCCGCGCGTGATTCCGCTCACCACCTTGCAAAAAGTGTTGCAAAACCTGCTCACCGAAGGGGTGCACATCCGCGATATGCACACCATCATTGAAACCCTGGCCGAATATGCGCCCGGCATGCATGATCCGGGCGAGTTGACCAGTCTGGTGCGCATTGCCCTGGGCCGCGCGATTGTGCAGCAACTCTTCCCGCAAGGGCAGGAGTTGAGTGTGATGGCCCTGGATAACCGCTTGGAACGCCTGTTGATGCAGGCTTTGCAAAATGGCGGCGACGGCGTCGGCCTGGAGCCGGGACTGGCTGACACTATTACGCAACAGGCGGCATTGGCGGCGCAGCAACAGGAACAAATGGGTCTGACCCCGGTTTTACTGGCCCCGGCCCCCTTGCGCATGCTGCTGGCGCGCTTTTTACGCCGTGCGCTGCCGCAGCTGCGCGTACTCTCGCATGCGGAAATTCCGGAAAACAAAACCATCCGCGTGACCGGCCTGGTTGGCGCTTCCTGACTTGCACAAGGAGCAGCGCATGGTATAGTTGCTGGGCTGTAAGCCGCACAGTTTTAAGGATGCGAACCCAACTGAAAGCACAGCCCGCCCATGATCCAAGCGCCACGCACACGCAGTCTGGACCGACTTGCCCTGATACTGGCTTTTTGCCTGCTGCTGATTCCAGCTGCGCTGGCCTTGTCGCTCGGCGTATGGTGTGGCGCGGAATGCGGCTGGATGCTGGTGATTGCGCAATTTTTACTCAGCTTTGTGCTGCTGATCGGTTTTTTGGTCTTGAACCGGCGCTGGCGTTTGCGCTTGCGCCAGATTTATCAGCAGGCGCGCGAGCTGCCTTCCAGCAGCGAATGGCGCGAGGAACAGGCGCGCAATCTGCTTTTGCAAGAAGAAATCAATAAGCTGCAGGGCCAATTGCAGGCGCTGCAACATGAATCCCAAAACAGCGCGCTGCAATTACAGGAAGCACAGGCGCAACGCAGCCGCGCGCAACAGGCGAATCTGGCCAAAACCGCATTTTTGACCAGCATGAGCCATGACATCCGCATTCCACTCACCGGCGTGCTGGGCATGACCGATATGTTGCTCGGCACAGAGCTGGATGCGCAACAGCGCGAATTTGCCGGCGTGATTCAGGATTCCGGCCAGGCCCTGATGCAACTGGTGGATGGCATCCTGGATTTTTCCAATATCGAAGCCGGCCAATTGAAGTTGCACCAAGACAGTTTTTCCCCCCTGATCTTAATTGAAGGCGTGATCGACTTGCTGGCCCCGCGCGCCAGCGAAAAAGGCTTGTCCCTGTGTTGCGCCATAGACCCGGAATTGCCGCCCTATGTCAGCGGCGACGCCGGCCGCATCCGCCAAATCATCATGAATCTGGCCAGCAATGCCCTGCAATACACCCAGGCCGGCTTTGTGCAACTCAGCGCCTATGTGCTTGGGCTGCAGGAGGGCGCGGTCAACATACGTTTTTGCGTGCAGGACAGCGGGCCGGGCTTGAGCGAAGCGGCGGCGCAACAGATCTTGCAAATGCCGGGCCAGACCCTGCCGCAGGTGGAAGCAGAGCGGCAGCCGGGGCTGGGCTTGCAGATTTGTCTGCGGCTGGCCGAATTGATGGGCGCCCGGCTTGGCATCGAAAGCCAAGCCGGCAATGGCGCCATGTTTTGGCTGGAAATCTGCCTGCCGCAAAGCGCAGCGCCGGACAGCGCTGAAGCGCAGCCGCTGTTATGGGCCGGCTTAACCCAACAAGTGCAAGCCCGTTTGCAAGACGCCAGCGTGCTCTTAGTGCATGACCATGAGCAGGAAAGCGCGGCGATGTGCGCGATTTTGCGCAGCGCAGGCTGCCGTGTGCTGCATGCCAAACAGGCCTTGAACGCACTCGAAATCAGCCAGGGCAGAGACGATATTGCGCTGGTGATTATCGGCTTGAACTTACCCGACATGGCCGGCAATGCCCTGGCCCTGGCCCTGTCCACCATCCGCCCGCAATTGCGCCAGATCTTGCTGGCCTCGCCATTTGATTTGCGCGCCGCCGCCAGTCTGCCGCATTTTGAAAGCTTCCATGCGCCGCTGGCGCTGCCGGTCAAGCCGCGCAGCCTGCTGCAAGCGGCCCTGCTGGCCTTTGGCATTTCCTCGCATCCGCCGCTGCAAGCGCACAGCGCACCGCCGGCAGCGCCTGCCGAGCAGCCCGGCGCACCGCATTTGCTGCTGGTGGAAGACAATGAAATCAATCAAAAACTGGCCCTGATTTTATTGCGCAAAATGGGCTTTGAAGTCAGCCTGGCGCAACATGGCGAGCAGGCCCTGCAACTCTGGCGCGAGGGCGGGATAGATTTGATTTTGATGGATTGTGAAATGCCTGTGATGGATGGCTTTGCCGCCACCGCCGCCATTCGCAGCCAGGAAGCGCCGGGCGCGCGCATCCCGATTGTGGCGATGACTGCGAATGCCCTGGCCGGCGACCGCGAACGCTGCCTGGCCGCCGGCATGGACGATTATGTTTCCAAACCTATCCAGCCGGAGGCGCTGTTGCAGGCGGTCAAACGCCATTTGCCGGAGCCGGATGTCAGCGCGCCGCGCAATCTGGCCGCCGAAGAAGCCGCCGCCGTGGTCGATTTGACCTTGCTGACGGATATTTGCGGCGATGATATCGAAACAATTTTCGCCTTCCTTGATCAATACCTGGTCTCCACCGTCAAATTGCTCAATGATATGGGACAGTCGATTTTGCATGCAGACTGGCCGCGACTGCGCGCCCTGAACCATGAGTTGACCGGCACCTCGGCCAATCTGGGGGTGCGTTTAATCCATGCCCTGACCAATGGCATGAGCCAGGCATGCCGCGATGAAGACAGCACACGGGCATCGGCGATTCAACAACAAATGCTGTTGGCGTTGGACGACGTGCGCATCTTTGTGCGCAATCGGGGGTGATGCGGCATTTTTTTCCATGCTGCAAAAAAGAACTGTGCACCTGTGCGGCTTCTCGCTACACTGCAAAAAAAGCCATCTTTTTACAGGGAGAAACAGATGGGCATCCAGCATGCTGGAAAAAAAATAATGCAGGGCTTATTTCCGCTTGTGTTGAGTCTGTCATGCAGCCATGCGCAAGCCGCCTGCAGCAAGCCGCTGCAGGCCCCGGTGGCGCCGATTTCCTATTCCGTGATCGTGCAGGGTGCGCATATCAGCGGCGTGTATATTGATATTTTGCGCGCACTGAAAAACTGCGAAGTGGTATTTACCCCCACCCCGCGCGCGCGCGCCGAAGCGCTGTTTGAATCCGGCAAAGCTGATTTGCTGTTTCCCGCCACCAAGACGCCCAAGCGCGACGAATATGGCGTGTTTGTGCCGCTGGTGGCGGCGCGCGCCACCATCATCAGCCCGCATGTCAAACTCGGCAGTTTGCAAGCGGTTCTGGAGCAAAAGAATCTGCGGGCAGGCTTGGTGCGCGGCTTTGACTATGGCGCGGCGTATCAGGAATTCCTCAAAAATATGGAAAAACAGGGCCGTCTGACGCTGGAATCCGACACCGTGAATGTGGCGCGTCTGATGCAGGCCGGCTTGATCGACTTGACCGTCATGGCGCCTTCCATCTTCGTGCCGGTGGTCAGCACCGATATCCGCAGCACCCCCTTATTGGACAAATTGCAATTCACCCCGGCGCAGGAATTGCCCTGGGGCGAAAGCGGCATCTATATCTCAAAAACCATGGTGAATGCGCAGGATATGCGCTATTTGCAGGAAGGCTTGCAAAACCTGGTGCAATCCGGCCAGGTGTGGCGCAGTTTTTTGCAGTATTACAAACCGGATGTGCTGGAAGGCTCGATCAAACCGCGCCACAAACCATAAAAGCTGTTTGCTGAATATGACAAGGCCCGCAATGCGGGCCTTGTGCTGGAAATGCCGTGCGGCTTATTTCGGATTGGTGTAGCTGTAGTTCAGTGTGTAAGTCCCGCTTCCGCTATACGAATGGATTTCCGCATAGTAATAGCCGGCTGCCGCAGTGTAGCTGATGCTTTCCGCCGAAGTCGGGCCATCGCTGCCGGCCACCTTGCTCCAGCCGCTGGCGGTGTACTTGTACAGCGCCAGATCAAAATCCGTACCGGACGGCCCGCTCAGTTTCAAATTGATCACCCCGGCCCCAGCCTGGAAATAGCCGGGCGATGCGCTCGGCGCATAGGCTTTGGCGCCGGCAGTCAGATTGCCGCTCTGGGTTTTGCTGGTGGTCGTGCCGCCGCCCGGATCTGTGCCGCCGGAATATTTCGCAAACACCTTCGCCACCAGGCTTTCATTCACCGCATGCCAGGGCTGACCCAGGGCGCGCATACGCGAATTTTCCGTCGGACGGTATTTGCCGGCGGTGCAATACTGCGCACCCTGGAAGGCGCCCACCGTACCGTTCGGATATTGTCCGGCTTGGGTCGGCACTGCCGTGCCGGCGGCGATCTGGCTGCCCCATTTCACGCTGCGCGTGCCGACCCGCGAGACATTCCCTTCCGTCGGTTCGCTGGACGCATCGCATGTCCCGTAGTCATACTCATCGGCCAGTGCAAACGCAGTGTGGCCGATTTCATGCAAGGCCACTTCGATTGAGGAAGAATGCATCGACAAAGTGGCGACCTGGCCGCCGGAACCGCCATAACGGGTCGAATTGGAAACCACAATCAAGACATCGCGCTGGTCCGGCGCCAGCACCGAGGCAGCCGTGTTAATCGTCTTGGTGTTATTCACGCACAGCAGGCGCTCCATGTTGTAGCAACCGAATTCGCCATCCAGCGCGGTATCCTTATAAATCCCCTTATCAATTTCATCCACCCCGGATTGATTGCTGGGCACATCCACCCGGCGCACATTGATCTTGTTTTTATTCGCAGCAAACAAGGGATCAGCCAGGAAGCCATCAATGATTTTCTTGGCGTCTGCCTGCCATTTGCTCATTTCCGCAGCGGTATAGCCATCGCCGATAAACACATAATCCATGCGGGTCGCCGCCGGCCCGGATTCATACACCGTGGTCGCCGTCACCCCGGCCAGCAGATTCTTCTTGCTCTGGCTCTTGCTCAGCAACTGTTGCAGGGCTTTGCGGTCCATCTTGTGCAACGCGCCTGAGGCCAGCTGATTGCCCTTGACTTGCGGCAGCACTTCAACCGAGGCCACCCGCGCATCAAACGGCAGCGACACTTCAAACAAGCCGCTGCGCTGCGTCACTTTCTGCGCATGCGCGATCTGTCCGCTTCCCGGATCAAAGCTTTCCGCCACCCAGTCGCGCCCGCTGCGCACATTTACCTGATGCAGAATTTTGCCCTTGGCGTCTTTCGCCACCACGCGCCATTTTTCGCCATGCGCCTCATTGCCCGTGTCAGGGGTCAGACCAAAGGTTCCGGTTTCGGCGTGTTGTGCGGCAAAGCTGAGGCCATTACGCCCCTCCTCATAGCCCAGACGCACAGAGATATTGTCAGCCAGCGCGAGGCCGGCGGCGGCTTGCAGGGCAAGCGCCAATACAGGTGTCAGCAGTTTCATGTGTCTCTCTCTATTCTCATTGGATTGCCTGGTTTTTATTGTGGCAATCCGGCTTTTCCGATCCGCGCCCGGCTTTGCAAAACACCCTGACCGGCGTTGGGGCGCCGGCCCTGCATGATGCAGATTTGTGCAATGCAAGAAGCAGAGCACAGGCTTTGGTTCAATGCAGCTTATCAAAACTGCAAGGAAATAATAGCATTCAGCCTTTGAAAATAATCAACTTTTCTTTGCGCTTTTGGCGGATTTAATTTTGTTTAGCCAGGCGTTAGGCGATGATGGGGCGGGAAAGTCCGCGACTGGCCAAATTTATGCAGATATATTGTTAATATTTCATTTTAATTTTTCCATTTCTCACTATGAGAAGAGAAAAATGACTATGCAGAATTCCGCATTCAGATTGAAGAATGGCGCGGCTTGGGACAGAGACTGGCCGGCGCCAGTGCGCGGGGCGGGACAGAGGAGAGCGGGGCGGCGCCGGACGAAGCCGGCGCCGCAAGAATGCATTTACTTCGGTGTTGGATAGCTGTAATTCAGGGTGTAAGTCCCGCTGCCGGAATACGACTTGACTTCGATATAGTAGTAACCGGCGGCCGCGTTATAGCTGATGGTTTCGCTGGAAGTCGGGCCGGTGCTGCTGGCCACCTTCAGCCAGCCATTGCTGCCGGACTTGTACAGCGCAAGTTCAAAATCGGCATTCGCCGGGCCGCTCAATTTCAGATTGATGGTTCCAGCCCCGCTTTGGATATAACCCGGTGTCGCCGATGGCGCATACGCAATCCCGCCATTGCTCAAGCTGCCGCTTTGCGTTTTGCTGGTGGTCGTGCCGCCCGGCGGTGTGCTGCCGGCATACTTCGCAAACACCTTGGCCACCAGCGATTCATTCACCGCATGCCAGGGATAGCCCAGGGTGCGCATACGTGAATTTTCGGTCGGGCGATATTTCCCGGCGCGGCAATATTGGCCGCCCTGGAACACCCCCACCGTGCCATTCGCATACTGTCCGGCCTGGGTCGGCACGGCGGTATTGGCGGCGATCTGGCTGCCCCATTTCACACTGCGCGAGCTGACGCGCGAGACATTCCCTTCGCTCGGCTCACTGGCGCTATTGCATGTGCCGTAATCATATTCATCCGCCAGAGCGAACGCGGTATGGCCGATTTCATGCAAGGCCACTTCGATCGAGGAAGCGTGCATCGACAGCGTGGCGACCTGGCCGCCCGAACCGCCATAACGGGTCGAGTTAGAGACCACGATCAGCACATCGCGCTGATCCGGCGCCAGCACTGAGGCGACCGTGTTAATGGTCTTGCTGTTATTCACGCACAGCAGGCGCTCAATGTTGTAACAACCGAATTCGCCATCCAGCGCGGTGTCTTTGTAAATCCCCTTGTCGATCTCATCGACGCCGGATTGATTGCTGACCACATCCACCCGGCGCACATTGATTTTGCCTTTATTCGCAGCAAACAAGGGGTCAGCCAGAAAGCCATCGATAATTTTTTTCGCGTCACTTCTCCACTTGCTCATTTCCGCAGCGGTGTAGCCGTCGCCAATAAAAACATAATCCATGCGGCCGGCCGCCGGGCCGGACTCATACACCGTGGTGGCGCTGGCGGAAGCCGCCAGATTTTTCCGGCTCAGACTCTTGTTCAATAATTGCTGCAAGGCATTTCTGTCCATCCGGTGCAGCGGCGTTGCAGCCAATTGATTGCCCTTGACTTGCGGCAGCACTTCAACCGAGGCCACCCGCGCATCGAAAGGCAGCGACACTTCAAACAAGCCGCTGCGCTGCGTCACTTTTTGCGCGTGCGTGATGTGCCCGCTGTGCGGATCAAAACTTTCCGCCACCCAGTCGCGCCCGCTGCGCACATTCACCTGATGCACAATATTGCCCTTGGCGTCTTTCGCCACCACGCGCCATTTCTCGCCATGCGCCTCTGCCCCCATGTCCGGGCTTAGGCCAAAAGCGCCGCGCTCAGCATATTGCGGCGCGAAATGCAAGCCGCTGCGGCCTTCTTCATAGCCCAAACGCAGGGAAATATTTTCAGCCAGCGCAAAGCCGGCGGCGGCATGCAGGGCAAGCGCCAGGATCGGGGGCAACAGTCTCATGGGTCTCTCTCTATTGTGTAAGTTGGGCCGGTTTGCAGCACGCCGGCGGGAAGCCGGTCAACGGCCATGCTTGATGCTGATTTAGGCAAAGGCAAGTGAATCTGCCTGCTTGCTGCAAGTGTTGAATTGCTAAAGCAACATGGCAAATAATAGCATTATTGCAAATAAAATTGCAAATTTTTTATCTGCGGATGTTACGGATTTAAGAACAAATGAAGTTGTGTTAAAAGAGATTGGGTGAAGATAGAAGAAAATAGATGGGAAATACTTCAATATATTATGGATATTTCATCACTGTATCGCCAGTTTGTCAGAATGAAGGATGCTTGTAATTATGCAAAAATCGTCATCTGATGCGGCGTGGCGGGAGTGCCTGCGGAGAGCAAAAAAACGGCCAGGACAGGCCTGGCCGGAATTTTTTTGAGGAGAGAGACAGCGCAGCTGCGCCTGATTATTGTGAGAATTCCTTTTCATGCAGCCAGGCCGCATGTTTTACGGTGCGCTTGGAGGCTGTCCAGTCGGCCAGCATTTGGGGCGCGATTTCCTTCATTCTACGCAAGACTTCCGGCGTGGTGGTGTCCGCCGCCAGCTCGATGCGATGCCCGTTCGGGTCCAGAAAATAGATAGACTGGAACAGCTCGTGATTGGTCGGGCCGGTCACCTCAATTCCGGCGGCCTCCAGCTTTTCCTTGGCCGCCAGCAGGGTCGGCATATCCTGCACCTTGAACGCGATATGCTGCACCCAGGCCGGGGTATTGCCGTCGCGCCCCATGCGCGGTGAATTCGGCAACTCGAAAAAAGCCAGCACATTGCCATTGCCGGCGTCTAAAAACACATGCATATACGGATCCGGCTCCTTGGTGGAAGGCACGCGGTCTTCCGAAATCGCCAGCAAAAATTCCATATCCAGCATGTTTTGGTAAAACTCCACCGTCTCGCGCGTATCGTGGCAGCGGTAGGCAACGTGATGAACGCCTTGCAACATAATCTTCTCCTGTTCTGAGTCCGGTTTAAATCACGCCACGGCGTTCCTGGTCTTTTTCAATCGAGCGGAACAAGGCGCCGAAATTGCCTTCGCCAAACGAAAGATTGTTTTCGCGCTGAATGATCTCAATGAAAATCGGGCCGATGATGTTTTTCGTGAAAATCTGCAGCAAATAGCCATCCGCATCGCCATCCACCAGCACTTGATGTTGCGCAATGCGGGCGCGGTCTTCTTTCACGTCCGGCACGCGCACAAACACATCTTCATAATATTCCGGGTCGATATCCAGGGTTTCAATCGACGAGCCGTTTAATTGATCCAGCGAGGCCAGAATATCGCGCGTGAGGAAGGCCAGATGCTGCACGCCGGGGCCGTTGTACTCGCGCAGATATTCCGCAATCTGGTCTTGCTCATTCTTGGGCTGATTGATCGGGATGCAAAAACTGCCATCCGGCGAGCGCAGCGCAAAGCTGGTCAAACCGGTTTTCACGCCCTGAATATCGAAGTAACGCACTTCCGTAAAGCCGAAAATCTCTTTGTAAAATGCGGCCCATTTGTCCTGCTCGCCAAACGGCACATTATTGGTCAAGTGATCCACACACAGAAAACCCTTGTCCGGCTGAATCAGGGGCTGCTCCAGCGCAACAAAATCACGCTCATAAATACTGCGGCCATCGGCGGGCGCTTCAATGAAGTAAATCAAACTCTCGCCAATCCCGTACACCGCCGGATAAGGGTGGTCTTTATCCGCATCCGCCACCGCCCGCGCACCGCGCGCCACCGCAGTTTCCAGCGCAAACTGCGCATCTTCCACGCGCCAGCCCATGGCGCAAATCGACGGCCCGTGCTGCTTGGCGAAGCTGGCCGAAAAGCCTTGCTTGTCGTGATTAATCAGAAAGTGGATGTCATTTTGGCGGTAGTAGCTGATGTCTTTATGCGCATGGCGGCGCAGGCGCGAAAAGCCGAATTCCCAAAACAGATTTTCCAGTGCGAGATTGCTTTGACCGCAAAACTCAGTGAATTCGATACCGCGCAGTTTGACCGGATTGTGCATGAATCTGCTCCTCATTATTGTGTTGTGCCTGACAGCAGGCTGATATGCGCACTATAGCCAAGTCAGAAGAACAAAAAAAGCGTAAGATTTTGATGAATTTAATCAAAAACTTTGATCATGTGAGGCGGCAATGACAATCGACCTGGAAGCCCTGGCGGCCTTGGATATGGTGGTGCGCGAAGGCGGCTTTGCGCGCGCCGCGCAGCGTCTGCATAAAGTGCAATCGGCGGTCAGCTATCAGGTGGCGAAGCTGGAGCAGCAATTAGGCGTCGCCTTGCTCGACCGCAGCGGCTACCGCGTCAGCCTGACCGATGCCGGCGCCGGCATCTTGCAAGAGGGGCGCAAGCTTTTGCAGCAAGCCGGGCAATTGCAAGCCTTGGCTGCACAATACCGTCAGGGCTGGGAGGCGCACTTGCTCTTGATCGTGGACGGCATCTTGCCCTTGGAAAAAGTGTTACTGGCGCTAAAAGCTCTCAGTGCAGAAGGGGCGCCGACCAAGGTGCAAGTCAAGATTGAGTTTTTGCGCGGCGTGCAGCAACGCTTTGAAAAAGAAAATGCGGATATGATGATCGTCAAAGACTTTCAGCAAAAGCCGGAATTACACTGCCGCGCGCTGGATGAAATCGAATGCATTTTATGCGTCAGCCCGGCCCACGCCCTGGCCGCGCAAGAGCAGGTCAGCCTGAGCCAATTGCAGGAACACACCGAGCTGACGATTCAGGATTCCAGCGACAGCGGCAATGATCAGCATATGTTCGGCAGTGAGCGCGCGTTTTTTCTGTCCGGTTTTGTCGCAAAAAAACAGGCGCTCCTGATGGGCATGGGCTATGGCTGGATGCCGCAATTTCTGGTGCAGGAAGAATTGGCGCAAGGGGCCTTGCGCGAGGTGAAATATGAAGGCGGCTCGCGTTACCGCTTCACCCCGCAACTGGTGCAGGCGCGCGCCCGGCCACTCGGGCGCGCCGGCCAAAGGCTGTTGGAATTGCTGGGCGGCTTGTGAGCGGGTGTGAAAGACGGCGCAGCAAGGTTCTTTGTGCAGCAGGGTTTGGCGCCTGAGCCGGATGATTACATCATGTCCATGCCGCCACCCATTGCCGGGTCCGGTTTGTCTCACCGTTTTTTTCCGGCGGCAAGATGAAAAAAACCCGCAACTTGCGTTGCGGGTTTTTTGTGCAGCGGGGTTTGTTGCGCAGATGGACGATATTACATCATGTCCATGCCGCCCATGCCGCCCATACCGCCCATGCCGCCACCCATTGCCGGGGCCGGCTTGTCTTCCGGCAGCTCAGCCACCATGCAATCGGTGGTCAGCATCAGACCAGCGATGGAAGCAGCGTTTTGCAGTGCGGAGCGGGTCACTTTGGCCGGATCCAGCACGCCCATTTCCACCATGTCGCCATAGGTGCCATTGGCAGCGTTGTAACCGAAGTTGCCAGCGCCTTCCAGCACCTTGGCCACCACCACGGACGGCTCATCGCCAGCGTTTTGCACGATCATGCGCAGCGGCTCTTCCATCGCGCGCAGCACGATGCGGATGCCGGCTTCCTGGTCAGAGTTGTCACCCTTGACGCTCAGGTTGGCGCGGGCGCGCAGCAGGGCCACGCCGCCGCCAGGCACAATGCCTTCTTCCACCGCAGCGCGGGTAGCGTGCAGCGCGTCTTCCACGCGGGCTTTCTTTTCTTTCATTTCGACTTCGGTGGCGGCGCCAACCTTGATCACTGCCACACCGCCGGCCAGCTTGGCCACGCGCTCTTGCAGTTTTTCACGGTCGTAGTCGGAAGTCGCTTCTTCGATTTGCACGCGCACTTGCTTGACGCGGGCTTCGATCGCGGCGGATTGGCCGGCGCCGTCGATCACGGTGGTGTTTTCTTTGCCGATTTCCACGCGCTTGGCTTGGCCCAGATCAGCCAGAGTGGCTTTTTCCAGGGTCAGGCCGACTTCTTCAGCGATCACTTGGCCGCCGGTCAGGATAGCGATATCTTCCAGCATGGCTTTGCGACGGTCGCCAAAGCCCGGGGCCTTGACTGCGCACACTTTCAGCACGCCACGGATATTGTTCACCACCAGAGTCGCCAGCGCTTCGCCTTCGATATCTTCAGCGATGATCAACAGCGGACGGCCAGCCTTGGCCACTTGTTCCAACACCGGCAGCAGATCGCGGATGCTGGAGATTTTCTTGTCGCACAGCAGGATGAACGGATTGTCCTGAATCACCACTTGCTTGTCCGGATTGTTGATGAAGTACGGCGACAGATAGCCACGGTCGAACTGCATGCCTTCCACGATATCCAGCTCGTCGTTCAAGGACTTGCCGTCTTCCACGGTGATCACGCCTTCTTTGCCGACTTTTTCCATCGCTTCAGCGATGCGGTCGCCGATGGAAGAATCGCTGTTAGCGGAGATCGAGCCGACTTGTGCGATTTCTTTGCTGGTGGTGCAGGGCTTGGCGATCTTTTTCAGTTCAGCCACGGTGGCGGTCACAGCCTTGTCGATGCCGCGCTTGAGATCCATCGGGTTCATGCCGGCGGCCACATATTTCATGCCTTCGCGCACGATGGCTTGCGCCAGCACGGTAGCGGTGGTGGTGCCGTCGCCGGCGTTGTCGCTGGTCTTGGAAGCAACTTCCTTCACCATTTGCGCGCCCATGTTCATGAGCTTGTCTTTGAGTTCGATTTCCTTGGCCACGGACACACCGTCCTTGGTCACGGTCGGGGCGCCGTAGGAACGCTCCAGCACAACGTTGCGGCCTTTCGGGCCCAGGGTCACTTTAACGGCGTTGGCCAGAATGTTGACGCCTTCCACCATTTTGGAACGGGCGGAATCGCCGAAAACTACGTCTTTAGCTGCCATGGTATTACTCCTGTTTCAATTCTTTAAGAGAGGATGTGAATGCGTAATCAGCAAAGCGATTAACGCTCAACAACAGCCATGATGTCTTCTTCGCGCATCACCAGCAGTTCGTTGCCATCCACTTTCACGGTTTGGCCGGAATATTTGCCGAACAGCACGCGGTCACCGACTTTGACTTCGAGTGCGCGCACTTTGCCGTCTTCCAGCACTTTGCCGTTGCCCACGGCCAGCACTTCACCTTGATCCGGTTTTTCTGCATGGGCGTCAGGGATGATGATGCCGGATGCGGTTTTGGTTTCCTGATCGAGACGCTTGACGATAACGCGATCGTGCAAAGGGCGAAGGTTCATACAAAAACTCCTTAATTCAGTTGTGTTTGCGTTTGATAACAATGTGTGCATATCAAACATGCACGCTGCGGGAAGAAAATGTTGCCTCTAACGCCATGAAATCGGAAATATTGACCCGGATTCAGGCTGTTGTTAGCACTCTCCCCTGACGAGTGCTGATTATATGGACGGCTTTGGGGGTTTTCAAGTCGAACGCGCAAGAATTTTTGCGGGAGTTGTAAAAAATGTTGCGATGCGAGAGGTGATGCCGGCAAGCCGCATGGGCGCCGCATGTTTTTTGGCGCGCCGCGATGGATTTGGCGTATCTCGGCAGGCGTCTGGATTAAAGCCGGGCGCCGTCTCAATACACTTGAAACAGCGCGCCCCTGCCGCTTGGGCTGCGCAGTTGCAGCCAAGCCTGAAAGAAGCGTTGCGGGGATGAGCTGAACGCGCCGCCGCTGGAATCGTTGGCGTCAACTTGCCCGGCCTGGGCATTGTGCTCACTCACCAGATTGGTTTTGTAAATCGCAAACAAGCCTTGCGGTTTTTCAACCATGGCCGCGCCGCCATCACTGCCGCTGCGCGCCATTATCTGCCTGGCTTCTTCCAGCGAGTGGGCATAGGCGATAAATCCTGTGACGCGGATTTTGTCGCCAAAGCGCACGATGGAGTTATCCACTTCAGCTAAAAACTCACCGTTTTGCAATAAAGCCGACTGGACTTTGGCTTCAATCCCGCCTTGATTGGCCAGGATGGTGAGCCCGACTTCGCTCACCCCGCCGTCGCTCAGCAAATCAGCTTGCGCTGGATAGCCGCCGGTGTGTATGCCCTTATTATTTTGGCTGGTGTGCTGGCGTATGCCTTGTTTCAATGCTTCCAGCGATTCCGCTTCGAGTTGAAATGGCGGCAGACTGCCCTGATCCGAGACAAACCAGGCCCCGCGCTGCAAGCGGCCAAGCAAAAATGCGTGCGGTGTGAATACGCCTTCGCCGCGTTGATTCAGCGCGCCGCGCGAAAACCAGCTGACTTGGGCGATTTGACCGGGGCGCAAGGCGGACAGCGGCTTTAATAATTCATCAAAGGAAACGCGCCGGCCCGGGTCACTGATGCCTGGCGCATCCATGCCCAGCTTTTTTTGCAAAGAGCGTTGACCGCCCAATTTGATGCCTTCAGTGTGTTCTTCCTTTTGCAAGGCATACAAAGCCTGGCCCAGATATTCATAGTCGGCTTGATCAAATTTGCCATCAGCGCTTTGCGCCTGATTGCGCAATTCCTGCAAAACCGGGTAAATCTTTTTTAATTTATCGAATTCTGCTTGCAGTCTATTTGTATTCCCGCCCAGTTGCTGCGTCTTATTTAGCTGCCGCTGGAGCGTACTGAGTTGTTGAGTGATGTCCAGCAGCACATTGTTTAATGCGGCAATCAGCAAAGTGTTGGGAGCATTCGGATTTTTGCGCTCACGGTCCCAGATCAGCAGGGCAGTCACCAGGGAGGCAGCGCCGCAGGAATTATTGCGGCTGCCTTCGCTGTTTTGGCTGAAGCCGGGTAATTCCTCGCATTGCGCCAGGCGCGCAATCATGCGTGTGTTGCTGCGATGACGGATGCGCGCCGGCTTGGCGTGTGGCGGCCACTTTGATCCGGCCAGCTGTTGCGCCGCCAGATTGGCTTCCGCTTCACCGGCGTGCGCTATGCCGGGCGCACTTGATGTGAGATCAGTATGCGGCGCGTTGCTTTGTTGAATCACATGCGCCAATTCATGCGCCAGCAATTGTTGCCCGCGCATCTGTTGCGGCGCAAATTGGCCGCTGTTGAACACAATATGATTGCCAAAGGTGTAGGCATGGGCTTGCAGCGCCTGCGCCGAGCGCGCCGCATCGGCGCCGCTGTGCACCCGCACCTGGCTGAAATCGTGCTGGAAATACTGTTCCATCTCACACCTGATTGCCAAATCCAGCGGCTGCGCCGCCGATTGCAAACCCAACTGCAGTTTGTGCGCCTGCTGAGCCGAATGTGCAGACTGTGGCGTTTTCAATGTGGCGGCGGGGGCGAGAGCGGCGCGGTCCGGCTGTGCAAAGGCGTGCATGGCAAGCGTCCTGTTTGCAAAAGTGAAGGATGAGCGCTACTGTAGCGCAGCATCAAGCGCTTCAGCAATCCCATTTGGCGGACTGGGATGAATCCAGGCTCTGCGCTGGATTACAGCATGGGGCGGTTCTGCTGCACGCATGCTGTTAATATGCGCCAGCTTCTTGCCGTATCGCTTCAGCATGGCGCTCCCCCGGCTTGTCAGCGTGAGCACACTTTTGGATGAAAAGGTTTGCGATGCGTCTCAATAACAATTTGCCGCACATGATCCGTTCACCATTGCGCATCCTTTTCTATCTGTTTGCCGGCTGGATCATCATCCGTTTCGTCAGCAACAGCGGCGCCATGCTGTTGCCGCCGGACATCAATAAAATCCTCAATTTGCAGGCCGATTCCTTCACTTTGATAGAAGAAAGCGGTGAGCGCTCGCATTTCACCCGGATGCCGGCCTTGAAAAATGAATCGGAAGCGGAAGAAAAAAACAGCGCCGATGAGCGCGGGACGGAGAAGCGGGAGGGCGAAGATGGCAGGGCAGGGGGGGGCTGAGCGGGATAAGGCGAATGAAACTTGGATTGCGCCAAGCCGCATGAAAGGTATGCAGACGACTTGGCCATGGCACGGGTCTCCGGGGTGGTTTTAACTTGTCACATATTCTTGGAATGCATGATTTTCAGAGCGGTTCTCGTTTATCCAGGCTGCGCAAGAATGCGGAGCTGGGAATTTCCCACAAAACAATTTCATAAGGTGAGTTATGGTGATGAAACGGATGTATGGTCGGATGGAGGGGGGGCATTTGATTCTGCCGCCTGAAGCACTGGCGCTATTGCCGGAAAGCGGGGAGATTTATTTGGTCACTGATTCCGAGCGTGGCTGTGTGACGGCGTTTGCTGAGGACTTTAGCCGGATCGCCAACCCTGCTTTGGAAGAAGCGCTTGCAACACTCAATGAAGGCCTGACGGAAGAGGAGTATTTACAAGCTGTGCCACCTGATCAACCAATCCGCCCAACTTAACAGGGAGTTGAAAAACTAACACTTGATGATTATTCATGCTGTATCTGGTTGATTTTCTGGATTTTCCGCTAGATATATTGGTCAAAATTCTGAGCACCTTCATTTATCAACACCCTGCTAAGTGAAACATTCTGTCGATGCATAAAGCTGCACCGCCGCCAGTGATGATATCGCCTTCATCCGCCACCAGCCGTTGGCGCGTTTCGCCCGCCTGCCTTCGCCAAATGCCGGGAGACATTCTGGTTGGCTCAAGAGGCATGTTTTATATACATTGTAAACTGTAATAAATATTAGGTTGATATGAAAGATTAATGTTTGATATTCTTTTTGCAGGCACTCTCCTGGAATGCAATCCATTGCACCGGCAAGGCGGCTGAGATCGTACTTAAGTCAGGTCTCGCATGTCGAAGCATGCGCGTTGAGCAACAAGTTGCCCAATTCACCAGCAGCGCTTCATGAACCGGATAGTGCCCGCGCTGTAATGTTTTTAAACCATAAAGAAACTGTTCATTTGGAGGAGACCAACATGAAAAGCACATTTTTGTCGATTTTTGCTGTCGCTATGCTGGGATTGGCGCCTGGCGCTACGTTTGCAGGGATTGCCACGTTCAGTGATAAATCCTTATTCCTCAACTCCACCGGGGCGTTTAGCGCGACAGGTGCGCTGCCGAATCTTGGACTGATCCCCGGTGGCGTCTCCGCCAGCCAAACGGTGGGCGATGTCACCTTCAGCATTGCTGCGCCCAGCACGCAGCTTTACATCGGGAGCGGTTCCGCCACTCCTATGACGCGGACTTTACCAGGAAATGTCATTGGCATCAGTGGTATTGAAAATCTCAATGCGGCATTCCAAAGCCCAGTCTTTTCAGCAGGATTTGATTTTGTTGAACCTTCTACTGGCGGGGACACGACGGGCACATGTTATGTGTCAGTCTGCTCTGATTCCACATTTACCGTGACGCTTAAGAACAATGGGACGACCGTCAGTTCGTTTATGTTTAACGCGCCAGACGATGTGGCGGCTTTTGTTGGCGTGTGGTCAGACCAACCATTCAACGCGATAGAAATCCGCGATGCCACAGGCACAATTGATAATGAATTTTTCGGTCAGTTTTATAGTGGTCAACAGCCTTTGAGCGCGATCCCGGAGCCTGAGTCGATTGCCTTGATGCTCGCTGGCCTGGGACTGCTTGGACTGCACAGACGCAAGGGCAGCGGCAATGTCAGCGGCAATTGATGCCAGCTTGCCAGTCGGCTTAGCTGGCGTGGTATGACATACATCCAGAGCGGGCGCGGCTGTTGCAAGCCGCCGCCCCGTCTGGTCCGCCATCACACCGGACACCAACTCCTCGGCCCCTTGGCCAACACATCCTCCCCCAGCGCTTCCCGGTTGGCCTTCCAGGCGCGGTCGTATTCAATCAATTCCGCCAGGTCTTGCGCCACTTGCGGGCTGACGCGGGTGGCGATTAAGTGGAACATCATGTCGATGCATAATGCCGCGCCGCCGCCGGTGATGATGTCGCCTTCGTCCACCACCAGCCGTTCGCGCACTTCGCCCACTTGCGGGCGGATGTCTTCTTTCATGGTCAGCGGCGGATTTTTTTCCACCTGTTTCGCATTGCCTTGCGCATCGCGCTCAATTAAGAAGGTGCGGCGCGTGGTGGCCACCTTGCCATCCAGCAGGCCGGCGGCGGCGGGCACCATGGCGCCGGTGCAGATGCCGACGATTTCTGTGCCGGCTTCGTGGATGGCGCGTAAAAACGCCAGGGTTTCCGGCTCTTTGACTTGATTGCGCCAGCCCGGCCCGCCGGTCACCACCAATGCGTGCAGCTTGGGCAGCTTGCCGCTTTTGAAATCGTCTATCCCATACGGGGCCAGCACTTGCAAGCCATTGCACATATTCACCACACCGGCCTTGGGCGCAATCGTGTGATATTGAATGCGCGGCTCAAAGCGGCGCGCAATCGACAGCACGCCCACCGTGGCCAAGTCGATAGGCTCGACTTCATCGTAGATCAAGACGCCGAAATTGAAATTGCCTTCCATACCACCGCCTCCTTTGTGAAAGCGCACCAAGCCGCTCCGCAGTAAGCGGGCGGCGCCTACGCTTGATTAAGGCCAAAGCTGCCGGCTGATAGCTTGATCTTACTGCCAAAATTGCTGCATGGAAAGGAAATGCTGACTAAAAAAACGCATCTCAAATCTTTGTGCGCTTGAATACTCCTTCCGGCAAATGACGGATGATCAACATGATGTAGCGCCAGAACCAGCGCGTGTACAGCACATCGGTTTTGCGCGCAATTGCGCGCACGATGTCGTCGGCGGCTTGTTGTGCGCTGGCGGTGAGGGCGGCGGGCAGCGGCATGCCGGCGGTCATCGGGGTGGCGACAAAGCCGGGTTTGATGGTCAGCACATGCACACCGTGTTTGCACAGACGTTGCCGCAGGCCGGATAAAAACGCTGTCACCATCGCTTTTGCGCTGCCATACACATAATTGCTTTGCCGGCCACGTTCGCCGGCGACGGAAGAAATCACGGCCAGCACGCCATGTCCCTGTTGCTGGAATTGCTGCGCCAGCGGGGTCAGCAGGGCAATCACCGATAAGGCATTGGTGTGGATCTGCGCCAAACTCATTTGCACCGACTGCTCGCAGGCAGCCTGATCCGGCAGCGTGCCGTGTGCGATTAAGACCGTATCCGGCGCGCCCAGCGCGGCATTGGCCTGGCTTAACATCGCCGCATGGCGCGCCAGATCATCCACGTCCAGAACAAAGGTGTGCACCGCAGGCGCGCCGCGCACGCGCAGATCGGCGGCCAGCACTTGCAATTTGGCATCATCGCGTGCGACTAAGAATAAATGATCGCCGGCTTGCGCAAAGCGGCGTGCGCATTCTGCTGCAATAGCAGAGGTGGCGCCGATGATGATGATTTTTTTCATGCAAAACTCCCGGTTTGACTGACCCTGCGCCACAAGGCGGAGGAAAAATGCGGATCGATATGGCGCGCAAATTCGCGCCAGTCAGGATAGCCGGCTTGAAACAGGGTGGCCGGCATGCGTGCGTCTTTGGCGGCATACAAGCGCCCGCCGGCCTCTTGCACAATCGCGTCTAAGCGCGCAAACAGCGCATGCAGGGACGGGCCGCGATTCGGAAAGTCGAGCGCCAGCGAGATTCCCGGCAGGGGAAAGCTGAGCAGGCCGGGCGACTTGGGTTCGCCGCACAGTTTTAACACCGCCAGAAACGAGCCAAGGCCGCTGGCGCCGATCGCATCCAGCAAGGCTTGGCTGGCCGCCAGTCCGGCGCGATGCGGCAATACGCATTGATATTGATAAAAGCCGCGCGGGCCGTAGGCGCGGTTCCACTCCAGCACCGCGTCGAGCGGGTAAAAAAAGGGCGCACAGTGTTGCCAGCTGCGTCCGGCCCTGGCGCGGTGATAGTAGGCGCTGTTGAGCAGTTTCAGGGTGAGCGGATTGATCAGTGAGAAGGGCGGCGTGCCGGGCAAACGGCGCTGGCGCGCAGCGCGCGGGGGCGGCGTTGCGGCCAGCGCCGGCGCGTGGTTGGCGCGCATGAAGATGCCGCGCCCGCTCTTGGCCCCGGCGCAATCGACCCAGGCCACGGTGTATTCATATTCCGCATCCGAGGCCAGACACAAATCGTAAAATTCGCGCAAATCGGCATATGGAATGGTTTCCACATCCAGCCAGGGATTGGCGACCCGGCGCAATTGCAGGCGCGCGTCGGTGATCAAGCCGGTCAGTCCCAGTCCGCCGATGCTGGCGCCAAATAATGCCGGGTTCTGGCTGGCGCTGCAGCGCAGGCGCGCGCCGTCGCTGCGTTGCAAACCGAATTCCAGCACATGGCAGCCGAATGTGCCCAGGCGGTGATGATTTTTGCCATGCACATCGTTGGCAATCGCCCCGCCCACCGTGACAAAGCGGGTGCCCGGCGTGACCGGCAAAAACCAGCCCTGCGGCAAGACCAGACGGATGATTTCATCCAGCAAGACGCCGGCTTCACATTCCAGAATGCCCAGCGCCGGATCGAATTGGATGAAGTGATCCATGCCGCGCGTGAGCAACAGCGCGCCGCCCGGATTCATGCACGAGTCGCCATAGCTGCGCCCATTGCCAAACGGCAGCACATGCGGCTGACTGGCGACAAACGGGGCGATATTCTGCAGGCGCGAAGTGAGGCGCAAGGCGGTATGCGCCACGCGCTGCAAACGGCCCCAGGATTGCGCTTGATAATCCATATTCACCAACTGGCCGCTAACACAATCGCCGCCCCGCTGGCCGCCAGCGCCAGACTGGCGCGGTCTTTCAGGGCAAACACCACCGGATCATCATGCAGCAAGCCGCGATGCGCCAGAATCCAGACCCGGCTGATCCAATACAGCAGCAAAACGCATAAAAGCCAGATCAGGGACGGACGTTTGTACAGCATGGCAATCGCCGGGCTGTTGATATACAGCGCTAACACCAATACGCAGATATAGCCGGCGGCCATGCCCATGCTGTGCAAAATCGACAAGTCATCGGTGACATAGCCACGCCCGGCGGCATGCAATTTGCCCTGGCGCCGCATGCCGTCCAATTCGCAATAGCGTTTCACCAGCGCCAGGCTGAGAAACAGGAACACGGAGAACACCAGCAGCCAGAAAGACAGCGGGACATCGACCGCCGCCGCGCCGGCCACGATGCGGATGGTGTACAGGCCGGCCAGGCTGATCGCATCAATCATCACCAGACGTTTCAAATGGAAGGAGTAAGCCAGCGTCAGCACGTAGTAGGCCGCCAGAATCAGGGCGAATTGCAGCGGCAGCAACAGGCACAGCAAGGCGCTGGCGAGCAATAGCAGCGGCGCTGTGGCAAAGCCCCACAGCAGCGACAGCTGGCCGCTGGCGAAGGGGCGTTTGCGTTTGCGCGGGTGCTGCCGGTCGGCGTTCAAGTCCAGCATATCGTTGAGCAGATACACGGATGAGGCGCACAGCGAAAAGGCGAGGAAGGCCAGTCCGGCTTGCAGCAGTAATTGGCTGTCATGAAATTTATGCGCCGCCAGCAGCGGTACCAAGACCAGCAGGTTTTTCACCCACTGATGCAGGCGCAGTGCGCGCATCAGGGCGGTGGCGCGGTTGCGCGGATATGGAAAGCTTTGCAGCGCAGGCGCGATGGCTTGCGCCGCGCGGGTCAGGGCCGGGCTGGCGTTGACCACAATCGCCTGGCGCGCCACGCGCCAGATCGCCAGATCGACTTTGGCGTTGCCGCAATAATCAAAGCCGCGTTCGCCAAAGCGCGCCAGCAAAGCCTGCGCCTTGTTGGCCCCCGCCAGATTCTTTTCTTGAGTCGCTAACACGCCATCGAAAATGCCGCAGGCGTCGGCGATTTGCTGCGCCGGGATGTGGTGTGAGGCGGTGCACAGCCAGAGTGTGCGGCCAGCCGCTTTTTGCGCGCACAGCCAGGCGTAAAAATCGCTCTGGCGCGGCAGGCTGGCGGCGTCAAGCCGGACGCGCCGGGCGATTTGCGCTTTCAGATGCGCTTTGCCGCGCAACAGCCAAAACAGCATCATGCACAGCCATAAGGGATTGCGTTTGATTAACAGCAAGGCGGATTCCAGCAAGACATCGGTCAGCAGCAGTGTGCCGTCCAAATCAACGCATAAGGGCAGATCAGGCGCCTGTGTGGTGGTGGGAATCGGGGTGCTCATATCGGCCCGGAAGAATAAGAAGAATCATACTGCAAACGCCATACCGCGAGCCAGCCTAACAGCACCGCCAGCCATAAGGTCAGCAGGCGGCAAGCCAGCGTCAGCAGCAGCGCTTGCGGCAGGGTAAAGCCGTGGTGGTGCAAAAGCGCGGTCATGGCCGCTTCCGCACTGCCGAGGCCGCCCGGTAAAAATGATAAAGCGCCGATGATAATCGCAATCGCATAAATGCCGCAGGCGTCCGGCCAGGCCAGCGCCGGCGCGGGGTAAATCCGCGCTAACAGTCCCAGGCCCAAACCTTCCAGGCCCCAGGCGCACACCCCCAGGGCAAAGCCGGCCAGCAGTATGCCGGGTGAGAGCAGGGCGCGTGCATCTTGCAATATTTGCAACAGGCCGCGCACGGCTTGCGCGCGCTTGCTCTGGCCCTGAAAGCGGGTTTGCAGGCTGGCCCAGGGCGTGCAGGCCAGGGTGGCCAGCGCGCCGCTCAGCAGCGCCGCCACCGGCCACACCAGATAGGCATAGCCGGCAATCGCCGCCAGACCCCAGGCGGCCAGGGCCAGCATGGCGAATAAATCCATCAGACGCTCAACAAAAAACGCCGCCGCACAGGCCGGCAGGCCGACCCCGGCAGGCTGGTAATAGCGCGCCCTGACCATCTCGCCCACTTTGCCGGGCGAGAGCGTGAAGGCAAAGCCGGCCAGATAGCCCAGGCCCATCAGGCGCGGCGGCAGCTGGTGGCCCAGGCGGCGCAAATACCAGTCCCAGCGCCACAGGCGCAAGCCGTAGTTGAGCAGGGACAGGGCGGCGACGCCAAGCAGCAGGCCGGGCGCGGCCAACAGCGGGGCGAATGAGATTTGCGCCAGATCGGCGCGCAGCGCCGCCGCGCACCACAGGGCGAATGCGGCGACTGCGCCATACGTCAGGAGATGACGGGCTTTCATGCGGCGCTCCGCTTTGATCTGACGCGCATCATCAGTACTGGAACAGATAGCTGAACTTCACATACGCCTGGCGCCCGGTGTGCAGATCCAGATTCGGGGTGGCTTGCAGCCGGCCATTTTCCAGACGCTGGCTTTGCGCGATGTCGGTATAGCCGACATACAGCGTGGTGCCCGGGCTCAGAATATAGCTGTATTGCAGATCGGTGTTCAAGCGTTTGCCGCTGGGGTACAGGCTGTGCGCCGGGTTGGCCTGCAAATTGCTGTAGTCCATGATCAAGCGCACGGCGGCGAAACGGCTGTGCTGGTAGCTCAGTTTGGTGCGCGCTAAGAGTTGCCGGTAAATCGCTTCGTCGCGGCCATCCTTGGTGCGCAAGTCATTCCAATACAAGGCTTGCTCCAGACGCCATTGCGGATGCGGGGTGATTTTCAGCGACATGGTGTAGCTGTGTTCCAGCCCCAGCATGCTGTTGGCGTTGCCCTTCCAGGCATAGTTCAGGACATCATTGCGGCCTATGCTGACGGAGGCGGTCAGCCAGTCCAGCCACTCGGTGTTGGCCGAGGCCAGCCAGCCATGTTTGAAGAAGGTCTCGCCAAAGAAGTTTTCGCGTCCGTCCAGGCGGTACAGCTCGAAATTGGTGGCGCGCGCGCCGCTCACGCTCAGGCCCAGCTTGCTGTTCCAGTCCTGCAGGCGTTCGCCTTCTTGCGTCATACTCATATTCCATGAGGGGGTGACGCTGCGCAGGAAGGGCTGGTTTTCCCAGAACCAGGCATAGCTGGCGGTCTGGTTGATTTGTTTGATGCTGGTGCGCGGCAAATACGACAGCGCGGTGTCAAAGTCTCTGGAAATGTCCAGATATTGCGCGTTGTAATTGAAATCGCGATCCGAGCGGGTCAAATCCAAAAACAGCAGATGGCCATTGATCTTTCCGCTTAAGTGATTGCCCTCGGTTTCGCTGCGCGCGCCTTGTGCGCTGAAGACCCAGTTTTGATTGATTTTGTAACGCACATCGGCGCTCGCCACGGTGTTGTTGTTATCGCCCATGCTGCGTCGGGTCAGCAGCAAACCGGCGTTGGAATCATCGGCGAAATCGCGTTGTACGCGGCCAACTGCGATATGGGCTTTTTTGCCATAGTCTTTGGCGCCGGGCATCAGCTGGCGGCCCGGGCCGTTGTCGTCAATCACCAGGGCTCCGATTGACCAGGGGCCTGTGCGTCCGGTGATGCGTGCGCCCAGTTTCGGGTCGGAAATGCGGCGCGAGAAAAACAGTGATTTGGGCGAATTGAAAAAGCCGGCGTTTTCCAGGAAGAAGGGACGTTTTTCCGGGAACAGCGATTCATAGCGCTGATTGATCACCACTTGCGGCTCATCGCTTTCGACTTCGCTGAAATCCGGGTTGTAGGTCAAATCGACGGCAAACGCATCGGCCAGCACAAATTTGGCGTCCAGCCCGGCGCGGGTCTTATTTTGCCGCTCAAAATACGAATTTCCCGGTTGAGACGGATCGGCGGGCGGATTGTAATCCGGGTTCAACAGTTTGCTGCTGCGCTGGCTGATGTAGGGAATCAGCTGGATATTGCGGCCCGGCGAGACAGTCGAGGGGATGTCGAGCGAGGCGAATTGCGAGACAAAGCCTTCTTTGCGCTTGGTGATATACGGCCAGTAGGCGAATTCATTCAGGCGCGCGGTGATGCGGCCAAAGGAAATCCCCCAATCCTGGCTGGCCCCGCGCGCAAAGCGCAGACTCTTGAAGGGAATCGCCACGCTCACCACATAGCCGTCATCGGTGATGCGGCCATCGGATTTCCACTGCGTGTCGAAATTCAAATCCAGCCCCTGGCCTTCGGTGTATTTGCCATCCAATTGCACGCCATAGGGATTGATATAAAAGCGGTAGCTGCGCTGTTTATCGTGGAAGGTGTCAATATCCAGAATCACCGCATCGTCGCCGAATAAATCTTCACGCTTGGCGATGCGCGCGCGGATCTGGCGCGGATCGTCCTTGCAGATATACACCGCATACAGGTGTTCATCGTCATACGAAAGATAGACCCGGGTGTCATTTGCCGCCGGCAGGCCGTCGCCCGGCTCATTCTGGCGGAAATCCTTGACTTCCAGACCCGGTTCAGCCGGCAGTTTGCCGATATAGTCCGCCAATACCGGCGCTTTGGCGGCGCGCGGGATCTTCAAGCGCAGTTTGCTGTTGTCGCTGTCAGCGGCAGGCGCGCTGGCCGGGGCGGCCGGGGCGGCGGTGGTTTGGGCCAGGCTGGCGCCGGCCAAAGCCGGCAAGGCCAGCGCCAGCGCGGCTTGCAAGATGCTCAGGGTTTTGCGTTGCATGGTTTTCTTTCTTAAAAATACGGGGCCGCAGTGCGGCCCGCAGGCTGAATAATTGTTTTACGCCTGGTGGGCGCGACGATAACACACTGACCACAAACACAGGGACAGTGTGATGAATTGACACAGAGTAGAGACCAGCATCAGAACGCCGCTCTGGGCCGGATCAAACCGGGCGAAGGGCAGCACGGTGGCGCAGGCCAGCCAAAGCAGGATCAGCAAGGCGTTGCGGCCCGCCTGCGGCCCCCAATACACGGCAGCGCTGATGCCCCACAGCCAGATCATGGGAACCATGGCGTAATCATCCGGCACGAAGGCGCTGCGCAGCGCGCCCAGGGCCAACAGGCTGATCCACAGCGCGGCAGTCTGACTGCGCGGCAAATCGGCGTGGCGCAAGCGCCAGCCGGCCACGGCCCCCAGCGCAATCACGGCCAGACTCCACAGCCAGGCCAGCTGCGCCACATGCGCCATGCCGATGTCTTTCCAGCCAAACAAAATGCGCGCTTTGAGCAGCAGGGCCGGCACGGAATGGTTGATCGCCACCACCCCTTCCAAGCCGTCCAACATCAGCCAGGCCCAGTGTTCTGCGCTGGACATGCGCGGCATTTGATAGCCGAGGAAGGTTTGATAGTGCTGGCTGCCGATGATCAGCGCGCCGGCCCCCAGATACAGCAGGGAAAAGGCGATGGTTGCGCCGACTGCGCGCCAGCGTTTTTGCAGCAACAGCACCAGACATAAAATGCCGGGGAAGATTTTGAACAAAGCCAGCGCCATCAGCGCGCCGCCGCTCAGATTGCGATTGCGCTCAAACAGTATCATCGCCAGCACGGCCAAGGCCAGCGCCTGCACCTGGTAATTGCCGGTTTGCAGCGTGATCAGAATCGGAAAGCCCAGCCACAGCAGCGGCAACAGCAAGCCAAGCCGGCGGCCAACGGCGCCGCCGATCCAGGCGCACAGCGCCAGCATGACGCCGGCCAGCAGCAAGGCGTCGAGCACAAACCAGAGCGCGCGCATTTGCAAAAAGTTCAGACCAAGCCAGGACAGGGCGCGCGGCAGCAGCAGAAATTGCGGCGGATACAGAAATTCATCGAGTTTGAAGCGTCCCTCCATGCCCTCATACGGCGTCAGCAGATAAATATTGGCGGTATTCGACTGGGCCAGCTGATCGGCTTTCCAATACGCTGAAAAACAGCTGTGATTGATATAAAAATCATCAAACCAGAACACCGAGCCTTGCGGCAGATCGGGATTGCTCATATACAGCGCCAGACCGGCAAAGCGCAGCATCAGCGCAATCGCAATCAGCAACCACAACATGGACAGCAGCGGATGACGCAAGGCCAGGCCGTCCAGCCCGGGCGACAGGCGGCGCGCCAGCGCCGGGCTGGCGGCCAGCGCCGGCAACGCCGCCAGCAAAGTCCACAGCGCAGGCTTGGCCAGCCAGACATTTAAAAAAACCACGCTCAAAATGGCCAGAAAGCAGGCCAGCAAGCCGCCCAACACCATCCGTTCGCGTGCGGCGGCAAGGCCCGCGCTTAAAGTCATACTTTGCATTAACGTGCTCCCAGGGTCAGATAAAGAGTCAGCCATAAACCGATGCCGCCCAGGCCGATGGCGGTGGCGTTCAAGAGCCGGTCTTGGCGTTTGGCTTTGTCCCATGCATCGGCATACGGCATGGTGGTGTGCGCAATCATGGTGTACAGCGGCAGCCAGCTGGAGGGCATGATGCGGTTTAACAGCAGATCGACTTTCTTGCGCAGCAAGAACCAGGGCGATTGCACGGTCTGACGCAGCTCAATGAAGTTGCGTTTGGATAATTCGCACAGCGCATCGGTGTGGCGGCGGCGTTTTTCCTCATACGCGGCAAACGCCGGGGCCGCTGCGAAGCCGTGTTCTTGCAGCGTTTGCATCAGGGTGCAGCAATCCTCAAACGCGGAATTCATGCCCTGGCCGAAGAAGGGATACACCGCATGGCAGGCGTCGCCCACCAGCACCGCCCAATCTCCATAGCGCCATGGGGCGCTGCGGATGGTGAGCAAGGCCCCGGTCGGGTGTTGCATCCATTGCTCTTGCAGATTGGGCAGCATCGGGGCCAGGTCGGGGAAGTATTTTTGCACCAGCTGCGCCACATCTTCGCGCGTTTGCACCGTGGCGAAGCTGTCTTTGCCCTCATGCGGCAAAAACAGGGTCAGGGTGTGTGAGCTGTCCCGGTTCGGGTGCGAGACAAACAGGCAATGGCTGCGCGGCCACACATGCAAGGCGGTTTTTTCAATCACGGATGTGCCGTCGGGCTTGGCCGCCAGCGTCAATTCCTTATAGCCCCATTCCAGATATTCCTGGTGGAAATCGGCCCGCTCGCCGTATTGCAATTCGCGGCGCATGGTGGAAAACGCGCCATCCGCGCCGACCACCCACAAGGGTTGCACCACAACCTGTTTGCCGGCATGTTCAAAATACAAAGTCTGGCGCGCCTTATCCACCCGTTCCAGCTTGTGTTCAAAAAACAGGCGCAGATTCGGATGTTCCAGCGCTTTTTCCAGCAACAGCAGGTTCAATTCATTCCGGTCGATCGAATGCAAGACCTCATTGCTGTTTTTGCCATATGGCTGATAGCGGGTCGCGCCGTCCGGCGCATGGATCACGCGCCCGCTCATCACCACCGCCTTTTGCAATACGGTTTCGAGCAAGCCGACCATCGCCAGCCCCTGCATGCCGCGCTTGGATAAGCCCAGATTGATCGAGCGGCCTGCCGCCAGCTCCTGCCGGCGCGGATCGGGCCGCCGTTCATAGACATCCACCGCATGTCCCTTTTGCGCGAGTGCGAGGGCCAGCAGCGAACCGGCCAGCCCGCCGCCGACAATCGCGATGCGCGCGCCGTTTTGCTTTTCCTGATGCAGCGCGCTCATGCCGGCACTCCCTGTTTTTCCTGTGATGCCTGGCAGCGGCTGCAATACCAATTCGACAAAGGTTTGCCCTGGCGCAAACGTTTTTCAATTTCCGCCTCAATCACGGCGTTCATCGCTTCATCAAATTTGGCCGGGCTTAAATCGCTGCCCAGACGCGCCAGATAGGTGCGCAGATAGGCGGTGCGCAATTCCGGCGGATAGTCTTCGCGCGCCAGAAACGGCAGGTCGGAATCGACCATATAGCGCATCGCCAGCATGGGAATCGGGCTGCGCAGGGGGCGGAAATCAGGATTGCGCAAGCCGGGGCTTTGGTTGCTGGCGTGGAATTCGCCCAGCATCATGCCTTTTTCGACAAAATGCCGTTTCAGATGGTATTGCACCTCATCCACAATCGAGGCTCCTTCCGGGCCAAGATTGGGAAACACCACCAGGAAGGCCTTGTTCAGCATATCCGCGCCGCTCACCGGCTCCGATTCCAGGAACAGATCGCGATAACGCAAAATCACATCGCTGATTGCGTGCAGATCCGGTTTGTTGTGCGGAATTTCCGCCATCCAGATCGTATCGAGTTCCAGTGAAATCGGCACAAAGGGGCAGACCGGGCCTTTGCGGCCCAGTTCAGGATGCGCTTTGGCCAGGTAGTTGTGCACCCAGTCGGCGATGCACGCCATCGGATGCGTCGCCGCATAGTTGCGCAAGACTTCTGATATGCGCAGCAAACGCGGCATCGGCAAGGCAGGTTCGCCAAGACCTGCGGCGTGAGGGCAGCGGGGGGCCCCTTCTGGTGTTTGATTGTGGTGTGTCATGTCATGCTCCCGAGGAATATATTCCAGCTTCTTGCTTTTGCGCCGGCATGGTTTTTTTGCGGCGGCTTTGTGTGTGTTGTCTGCGTTTTGTCTGTCACTGCAATGGTTTATGCCGGACTGGCGCGGGCGCTGTCTGCCGCATCATCCGGCGGCGCCTGGTCGGGCAGTTGATCCACCGAGCGGATCGCCGGTTGCGCCAGCGCGAGCATGGCGGTGAGCAACATCGCCAGTCCCAGCACGATGAAAATCAGGCCGACGCCGCGCCCGGCCCCGACGCCGATCACGGCGCCGACCGAAGCGGCCAGCGCGCCGCCGGGTTGGAGCATGGGGTCAAACCAGTTTTCCGCCAGCGGCCCGGCCAGCACATAGCCGACCGGCATGGCGGATTCGGATAACACGCGTTGAATCGCAAAGCAGCGCCCCAGCATGTGCGGCGCGATTTTGCTCTGCCAGACCGAGGCGAACGAAGCGTTGATGATCGGCAAGGTCAAAAAGAACACAAAGCCCATGCCGCACACCAGCCAGAAATTGGCCGCCACGCCGTGCAGCGCCAGGGCCAGCCCGGCGATGCAGTAAAACGCCAGGGCGGCGCGCGCCCGCTGTTTGAAGCCGCCGCTGATGGTCATAAACAAGCCGCCCAGGAACAGGCCGGCGCCGCCGATGGCGAATTGCTCGCCCAATTGGATTTCCGTGGCGAACGAGAGCACCAATGGCGTGATCAGGATGCTGGCGATGGCGAACAGGAAATTGCTCACGCCGAACACCCCGAGCAGGCCAAGCAGGCCGCGCTGTTGCCGCACATAGGCAAATCCGGCGGCGGCTTCGCGATACAGGCTGTCTGCCGGCTGCGGCGCCGCCGGCGGACGCGGCACCCGCGCCATCGACAGCGCGAAGACAGCGGCCAGGAATGTCAAACCGTCGATCAAGAGCACGCCTTGCACGCTCATCATGCTCACCAGCACCCCGGCCAGCAGGGGGCCGGCGATCATCGCCACCGCTTCGGTGGTTTGAATCAAACCATTTGCGCGCGTTAATTGCTCATTGCTGGCCAGCAGCGGCACCGAGGCCAGATAGGCCGGCGCATGAAACGCGTTGGCTAACGCCGCCAGCGCCGCACCCAGATAGATATGCCAGAGTTCGAGCGCGCCGGCCGCCAGCAAGGCGGCCTGCCCCAACATCAGCACGCTGCAACTCAGATCGCACAGCATCATGGTTTTGCGTCTGTCCCAGCGGTCAACCAAGGCCCCGGCAAAGGGCGACAGGAGCACCGCCGGAATCGCCATGCAGACAAAAATCAGGGCGAATTTTGAGGTGGAGCCAGTGGTTTTTAAGACCCAGATGCCGAGCGCGAATGAAGACAGGCGCGAGCCGACGCTGGAAACCAGCTGGCCGCTCCAGATGAGTAAGAAATTACGTAAGCCGGCCAGAGTATTCATGCCGTTTGCTCCTGTGCTGTGTGCGGCAGTGCGCCATGGGATTGTAAAAAGCGCAATGTGCGCAGGAACAGCGGCGCATCCGCCGGCGGGCAGTGCAAACCGAGTTCAGCGCATAGCGCAAAGGTGGTGCGGCAATCGAATTCCGGTTCGCGCAGATCCGGCGTTTCCGGGTACAGTGCGGCAAACACCGCCAGCGGATTGCTGCGCGGCGCGCTTTGCAGGGCCAGCCGCCATTCGGCATAGCTGGCGTGCGGCAGTTGATAGCCGGCTTGCTGCAGGGCGTGCGCGGCTTGGCTCACCGGCAGCCGTTGCGCATTGTAATAATGCCAATTGCCGCCACCTTCCTGTCCCTGCGCCAAGCCCTTGCCCTGCAAGGCCATGCCGACAATCGCGCCGGCCACAAAATCGACCGGAATCATGTCAAAGCTGTCGTTTTCCTCCACCGGCAGCATGCCCAATTGCAGGCAACCTTTGATCCAGGCGCTGAAATAATCGCTGGCATTCGCGGCCCCGCTGACGCTGTCGCCGGTGATGCGCGCCGGGCGGTGAATCGCACATGGCAAGCCGCGTGCGCGCGCTTGCAACACCAGACTTTCCGCCGCCCATTTGCTCTGGTTATAGCCGCCAGCCTGCGGCGCCTGCAGCGGCGGCGCGCTGTTTTCGCGCACGCTGTCTGACAAATAATGCTGATTGAAATACACCCCGAGGGTGGAGACAAAGTGCAAGGGTTTGATATGCCCGCTGCAGGCTAAGCGGAGAATGGCGCGCGTGCCTTCCACATTCGCCGCCGCCATATGCTCATAAGGCGCGAGGAAGTTGACCTGGCCGCCGTTATGGAAAATCAAATCGCATTCCTGCGCCAGGCGGCTGAAGCTTGCATCAGACAAGCCCAGCATGGGCAGGCTCAAATCGCCGGCGATGATTTCCAGCCGCGCCGCATCCTGCTGCGCCCTGTCGGCGCGCCACAAGTCGTAACTTTGCAAATTGGCGATGATGCGTTGCAAGCCTTTTTCCGGGTTTTCCGCACGCACCAGACATTGAATCTGCAAAGCGCTGTCATCCAGCAGACGGCGCACCAGCCAGGCTCCAAGAAAGCCGGTGGCGCCGCTGACCAGGGCGCGGCGTGCGGCCTGGCCGCTGCGCGCCGGCTGCGCTTGGGCGGGATCGATATCCTGCTCCAGCACGATGGGGGTGTGAAAGCCGGCATCTTGCGCCTCACCGCTGGCGATGGCCTGGATTTCCTGCGCCATGCGGACAATGCTGGAAGCGCTGAAAATGCGCGCCACCGGAAATTCGATGGCGAAATGCTGGCGGATCCTGGCCGCCAGCGGCAAGGTCATCAGCGAATCGCCGCCGATGGCGAAAAAATCATCATCGCAGCTGATTTCCTGCAGATTCAGCAAATCGCGCCAGATCGCGAGCAAATCCGCTTCGGCGGCGCTGGCCGGGGCCAGCAGGCTGCGCGGCGGCAGACTGTCGGCGCCCGGTTGCGGCAGGGCGCGGCGGTCGATTTTGCCGTTATTCGTCAGGGGCAGCGCAGCCATTTGCAAAAACAGCGCAGGCAGCATGGCTTGCGGCAAACGTTGCGCCAACTCGCTGCGCAACTCGTTTTGCGCCGGCGCGCCGACATACCACAGCGCCAAACGCTGGTCGCCCGGTTTGATCTCGCAAACCCCGGCGATTGCCGCCTGCACCCCGGCGCAGCTGTTTGCCGCATGCTCGATTTCACCCAGCTCAATGCGAAAACCGCGCAATTTGACTTGATGATCGCGCCGCCCGATGAAGTGCAGCCGGCCCGCGCTGCTAAAGCGCGCCAGGTCGCCGCTTTTGTACATGCGCGCGCCGGGCGTGAAGGGATCGGCGCAAAAACGCTGCGCATTTTGTTCCGGCAAGCCAAGATAACCCAGCGCCACGCCGGCGCCGGCGATGCACAATTCGCCCACAGCGCCTTGCGGCACCAGCTGGCCATGCGCATCCAGAATATAAATCCGCACCCCTGGCAGCGGCGTGCCGATGGACAATTCGCCCGCCGGCAGCCCGGCCCCGTCCACCGTGCTTTGCATGGTGGCGCACACCGCCGCTTCCGTCGGGCCATAATGATTCGCCAGCAATACCCGCTGTCCGGTCAGGGCGGCAAAGCGCTGCACCAGTTCCAGCGAGACCGCTTCGCCGCCAAACATCAGCAATTGCAAACCGGGCAGACGCGGCGCGGGCAGGGCGGCTAAATCGTCGGTCCAGCGCCGCCACAAAGCCGCCGGCGCGTCAATCGCCGTCACTTGCTGTTGCTGGCAGAACGCTTGCAAGGCGGCTGCGTTTAAGGTTTGCGGGGCCGGGTGCAAAACCAGCGTCGCGCTGCTGGCGATGACGGGAAACAGATCGCCCACCGAGGCGTCAAACATCAGCGGCGGAATCATCAGCAGGCGCTGGTTGGCGAAAGGATGGCGGGCCGCAAAGCCGCGCACCAGATTCATCACCTGGGCATGGCTTAACATCACGCCCTTGGGCTGGCCGCTGGAGCCGGAGGTGTAAATCACATACGCGCAAGATCCGGCGGCCAGCGGCGGGGCCTGGTAATCGCAGGCTGGCGCACTGCGCAGCGCGTTTTCAATCGACAGCAGCGCCACGCCAGTGGCGGCGGCGCTGGCGGCTCCGGCCTGATTGTGCAACAGCAGGCTGGCGCCGCTATCTTCCAGCATGAATTGCAAACGTTGCGCCGGCAGGCTGCCATCCAGCGGCACATAGGCGGCGCCCACCGCGCCAATCGCCAGCAGCGCCAACACCGCTTCCGCGCTGCGGTCGGCGATAAAGGCGATGCGCTGCTGCGGCGCGCCGCCGGCGGCTTGCAGATGCGCCGCCAGCGTGCGCACCTCGGCATACAGCCTGGCGTAAGTCCAGCTGCGTGCGCCATCCACCAGCGCAATCGCCTGCGGCGTGCGGGCCGCCGCCTGCGGCAGCAATTCATGCAGACATTGCGCCGGCCCGTCCAGCGCCGGCCCGCCATCGCCCAGCGCCAGCAACGCAGTTTGCTGCTCAGGCGGCAGCAGAGGCAGGCGCGAAATTGCGCAATCCGGCTGCGCCAGCATGCTGTGCAACAGGGTTTGCCATTGCTGCGCCATGCGTTCGATGCTGGCGCCGTCAAACAGATCGATATCGTAGTCAAACGCGCACAGCCAGCCTTGTGCGCCAGATTCCATACTGAGGGTGAGTTCAAAGCGCGCCACATGCATGCCCGGATTGATGGTGGTAATCCGCATGCCGTCCTCATTGCGCTGCCCCGAGGCTGGCGGACTGATGACGAACAGCGCTTGCACCAGCGGGGCGCGGCCGGCAATCCGCTCTGGCCGCAGGCCATCCACAATCTCTTCCAGCGGGGCCGCGCCGCGTTGCCATGCTTCCAGGAAATGCGCTTTGGCGCGCGCCAGGAAGGTCAGGCAGTCGGGATCGTCTTCCATTTGAAAACGCAAGGCCAGGGTATTCGCCAGCATGCCCAGCATGCTTTGCTGGCGCGCTTGATCGCGATTGGCCAGCGGCGTGCCCAGCACCACATCCTGCTGCCCGCACAGGCGCGCGAGCAACAGCGCAAAGGCGCTGGAATACAGCATGAACATGGTCAGTCCATGCGCGTTCGCGAATTCCTGCAATTTGCTTTGCAGAGACGCCTCCAGCGTAAAGTTATGCCGGGCGCCGCGCATGCGCGACTCGCGCGCCGGGGCCTGATCAAACGGCAAGCTCAGATAAGCCGGACAGCCTTGCAAGGTTTGCAACCACCAGGCGGTCTGCTCTTGCCGCTGTGCTTGTTGCGCAGCGCTGCTTTGCCAGTGCAGCCAATCGGAATAGGCCATGCCGGCGGGCGGCAAATCCGCTTGCCGGCCTTGCTGGCGGGCGTGATAGCAGGCGAAAAATTCCTGCACATACAGATTCAGCGCCCAGCCATCCAGCACGATGTGATGAAACACCAGGATCAGCACAAATTCTTGTGCGCCAAGCGTCAGCAATTGCGCGCGCATTAAGCCCGGTTGTGACAGATCAAAGGGAATCCGGCTGGCTTCTTGCGCCATTTGCAAAGCGCGCGCCTGTTGCACTGAGGGCGCGAGCTGGCGCAAATCAAATTCCTGCAAACCGATCGTCACTTGCGCCGCACGCCACACCAGGGGGCGGCCATCTTCTTCCGTAAAGGCTAAACGCAAGGCGTCGTGCCGTTGCGCCATGTCCTGCAGCGCACCTTGTAAGGCGGCCACATCGAGCGCGCCATGCAGCTGCAAAATCTGGTACAGATGATAGGCGCCGGCCTGCGCTTGCATGCGTTCGTAAAACCACAGGCGCTGCTGTTGCGGAGCTTGTTCAATGCGCACCCCGTCAGCCAGCGGATGGGCCGCAATCCAGTCGGCGGCGGGGTCTGCCGGGGCTGCCGGCGCGGCCCCGCCTTTGGCCAGCTTTTGTTGCAGCAAAGCCAGTTGCTGCGGTGTTAAACGGGACAGTCGTTGTTGCAAATCCTGGTTCATGATCAAGCGCTTTCAGCAGCCAGCATGGCTGCGATTTCATCTTCAGACAGGCCTTCGAGCTGGGACAGCATGTCGGCCAGCGCGGCGGCATCGACGCTGGCGACTTGCTGTTGCAACAGCAGGGCCGCCATTTTGGCCGGGGTGGCGGCCTCAAACAGGGCGCGCAAGCCGAGCTGCGCGCCAAAACTTTGATTGATGCGCGCAATCGCCTGGGTTGCTGAGAGTGAGTGCCCGCCCATGCGGAAGAAATCGTCGTCCACGCCGACTGCGGGCAGGCCGAGCAATTCGGCGAAGATGGCGCATAACGTTTCTTCCTGCGCATTGGCCGGCTTGCCGTGGCTGACTTGCAGCAGCGGGGCGGGCAGGGCGCGGCGGTCGATTTTGCCGTTGGGCGTCAGCGGCAGCGCTTCAAGTTGCACGATATGCGCCGGCAGCATGTATTCCGGCAAACGCTTGGCCAGCGCAGCGCGCAACGCTTCTTGCGGCAGCGCCTGCGTCCCCACCAGATAGGCGACGATACAGGGATTGCCGGGCTGATCCTCACGGCACAGCGCCACTGCCTGGCGCACCCCGGCCACTTCCTGCAACACCGCTTCAATTTCGCCCAGTTCGATGCGATAACCGCGCAGCTTGATTTGATGGTCGAGCCGGCCCATGATTTCCAGATTGCCGTCATGCCGCCAGCGCGCCAGATCGCCGGTGCGGTACAGCCGTCCGGCGCCTTGGGCGCTGAAATGATCGGGAATGAATTTTTCAGCGGTCAATTCAGGCCGGTGCAAATAACCCAGGGTGACGCCGGCGCCGCCGATCAATAATTCTCCCGGCACGCCGATGGGACAGAGTTGCATATGCTTATCGACCACATACAGCGTGGTGTTGGCGATCGGGCGGCCAGCGTTGATCGGCGCATCCGGCTGCAAGCGGCTGCAGGCAGACCAGACCGTGGTTTCAGTCGGCCCGTACATATTCCACAGCGCAGCCCCGCCTTGCAGCAGGGTGTGCGCCAGATCCGCCGGCATCGCTTCGCCGCCACACAGCATGCGCAAGCCGGGATGCGGACGCCAGCCGGCGGCCAGCAGCATGCGCCAGGTGGCCGGGGTGGCTTGCATCACCGTGCAATCTTCCGCTTCCAGCAGCGCGGCCAGGGCTTGGCCGTCGCCCGTCACATCAGCCCCGGCCAGCACCACGCAGGCGCCGACGCTTAAGGGCAAAAATAATTCCAGCACCGCAATATCAAATGACAGCGTGGTGACGGCGCATAAGCGGTCTTGCGCCTGCAAACCGGGTTGCTGCGCCATGCTGCGCAGGAAATTCACCACCGCGCTGTGCGGCGCCTGCACGCCTTTCGGGCGTCCGGTGGAGCCGGAGGTGAAGATCACATAGGCGCAATCCTGTGGCGTACAGTCAACCGCGCGCGGCGCCGGCAACCCCTGGCACTCTTCCAGCAAGACGGCTTTCGCCTGTCCCGGCATGCTGGCGCGCAAGGCCAGATTGCTGACAATGTGACGCAAACCGGCGTCTTCTTGCATAAAACCCAGGCGTTCGGCGGGGAAGGCCGGGTCCATCGGCACATAGGCGCAACCGGCGATCATGACGCCCAATGCGGCGGCCAGCATATCGGCGCTGCGCGGCAGATAAATTCCGATCATCTCGCCGGCTTGCGCGCCGGCGCCTTGCAGCGCGCTGGCGATTTGCAGCGCGCGCGCTTGCAATTCGCGATACGTCAGGCGCTTGTCCTGGCACACCACGGCGCAGGCGTCGGGCGTGGCTTGCGCCTGGCGCAGGAATAATTCATGCGTCAAACCCTGTTCCAGACCATGGTGGCGGGTTTCATTCCAGCTGTGGCTTAAGCGTTCGCGCTCGTGCTCGGGCAGCATATCGAGCAACATCACCGGCTGTTCCGGCTGTTCAAGCGCGGCGCGCGCCAGGGCTTGCAGACGTTGCGCCATCGCCAGCACCGTCTGGCGGGTGAACAGATCGGTGGCGAATTCAATGTACAACTCCAGCGTGCCATCGATTTCCAGCGCAAAGAAAGTCAGATCCGTGCGCGCCACGCCGGCGTTCAAATCCTTGACCGGATTGACATGCAGGCCCGGCAATTCCAGATCCAGCGTCGGCAGATTCTGGAAGAACAGCATGGATTGGAACAGCGGCGCATGGCTCATATTGCGTTCCAGATCCAATTCTTTGAGCAGGCGTTCGAGCGGCAAATCCTGGTGCGAATAGGCGTCCAGGGTGTCGCGCTTGACTGCCGCGAGCAATTCACGCAGGCCCGGATTGGCCGACAAATCAATCCGCAGCGGCAGGGTGTTGACGAAAAAGCCGCACAATTTTTCCACTTCCAGACGGTGGCGGTTGGCCACCCCCATGCCCAACACCAATTCTTCCTGCGCTGCATGGCGCGTCAGCATCACGGAGAGCAGGGCGGCGAACAGCATGAAGGGGGTGACGCCCTCGTGTTGTGCGAATTGCTGCAGCTGGCGCCAGACTGCGCCATCGAAACGGTAGCGCACGCTGTCGCCGATAAAAGTCGGACGCGGCGGACGCGGGAAGTCATTCGGCAGTTCCAGCACCGGCAAATTGCCGCTGAGCTTGTCTTTCCAGTAATTCAGCTGGGTTTGCAGCACCGGCCCCTGCGGCGCCAGATACTCGTGTTGCCACAGGGTGTAATCGGCGTATTGCAGGGTCGGCTCCGGCAGCGGATTGGGCAGCCCTTGCGAAAACGCCTGGTACAGCGCGAACAGTTCGTCATACACAATGCTGTATGACCAGCCATCAATCACGATGTGATGGGCATTCAGGAAAAACAGCCATTGCCGCGTATCGACCTGGTATAAGGCGGCGCGAAACAGCGGGCCGCTGTCGAGTTTGAACGGCAGCCGCGCAGCCTGCTTGACCAGAGTTAAGGCTTGTGCGCGCGCCTGTTCCAGATCAGCGCTGCGCAAATCATGCTGCGCCAACACATAGGGCCGCGCCGCTTCAATCGCTTGAAACGGGCCTTGTTCATCGTGTTTGATGACGGTGCGCAGCACTTCATGGCGGCGCAGCAGTTCGCTTAAAGCCGCTTGCAGCGCATCAATTTGCAACTCACCGCTAAGCCAGACCGCGTCCGGCACATTGTAGGTTGAAGAATTTTCATCCAACTGATCCATAATCCACAGCCTTTGCTGGGCAAAAGAGGCTGGAATCCGCTCCGGGCGCACGCGCGCCACAATCTCGTGCTTGGGTTTGGCGCCGGCCTGGCGCGCCAGCTGTTGCATTAAGAGTGCGCGTTTTTCCGGTGACAGGTTGGCGAGGCGGGCGTTTAAATCGCTCATGATGGTTGGCTTTCAAGGCTGGGCATGGCGTGCGCCAGGGTGGCGCTTGCGTCTTCATCGCTCATGCTTTCAAGTTGGTCAAGGAGGGCTTGCAGAGTATCGGCGTCGGTGTGTTGCAGATTGTGTTCATCAATTTTTTGCGCCATCGCCGCTGGCGTCGGCGCCGCGAAAATCCAGGGCAGGACATGCGGCAGGTCATACAGTTGGCGCAGGCGCGAAGCGAGCCGGGTGGCCAGCAGCGAATGCCCGCCCAGTTCAAAGAAATTGGCATTGCGCCCGGCTTCTGGAATGCGCAGCAATTCGCTCCAGATTTGGCACAAGGTTTGCTCCAGTTCGCCAATCGGCGCCTCATCCTGTCCCGCTTCCAGGGTGAGGCGGGGCGGCGGCAAGGCGCGTTTATCCAGCTTGCCATTCGCATTCAGGGGCAGGGCCGCCAATTCCATGAAAATCGCCGGCGTCATATAGTCCGGCAATTGCTGCGCCAGGGCGTGACGCAATTCCGCAGCGCTGGCGCGCTGGCCCGGCTGGGCGACCCAGTAGGCGGCCAGATATTTGCCGCGCACTGCGTCTTCCAAGGCCAGCACAGTGCAGCTTTGCACGGCGGCATGGCTGCTCAGGCGGGCTTCGATTTCGCCCAGTTCAATGCGAAAACCCCGGATTTTGACTTGCGCATCATTGCGTCCGGCGAATTCCAGCCGGCCATCCGGCAGCCAGCGTCCCAAATCACCGCTGCGGTACAGCCGCGCGCCGGGCTGACCGCTGAAATGGTCGGCAATAAAGCGCTCCTGCGTCAAATCAGGCCGCTTCAGATAGGCGCGCGCGACGCCCGCGCCGCCGATCAATAATTCGCCCACCACGCCAGGCGCTTGCAACTGTCCCTCGCCATCCACCACCCACACGCTGGTGTTGGCGATCGGGTGGCCCAGTGGAATGCTGCAACGCTGTAAGTCCGCTTCCTGAATTGGCCAGGTGGTGGCGAAGGTGGTGGTCTCGGTCGGGCCGTAGCAGCTGATCAGCTGTTGCGGGCGGTGCGGGTGGCGCAAAACGGCGGCGATTCTTTGCACATCCAACACATCGCCGCCCACCAGCACATAGCGCAATTGGCGCAGGCATTCGCCCAATTCCAGCGCGAGCGCATTGAATAAGCCGACGGTCAGCCAGAGCGCGCTGATGCCGCCTGCAGTGATTTGCGCACGCAGGCTGTCGGCGTCCAGCATCTGCCCGGTTTTGATGATGTGAATGCGCGCGCCGGCGCTCAAGCCGCCCCAGACTTCCCAGCTGGCGGCGTCAAACGCAATATTTGCGCAGTGCGAAATGCAATCATCCTGTGTCAGTGGCGCAAATGGATTGTGATACACCAGACGCAGCAGATTGCCATGTTCGACCATCACGCCTTTGGGTTTGCCGCTGGAGCCGGAGGTGTAAAACAGGCAGGCCAAGTCCTGCGCCTGCAGCGTGATTTGCGGTGCGCTGCTGTCTTGCGCGGCCAGCCCGCTTTCGATCTGATCCAGCGCCACACAGCGCAGGCCGGACGGCAGCGCGCTTTGCGTCGCCGCTGTGCACAAGGCGAGTTGCACTTGCGCATCCTGGCACAGATCGGCGATGCGTTGCGGCGGGTGGCTTGGATCAAGCGGCAGATACGCAGCCCCGGTTTTGAGCACCGCCAGCATCGCAATCACGGAATCGAAGCTGCGCTCCAGACAAATGGCGGCCACCTGTCCCCGTCCCAGGCCGGCGTGCAGCAGATAATGCGCCAGCTGATTGGCGCGCTGTTGCAGTGCGGCGCGGCTCAGGGTTTGCGTGCTGTCGTCGCTAAGCGCAATCGCCGCCGGGGCGGCGGCGGCTTGCTGCGCCGCCAGATCCAACACGCTCAACGGCGGCAGCGCCTGCGGGGCCGGGTTGAAGCGCTTGTGGATGCGCTCCAGCTGCGCGTCGGACAGCATATTCAAACGCAGCACAGAACAGTCAGCCGCCTGCGGCGCGCAAATCGCTTGCAGCAGGGCGTGCAGACTTTGCGCCAGATCGTCGATGCGCGCGGCGCTGAACAGCTCGGCTGAATACAAGATTTCCGCTTGCAGGCGGTTGGCGCTGTGTTCGATATTCAGCAGGATGTCAAACGGCGTATCCAGCTGCGGCGCGGGGCAGCTGTGCAAGGCCAGCCCGCCCAGGCTGAATTGATTGTGTTGCGCCGTATTATTCCAGGCCAGCGCAGCCTGGAAAATCGGATTCAGGGCCAGACTGCGCTCCGGGCGCAGCGCTTCCACCACCAGATCAAACGGGGCCAGCTGGGCGTCTTGCGCCGCCAACACCAATTCGCGTGTGGCTTGCAGATACGCGGCCAGACTGGCGTGCGGCGCAATGCGCACCGGCAACGCCAGGGTGTTGGCGAAAAAGCCCGGCAGCGCCGCCATGTCCGCCAGTGGCCGGTTAGCGCTCGGACTGCCGATCACCACACAATCCTGATTCGCACTGCGCGCCAACAGCAAAGCCCAGGCCGCCAGCAGCAGCATATACAGAGTCAGCTGATGGCTTTGCGCGCATTCCTGCAGCTGCGCCAGCAAGGCAGCGTCAAATGTCAGCGCATGTGTCCCGGCGCGGTGTGTGCTGTAGGGCGGGCGCGGGAAGTCGCCCGGCAATTCCAGCTGCGGCGGCGCGCCGGCCAGACGTTCGCGCCAGAAGGCCAGCGCGGCTTGCTGCGCAGCCTGCTGCGGCGCTTGCTCCAGCCAGTGCGCATAGTCGGAAAATTGCAGCGCCGGGGCCGGCAATGCCGCCGGCGCGCCCTGAATAGCCGCGCGGTAGAGTTGATCCAATTCTTGCAACAGTAAGCCGAATGACCAGCCATCGCTGATGATGTGATGTTGCAAAATCAGAAAACGCCAGTGTTGCGCGTCCAATTGCAGCAGGCAAAAGCGCAGCAAGGGGCCGCGTTCCAAATCAAAACTTTGCCGGCACAATTGCGCCAGCAGCGTATCGGCCTCTGCTGCGGCCCCGCTCAGGCTGTCTGCGCTCACCGTCAGGCAGGTAAAATCGGCTGCGCCAGCGGGCTGCGCCACTTGCCAGGCGCGCCCATCCTGTTCCATAAAAGTGGTGCGCAAAATCTCATGCCGCGCGCACAGAGTGTCACAGGCGCTTTGCAAGGCCGCCACATCCAGCGCGCCCTGCAGGCTGAAGCACAGCGGCAGGTGATACGCCAGGCTGTCGCCTTGCAATTGATGCATAAACCACAAGCGTTGCTGGGCGGCGCTGGCCGGCGCGCGCTGGCGTCCCAGGCGCTTGAGCGGCGCCAGCGCTGCCGCGGTTTGGCTGACGCGATTGCTTTGCGCCAGCCGGGCTAACTGCGCCACGTCGGGCGCGGCGAATAATTCGCGCAGCGTGACAGACAGGCCGTATTGCTTGAGCTGATTGAGCAATTGCAAGGCCAGCAGAGAATGCCCGCCCAGTTCAAAGAAACTGGCGTGGCGGCTGATTTGCGGCAGCTGCAGCACGCGGCAAAAAATCTGCGCCAGCGCGTTTTCGATTTCACCTTGCGGCGGCGCGTCTTGGCTGCGGGCGGCGAGTTGCGCATAATCCGGCGCCGGCAGCGCTTTCCGATCCAGCTTGCCATTTGGCGTCAAAGGCAGGGTATCGAGCAGCACAAAGGCGGAGGGCAGCATGAATTCCGGCAGATGGGCGGCCAGATGGGCGCGGCAGGCCGCCGCCTCAAGTTGCTGGCCGCTGGCGGCGGTCAGATACGCCACCAGACGCATATCGCCTGGCGCATCTGCGCGCGCCAGCACCACCGCGTCACGCACCTGCGGCAGCTCGGCCAGACGCGCTTCGATTTCGCCCGGCTCAATGCGGAAGCCGCGAATCTTGACCTGGAAATCATTGCGTCCCAGATAATCCAGATTGCCATCGGCGCGCCAGCGTCCCAGGTCGCCGGTTTTATACAGACGGCCAGGCGCGAAAGGATTGTCCAGGAAGCGCTCGGCGCTCAAATCGGGACGCAGCAGATAGCCGCGCGCAACCCCGTCGCCGCCAATCCACATCTCGCCGACCACGCCGACCGGGGCCGGCTGCATTTGGCTGTCCAGAATATAGATTTGGGTATTCGCCAGCGGTTTGCCGATATGGCTGACAAAGCCGCTGGCGCGATCCATTTCACACCAGGTGGAATAGGTCGTGGTTTCGCTCGGGCCGTACAGATTGCAAATGCGCTGAACCCGGCTGCTGGCGAACAGGCGTTGCACCAGAGCTTGTTTCAAGGGTTCGCCGGCCAGGTTGATGGTGTGCACGCCGGGTGGAATGCCATCGATATCGGCCAGCGCGGCCAGCGCTGAGGGGACGCTGTTAATCAGGGTGCCATCCTGGCCTGCGCTGGCGATGTCGAGCGCATTGCGCAACAGGCGCACACGGCCACCGGCGGCCAGGGTGGCGAAAAATTCAAAAATGGACAGATCAAAATTGATGGATGTCGCAAACAGCACGGTTTCCTGTCCCAGATGCGGGAAGGCTTGCCGGCTCCAGCTGACAAAATTCACCGCCTGCCGGTGTTCAATCGCCACCCCCTTGGATTTGCCGGTGGAGCCGGAGGTGTAGATGATGTAAGCCAGCTGGCTGGCGTCAAGCGGCAGGGCCGGATTGTGTTCTTGCGCCGGGACGCTTGCTTGTTCCAGCAGAGCGAGTAAGTCAATGCGCGGCAGAGTGTTCAGCGCAGGGCTGAATTCCTGTTCCAGCGCGGCGGGCAGGGCGCCGGCATGCAGCAAGGCGCGCGCCTGACTGTCCGCCAGCATATGCGCCAGGCGTTGCGGCGGATAGTCGATATCCAGCGGCACATAGGCGGCCCCGGCTTTCAAAATTCCCAGCAGGGCGGCGGCTAAGTGCGGGGTGCGCGGACAGCACAGCGCAATCCGCGTATCAGCCTGAATACCCAGCGCCAGCAGAGCATGGGCGACGCGGTTGGCCATGCGGTTGAGGGTTTCATAGCTGTAGCTTTGTGTTTGATGCAAGAGCGCAATCGCCTGCGGCTGGCGCGCCACGCTGGCTTCAAATAAGTGGTGCAGACAGGCTTGCTGCGGGAACGCCAGACTGGTTTGATTAAAGTCATACAAGACTTCTTGGCGCGCGGCTTGATCGAGCAGCGGCAGGGCGGAGATGCGCAGCAGGGCCGTTTCGGCTTGCGCCATGGCGCGCAGCAAGACGCTAAACGAATGGGCCAGGCGCGCCGCGCTCTCGGGTTTGAAGAGTGCGCTGGCGTAACTCAATTCGCCATGGATGCCGGCCCCGTCCTGCTCCAGGTGCAGGGACAAGTCAAACATCGCCGCGCTGGCGCAGGGCGGCAGGGCGCGGCTGCTGAGGCCAGGCAGCGGCGGCAGGCTGGCCTCAGCGCTGCTGTTAAGCGAGAGCATGGTTTGGAACAGCGGGTTATACGCCAGACTGCGCAGCGGGCGCAGCGCTTGCACCACGCTGTCAAACGGCACGTCCTGATGCGCCAGCGCGCCCCACAATTGGCTGCGGCAGTGTTGCAGCAGGGCGGCGAAGGTGGGATCGTCTTGCAGGCTGATGCGCAGGGCGATGGTGTTGGCGAAAAAGCCGCTGATCTGTTCCAGTTCGGGCAAGGCGCGGTTGGCGGCGGGCGCACCGATCACCACTTCATCCTGCCCGGAATAGCGCGCCAGCAGCGCGGCCCAGGCCGCCAGCAAGAGCATGTACAGGGTCAGTCCCTGGCTTTCGGCGCGGGTTTGCAGTGCGGCCACCAGGGCGGCGTCGAATTGCAGCGGCAGGCTGGCGCCCTGGTGATCCTGTTGCGCCGGGCGCGGGAAGTCGAGCGGCATGTCGAGCAGGGCCGGCGCTCCTTCCAGCGTCTGGCGCCAATAGGCCAGGCCGGCGCTGCTGTCCTGCTGCGCGCGCCAGCAGGCATAGTCAGCCATATCCAGCGGCGCGGGGTTGAGCGCGGGGGCGGCGCCGCTCAGTGCGGCTTGATAAAACGCCGCCAGATCTTGCAATAACAGCTGCTGTGACCAGCCATCGGAAATGATGTGGTGTTGTTGCAGATGTAATTCCCATGCGCTGTGATCCAGGCGCAGCAATAACAGGCGGACTAAAGGCCCTTGCCCCAGATCGTAAGCGGCGGCGGCGCTGGCTTGCGCCAGTTGTGCGGCCTGAGCCTGGCGTTGCGCTGCCGGCAGCTCGCGCAAATCGTGCTGGCGCAGGCTGGCAGCGCCTTGCGGCAGAATGATTTGTTGCACGGCGCCATCATGCAGCGCAAACACGGTGCGCAAGCTGGCGTGCCGCGTTTGCAATTGCGCATAAGCCCGCTCCAGCGCCGCCACATCGAGCGCGCCTTGCAGTGCAAAACCCAGGCTCAGGTGATATGCCTGACTGCCGGTTTGCATCTGTTGAATGAAAAACAGGCGTTGCTGTTCTGCGGTGGCGGGCGCGTGCAGGGCTTGACCGGGCTGGCGCGGCACGGCTTGCAGCGGCGGCAGGGATGCCCGCGCGCCGGGCAGCAGCTGGGCCAGTTGCGCTACGCTGGGCGCTTCAAATAGCTGGCGCACGTTCAAACTCAGGCCAAAGGCGCGCCCGATTTGATTGAGCAATTGCAAGGCCAGCAGAGAATGTCCGCCCAGTTCAAAGAAACTGGCGTGGCGGCTGATTTGCGGCAGCTGCAGCACGCGGCAAAAAATCTGCGCCAGCGCGTTTTCGATTTCACCTTGCGGCGGCGCGTCTTGGCTGCGGGCGGCGAGTTGCGCATAATCCGGCGCCGGCAGCGCTTTCCGATCCAGCTTGCCATTTGGCGTCAAAGGCAGGGTATCGAGCAGCACAAAGGCGGAGGGCAGCATGAATTCCGGCAGATGGGCGGCCAGATGGGCGCGGCAGGCCGCCGCCTCAAGTTGCTGGCCGCTGGCGGCGGTCAGATACGCCACCAGACGCATATCGCCTGGCGCATCTGCGCGCGCCAGCACCACCGCGTCACGCACCTGCGGCAGCTCGGCCAGACGCGCTTCGATTTCGCCCGGCTCAATGCGGAAGCCGCGAATCTTGACCTGGAAATCATTGCGTCCCAGATAATCCAGATTGCCATCGGCGCGCCAGCGTCCCAGGTCGCCGGTTTTATACAGACGGCCAGGCGCGAAAGGATTGTCCAGGAAGCGCTCGGCGCTCAAATCGGGACGCAGCAGATAGCCGCGCGCAACCCCGTCGCCGCCAATCCACATCTCGCCGACCACGCCGACCGGGGCCGGCTGCATTTGGCTGTCCAGAATATAGATTTGGGTATTCGCCAGCGGTTTGCCGATATGGCTGACAAAGCCGCTGGCGCGATCCATTTCACACCAGGTGGAATAGGTCGTGGTTTCGCTCGGGCCGTACAGATTGCAAATGCGCTGCACCCGGCTGCTGGCGAACATGCGTTGCACCAGGGCTTGTTTCAAGGGTTCGCCGGCCAGGTTGATGGTGTGCACGCCGGGTGGAATGCCATCGATATCGGCCAGCGCGGCCAGCGCTGAGGGGACGCTGTTAATCAGAGTGCCGTCCTGGCCTGCGCTGGCGATGTCGAGCGCATTGCGCAACAGGCGCACACGGCCACCGGCGGCCAGGGTGGCGAAAAATTCAAAAATGGACAGATCAAAATTGATGGATGTCGCAAACAGCACGGTTTCCTGTCCCAGATGCGGGAAGGCTTGCCGGCTCCAGCTGACAAAATTCACCGCCTGCCGGTGTTCAATCGCCACCCCCTTGGATTTGCCGGTGGAGCCGGAGGTGTAGATGATGTAAGCCAGCTGGCTGGCGTCAAGCGGCAGGGCCGGATTGTGTTCTTGCGCCGGGACGCTTGCTTCTTCCAGCAGGGCGAGTAAGTCAATGCGCGGCAGAGTGTTCAGCGCAGGGCTGAATTCCTGTTCCAGCGCGGCGGGCAGGGCGCCGGCATGCAGCAAGGCGCGCGTCTGACTGTCCGTCAGCATATGCGCCAGGCGTTGCGGCGGATAGTCGATATCCAGCGGCACATAGGCGGCCCCGGCTTTCAAAATCCCCAGCAGGGCGGCGGCTAAGTGCGGGGTGCGCGGACAGCACAGCGCAATCCGCGTATCAGCCTGAATACCCAGCGCCAGCAGAGCATGGGCGACGCGGTTGGCCATGCGGTTGAGGGTTTCATAGCTGTAGCTTTGTGTTTGATGCAAGAGCGCAATCGCCTGCGGCTGGCGCGCCACGCTGGCTTCAAATAAGTGGTGCAGACAGGCTTGCTGCGGGAACGCCAGACTGGTTTGATTAAAGTCATACAAGACTTCTTGGCGCGCGGCTTGATCGAGCAGCGGCAGGGCGGAGATGCGCAGCAGGGCCGTTTCGGCTTGCGCCATGGCGCGCAGCAAGACGCTAAACGAGTGGGCCAGGCGCGCCGCGCTCCCGGGTTTGAAGAGTGCGCTGGCGTAACTCAATTCGCCATGGATGCCGGCCCCGTCCTGCTCCAGATGCAGGGACAAGTCAAACATCGCCGCGCTGGCGCAGGGCGGCAGGGCGCGGCTGCTGAGGCCAGGCAGCGGCGGCAGGCTGGCCTCAGCGCTGCTGTTAAGCGAGAGCATGGTTTGGAACAGCGGGTTATACGCCAGACTGCGCAGCGGGCGCAGCGCTTGCACCACGCTGTCAAACGGCACGTCCTGATGCGCCAGCGCGCCCCACAATTGGCTGCGGCAGTGTTGCAGCAGGGCGGCGAAGGTGGGATCGTCTTGCAGGCTGATGCGCAGGGCGATGGTGTTGGCGAAAAAGCCGCTGATCTGTTCCAGTTCGGGCAAGGCGCGGTTGGCGGCGGGTGCGCCGATCACCACTTCATCCTGCCCGGAATAGCGCGCCAGCAGCGCGGCCCAGGCCGCCAGCAAGAGCATGTACAGGGTCAGTCCCTGGCTTTCGGCGCGGGTTTGCAGTGCGGCCACCAGGGCGGCGTCGAATTGCAGCGGCAGGCTGGCGCCCTGGTGATCCTGTTGCGCCGGGCGCGGGAAGTCGAGCGGCATGTCGAGCAGGGCCGGCGCACCTTCCAACGTCTGGCGCCAATAGGCCAGGCCGGCGCTGCTGTCCTGCTGCGCGCGCCAGCAGGCATAGTCAGCCATATCCAGCGGCGCGGGGTTGAGCGCGGGCGCGGCGCCGCTCAGTGCGGCTTGATAAAACGCCGCCAGATCTTGCAATAACAGCTGCTGTGACCAGCCATCGGAAATGATGTGGTGTTGTTGCAGATGTAATTCCCATGCGCTGTGATCCAGGCGCAGCAATAACAGGCGGACTAAAGGCCCTTGCCCCAGATCGTAAGCGGCGGCGGCGCTGGCTTGCGCCAGTTGTGCGGCCTGCGCTTGGCGTTGCGCTGCCGGCAGCTCGCGCAAATCGTGCTGGCGCAGGCTGGCAGCGCCTTGCGGCAGAATGATTTGTTGCACGGCGCCATCATGCAGCGCAAACACGGTGCGCAAGCTGGCGTGCCGCGTTTGCAATTGCGCATAAGCCCGCTCCAGCGCCGCCACATCGAGCGCGCCTTGCAGTGCAAAACCCAGGCTCAGGTGATATGCCTGACTGCCGGTTTGCATCTGTTGAATGAAAAACAGGCGTTGCTGCTCCGGGGTGGCCGGGGCGTGCAGCGGCTGGCCGGGCTGGCGCGCCAGATTGGCTTGCAGCGCGGGCGGCGTGGCGGCGGCATGCGCTGCGCGCTGTTCCAGCAGGTTTGCCAATTCTGCAATGCTGGGCGCCGTTTGTATGTCCGCCGGCTGCAGTTTGACGCCGCAGGCGCGCCAGATCTTGCCCAGCACTTGCAGCGCTTGCAGCGAGTGCATGCCGAGCGTAAACAGATTGGCTTCGCGTGTGATGGCCGGCAGGCGCAGGCATGCGCACACAATCGCCGCCAGCAATTCCTCGCGCGGGCCACGGGCCTGGCTGCCTTGCATGACTTGTTTGAAGTCGGGCGGCGGCAGTGCTTTGCGGTCCAGCTTGCCATTCGGGGTTTGCGGCAGCGCAGCCAGGCACAGCCAGGCGGATGGTTGCATCCAGTGCGGCAATTTGTCTTGCAAGTGGGCGCGCAATGCGGCCTGGCTCGGCGCTGCGGCCCCGTTGCGCAGGGAATACCAGGCGGCCAGCCGCATTTCTCCTGCTGCATCCGGGCAGGCGTCCACCGCCACTTCGCGAATCTGCGGCAATTCAGCAATGCGCGCTTCGATTTCACCCGGCTCTATGCGAAAGCCCCGGATTTTGAGCTGAAAGTCATTGCGCCCCAGATATTCCAGATTGCCATCAGGCAGGATGCGGCCACGGTCGCCGGTTTTATAGATTTGCGCGCCGGCTTGCTGCGGATCGGCCACAAAGCGCTCGCTGCTCAGCGCGGGCTGGCCGAAGTAGCCGCGCGCCACGCCTGCGCCGCCAATCCAGATTTCGCCGATCTGGCCCGGCGCCACCGGCTGGCGCGCTTCGTCCAACAGGTAAATCCGGGTGTTGGCGATGGGTTGGCCGATGTGCGGCGCAAAGCCTTGAGTACGCTCCATCTTGACCCAGGTGGAGTAGGTCGTGGTTTCGCTCGGGCCATACAGATTGCACAGGGTGCGCACCGGGGTTTCGGCAAACAGGCGTTGCGCCAGCTGCGCTTTGAGCGGTTCGCCGGCCAGATTGACGTTGTGCACTGCTGGCGGCAGCGCGCCCAGCTCCAATAGAGCCGCCAGCGCCGAGGGAACGGTGTTGAGCAGGCTGACATCGTGCGCGCCATCGGCCAGCGCAATCGCATTGGCGAAGATGCGCACCCGTCCGCCCGCGGCCAGCGGGGCGAAAATTTCAAAGATCGAGAGATCGAAATTGACTGATGTGACGAAGGCTGTGCATTCCTGCGCCAGGGTGGGGAAGGCGTGTTGCGCCCATACGATGAAGTTGACCGCATTGCCATGTGTGATTTCGACCCCTTTCGGGCGTCCGGTCGAGCCGGAGGTGTAGATCAGATAGGCGCTGTCTTGTGCGTTGACAGCCGGCAGGGCGGCGCTGTTTGCTGCAGCCCAGTCAAATGCGCCCAAGTCAAACAGGCGGCAGGCATGCGCTTGCAAGAGTTTTTGCGGCAGGCTGTGCGGCTGTGCGCAATCCAGTCCGGCGCATAACAGAATTTGCGCCTGGCTGTCTTGCAAAATCCATTGCAAGCGCTCTTGCGGCCATTCCGGGTCCAGCGGCACATAGGCGGCGCCGGTGGCCAGCACCGCCAGCAAGGCGCTGATCAAATCCATGCCGCGCAACGCGCATACCGCCACCCTTTGCCCCGGCCCGGCCCCTTGCGCGCGCAGCGCGTGGGCCAGACTGAGTACTTTTTGCTGCAATTGCCCATAACTGCATTGCGCCGCCCCATCCAATAAGGCGGGCGCATCGGGATTGCCTTCTGCGCGTTGTAAAAACAGGCGGTGCAGGCTGAGCGCCGGGATTGCCAATTGCGGGCCATCAATTGCTGCAGTGATGCAAGATGGCAGAGCGGGTTGCTGGTTCATCTTATGTTTTATCTGACAAAAAGGATTCAAAGCATTCCAGCCTGGAATACACCTGGTTTAACTGTGCGGAGAATGCCGCCATTCAATTGCGCAAAAAATAAATGGCGTTACTTTGTTTGGACGAGTTACGCCACTGCGGCACTTTTAAAAAGGCGCAGATATCTAATGCAATGGTCTGAATCAAACTGAATACGGGAAATCAGATCTCATTCAAATAAATGAAGGAGATTTGAGGAAAAGCACCGGAATTCGCTGATTGGACGCTGCAATTAACAGAATGGAAATTCAGCTTTTCGCTTAAGCCGCTTATAAAGTTTGGCTGAAACGTATCGCGTGAATATGCCTGCTGCCGGCATATGGCGCGCAGTCTGGTATCCGTAATGCGCAGTCGCCAGGGACTGCGGTAAAGGATGGGCGATTTTCTATTGTTATCATAAGCTTGTGTCTAGTATCTGGGCTGGCTGAACATAGCAGGCATGACCTGAGCCGGCTTGCATGCGCAGGGCGGCAAGGTCTTTTCCTGTTGATCCGGGTTCGGCTGGCTGTTTGTTGCGTGCAGGGGGAATCCAGGCGGAGTTTATATGCCTGAATCTGCGAACAACTATCTCCATTTATTTTGTGCTGCTTTGACTGCCGCTGTTTTTATTGGATATCAATAAAAACAACCGATGACTTTATATTCCTGTTGGCGTGTTCTGTCAATATGTTTCACGCTGGAAAAATTAGAAACAAAATGTTTACTTTGTGTAATTGCATATATCTTTTTAAAAGATATATGCATGTTTTATTTTGAAATGAAAGAATTCCCGCTTTTAGATTTGCGCGAAAAGAATGAGAAAGTTAAGATTTTTTTGGACAAATATATTTTTAAATATCTATTTTATTTCAACTGCTTTGGTTCGGGTTGCGGTGCAATTTTTGTTACGGCGTGCTGCACGGTTGGGACAGTGCAGCACAGTGTAAAAAAGTGATTATGTTGCCGAGGGGAAATATAAGGTAATTGAAGTATGTCACCCTGTAAGCAGGGCCTGATTTCCAGTATCAGCGTTCCGATGCGGCGATGCTGTACACCAGCTGCAGTTGTCCGCAATGCGCCAGCGCGCTTGCTTCGTGCAGCGCCTGGAGGATCGCCGCATCGCCGGCGTTTTCAAGCGCATATAAACCGGCCCAGGCATTTTCACCATGCGCCAGCGCCAGCGCGCCGGCTTGTTGCGCCAGCTGTACGGTTTGTTCCCAGCTGAGCGCGCGCGGCAGGTCTTCAATAAACGGCCAGGCGGCGAAGCCGATTGCGCTGCTCATGCTCACACTTTGCCCCTGCTGCAGGGCAAAGCGCTGGCTGCTGACGGCATGCCGGATGCGTTCAGCCAGCACCCCGGCGTCGCTGCGGTTGGTGGCGCGCGCCAGGCAGAGGAATTCGGTATCGTCCCAGCGCATCAGGTAATCCGATTCGCGAAACACTTGTTGCAGGCGCTGGCGCATTTGCTGCAAGACCGCATCGCCGGCTGCCGCGCCGTATTGCTGCACCAGGTTTTGCATGCCCTCCAGGCGCAGATGGAAAAACACCAGATCCACGTCCAGCAGGCGGCCCGGCTTGCCGCGCCGCAGCCATTCCTCATGCCGGCGCAGCGTGACAGACAGGTCTGCCTCTATGCGCTGCTGTAAAAAACGGCGGTTGCGCAAGCCGGTCAGGGCGTCGCTGATATCGAGTTCAGCCAGGCGCTGCCGGGCCTGCTCCAATTCTTCCTGCTTGCGCGTCAATTCTTCGCCCTGGGCCTGAATTTGCGATTGCAAATCCTGGTAATGGCTGATCTGCTGCAAGCTTTGTTCAAACAGGCTGATCGCTTGCCGCACGGTGTCTTGCAATTGGCGTGCGTCAAACGGCTTGCTGATGAATTTCCAGACTTCGGCGCGGTTGATTGAGGCGATGATGGCGTCCAGATCGGAATAGCCGGAGACGATGATGCGGATTGTGTGCGGCGTGATGCGCTGGCTCTGGCGCAGCACTTCCACCCCGCTGCAATGCGGCATGCGCTGGTCGCTGATGATCACCGCGACCGGATGTTGCGCCGGCAATTCCTGCAGCAGCGCCAAGGCCTGCGCGCCATCATGGGCGCACAAAATCTCATATTCATCCTGCAACACGCTTTGCATGGCGCGCAAATTGGCGTCTTCGTCATCTATCAGCAAAATCCTGCGGCGTGCGGCAACAGGCGCGCTCGCATCGGATTGCGTGACGGGCAGGCGGGCGGCGTCGAACAGGCTCATTGCATCTCTCCTTCTTCCTGAGCAGGCGTGGTTTGACGTTGTACAGATTGCAGCAGGCCGCTGGCGATGGCGTGTTCGATGTCGCCTTGCAGTCGCTGAAATAAATCCGGTTCAGGCCGCACCCGGTCTTCATACAGGCCAACCCAGGTATTGCGGCCACGCCGTTTGGCCATATACAGCGCCTGATCCGCCAGGTCTGCCACCTGGGCCCAGGTGAAGTGTTGCGGGTGGCGCAGCAGGAAGGGCAGGCAGGCAAAGCCGACGGAGCAGGTTTTGCGGATGCGCAAGCCGTCTTGTAAATGAAAATCCTGATTTGCGATGGTTTCGCACATGCGTTCGGCCAGCTGCGCCGCGTCGCTGCGCCGGGTGGCGCGCGCCACCACCAGAAATTCCTCGCCGCCCCAGCGCACCAGATAATCCGATTCGCGGAACACTTGCTGCAAGCGCTCGCGCATCTGCACCAGCACGCTGTCGCCGGCGGCGTGGCCATACACATCGTTGACCTGTTTGAAGTGATCCAGATCGACCATGAAAAACACCAGATCGGCGTCCGCCGGCGGCGTTTGCTGCAGTTTGATGCATTCCTCATGGCGGCGCAGGATGATGGCGGCGTCAGCGTCCATTTGTTGCAGCAGGAAACGGCGGTTGCGCAATCCGGTCAGCGGGTCGGTCAGGCTGGCTTCCTGCAAGGCGCGGTTGGTGCGTTCCAATTCCAGATTTTTTTGCGCCAGCTCGGCCGTGCGCAGCGCCACCTTTTCCTCCAGCTCTTGTTGAAAGCGTTTGAGCTGGCAGCGCATCTGCCAGGTTTCGACGGTGCGCTTGACCGTCATTTGAAAGTCCTGGGTGTCAAACGGCTTCACAATGTAGCGGTAGATTTCGGCCCGGTTGATGGAGTCGATAATCGCGCCGATATCGGAAAAGCCGGTGACGATGATGCGGTTGGCATCCGGGGCCAGGGCGATGCTTTGCTGTAAAAAATCGACCCCGCTCATGCCTGGCATGCGCTGATCGCTGATGATCACCGCCAGATTGCGCAAATCGACTTGGTTTTGCAGCCATTGCAGCGCCTGTGCGGCGCTGTTGTGGCAGATCAATTGATAATCCTGTTCCAGTATCTGGCGCATCACGCGCAAATTCGCATCTTCGTCATCCACCAGCAGGATGAGCGGAAGATCGGCGCTTTTGCTCTGCATTTCTTGCAATTGCTGCAATTTTTCCCGTTTAAATAAGGCCATGCTGTTCTATCCTTTTGTAACTGCGCCAGATTCCGAACCGGCCAATGGCAGGCGTAGCGTGAAGCAACTGCCCGACCCCGGGGTCGAGCGCACCGAAATATTGCCCTGATGTTTTTCGATAATGCCAAAGGAGATCGATAAACCCAGGCCGGTGCCTTCGCCCACGTTCTTTGTAGTGTAGAAAGGTTCAAAGATATGCGCCATGACTTGTGGCGGAATTCCCTCACCATCGTCTTCAAAATCAATTTCCAGCCAGCCGCCGGCAATCCGGCTGGCGATGCGTAAATGCCCGCGTCCCGGCGTCGGTTGCCGGCGTTGTTTGGCTTGAATCGCCTGACAGGCGTTGACAATCAGGTTCATAAACACTTGATTGAGTTCCGCCGGGAAGCATTCGAGCACCGGATTGGCTTCAAGCCGGCATTGGATTTCCGTGCTTTGCGCATATTCGGTGCGTACCAGGTTGACGGTGGACAGCAGGCTGTCGCCGATCGCCACGCTCTTCTTGCTGGCCTGGTCCAGCCGCGAAAAGGTGCGCAAGTCCAGCACCAGATTTTTGATGCGGGTGGTGCCTTCGATAATGGTGCCGATCTGCTTGGAAAGTTGATCAATGCGCTGATTCAGGCTTTGCAACACTTCCTGCTCAGCATCTGCGCCGGCTAACTCCAGCAGAAAATGGCGGAAGCGCTCCAGATCCAGCGCCAGAGCCTGCGCGCCGACGTGGGCGAAATTGGCCGGGTTGTTGATTTCATGCGCCACCCCGGCGGTCAGGGTGCCGAGCGAAGCCATTTTTTCCTGTTGCACCATCTGCAATTGGGTGGTGCGCAGGGTTTGCAGCGCATCTTCCAGTTTTTCAAAGGCGCCGGCGTTTTCCAGCGCAATCGCAACATAGGCGCACAAGGTGCGGAAGATGAGTTGCTCGCGCGCATTGTAGGCGTGCGGCAGGCGCGAGAGGATGCTCATCACGCCCAAATGCTGCTTGCCGGTGGACAGTGGAGCATACATTTGCGATTGCATTTGCCCGCAGGCTTCGCATTCCTGCAAGTCTAGTGTGATTTCGCGCTGCTCGCGCAAGGCGCGCGCTGCGCTGGAGAGCAAATCATCACTGGCGATTTGCTCATCGAGTTGCAAACCGGGCGGTGCGACCTGGAAATGCAGCACCAGTCTGCCCTTGTCCTGGTCTAACAGATAGATGGCGAAGGCGGTGGCGTCCAACAGCCCTTGAATATGGGTGTAGGCGCTTTGCATGATGGCGTTGCGATCCAGCGTGGCGGTGATTTCACGCCCGATTTCACTCAGCACCGATAAATTGTGATGCGCCAGTTCGACGTTTTCTTTTTCTCTTTCCAGCTCATATTTTTGCTGGTGCAGCAAATCATTTTTAAGTTCGGTTTCGCGCTTTTGCCGCTCCACCAATTGTTTTTGCTGAATCACTTCCGCAGTGCGGATTTCCACCTGCTGCTCCAGCTCGCGGCGCTGGCGTGCAAAGCTGTTCATGCGCCGGCGGTAGATCGCCAGCGCCAGCAGGATGCACAATGTGCCCAGACTGAGCAAAAACCACCAGCTGCGCCACAGCGGCGGACGCACGGTGATGCGCATGCTGGCGCCGCTGTCTTCCCATAAGCCGTCTTTATTCGCCGCGCGCACAATGAAGGTGTATTCGCCGGCGGGCAGATTGGCATACTCGGCGCGCCGGTTTTTTGCGTCAGTATTGCGCCAGTCGCGCTCGTATCCCTGCAGAATATAGGTGTAACGGTTGGCGGCGGGATTGGCGAAATGCAAGGCGGAAAATTCCAGCGCCAGCTGCACATGGTTGCTGCTCAGGCGCAGATGGCGCGTTTGATAGGGTGCTTCATTGAGCTGCAGGCCGGCTTTTTCATTGCCTTGTTGCAGCAGCTGTTGATTGACATGCACCGCTGTGATCACGACCTGGGGCGGATGCGGGTTTTTGCGTATCATGCCGGGCAAAAATTCGGTCAGGCCGCCGCTTTCACTGCCAAAATAAAACACGCCGTCCGGCCCCGCCAGCGCTGCGCCAAGGCTGAAGCTGCCCCGGCTCAATCCATCTGCCGCTGTGTAATTCTGGTAATTGTCACTGACCTGATTCAAGCGCGCCACGCCATGCTCATGACTGATCCAGAAATGGCCATCCTTGTCTTCCAACATGGCGTAGGCGGCTTTGCGCGGCATGTTGAGGCTGAGCTTGCGGAACAAGGGCTTGCCGCTGCTGCTGAATTCCATACGCTGCACGCCGGCGTCATTGCCGACCCAGATGCGGCCACGCTTGTCTTCCAGCAAAAACGTGATGTGATTATTGGCCAGACTGAAGGGATCGGCGGCTTCATGTTTGAAATGGATAAACCGGTTTTCATTCGGTAAAAACAGATTCAGACCATCAAATGTGCCGACCCACAGGCGGCCCTGGCTGTCGCGCAATAAATCGCGCACCAGATTGTCAGAGAGTGAGCCGGCTTGCCCCGGATGGTGCGTGAAAAGTTCTTTTTTATCTTTAAGCGGATCGTAACGCAGCAAGCCGCCGCGTGTGCCCAGCCAGATCTGACCATCGTTTTGCGGCAAGACTTTGCGGATGAAGTTTTGCTCTTCATTGGCGCCTGGCCGCATGCGTTTGGAAAATTGCATAGTGGCGGGGTTGAAGCTGAGCAAACCATCGCCGCTGGCGATCCAGCACAGGGGGCCGGGCTGGCATTTGATGTCATTCACTTTGCGCGCCGCGTCTTCATCATTGCCGGCTGGCAAAGGCAGATGGCGGAATATGCCGGAACCGTTTATCTGATGCAGGCCTGCGCCTCCGCCTAACCAGGTTCCACCCGCAATATCGCGAGTGATTGCGGTGACATTATTGTCTTTGAGGCCCTGTGGCAGAAATGCGCTTTTACTGTGGCTGGTAAACCCGCCGCTGGCCAGATCGCTGCGCGCCACTCCGGAGAACCATGGGCTGACCCATAACACCCCCTGGCGATCCTGAAACAGGCTGGCGATGCGGTTATCAGGCAGACTGAGCGGATCGTCTGGCAGATTGCGGTATGGGTGGAAGTGTTTTTCTTTGCTGTCCCACAGATATAAGCCTTCAAAACTGCCTATCCACATAGATCCCTGGGCGTCTTGCAACAGGGAAGTGATCCAGCCTGCCGGTAATCCTTCGGCCTGACCAAAACGGCGCCGCTGCGGCTCGCCATTTCTCAGTTGCCAGGCTTCCAGACCGCCAATTGCGCCTATCCACAAGACATTATTCTGGTCCAAACTCAGGGCATGCACCTGATTGCGTTTGGGGTCGTCCTGGGCGTTGCGCAGCATGCTGTAATGCTGAAATTGATTGATTTGCGGCAAGTAGCGATCCAGGCCGGCATTGCTGCCGATCCAGATGCCGCCTTCGCGGTCATACGCCAGGGCGTGGATCTGGTTATCGGAGGGGCCGTTCAACTGCCCGGGCTGGTGGGCGAAGCTGCGAAAATTGCCGCTCAAAATATCCAGATATTGCAAGCCATCGCCGGTGCCCAGCCACAAACCTTTGCCAAACTCCGGCAAAATCGCATTGATTTGCAAATGGCCTTTGCTGCGCAGGCCTGGATTTGGCGGTTGTAACAGAGTAAAAGTGTCGCTGTTGGGATTGTAGCGGTGCAGGCCGCCGCGCGTGCCGACCCACAATACGCCGTCATGATCGACTTGCAAAACATTGATCCAATGATTTTGCAAATGACCGGGGGTGTTTTTTTGCGCTTTATAGTGTTTGATCTGAAAGCCGTCGTAACGGCGCAATCCGTTTTCTGAGCCCAGCCAGATAAAACCGTAGCGATCCTGGGTAATCGCTGTCACCGTTTCAGTCGCCAGCGCCGCATCAATTTGCAAGAGTTCAAAGCGCAGAGTGCGAATAACATCCGCCCGCGTATGCAGGCATAGCGCAAGCAGCATGATACTGGCGATAAGGTGCAGGCGTCGGATGTAGCGCATCGTCAGGTGCTGGCCGGTCATGTGAGGTATTCAGTGTATCGGATTTACTCCCTTTCAAGCGCTTTGCTCAGACAAGGAAAGTAAAAAAATTATGCCCGGCACGACAAAGCGGCATTCTGCTTCTGCTATATTTTCCGCATCAAATCTGCCGGAGCGTTTATGTCATTCCCTTTTACCGCATGGCGCTTGTATTGCATCGCCTTGCTGTTTAGTTGCATGCTGCCTCACGCCAGTGCGCAAGCAGTGCGCAGCACACCCGAGCAGGCGAAGGCCATGGTCAAGCGCGCCATCAGCTATTACCGTGAACATGGCAAGGAAAAAGCGTTCGCGCGCTTTAATGATCCGCAAGGGGCTTTTGTGAAAGGCGATTTATATCTGTTCGCCTTCCATCTCAAAGGCGACGGCATCCAGCTGGTGCATGGCAATAATCCGAAGATGTTGGGAAAAAATGTGCTGGATATGCGTGATGCGGATGGCAAATTGATCATCCGCGCATTTATTGAATTGGCCAACAGCCCGCAAGGGGCCGGCTGGGTCGATTATAAATGGCCGCATCCGCTGACCAAGGCGCAGGAAATCAAAACCAGCTATATCGAACGGGTGGACGATATTTTTATCGGCTGCGGCGCGTACAAGGCGACGCAATCGGGTACGCCCTGAAGGCTTTATACGCGGATTGAAGCCGCAGCCTGTTTCAGCAGCACATCAAATTTATCCGCCAGCGCCTGCGCCATCTCCTTTCCCTTGGACTTGGTGATGGCGTCGATATAGGTTTTGCGCAATTCGCGGAAATCCTGCAGGCTGGCGGCGCGCTCAGCCTTGAGCTGCAAGGTGAAGCCGCGCAAACCCAGTGTGTTTTTGATGGTGGTGCTGAGAAAACTTTGCAGCGCCAGCAATTGTTCGGCGCCGATCAAGCCTTCCGGCGCGGCGCTTTCCGGTTTGGGCGCGGGGGGGGCGATGTGTTGGGCTTGCGGGGCGAGACTGGGCGAGGGCAGGGGTGGCGGCAGGGCGCTGGCGCCGGCTGCCGGCTCGATAAAGCCGGCTTCGTATAATTCATCCAGACTGGCTTGATTCAAACCAAGCCCTGCCACTTGCTGCAAAATTTCGGCGGCGTTTTTGCGTCCATCCACCAACACCAGCAGACTGCGCAAACGCGGCGCAAGGCGATGCTGGCGGGTGACGATCTCTTCCCGCCCTTTGTCGCTCTTATCAAAAATTGCATTCGTTTCCATGATCCAATCTTGAACGCTTGCGGCGCAAATAACAAGTGCAAGCGCGAAAACCGTCGCGCGCGGCCAGCTTCCTGCCGTCTCCAGAACTCCAGCTGCGGCCAAGCCGGTTCAGCTTACTTGCGCATCGGCGCATCTTGAACATGGGAAAGCGGAAGGAATCGGGTAAACTCTCAGCCATGCGCCATCGATGCAGATGGCGCGCAGCATTGTAGCCCGAAGCATCAGCCGATAGTGTAAAAATGCAAAAAATGATGCAATGGCAACGCCTCTACGGCAAACCTGAGCCAAGCGAGCAAGAACCATGAATGAGCCAGCAATTAAAACCATTGAATATGAAAAGGCGCTGATGCAGGCCGAAACCGGCGCCAGCTGCGTGGCGAACGCCTGGGCCCGCGCACCCGAAACGCCAAGCGCGCAAGAGGCGCAGGAATTGAAACAGAAAATCCGCCGCCTGTTGCAGGAAAAACAGGCGGTGCTGGTGGCGCATTACTATGTTGACCCGGCTTTGCAGGATCTGGCCGAGGAAACCGGCGGCTGCGTTTCGGATTCACTTGAAATGGCGCGCTTCGGGCGCGACCATCCGGCCAAGACCCTGGTGGTGGCGGGGGTGCGTTTCATGGGTGAAACTGCAAAAATCTTAAGTCCTGACAAAACCGTGCTGATGCCGGATCTGGACGCCACCTGTTCGCTCGATCTGGGCTGTCCGGCGGATGAATTCACCGCCTTTTGCGACGCCCACCCGGATCGCACCGTGGTGGTGTACGCCAACACCAGCGCGGCGGTGAAAGCGCGCGCGGATTGGATGGTGACGTCTTCCATCGGTCTGGAAATCGTCGCGCACTTGCACGCGCAGGGCAAAAAAATCCTGTGGGCGCCGGATAAACATCTGGGTTCCTACATCCAGAAGCAGACCGGGGCCGATATGCTGCTGTGGCAGGGTTCCTGCTTAGTGCATGATGAGTTCAAGGGGATTGAGCTGGATTTGCTCAAGAAAGAGCATCCGCAGGCCAAAATTCTGGTGCATCCGGAGTCGCCGGCGGCGGTGGTGGCGCAAGCCGATGTGGTCGGCTCGACATCGCAAATGATCAAGGCGGCGCAGACCATGGAGGCGCGCGAATTCATTGTCGCCACCGACAATGGCATTTTGCACAAAATGCGCCAGGCCGCGCCGGGCAAATTGTTTATCGAAGCGCCGACCGCCGGCAACAGCGCGACTTGTAAAAGTTGCGCACACTGTCCCTGGATGGCGATGAACGGCTTGCGCAATCTGGCTGCCGTGCTGGAAAATGAAAATAACCGGATTGAAGTCGATCCGGCCATCGGCGCGCAAGCGGTGCACAGCATCACGCGCATGCTGGACTTCGCTGCCGCGCATAAAGCCAAAGTCAAGCCCGGGCCGGATCTGGCCGCCGAGGCTGCATTATTCAAAGGAGTGGGGCCGGCATGAGCACTTTGAAAAACCGTTTTGCGCCGTTTGATCCGGCCTTGGCCGCCGCGTTTGAGGCGAATTTGCAAGCAGCCCTGCAGGAAGATGTCGGCACGGGCGATTTAACCGGCATGCTGGCGCCGCAGGGCAAGGTGGTGCAGGCGCGCGTGATTGTGCGCGAGGATGCGGTATTGTGTGGCGCGCCCTGGTTTGAAGGGGTGTTTCGCGTCCTGGGGGCCAAGAGCGAGGTGCATTGGAATTATGCCGAAGGCGATTGGATGCAAGCCGACAGCGTGGTCTGCACCATCGACGGCCCGGCCCGTTGCCTGCTGACTGCTGAGCGCTCTGCATTGAACTTCCTGCAACTCTTATCCGGCGTGGCCACCGCCACGCGGCGCTATGTGGAAGCGATCAAGGGCACGCGCGCGGCGATTCTGGACACCCGCAAAACCCTGCCGGGTTTGCGGCTGGCGCAAAAATACGCGGTGCGCGTGGGCGGCGGGCAAAACCAGCGGCTTGGTTTGTATGATGGCATTTTGATCAAAGAAAACCATATCGCCGCTGCGGGCGGGGTGGCGGCGTCTTTGATGGCGGCGGAGCAGTTGAAATCCGGTGCGCCGGTGCAAATCGAAGTCGAAGATCTGGCCCAGCTGCAAGAAGCGCTGGAGGCGGGCGCCACCTCGGTATTGCTGGATAATTTTGACCAGGAAACGATGCGCGCCGCTGTCAAAATGAACCAGTCGCGCGCCTTGCTGGAGGCTTCCGGAGGGGTCAATCTGGACACGGTGCGGGCGATCGCTGAAACCGGGGTGGATCGTATTTCGATCGGCGGCTTGACCAAGGATGTGCGGGCGGTGGATTACTCGATGCGGATTGTGCACGGCTGAGGCCAGCGCCGTTTTACAGGCTGGCGGCGCTGAATGAAAGCAGCCCACCCGCCCGCAGGGGGCGCACAAGCGCTTGCGCCTGTCGCCCTGCCGCGCTTTGCGCCGGACTCAATATAAGCCAGCCGCAGCGCAATGCCGTACAAACCGGGCAAACAGCGTCCTTATGAATGTCCGCTCTCCACATCCATTTGCGGCGCCTCATGCATGCGCCAGGTGTCGCGGCCATTGCGTTTGGCCTGATACAGCATCATATCGGCCTGATTGAGCAAGGCATCCGCAGTCAGCTCGCCGCCATGGAACCAGGCCAGGCCCAGACTGGTGGAGATTTTCAGTTCGAGTTTGTCCAAAGTAAACGGCTGGCGCATCACCTGCACGATTTTTTCCGCAATCATTTGCGCATCCGCCACCCGCACCGGGCTTTCCATCAAGACCGTGAATTCATCGCCGCCCAGGCGTGCAATGCTGTCGCTGGCGCGCAGGCTGTGGCGCAGTCTTTCGGCAAACGCAGCCAGCAGCAAATCGCCGGCGCGATGGCCATGGGTGTCATTCACCGCTTTGAAATAATCGATATCCATAAACATCAAGGCCATTAATGCGCCGCTTTGACGCGACTTGGCCATGGCGTCGCGCAGTTTTTGCATAAATCCTGCGCGGTTGGACAGGCCGGTCAGCACATCCAGTTGCGCTAATTGCAATAAACGCATTTCTTCCAGTTTTTTGGCCGTGATGTCATGCCGCATCACATGAAAACCCAACACCGTTTTGCCATCTTGCGCCAGCTGTGGAATATAGGTGCATTCCAGCATGCGGAATTTGCCGTGCGTGCTGACATCGTCCTCATATTGCACCGTCTCGCCGGCCAGCGCGCGCTTGATATATGGCGACACAATCGCGTAACGCTTGGGGCCTACCACCTCAAGCACCGGCTTGCCTTCGCAATTGTGCATATCGATGCCGATTTCGCGCTCATACGCCAGATTCCAGAAGCGGTAATGCTCCTGCGCATCAACGTAAGCCAGCATGGCCGGCATGGTGTTGGTGATGGTGCGCAAACGCGCTTCGCTTTCGATCAGGGCGATTTCCGCTTCACGCCTTTGCGTGATGTCGTCAACGCTGCCGACATAGCCGGCAATCCGCGCATCCAGTACGATGGCGGCGATTTTCACAGAAGCCCACACCAGCCGCCCATCCTGATGCACAAAGCGGAAGACGCCCTGACGCCATTCCTGATTGTGGCGCAGGCTTTGCAAGGCTTTTTCTATCATCGGCCGGTCATCCGTATGCACCGCCTGCAGCCAGCCATTGCCCAGCGCCTGCTCGCGCGTGAGGCCGGAAATCAATTCAAATGTTTTATTCACATAGGTGCAGCTGGCGTTTGCATCGGCGCGCACCAGCCCCAGCGGCGAGGCGTCGTTTACTGCCGCCAATTCGGCCTGGCTGGCGCGCAATGCGTGCTCATGGCGGCGGCGCAGGCTGATGTCTTCGCCAATGCACATCAAATACTCAGGTTTGCCCTGCTCGTCATCAATAAACAGGGCCAGCAAATGCAAATAGCTGATGCGGCCATCGCTGTGCAGAATTTCCTCTTCCAGGGTCAATTCCGCCGCAACGCCGGCTTGCAACAGGGCATTCAAACGGTCAATGATGCGCGTTATCGCCGGATTGAGTTGCGCTTGCTCTGAAGACAGATCCTGGCCCAGCATTTCTTGCGCGCTGACGCGGCTGATTTGCTCGGCATATTTATTCCATACCAGCAATTTGCCCAGGCTGCAGCGTTGCGCGCCGGCATGCACTTGCGCCACCGCCACCAGCACCGGCAGATTGTCCACCAGCGAGCGCAGAAAATTGCGGTTGTTGCGCAACTCCTGTTCTGCTTCTTTGCGCTGGCTGATGTCGCGCACTGTGATCGCCACCCCATTGCCGGTGGTGACGATTTGATGATGCAGCCAGCGCGCCTTGACTTGCTTGATGCGCAATTCAAATTCCTGTTCCAGCGTCTGTCCGCTTTCCAGCACCTGCACATATTGGGCAAAATAGCCCAGTTTTTTAAAGCCAGGCAGCAGCGCGCACAAGCGCTCGCCTTTGAGCGCCTGCACCGGCATTCCCAGCAAATGCGCCCCGCGCTGATTCACATGCTCGATGGTGAAGTCGATCACCTCGCCAGCCCCGTTGCGCACCGCCTGCAAGATGTAAAAGGCATCCAGCGAACCTTCCGCCGCCGCACTGAGCACGCTTTGCGCCTCCAGCGCTGCGCGTTCGCTGGCCTGAATGCGCCGGGTTTGCCAATGCAAGCGCGCCACCGCGCCGCCGATCAAGAGTGTGAAAAAGGCGGCGAAAGCCAGATACAGGCGGCGCGCTTGCTGGTAGCGCTGCGTGAAATTGCGCGGCAGCGCGGCGATCGCCTGCACCCCGAAGCCGGGCAAATCCTGCACCGCGAAATAGGCGGTGGGGGCCGCAGCCGGGTTTTCGCCTTTGCGCAGCAGGCGCGCGCCGCCTTCAGGCCGGGCTTGCAAAGTCCAATCGGTTTCGATCAGGGTTTGTTGCGGATGGCGGGTGATAATCGCGCCGCTGTCCATATTGCGCAGCATCAGGCTGACCGCCGGCGCTTGCGGCGCGTATTCATCGAGCAGATCAAAGGGATCGACGCCGATTTGCAATACGCCGGAGAAGACCCCGGAGGCATTTTGCAAACGGCGCAGGAAATGAATTTGCCAATGCGCGCCATCGCTGCGGCGCGGCCCGATGCGCTGCTGCGCCTGCTTCTCGGCAAAGGCTTTCAACAACTGAGGGGGGAGGGCGCTTTCCACGGTCTGCGCCGGGAATTGTTGCAGCAAATGGCCGCGCGCATGGTAGAGGCGCAAATGCGCCTGCTCAAAATTCAAGACAGTGTGCAAGGGATCGCGGTTGAGCCAGAAGCCATCCAGCCTGAGCGCCTGTTCCTGCGCGCCTTGCAGCGCCTGAAACAATGCGGCGGCATGGTCGGCGTTTTGCAATTGCAGCTTGCAATATGCGGCGAAATCGCGCACCGCCAGTTGTGCTTGCAGCCGCCCATCCTCATCCGCATTCGCGGTTTCGTTGCGCAATTGCAGCCAGACGCCGAGCCAGACCCCGAGCGTGAGTAAAACCGCAAACAGATACAGTAAATACAAATAGGCGAAAGCACCATGCTGGCCGGTGCGGCTGCGTGGCGCAGTGACGGCTGAAACACGCAATGCTGGGTGGTCCGGCGCGTGGTTCGACACTTTGCTCTCCCTTGCTTTGCTGCTGGCGCGTCTATTGTGCCCGGAATCGGCTCCCGGCAAAAGTCCGTTGCGCCGCTTCCTGCCCCTGCTTGTGGGTTTGGCGCAGCCGGCGTGCGGACTTGTCAGCTTTTTGCTTCTGATTCTTGCAGCAATTGAAATATATTCAGCGCATCGGGCAGCGCCTGCGCGGCGCGCTCCTCTTCACTCATGGCCTGCAGATTTTCCAGCAAACGCGCGGCGATTGCGCTTTCCGGCAGGGTGACGCCGAAAAACAGCGTCTGTGCGCCGCGCTGAATCAACAGGGTGGGGAAGTTGTCAATTTCAGGATCTTGCAAAAAATCGGACTCATCCTCAATATCGGCCCAGATGAAATCAACCTCTGGAAAGCGCTGCGCCAGCGCGGCGAACGGCGCGGCATAGGCTTTACAGGTCAAGCACCATTCAGCGCACAGGGCGCACACCAGCCAGCGCGTGGGCTGCAGGGTTTGCGCCAACTGGCGCCGGGTATCAGAATTAAGCGTATATGCCGGCATGATCGTGATCAAATTTTGCAAAAAATCCAGGGCATTCTAACGCGGCTCGCGCCATGCCACAGCAAGCGCGTGGCGGCCTCGCCCCGGGGCAAGGTAAAATAACGCCATGCACACTATTTTAGCCCTCGAAACCTCGACTGAGACCGCCTCAGTCGCCTTACTCACGCCCCACGGCTGCCTGATGCGCGCCAGCGAAGGCGTGCAAAACCATTCCCTCACCATCTTGCCGATGGTGCAAGAAGTGATGCGCGAAGCCGGCCTGGACTTTGCCAGCTTAAGCGGCATCGCTTTTGGCGCCGGCCCCGGTTCATTCACCGGAGTGCGCAGCGCCTGCGCGCTGGCGCAAGGCATGGG